>JAUNQD010000044.1:305-1535 GCA_030536355.1 Bacillota bacterium | reverse complement strand
TTGATAGCTTCGGCCTCGGCCTCGACGGTCTTGCGAAGTTCATCGAGCTCTTTTTTATGATCCTGTTCTGCCGCGGCTTTTTCCTTGCGGATCTCCTTCTCCATTTTATGAGCACTGATAGTATCATCGGCTTTATCCTTGATTGCATTTTTGACTTCACGGGCCTCGGCTTTGACCTGCTTCTTCAGCTCTTTGAGCTCCTTCTTTTCATCCTTTGCTGCCTGCTTCAGTTCTTTTTTGAGTTCATCCATGTCGTCGTACCTCTCTTTCACTCTTCTGTAAAAAGTATTGGGTTTTAGTCCCAGCTCCTGCATTGCTGCACGAGCAGTTATTTCTCCACTCTGCCAGCGTCTTACGACCTGATCGAACAGATCCTCATCGAGAGCGATCGGTTTACGTCCTTTACCTTTCTTTCTTATGGTCTCTGCAAGCTCTCTGAGCTGTCTGCCGGTGATCGTGATGCTGTCATCGTCTTTGATCGTATCAAGTAGTTCGTCCAGCTTATCGGGTTCGTAGATGTACATCATTTTGCTGCCTCCCTTTCGATGATTGGGAGTATAGCGGCATTTCAAAAGTATGTCAATATATATGCAACATTTCACAAATAGAACATATTTGACACACTGCTGACACAGATGCTAGAGAAATTCTAAACTGTAGATGCTTGTATAGTAGCTATATTCAATTAGTATTTTCGCTGTGATAGAATGTGTTAGCAGTACATAGCCGAAAAGCCCGAAAGGATGTTGACTGATATGAGAGCTATAAAATCATTAAAACTTACTATTCCACTTACAGTATTTATGGCCGCTGTCTTTCTTCTGTTATTTGCTTTTACACAGAGTTCGTATGCAATATCAAGATCCGGCAACTGTGGAGATAATATGAGCTGGGAGCTTGATGATGACGGGCTTCTTACCATAAGCGGAAGCGGTGAAATGGATGATTATAGCACTTATGGTAAAGTTCCATGGAACACTTATAAAAGTAAGATAAAGATGGTTGTTATTTCTGACGGAGTGACTAGTATTGGCGATTATGCATTCTATCAGTGTGTAAATATGAAGGAAATTGCCATCCCGGATAGTATGACTCGCATTGGTGATCGTGCATTCGGCACATGCCGGAATCTGGGGAATTTAGTTATCCCGGGAAAGGTGACCAGCATTGGTGATAGCTGTTTCTACGATTGTGATGGACTTACAAATGTCGCTATCCCTGGAAGTGTAA
>JAUNQD010000044.1:0-295 GCA_030536355.1 Bacillota bacterium | reverse complement strand
ATGCAATAATATCGAAAGCGTTACCTTGTCGTATGGTATTCAAAGCATAGGCGGTAATGCTTTTTCGTATTGCGAAAAAATTACAAGTGTATATCTTCCTTCGAGCTTGATAATTATTGGAAGCAGCGCATTTTCGAGATGCTCGAATATAAAAGAAGTACATATCGATGATATAAAGAGTTATCTCGCGATAGAATTCGGTAATGCTTCAGCAAATCCTGTAGATCATGAAGCAAGCCTCTATATTAAGAATGAATTGGCCGAAGACTTAGTGATCCCGGAGGGTGTTACAAGT
>JAUNQD010000031.1 GCA_030536355.1 Bacillota bacterium | reverse complement strand
AATATGGGATGAAAAACGGTTGTAAAACCCGCGGTTTTTACACCATTGCCCTGTTTGTGAACAACAGATCCTCTAATGCAAAATCAGAAAATCGTAGTTATGAGTTGCTTTTGCAATAAACACTACGACAGTCCGGAGTTCGTGCGAAAAAGTCGCTGTGCGGAGAAAAATAAGGGTTGATATTTTTTGGATGTGATGTAAAATAATGTCAGAACTTACACGCAATGGGAGTCGGTGGCGTGCACAAAGGATAAGCGGACAAAAGCAGATCCTGCTTTTGCCCGCAGTGCAGCCGCACCGGAAGCACGGATGAGCTCCGGGCGTGTATCGGAAGGGGGTTGAGAGATGAAGATGCAACAACTTGCGGCTTCGGAGAGGCCGAGGGAAAAACTGCTGCGGGACGGGCCGGAGAGTCTGTCGACGGTGGAGGTTCTGGCGATCATTCTAGGCACGGGGACCAGAGCGAAATCCGTGATGGAACTGGCCGGGGAAGTGCTGGCTTTGGATGAACGGGGACTGCGGTACCTGGCGGAGTGCAGTCCGGAGGATCTGAAGGAGGTCTCCGGCCTTGGTGACGCTAAGGTGTGCCTGCTGATGGCGGCGCTGGAGCTGGGGAAGCGGCTGTCGTGCCTGCCGGCGGAGGAGAGAGTCAGGATCCGGAATCCGGAGGATATCGCGAATCTGTTTCTGGAGCGGCTCAGATACGAGACAAAGGAACATTTCAAATGCCTGCTGATCAATGCGCGGGGGGAGATCCTGGAGGAGCGGGAAGTGTCCGTCGGCGATCTGACTTCTTCGCCGAGCCATCCCAGGGAAGTCTTCAGTCCGGCCGTGAGAAGGAGCGCGGGATCCGTGGCCTTTGTACACAATCATCCGAGCGGGGATCCGGCGCCCTCCGATGCGGACATCGATTCAACGAAACGGCTGGTCGAGGTGGGGAAACTGCTGGGGATTCCCGTGATCGACCACATCATCATCGGTGACGGGAGTTACGTGAGCATGAAGAGCTTGGGTTACATCACATGAGAGCGGCAACTTTTTTGTCCGACAAATTATTCCTTGACTATTTCCTTTAATCCATGCACAATGTAAAAAGCAGGTAAATCGATTATTTGGAGCAGGATGATGGGTAAGGTTCTACTGGTCGCCTCCGGAAAGGGAGGGACCGGCAAGACAATGTTTTCGGTGAACATGGGAGCTACGCTGGCACAGCGTGGCTATAATGTGCTGCTCATCGATATGGATATGGGTCTGAGGAACATGGACCTTTATCTTGGCATGGAGAACAGAGTCGTCTACAACATCATGGACGTTATCTCCGGGATCTGCAGGATCAGCAAAGCCATCATCAGGGTAGACGGATTCAGCTCCCTGTACTTCATGGCTGCCGCCCCCAGGCTGGATGAACGGGATATCACGCCTTTGCATATGGAAATCCTCTGCGCCAAGCTGAAGGAAGTGTTCGACTACATCATCATCGACTGCCCGGCGGGGATCGGGGAGATGCTTGAGGTGTCTCTGGAGCCTGCGGACAGGGCCGTGATCGTGACGGAGCCGGAGTATGCGGCCAGCCGCGATGCGGAGATGACGGAGCGTTTCCTCCGCGACAACGGTCTGACAGACATATATGTCGTGCTGAACAGAGTCAATGTCGAACTGATGCGGGAAGGCTATATGCCGGATCTGGCTACAGTCGCAGGCTGCTTCACAAGCCCGCTTGTGGGAATCATACAGGAAGATGAGAACATCAGGATCTCTACGAACAAAGGCATCCCTATCGTCATGAAGCGGGGGACTTACATCGAGAAGAATTTCGTCGACATCGTTGCCAAAATCATTCGCTGATTTTACAACATAATTTGCAACATAATTTGGTTCAATAGTACGTTGACATATTATTGTTGGATATATATAATAACTGAGTGCAATATCTTGTTATAATGCACAAGTTATTATTTTTTTTTCAGTTATTTTGTTAGAGAGGAAGTGTTTTATTTTGAGAGCACAATGGAACAGCAAATTAGGTTTCATACTCGCTGCAATCGGATCCGCTGTAGGTCTCGGCAATCTGTGGAGATTCCCTTACATAGCAGCTACTAACGGCGGCGGCGCATTCATCTTCCCTTACTTATTCGCAATCTTAACAGCAGGTATTCCTATTCTTATTCTGGAATACACTCTGGGTAAAACTTACAGATCCGGAGCTCCTGGAACATTTGCAAGAATCAACAAGAGATTCGAAGCACTTGGTTGGTTCCAGGTACTGATCTCATTCCTGATCACAGTTTACTACTTCGCTATCGTTGTATGGGTAATCTGCTACATCGGATATTCATTCGGATGTCAGTGGGGCGATGACACTACAGGCTTCCTGTATGGCAACGTTCTCGAACTGACTGGTGGAATGACTGAAATCGGCGGCATCAAGACTCATCTGCTGGCACCATTCCTGTTCGTATGGGTAGTAGTTGCTATCGTTATGTACAGAGGTATCAACAAGGGTATCGACGTTGCTTGTAAGATTTGTCTGCCTATCTTGTTAGCATGTGTTATCATCATCGTTGTTAGAGGTCTTACACTTCCTGGCGCTATCGATGGTCTGGCATACATGTTCACACCTGACTGGTCAGCGATCGCTAATCCTGACGTATGGGTAGCAGCTTATGGACAGGTATTCTTCAGCTTGTCTATCGCATTCGCTATCATGATTTCATACTCAAGTTATCTGCCTAAGGACACAGACGTTGTAAACACTGCATTCCTGACAGCATGCACTAACCACGGATTTGAAATCTTCGCAGGTATCGGTATCTTCTCCATCATCGGCTACATGGCATTCGTACAGGGCGTTGGCGTAGAAGACGTAGCAGCAGCAGGTATCGGTCTGGCATTCGTAGTATTCCCTACAGCAGTAAGCACACTGCCTGCACTGAACTCACTGTTTGGTGTACTGTTCTTCGTATCACTGTTCACAGCCGGTATGACATCACTGATTTCGATCATCCAGTCTGTAATCACAGGTATCCAGGATAAGTGGGAAATGAGCCACACTAAGGCTACTACAGTAGTATTAGTTCCTGCATTCATCGTATCATTCCTGTTTATTACAGGTGCAGGCCTCTACTTCTTAGACTTAGCTGACTTTATCGCTAATAACATCGGTATCGTAGCTAGTGGTGTTATTGAAGTTATCCTGATCGGATGGTTCTTCAAGCCTGAAAAGCTGAGAAAGGCTGCTAACGAATGCTCCAACTTTAGCGTTGGCAAGTGGTGGACTTGGTGTCTGAAGCTGGTAACAGTAGTAGTACTTGGTTATACAACTATTTCTAACCTGGTATCATACTTCACAGAAGGTTACGAAGGATACCCTATGTGGGTAGGTTATATCATGATCGCATTCCTGATCGTTGGTGCTATCGTTCTTACTCTTATGAAGGGTAAGCCTGGCTTCTATGAAAAGCCTGAAGATGCACCGGGATACGATGACTAATTAATGGAGGGTCCCAATATGAGTACAAGTGCAATTATTATGATGGCTATCGCTTGCATCGGCTTATGGGGTGGAATCGCAGTCTCCATGGCTATTATGTTCAAGAACGATAAAAAAAGAAAAGAAGCAGCAGAAAAATAAGTAAAGCTGTGATGAAGAGCGGTCTTAACGGACCGCTCTTTTTTAATGATCTTTTGAAAGCATGCTTTTAAAGTGCTGTTTACGAAACGAGCTAAAACGTGTATAATATTTTAGTTAAGATAAATATTTACGGAGGCAATCATGGCTATAGAAAAAGTAAGAGAGTATTTCAAGCAATTCGGTATAGAAGACCGCATCATGGAATTCGATGTATCAAGTGCAACAGTAGAACTGGCAGCAGAAGCAGTAGGCGCTGAGCCTGCAAGGATATGCAAGACACTGTCATTTTACAAGCCTGAAGGCGGATGCATCCTTATCCAGACTGCGGGTGACGGCAAAGTAAATAACGGCAAATTCAAGAGAACTTTCGGATTCAAACCTAAGATGCTTTCAGCAGACGATGTTCTTGCTTACACAGGACATGCTATAGGCGGAGTGTGCGCCTTTGGGATAGAAAACGAAGAAGTTGACGTATATGCAGACGTTTCCATGAAGAGATTCGAGACAGTTTTCCCTGCATGCGGCAGCAGCAACAGTGCCATAGAATTCACATGCGACGAACTGGCTAAGTACTCCAATTCCAAGGATTGGGTAGATGTCTGCAAATTGCCTGAGGAGGAATAAGAAATGTGCGTAGCAATACCGGGCAAGGTTATTGAAATAATGGAAAGCACAGCCAAGGTGGATTTCAACGGTAACATCGTCAATGTCAGCACAGGGCTCATCGAGCCTGAAGTGGGGCAGTACGTGCTGGTACATGCGGGCTGTGCCATCGAAGTGATGGAGCATGAAAAAGCGCAGGAGTTATTAGAACTTTTCGCTGATCTTGATGCTCTGCAGTAAAGGGGAATATGGCCTAAGGCCAAAACAATACTATGGAAATAAGAGAAGTAATAGACTACTTAAAATCATATGATGGACCGCAGCTCAAGATAATGGAAGTGTGCGGAACCCATACGGCATCCATATTCAAGGCAGGGATCAGAAGTCTCATCTCAGATAAGATCAGGCTGATCTCGGGACCGGGATGTCCTGTCTGCGTTACTCCGACAGCTTATATCGATAAGTGTATCGAGTATGCATCTATGGATGGATATGAGCTGTTGACTTTTGGAGATATGATGAAGGTTCCGGGGACATCAGACAGCCTCAGTGAAGCAAAGGGCAGAGGCGCGGCCAATATCAGGCTGATGTACTCTCCGTTCGAGGCTATCGAAAAGGCAGAGGAAAATCCTGACAAGACCTATGTAATAGCTGCAGTTGGATTCGAGACGACGGCACCTGCATACGGGCTGATGCTTCAGGAGGCGAAACGTCGCGGCATAACTAACATAAGACTGGTGACAGCACTCAAGACTGCCATACCTGCTCTTCACTGGATATGCCAAAATCAGGATGATATAGATGGATTCATCTGTCCCGGACATGTTAGCGTGATCACAGGAAGCAGTATATACGAAGAGCTTTCGGAAGAATACGGTAAGCCTTTCGTAGTTACAGGATTCGAAGCAGAGCATATATTAGCCTCACTTTACAGGATAGTCAAGCAGGTAGAGGAAGGCAAAGGACAGACAGAGAATCTGTATAAGAATGCAGTCAAGGAAGGCGGGAACGCTAAAGCACTGGCTGTAATAGAGGATGTATATGAACCAGGGCCGGCAATGTGGCGAGGGCTTGGTGTAATCGAAGATTCGGGACTTTATCTTAGGGACGAATATGCCATGTATGATGGCGGCAGCAGAGATCTGTTCGCCGACATGGAATTGCCTGAAGGTTGTTCATGCGGTGATGTGATCGTCGGCAAGGTCAATCCTGATCAGTGCCCGATGTTCGGCACAGCATGTACACCTATGAAGCCGTTTGGTCCATGCATGGTATCTTCAGAAGGTGCATGCGGTATCTGGTACAGGAATGTGAATTAAGGGAGCGGCAGACGCTTCGCTTCAAGGAGATAAATATGAAAATAACAATGGCTCACGGCAGCGGCGGCAAGTCGTCAGCTCAGTTGATGAGCGATATATTCGGTAAACATTTTAAGAACGATACGCTGGATAAGATGGAAGATGCGGCAGTGCTTGAAGTCAGCGGCAAGATCGCTTACAGCACGGACTCATTCGTTGTCACACCACTGGTGTTCAAAGGCGGAGACATCGGTAAGCTCTGCGTATGCGGTACTGTCAATGACCTTATGATGATGGGTGCTGTACCTAAATATCTCACATGCGGATTCATCATGGAAGAAGGTCTTGATGTCAAGCTGCTGGATCAGATCGTTGAGTCCATGGCTAAACAGGCTAAAGAAGCAGGCGTGATCATAGTGGCAGGCGACACTAAGGTAGTAGAAGGAAACGGCGGGCTTTACATCAATACTTCCGGTATCGGTGTTATCCCTGAGGGAAGAAATGTCAGCAGTGCCAACGGTAAGCCGGGCGATGCGATAATCCTTTCGGGAACTCTTGGCGACCACCACGCATGTATCCTCAGTCACAGAATGGAGATAGAAAACGATATCGCCAGCGACTGTGCAGCCCTCGGAGATATCGTAGAAGCGCTCTTTGCAGAAGGCATCGATGTGAAGATAATGAGAGACGTTACAAGAGGCGGTCTTGGAACAGTCCTCAACGAGATATCCGAAAGCTCAGACTGCATGATAACACTCGAGGAAGAATCGATACCTGTTTCTCCTGAAGTGAGAGGATTCTCAGACATACTTGGACTTGACCCGCTTTACATGGGCAATGAAGGCAAGATGATAGCAGTAGTGCCTGAAGCAGATGCAGATAAGGCGCTTGAAGTCATGAGAAACACCGAACACGGTAAGAACGCAGCCATCATCGGACATATTGAAGAAGGCAGCGGCACTTATATCAGAACAAGACTTGGAGCCACAAGAAGATTTGACGTGCTTTATGGAGAAGGACTGCCAAGGATATGTTAAATGTGCCGGGCAGCGGTGACATAGATGGAACTTAAGAAAATAGGCGAGAAAACATATTATATAGAAAACGATACGAACATAGGAATTTACATGACGGGCCCGAATAGGGTCTGTCTTATTGATACAGGCTCCCGCGGTGACGGCGAGAAGATCGATGAGATATTGATGCAGCAGGGATGGTCACTCGATTTCATCATCAATACCCACACCCATATAGATCACATAGGGGGCAACAAGTACCTGATGGAAAAATACGGTGTACCTGCTTACTGCACAGAGATCGATAAAGCATTCGCAGAGTACAGTGATCTTGAAGCAGCATATATGAACGGGGGCAAACCTGCAGGAAAGCTCAGACATATCTTCGCTCATCCTGGAAAGATAGGATTTCGTGCTATTGAAGAGTTCTTTTTGCCGGATGGATTTGACTGGAAACTTCTGCCGGGTCATACATTTGGCATGATTGGACTAAAGACACCCGACGATGTGTGGTTCCTGGGGGATGCATATCTCAGCGAATCATATATGCAAAAGCGCAGCTTCGGCTATCTTGTGGATGCGGGAGAATATCTGGCGACTCTTGATATGTTGAGGGGGCTTGACGGAAAGTTTTTCGTTCCTGCTCACGGTGTGGCAGAAGAAAACATCGTCGAGATCCTGGAGAAAAACGAAGCTAATCAGAATATGCTGATCGAAGCGGTGAAAGATGCATGCAGCGGAGATGATAACAGTGCAGTAGCTCACGAAGGCGCAGGACTTGATGAGATCATCAGCAAAATGTACAAGGTGACGAAGATGCGTACCAACGAAGCAAACCACGCGCTGCTTTCATCGACGGTGAAGTGTTATCTGACTTACTTGCAAGATAAGGGCGAGATCGAGAGCAGATTTGTTGATGATGTGATGGTTTGGAAGACGGTATAAGCATGATTTGAATGAATTTGGCGAGGTTTATAGTGCCTCGCCTTTTATTTTGCATGAAAATGATTGAAAATGAAGAAATATGATTGACTTTGCTCATAATAATGATATACTGTTACTGGTATTGAAAGGAGATAAGAATGTTACAAAACCAAAGGCATGAGAGGATACTCAGGCAGCTTGAGGTGAATCACGCAGTCAAGGTCGCCGAGCTTGCTAAAGATTTGAATATAAGTGAGTCGACGATAAGGAGAGATATCATCGAGCTGGATAAGGCCGGTAAGCTGAAGAAGGTTTTCGGAGGTGCCGTACCGACGGCAGCAAGCATGGTTTCAGCTTATACCGATGTTGCCGAAAGAGATCTTATCAGTACGGAAGAAAAAGATCGTATAGCGAAATTCGCAGCGACGCTCATTGAAGATGATGATTTCGTATATATAGACGCAGGGACAACGACCCACAGGATGATAGACTACCTGGAAAACAAGAATGCTACTTATGTTACCAACGGTATAGCTCATGCCGAGAAGCTGGTGCAAAGGGGCTTCGACGTATATATGATAGGCGGTATGCTCAGGCCTATGACGGAAGCGGCTGTCGGTGCATCTGCCATAGAGTCATTGAAACGATATAATTTCACCAAGTGTTTTATGGGAACCAATGGTATAGATATACGAGGCGGTTTTTCAACTCCGCATATCAGCGAGGGAGCCATGAAAACTGCTGCGATACAGAATTCCTGTATTTCTTTCATACTGGCTGACCATACTAAATTTGGCAAGATATCATCGGTGACTTTCGCGGGACTGGATGAAGCATATATCATAACCGATAAGGTGGAAGATCCGGCTTATCTCGAAGCGGCACAGATCAAACAAATCGTATAATAAGTAAATATTAATAATATAAAGCTGAATTATTTAGGAGGAATAAAAATGGCAATCAAAATTGCGATCAATGGATTCGGTAGAATAGGAAGACTGTCTTTTAGAAAAGTTTTCGGAGACAGCAAATATGAAGTAGTAGCTATAAACGACCTGACAAGCCCAGATATGCTGGCATATCTGTTGAAGTATGACAGTGTGCAGGGACCTTTCAGAGATCATAAAGTAGAAAACGATGATAAGTCGATCACAGTAGATGGCAAGCAGATCCCTATCTTTAGTGAAGCTGATCCTTCCAAGCTGCCATGGGGCGATCTGGATGTAGATATCGTTCTGGAATGTACAGGTTTCTTCGCATCCAAGGCTAAGTCACAGGCGCATATCGATGCAGGTGCTAAGAAAGTCTTGATCTCCGCTCCTGCAGGAAACGATCTGCCAACTATCGTTTACGGAGTAAACCATGAAACCCTGACTGCAGAAGATAAGATCGTTTCAGGTGCATCATGTACTACAAACTGCCTGGCACCTATGGCTAAGGTCCTCAATGAATACAGAGAACTGAGAACAGGCTTCATGACTACTATCCATGCTTATACAGGTGACCAGATGATCCTGGATGGACCTCATAGAAAGGGCGACTTCAGAAGAGCAAGAGCCGGTGCCATCAATATCGTACCTAACAGCACAGGTGCAGCTAAGGCTATCGGTCTGGTTATTCCTGAACTGGACGGCAAGCTGATCGGTTCAGCCCAGAGAGTTCCTGTTGCTACAGGTTCCATCACTATTTTGGATGCTACTCTTAAGGATATGACAGATTCCGTAAGCGTAGAAGGTATCAATGAAGCTATGAAGAAGGCCGCTACAGAATCATTCGGTTATTCAGAAGAAGAACTGGTATCAAGCGATGTTATCGGCATGAGCTACGGCTCTCTGTTCGATGCAACTCAGACTCTGGCGCAGAAATGCGGAACTCATATCTACGAAGTTCGTATCGTTGCATGGTACGACAACGAAATGAGTTACGTATCACAGCTGGTGAGAACTCTGGGCCACATGGCAAGCCTTGCATAATAAAGAGTATTTGTCATCAATAAATAAGACTCCCCTGAATTAATAAATAAACAATAAACAAAACCCCGCATCTCTCTTTCTCTCCGCGGGGTTTTGTGCTTATTTATATTCTTTCATGATCTGGACTCCTGCACTGCAGCCAAGCCTATCAGCGCCGAGCTCTATATATTTCTCAGCATCCGCCAGGGTCCTTATCCCTCCGGATGCTTTTATTTTGGCTTTATCGCCGACAACACGGCGCATCAATGCAACATCTTCCGGAGTTGCTCCTCCTGTACTGAATCCGGTCGAAGTCTTGACAAAATCAGCGCCGGCCTGAACAGCAAGCTCACACGCCTTGACGATCTCTTCATTAGTGAGAAGGCAAGTTTCGATTATTACTTTTAAAACGGCATCTCCCGGCACGGCATCACCATAAGTCAGAGGATATCCGTGACACACATCTACCAGCGCAGCGATCTCATGGAGCACATACTCATAGCGACCTTCCTTCAGCGCACCCACATTTATCACCATATCGATCTCAGAGGCACCTGCTTCCACGGCTTCACGTGCTTCGAATACTTTTGATGCGGTCGACATAGCACCGAGAGGAAAGCCTGCAACTGTTGCTACTTTCACATCAGATCCCGACAGTTTATCAACGGCAAGCGGCACGTGGCAGCTGTTGACACATACACTGTAAAAATCATATTCCATCGCTTCGTCGCATAGCTTCAATATCTGTTCTTCGGTCGCTTCGGGTTTAAGTAATGTATGATCTATATATTTATTGAGTTTCATGATCCAAGTTCCTTTCATTCAAGTATATAACGTAGAACATCAAGGTTCCTCTACTAAAGTATACCACAACGTTTTATTGCAACAAAGCCATTTCGGGAGTATAATTATATAGTTAAAGATAAATAGAAAGGACGATCTGAAAATGAGAATTTCCGAAATGTTTGCAAATAAAAAACCTGTATTTTCCCTGGAAATATTTCCTCCGAAGAAGCAGGCAAATATCGATACCATATATGAAACAGTAGCCGAACTGGCGGCACTCAAGCCTGATTTTATCAGCGTGACTTACGGTGCCGGCGGCAACATGGCGGATAATTCCACATGTGAGATCGCATCTAATATCAAGAAGAACCACGGTATCGAAGGCGTGGCACATCTGACATGTGTCAATTCATCGAGAGAAGACGTCAAGGAAATGATCGGAAGGTTCCAGCAGGCCGACATCAAAAACGTGTTGGCACTCCGCGGGGACATCGTTCCCGATCAGCCTAGAAAAGACGACTTTGCCCATGCCAATGAGCTGGCCATCGAGATCCAGAGAAAGTGCAACGACGATCTGGATATCCTGGGTGCATGTTATCCTGAAGGCCATTACGAAAGCAAGTCCCTCGACGAAGATATACATAACTTGAAATATAAGATCGGAGCAGGAGCCAATGTGCTTATCACCCAGCTATTCTTCGATAACAAATGCTTCTACGAATTCCTTGGCAAAGCAAGACAGATGGGTATCAAAGTACCGATCTCAGCAGGAATAATGCCGATCGTCAACTCAAGACAGATCGAGCGTACGGTAGCTCTCAGCGGAGCAAGCCTGCCGCCTGAATTCACCAAGATGATCAGCACTTACGAGCACGATCCTGAAGGACTTTTTGAAGCCGGTATTCAGTACGCGGTAGACCAGATCCGCGACCTGATAAAAAACGGCGTAGATGGCATCCACCTCTACACTATGAACAATCCGAAGGTCGCCCTCAGAGTATATGAAGAAATCAAGGATCTGCTGTAATGATGAATTTACAAATAACACGTTCCATAGATAGGAAGGCCTGGCTTACTGCTCTTCATGCAAAGGGCGCAGCCGACTCTCGTCTGTCGGATCAGATGGATGAGGCGGAAAGGCTGCTTAAGGAAGCAGCACGGCCAAAAGCCGTATACAGGCTGGTGGGAATTGATGCCATCCTTAATAAAAGTAAATCGATAGCAAAGCATCTTGAAGGGTGTGATAAAGCGGCATTGATGGCAGTTACTCTGGGAGCTGGTGTGGATCAGCTTCTCAGGAAAACTCAAGTGACTGACATGGCAATGGCGGTGATCGTCGACAGCGGTGCATCGATACTCATAGAGCAGCTTGCCGAAGACTTTGAAGAAGTTATCGAAGCAGGCCCTTTCACCACACCGCGATTCAGCCCCGGCTATGGTGACTGGCCGATAACAGAGCAGACACGCATCGTCCGCATGCTGGACGCACAGAGACAGATAGGGCTCAACGTAACTAAGGACAGCCTGCTGATACCGAGAAAATCAATCACAGCTGTGATAGGGATATCGGACCATCCGGTTAAGGGCAGTCTGGCAACATGTGAACAATGCATATTAAAAGATAAATGTGAACTTAGGAAAGAAGGAAAATACTGTGGCGATAAACTTTAGAGAAAAAGTATATATCCTTGACGGAGCGATGGGGACAATGCTCCAGAGATCAGGAATGAGCGCTGACGAAACCAGCACTCATTTCGGTCAGAACAATCCGCACATCCTCAAAGATATCCATAAGCAGTACATCGATGCAGGAGCAGACATCATCTATGCTGCAACATTCGGCATCAACAGATATAAGATGGACGAGTTGGATGTAACTCTGGAAGAAGCTGTGAAGGTTGCCATGAAGGCTGCAGGAGAAGCCAGAGCAGAGGCGGCAGAAGACGGTCGCGATGTGAAAGTAGCGCTGGGACTTGGTCCTATAGGAGAACTCCTCGAGCCGATGGGCACCCTCAGCTTTGAAGATGCCTACGAAACTTTCGCTCAGGTGATCAGAGCCGCTGTCAAGGCAGGAGATGCAGACCTGGTTGTCATCGAGACCATGACTGATCTCTATGAAGTGAAGGCAGCAGTGCTGGCAGTAAAAGAAAACTCTGACCTGCCGGTGATGGTGTCCATGACATTCGAACAGAACGAAAGAACATTCACAGGCGTGAGCCTTGAAGCCATGGCAGTTACTCTTGAAGGACTCGGAGTAGATGCTATGGGTATCAACTGCTCACTGGGACCTGTAGAGATATTACCGATGGCGCAGAAGCTGAGAAGGCTTACAAGCCTTCCTGTTTTCGCCAAGCCTAACGCAGGTCTTCCTGATCCTGCCACAGGTGCATACGATATCACATGTGATCAGTTCGTGGCCAAGATGGGTGAATACATAGATGTCGGTATCAATATGCTGGGCGGCTGCTGCGGCACAGATCCGGAATATATCAAGGGCCTGACGGCCGTAAGAGACGGCTCCGCCGAAGCCTCATGCAAAGGGCAATTCGGCGAGGAGCCATGCGCATCCGATGAGCCGAACGCTATTGCTGCTCGCTCGCTAAAAGTCTGCAGCGGTAACAAAACAGTAAATGTAGATCACGTAACAGTGATCGGAGAAAGAATAAACCCTACAGGTAAGAAACGTCTCAAGCAGGCACTCCTCGATGAGGATTACGATTATATCTTGTCGCAGGCTATCGAACAGATAGATGCGGGAGCAGAGGTCCTTGACGTCAACGTCGGAGTTCCATCCCTCGATGATGTGAAGATGCTGCCAAAGGTAGTGAAGAAGCTGCAGGCCATAACAGATCTGCCGCTTCAGATAGACTCATCAAATCCGGCAGCGATAGAAGCTGCTCTCAGAGTATATAACGGCAAGGCCATCGTCAATTCTGTAAACGGAGAAGAGAAGGTGATGGATGCCATCCTGCCGATCGTCAAGAAGTACGGTGCTGCGGTAGTGGGACTGACCCTTGACGAAAACGGTATCCCTGCTACGGCAGAAGGGCGCTTTGCGTTAGCAGAAAGGATTCTTGATAAGGCTATCGAATACGGCATCCCTAAGGAAGATGTGATCATCGACTGTCTGACGCTGACAGTATCGGCACAGCAGAAGGAGGCGGCAGAAACCCTCAAGGCAGTCAAGATGGTTAAGGAAAAACTGGGAATTAAGACAGCACTCGGAGTTTCCAATATAAGCTTCGGACTTCCTGCAAGGATACTTGTCAACAGGACATTCTTGACGCTGGCTATGGAAAACGGTCTTGATCTTCCTATCATCAATCCTAATGACGAAGATATGATGGCAAGCATTTTCGCATATAACGTCCTGAAAAATGTTGATGAAAATGCAGTCAAGTATATAGACAGATATGCAGAGGCAGAGATCGGAACAGTGCAGAATTCAGGTCCGAAAGGAAGCGCATCCCCTGCAGGGGGAGAGAGTGCCCTTTGCGAGAGCGGAACTCACGACATCTTCTACTGCATAGAGAAGGGGATCAAAGGCGATACGGTTGCAGCTGTAGAGGCGCTGCTTAAAGAAAACGATGAAATGGCTGTGGTCAACGAATACTTGATACCTGCTCTCGATAGAGTAGGCAAGGGTTTCGAGAAGGGAACCATCTTCCTTCCGCAGATGCTGCAGGCGGCAGGAGCCGCGCAGGCGGGCTTTGAAATAATCAAGGATAGACTGGCTGCAGGAGATAAAGAAGTCGTATCGCTGGGCGAAGTGGTGATCGCAACAGTCAAGGGCGATATCCACGATATAGGCAAGAACATCGTCAAAGTAATAATGGAAAACTACGGCTACAAGATGATCGACCTAGGAAGGGATGTTCCTAAGGAAGATATCGTCAAAGTGGTTAAAGAAAGAGATATCAAGCTTGTTGGTCTCAGCGCACTAATGACTACTACGCTTAAGAGCATGGAAGAGACCATCGAAGCGATAAAAGAGGTTGCGCCTGACTGTAGGGTCATGGTAGGGGGAGCAGTTCTTACAGCAGATTATGCCGCAGAGATAGGAGCAGATCATTACTGTAAGGATGCGATGAAGTCCGTGGAAGCGGCACAGGAGGTATTTAATGGGTAATTTCAGAATGTGGCTGGCCAATTTCATGAGAGGAAGATACGGCACAGACGATCTCAATAAGTTTTTGCTGGTGGTGGCTTTGGTACTGATCATTCTCGATCTGTTCGTCAGATGGAGATGGGTGGATATCTTGACAGTACTGCTGCTCATTTATATATATGCAAGGATGTTTTCAAGGAATTATAACGCCAGATATATGGAAAACCAGAAGTTCTTGGCATTTGCATCAAAGTTCAGGAAGAACAAAGGTGCAGGCTACGGCAGCGGAGGCGGATTCGCAGGCTTCAGCCGTGATAAAGACCATAAGATATTGAGATGCCCGGGCTGCGGTCAGCAGCTGAGGGTGCCAAAGGGTGCAGGAACTATCATGATCAACTGTCCGAACTGCAATACCAAGTTTCAGAAGAAAGTATGATTTGATACGGAACATCAAATTAGAAATTGACAATTATTGCAATTAAGGAATATACTTAAGCGTGGCAAAAATCCAAACAAAAAAGGAGAAAAAAGATGTTCAATTCATTCAAAGACGTCAGAGATTTCATCAAAGACTACAAGATCAAAATGGTCGATTTCATGATGATCGACCTCAACGGCAGATGGAGACATCTGACTATCCCGTCAGATAGATTTACAGAAGATACACTGAAAAGCGGTATCGGATTTGACGGTTCAAACTACGGTTTCGCACCTGTAGAAAAGAGTGACATGGTATTCATACCGGACATCTCAACAGCATATATCGATCCATTCATGGAAATCCCTACACTGGCAATGATCGGTGACGTATACGTTATCAGCCTTCCTGAAAACTACAGATTCGACCAGGATCCGAGAAACGTTGCCAAGCATGCTGAAGAATATCTGAAGTCAACAGGTATCGCAGATGAAATGAGGATCGGACCTGAATTTGAATTCCACGTATTCGATCACGTGAGCTATTCAACAAACCCTAATGAATCGGGGTTCGTTATTGATACGGAACAGGCTGAATGGAATACAGGAAACAGAGACTATAACTTAGGATACAAGATGCCTCATAAAGGCGGATATCACATGGCACCGCCGCAGGATGTACTTTATGACTACAGAAGCAGAGTTACTATGCTGATGGAAGAAATGGGCATCAAAGTCAAGTACCATCATCATGAAGTTGGCGGACCGGGACAGCTGGAGATCGAAGTTGAATTCGGTGGGCTGACTGAAATGGCTGACAAGACTATGATGACCAAGTATCTGATCAAGAACCAGGCAATCGCGGAAGGAAGAACAGCTACATTTATGCCGAAGCCTGTATACGCAGAAGCAGGTAACGGAATGCACGTACATATGCATCTGTTCAAGGACGGCAAGCCGCTGTTCTACGATGAAAACGGATACTCACAGCTTTCTGAACTGGCTATGAATTTCATGGGCGGTATCCTGAAGCACATCAAGGCTCTGTGCGCATTCACAAATCCTAGCACAAACTCATTCAAGAGACTGGTACCTGGTTATGAAGCGCCTGTAACCATCGGATTTGCTACAGCCAACAGAAGTTCAGTTATTAGGATCCCTGCATATGCTAAGGATCCTGATAAGAAGAGATATGAAATCAGAAACCCTGACGGAACATGCAATCCGTACTATGCATTTGCAGCCATCCTGATGGCAGGTATCGATGGCGTCAAGAACAAGATCGATCCTGTAGCGGAAGGTTACGGACCGTATGACTTCAACCTGTATACACTCAGTGATGAAGATAAGAAAAAGATCCAGAGCCTGCCTCACACTCTCGAGGAAGCTCTCGATGAACTGGAAAAAGATCACGATTTCCTGACAGAAGGCGGCGTATTCCCTGAAAGACTCATCGATATCTGGATCGCCAATAAGCGTGCAGACAACATGAGACATACTCAGATGCCTACACCGATGGAATTTGAAATGTACTACGACCTCTAATCGCAGAGAATGAGTATTTATAACTAAAGATATGAACAAATTATTGAATATAGAATACTCCTGCATCCATGGTACTTACTGGATGTTTTACGGAGTTGTCAGCAGTTTTGCCAGCGTATTTTTGCTGGCAAAAGGCTTTTCTAACTGGAATATTGGGGTGACCTTGGCGGTGGCAAATGTACTGGCAGTAGTTTTGCAGCCTGTTATTGCAGACATCGCTGACCGTGCCAAGAAACTGTCCATCATCGGCATCAGCCAGATATTGACTGTAATGATGATGGTGGTTACTGTTGGTATGTTCGCATTCAGCGGAAGCATGATAGCTCTTGCGATCGTATTTATATTGCTTATCGCATGGCATACGGTGCTTCAGCCGCTGTTCAATACCCTGACATTCATCCTTGAGGAAGCCGGCGTACATATCAATTTCGGTATTGCGCGAAGCATGGGATCACTGGCGTATTCGGCATTATTGGCAGTATTGGGGACTATCGTAGAGAATTACGGTGTCATGTCTCTTCCGATCACAGGAGAGATCATCCTGGTGATGATGCTTGTGAGTCTTGTCGTAACTAAAAGATCTTATGATAAGGGTAAGAAGCTGTTTGCAAAGGGCACTGCTTCGGCTATGCCGAAGGAAGAGTCTGATGCCGAAGGCCTACAAACGCCTGCAGAAAGCGCAGATGCGCTTTGCGAAGAGGAATCCATAAATCTCGTACAGTTCATCAAGAGAAATAAGTTTTTCTTCCTGGTGAATGTGGGAGTTATCGGGCTGTATTTCAGCAATTCGGTACTCAACAATTACATGATGCAGATTGTCGATGTGGTGGGCGGTACCAGTGAAGATATGGGAAGGATACTGTCTGTCATGGCGTTCTGTGAAATACCGACGATGGTATGTTTCGATTTGCTGAGAAAGAAATTCTCGTGTCAGCTGATGATGAAAGTTGCAGCTGTAGGATTTACTGTTAAGATAGCGCTTTGTTGGCTGGCTGATTCTGTGACCATGATATTTATGGCTCAGTTCGTACAGCTGGTGTCTTTCGCGTTGTTCCTGCCGGCAATGGTCCACTTCATCGATGAGATCATGAGCAAGGGAGAAGCTGTCAAAGGTCAGGCCTTGTTCACAACTATGATCACCGTGACTACCGTGATCTCAAGTTTGGCAGGCGGAGCGATACTCGACATGAGTGGTGCTAAGATGCTGACATTTGTAGCGACTATAGCGACTGCTATGGGGGCACTTATTATAATCGCGACGATCGATAGAGTCAAGAAAAAGTAAAAAATAAAGCTTAGAGTATTATTGATATGTACCCAGTTTCCTGGACACATAGATATATGAACTAGGCACACATGGA
>JAUNQD010000038.1 GCA_030536355.1 Bacillota bacterium | reverse complement strand
GAACAAGGCTTCTTATGATTCTTTTTCATTGTCTACTTTTCGTTGACAAGTTCAGTAACTGTAATGACTGTTTTTTATTTGGCTTTAGCAATAATTTCAGGATTATGTATGGCTTTTCAGAGTCCTACGAATGCAACATTATCGAGATATACAGGCAACCTTCAGGCAACATGTGTCAGCTTCGGAGGCGGTGCAGTTTGTCTGCTAGTACTGATGCTTGCCATTGGTACAGGGGATATCACTCAGGTAGGAAATGCTGAATGGTGGCAGCTGCTGGGCGGAGTATATGGAGTATGTATCGTGCTGGCAATAACTTTCGCTATGCCTCGTCTCGGTGCGGCTCTCACATCTACTATCCTCATGCTGGGACAGATCAGTATGGGAGCAGTTATCGATACTTTCGGACTTATGCAAATGGCACAAATGCCACTGGCAACAGGCAGAGTGCTAGGATGCCTCATGGTGCTTATAGGAATCATCCTTGTATATATCGGAAAGAAAAAGCAGGAATCAGGCAAGAGCAGAGAATACAACAAGCAGACGATAATAGTGATCATCTGCACTTTCCTGGCAGGTATAGCAGGTGCTGTCCAGTCGCCTACGAACACTGCGCTTTCAATGCATATAGGTAAGCTCGAAGCCAGCTTCATGAGCTTCATAACAGGATTTATTTTCATCTTTGTGATCACAATGATAGTTACTAAGGGACATCTGCTTTCGAACAAAAAGCAGGGTATACAGTGGTGGATGACTATCGGAGGTCTGTATGGTGCGGCAGTAGTATTTATCAACATAGTAGCCATACCTCACCTCGGTGCTGCTGTACTGCTGATAGCAACAATGCTGGGACAGCTGACAGGAGGGACTCTGGTAGATACATTCGGCCTTCTGAAAACTAATAAGATAAAACTTAATTCATGGAGATATGCCGGCCTGGCTGTTATCGCACTGGGCGTAATAATCGTAGCTACAACTAAGATGTAAAAACGGCTGATCATGATTATCGTGAGGTGACCCATGATAGATAATAAGAAGTGCATCCTCATCGCAGATGATGAGAAAGAAATACGTGATATATTGACTTTGCTTCTCAATGCAGAAGGATATCATGTCATAGCTGCCGAAGACGGTCAGGAGGCAGTGGATAAGGCAAGAGATGATATCGATTTGTTTATCCTCGATGTCAACATGCCGCGTCTTACAGGGATAATGGCAGCTGTAGAACTGCGTAAGACATATCAGACCCCCATAATATTCCTGACAGCATATTCGGGAGAATCGGACAAGGTCATGGGATTCTCTGCAGGAGCAGACGACTATATAGTCAAGCCTTTTTCCAATGTGGAACTTTTGCTCAGAGTAAAAGCCATACTGAGGAGAACAGGCGCGCTTTGCATGCCGGAGGCAAGCAAGGAACAGGCGGACATCCTGCAGAAAAACAGGATAGAAATACAGGATATCATCCTAGATCTTGACAGCCAGTCAGTGATAAAGGGAGGAGAGAATATAGCTCTCACATATACGGAATTCAAGATACTTGAGCTGCTGGCTGCGCATAAGAAGAAAATATATTCGCTTGAATCCATATACAGCAGCATTTGGGACGATGAGGCTGTCGGTGATGCGGCTATCATGGTCCATATCAAGAATATACGAAAGAAACTGGGGGACAACTCCAGAAATCCGATATATATCAAGACTGCATGGGGAAGGGGTTACTATATTGACTGATATGAAAAAACGCAGCACGCGTAAGCTTTCGCGCCAGATCATGGGGCTTCTGGCAGTGACATTAGTGCTCTCATTCGTAATATTCTGGACTATATCATTATGTGGGTCGGCGATAATCGAGCATATCTGTTATTCTCGAGGCGTGACGATCACAGAGCGATTGTCGGATGATATACGAGGATGGGTATTCAATGTCAGCCTGCTTATATCGGTAGGGTTTTTCGTGGTCCTGCTGATGTTTCTCATGGGCGAGAGGATAGCTGAAGCGCTGAAGAAGATAGAAGATAAGGAAAGGGCGCTTAGCGAGGAGAGAGAGCAACTCATAAGAAGCCTTTCACATGATATAAGGACTCCTCTTACTTCTATAATGTCTTATTCCGAGTTTCTGCTTCTCGAAAAAGAACGAACTCAGGAAGAATACAAGAAGTATCTGGAGCTGATCAGAAAGAAAGGCGTGCAGATAAAAGAGCTGACAGATGTGCTGCTTGATGGAGGCAGACGTGATCTGCAGTTTTTTGAAGATGGCAGGTTACTTATGGAACAGCTGGCAGCCGAATTCGAGGAGATGCTGGAAGATGGATTTGATGTAAGACAGGATCTCAAAAAATGCGGAAAGTTCAAAGGAAGCTTCGATATCAATGAAATGAGAAGGATATTCGATAACCTTATATCGAACGTGAAGAAATATGCCGAGCCATCCGAAAAAATCGAACTGATAATAGAGACAGATAAGAGAGGTCTGATCATCATACAGCGAAATAAGATCAGGCATATGACCGGAGAAGTCGAAAGCAACAAGATAGGCCTTGCAGGTATCAAGCGTATCGCACAGAACTACGGAGGCAATATCGCAGTGACTTCAGAAAACGATGATTTTGAGATATTGATCACACTTTCAGAGTTTTAACAGTATTTCTTTAGAATTCTTTAGAAATGCCTGCCGTTTTTCTTTAGAAACAGGTGTTATTCTATACTCACAAAAGATAAAGCAACAAAAATGAAAAACGAAAGTGAGGAAATAGAAATGTTAAATAATTTAGACTTAATGATCATCGTATTTATGGTCTTGGCTGCAGCAGGACTTCTGGCATTAGTGCTGATGTTCCTGGTAAGAAACGAGAAGATAAAGAAGGCCAGTCTCTATATCACTTCCGCTCTGGGATTGTATGTGGGCTATATCAGCTTCAGGATCTTCTGGCCTATGTTCATGGGACAGTTCGCCATCGGAGCGATACTGGCAGCAGCGGCAATAGCAGCTATAGTTTTCAGCATCACAGCTAAGGACAATGTGAAAAAATTTAAGATCGCGCGCATCCTGGCAGCAGCTTCACTGGTGCTTGGTATGATAAATGCAGCTTTCTAATAGTTGAGGAATAAAATGAACAAAATCATGACCCCAAGAACGATGCTGATAGCATCGATGGCAATATTCGGGACATTGGGTCCATTCGTACGAAATATTTCAGTATCATCAGGTGAGCTGGCACTTTATCGTGCGATGATGGCGGCAGGACTGGTAGGAGTATTCTTACTTGTCACTAAACAGAAGATCCCTTTTGATAAAATAAAGAAAGAGGTACCGCTCCTTCTGGCATCCGGCGTAGCTATGGGCATCAACTGGATACTGCTCTTTGAAGCATACAAACACACTACTATATCGGTAGCGACTCTAAGCTATTACTTCGCACCGGTCATTGTTACGGTAGTATGTCCGATCCTATTCAAGGAGAAACTGACAGGAAAGCAGATCGTATGCTTTATCATGTCTACGCTTGGCATCGTGATGATCACAGGCATAGGCGATATGGGCGGCGGAAGCAATATCATCGGGATATTGTTCGGACTTGGAGCGGCAGCTTTTTATGCTACAGTTATCCTTCTCAATAAATTCATCAAAAATGTAGAAGGTCTCCACAGGACTTTCATGCAGTTCATTGCTGCTGTCGTTACATTGATACCGTACGTCATGTTGACAAGCGGAGTAACACTGGGAGGCATGGATGGGATCGGATGGATCAATCTGCTCATAGTTGGACTCATACATACGGGTATCACATACTGCATGTATTTCTCATCCCTTAAGGAACTGCCGGGACAGAAGGTGGCCATTCTCAGCTATATCGATCCTCTGGTGGCAGTGGTGATTTCGGTCACTATACTTGGAGAGACTATGACATTATGGCAGGTGATAGGTGGTCTTTTGATCTTGGGATTCACTCTCTGGAACGAAATATCACCTAAGGATGATAAGTAGGAAGTGGCAGAAATGAAAAACATACTTAATGATTTTGACCCCAATAAAAATGCGGTGATAAACCCGACTGATCTGGTAAGACGTCGTGAAGATATGCCGAAGATAGCGGTAACATGCTTTTCACGGGCAACTTTTGACCGTATGCTCGATGCATTTGGCGGACAAAAGGTGACCATAAGGAGCCTGGCCAACCTTGACATAACCGTATACGAGACCCTTTATAAGGATGCAAAGGTGGCACTTTTCCTTTCGCCTGTCGGCGCGCCTGCGTGCGCTTTGCTCCTCGAGGATATCTTCGCCCTCGGTGTTGAAAAGGTCGTTATGTTCGGTACGTGCGGTGTGCTTGACAAGTCCATAGAGGATTGCTCTATCATAATACCTACGAGCGCAGTTCGTGATGAGGGAACGAGTTATCACTATGTGCCGGCGACCGATGAGATAAAGGTAAATCCGAAATATACCGGGGAATTCATCGAGCTGCTGGACGGATTCGGATGCAGCTATTCTGAAGGCAAGACTTGGACGACCGATGCATTCTATAGAGAAACTCCCGACAAGATGAAGGCTCGCAAATCTCAGGGTTGCATCTGCGTAGATATGGAGTGTTCTGCGGTGGCAGCGGTAGCCCGGTTTAGAGGTAAAGAAGTATTCCAGTTCTTTTATGCGGCCGATAATCTGGATGCCGATCAGTGGGACATGAGGAGCCTTGATAATCGTGATAAACTTGATGAGAAGGACAAAGTGTCATTGCTGGCTATGGAACTTGCTGTTAAAATAGAAAAAGAAAGCTATGACGGATAGAAAATATCAAAATATGACCGGAGGAAAAAATGAAAACCAATTATGATAAATTCAGAGAGATGCTGCCGGCAGCAGCAGGTATACTTGATCTCAGTAGAGCTGTAAGCGACCCTGAAGCAGTGAAGGATATGGGATACGAAGATGTGTTTGACGGTGCATATACGGGAGATCTGTTTTTGAAGATGGATGATCAGCAGATAAACGATGCAGTGGAAGAGATATTCGATGCACTGGTAAGCGGCGGACTGCTTTATGCTAAATTCAAGGCAGGAACGCAGGTGGGCGAATTCATCAATGAAGATGCAGGCTTCGATGTGATCGAAGTGCTGGATGACGGCGTGATCTGTAAGAAAAGAGAAGGCGGAGAAATCAATCTGTTCAGCATGATGTGCTAACGGAACGTTTACCATAAAAATAATGAAGGATGACTCATTTGAGTCATCCTTTTTTGTTGCCTGAAATATCGCAATGCTGTATCAACTTTCGCAAATAGTAGAATAATACCAATAGGAGGTGATCAGCAATGAACGAAAGAGTACTGACAAATTCATTATTGAACGACTTTATGATCTATTTGCGTGAAGATGAGAAGAGTCGAGCCACCATCGATAAGTATATGCGTGATCTTAACAAGTTTATGGTCTTTGCGGGAGGAAGGCCTATAGACAAACAGCTTGTACTGGATTATAAAGAGTTTCTTGCAAAGGGCTACGCTGTCGCGAGTGCCAACTCTATGCTGGCGGTGCTGAACGCATTTCTGCGTTTTGCGGGATGGTATGAATGTTGTGTCAAAAGGCTAAAAGTACAGACGAAGGCGTATTGCTCAGAAGATGAAGAACTAACGAAGGAAGAATATATCAGGCTTGTGAACATGGCTATGAGCAATGACAATGAAAGGCTGGCGTTGATCATACAGACACTTTGCGGTACGGGAATAAGGATAAGTGAACTGGAATATATCACTGTGGAATCACTGCCGCACGGAGAATCCGAAGTGAATTGCAAAGGTAAGACGAGGGTGATTTTCATAGTTCCCCAGCTACGTAAGAAACTGAGGGCGTACGCGAAGAAGACAGGTGTGAAGAGCGGTCCGGTGTTTGTAACAAGGTCAGGGGCACCGGTGGACAGGAGCAATATCTGGCGTGAGATGAAGGCTCTTTGTGAGCAGGCGGGAGTATCTCCGACTAAAGTGTATCCTCATAATTTGAGGCATCTGTTTGCCAGAACATTTTATGGACTTGAAAAAGATATCGCTAAACTTGCCGATGTTTTAGGGCATACCAATATAAGCACGACCAGGATATATATAGTCACTACAGGTGCGGAACATAAACGCAATATGGAGAAGATGAAACTAATTCTGTAAATAAAAAAATCGATGCCCAAGCATCGATAAGATACAACATAAGATGAATTATGTTGTAAA
>JAUNQD010000043.1 GCA_030536355.1 Bacillota bacterium | reverse complement strand
AAACTAATACTTCCCATATGTAAAAACGGCTCTAAGCCTTATTTCATGCGGGTTTTATCCATAATAATAGCGTAGACAACACCTATGAGTGATATAATTGAGTTGCAGACAAAATCATTCACAACATAGGAGAGCTACGCTATGAATACTATATCACAGTCTGAGATCCTGCTTCAAGACGCAACAAAAGATGTCGGTTACTTCCTTCATCGATTTCAGGTATCTGATATCCTGAAGCAATGCAACGGATATAAGCAGAAAGGTTTCTCTGTGATACAGTTATTCACCTATCTTGTGACGTTGATGTTCCAGCCTCTCAGCACATATATGGCTATGCGCATCGGTGCCTACAAGGAGCCGTTTTCCAAAAACACGATCCGCAGGTTTTGCAACAATGCATCGATCAACTGGCATAAGTTTCTCCGGATCCTTTCTCAGAAACTTGTTTCCGAGTTCATGCGGCCGGCCACTTCTGAAAAGAGGGAGGAGTTCTTCATATTCGATGATACTCCCTTTCATAAATCAGGAAAGAAGACGGAACTGGTCAGTAAGTACTTCAATCACGTCAACATGAAATATGAGTTCGGCTATCGAATTCTGACACTTCTATGGACTGATGGGTACTCAAATGTACCGGTCGATTTTGCCCCGCTGTCTTCCGGCAATGAGAAGCTGGTGATTTCCAAGGCCAGGAACTTTGATGGCCGTACACTTGCAGGAAAAATACGTAAACAAGCCTGTATGAAGGCACCTGAGCTGATCCTGATGATGCTGAAGCAGGCAGTTTCTGCCGGACATAAGGCGAAATATGTCCTGTTTGACAGCTGGTTTTCCACTCCAAAAGGGATCATGGATATCAAGCGCACCCTGGGCATGGATGTTATCGCCATGGTGAAGAAATCCGGCAAAGTCTACTATGAGTACAACGGAGAACAGCACGACGTCCGGGAGATATTTTCCCGTTGCAAAAAGCGCAGGGGCCGCTCAAAATACCTTCTGTCTGTAGATGTCAACCTGCTACAGAAGAAAAACGGAAAGATCCAGGAACGTATGCCGGCAAAGCTTGTCTATGTCCGCAACAAAGCGAAAAAGAAAGACTGGATTGCCATTATATCGACCGATACTGATCTCTCTGAGGAAGAGATCATCAAACGCTACGGATACCGATGGAATATCGAGGTCTATTTCAAAACCTGCAAACAATACCTGAAATACACAAAGGAATGTCAGAGCACATCCTTTGATTCTCTGACTGCGCATCTTGCCATAGCCAATGTGCGATATATGATGCTCAGTATGTTCCAACGCGAGAACACAGACCACAGGTCTCTCGGAGAACTGTTTTACCTGTATGTTCAAGAGGTCGCAGAAATTACCTTTGATCATTCCATGAAGCTGATCATGATAGCGCTTCTTTCAACTGTCAAGGAATTCTTTTCCTTGAGCGAAGAACAGATGACCGCCTTCGTACAGCAGTTCATCGGAAACCTTCCAAACTACCTGCGAAAACCCCTTGAGGCATGTGCGGAGCAACTATCGGCGGTTTGAAGAGTATTTTTTCCCCTTTAAGCCGCATATATCCAGTGATTTACACTGTTTTAGGTGTGGGAAGTATTAGT
>JAUNQD010000016.1:41017-44153 GCA_030536355.1 Bacillota bacterium | reverse complement strand
CGATCACGCCAGCAGCGGTAACAGTAGCAGCGAAAAACAAAAATAAAATATAAAAGTGGTTTATTGCGCCTTGAGTTATAAACTAAATGTGGACCGCAGATAACTTGACAAATATCAAAATAAAAAATCGAACGCCCACCGTAGTCCCAAAAGTAACTTAAAATATAAATTAAAACAGTGAAATATAATATATTTGATATAAATAAATACTCATTATTAAAATCAATCTTTAATATCACACTTATTATTATTGGTAAAAACAATAATGTGATTATTGGTATACGCCCAATTAAAAATCCAATGTCAACATACCCATCCAGATTAGATGAAAAATACAAACCATATTTTTCCGGCAAACCTTCGATTAAAATTTGTATTATTTCACCCCCATATAATATTAAAAGAACTGCAACAGTACATAAGACATATCTATAGAGCGATCTATTGATATTTCCAATATAATATATGATTATGAAAACAAAACTGATTATTGCAGTTGTATGAAAAAGTGTTGCTATTATAAACATAACAATTGCCACCAAGGGCTTCTTCTCCAGCATTTTTGTTATGGCATATAATACTATTGCAACAGCAATAATTTGCCTCATTATATTAAGAGATGCAGTAAAATAAAAACAGTTGAAAATCCATATTCCTAATGCAATCGAAACACTGTTTCTTAAGTTATATAAGGATAAAGTTATGAAGCCGTATATGATTAGTGCAGACAAAAATAATACTGCCCAGAATTCGCCGAAAACTTTATCGGCAAATACATTTAACAAATTAAATAGTATTTCTCCTTCAAATACACTTTTACCATTTTGCAACTCTATAAACCAAGCTTCATAATTTATATAGTCCGTACCAATATTATACCTTATCGTTGACAATACAACAGGTGCACTCAATGTTAGCACAAACAAAATAATACACTTTATTTTATTATTTAAACTATTCATTGGAGTTCTTTGCAAAACAGCTCCAAATATAGAAGAACTTGTAAAACATCCTAAATAAATAACTAGGCTAACCATCTTTAAGTACTCCTCTTTAATAAAGATAGACCTATTTAAACCTTGAGTATATCCAAATTAATATGCATAATTTGTATTTTAAACACATTAAAGTTAAATTACTACCTATCGATTTTGCATAATTACATTTGTCAATCGCATTTTTATAATAGTCTCTTCTTAATAACTGAATAATGCTGGCACGAATTTTTTTATACCTTTCAGGTCTATTGAATTGTGAAACACATACATTAAACAGGTTATGCACCACATTTCGATTTACCTGTTCCTTAAAATCAAATTCATTGATTGGTAATTGTTTCTCAAAATGTTCCCCAATAAGTTGTGGGCCATCAACATCAAAAGCTTTTCTATTTTTTGTCATGGACATATCATTTTGTCTATAATAATAAAGACAGTCTTCCATAATATATAGGCTATTTGCTTCGTATATACATGGCTTTACACAAGCATGATCCTCACCTATTTTTATCCTTGTATTTACCGCAAGCTGTTGTTTTAAATAAAGTTCTTTTCTAAAAACTTTTGCCCATAAACTAGGCGGGAAATATTTTCCATCATCCCCTTCAATTATGGGGTAGATATTTTTTATAATGTCTTCTTTTTTATACATCCCCAATTGAAGATTATATGGTTGTTCTTCTAAATGATTACTAAATGCCCAAACTGCACCACAACAAATAATATCAGGGTTATATAGTTCAATAATCTGTGAGAACTTATTAAAATAATTTTTATCAATCCAATCATCTCCATCAATGCAAGCCACATACTCTCCATGAGCCATTTCAACCCCAGCTTGACGAGCAGAAACTAGTCCTCCATTTTTTTTATGTATAACCGTAATCTTACTGTCAGTTTCAGCATATTTATCACAAATTTGGGAGCAATTATCAGTTGACCCGTCGTCAACAAGTATAATTTCTATATTTTCAAAAGTTTGGGCTTGAAGGCTGTGTATACAATCTTCAATATACTTTTCTATGTTATAAACAGGAACAACAACACTAAACAAAGGATACTTTGTTCCTGTTTTATTGTAATATTTAATCTCATTCATATTAATCTCCCTTTTTCACTATAGACCATATATTCTTTTCATTTCATCTAAAACCACATTAGTCGTAAAATTTTTAACTTTTCTTTTATTGTATTTGCCCATTGTTTCTACATCAGAAACAAGAATTTTTTCTATCGCATCCTTACATTCTTTAACAGATGCCGGGTTAAATGATACTCCTCCATTTTCATCAATTAAATCAGTATTTCCCCTTATACTACTAATTACACACGGTAAGCCACTTGCCATAGCCTCCATTAAGGAAACAGATAGGCCTTCTCTATAGCTTGGAAAAATATATACATTTGAAGCATTCATTAGTTCATTTATATCATCCCTAAACCCTAAAAGGTGAACTCGATTATCTAGATTCAATTCTTCTGCCAACTTTTTTAACAAAGTATAATGGTCTCCTTCACCTGCTATAGCATAATGTATATTAGAATTTTTAATTAATGCTAAAGCTTTAATGACAATCGCATGATTCTTATTTTCATTAAGTTCTCCTACAGAAAGAAAAAGTTGATTAGGAGCATTGGTTTTAATCTTTTTAGAGGACTCATTCTTAGAGGATTGAAACTTTTCTAAATTAATCCCAATGCCAGGAACATATTCTACATGTTTCGCTTTCATTTTTTTTGATGCTAAATTAAAATCTTCTTTATTAATTGTAATTAGAACATCAGTGAAAAATGAACATATCCACTCGATGACATAATAAATAACCCAATTCTTTTTAGGTGCCCCTTTATAAAAATGAAAACCATGTGCAGTATAATAAACTTTTAATCCTCTTTTTCGATATTTTCTGCATATCAATCTAGTAATTACCGATGCATTTGGTGTGTGACAATGCACAATATCATATTTACCTGTACTAATAACATTTTTTAATATTTTAAAAGCTTTAAAATTCCCTTTACTAAAAACTTTTCTAGTAAAGGGAACATTGTGTTCTTTAAAACCAAACTCCCTAATAGGCCTTTTTAATGGGTGAATGAAATTGCTCGCTAATTCTATTGTGTTTCCGTTTTCTTTT
>JAUNQD010000016.1:0-41002 GCA_030536355.1 Bacillota bacterium | reverse complement strand
GGCTTCGAAAAAACCCATCGTGTCAGATATTGTAGTTACATAAAGAATTCTCATACTTAACACCACTTATTATAATTATCCATAAAACTTTTTTTATAATACAATCCGTTTTTATTTTTATACCAAATACTTTTCATTCCTAGTTTATTCGGCGCAATGAAGTCCTTCTCTATATTGTCTGCAACATATACCATTTCATTAAATTGAACATTAAATTTTTCTTGAAGAAGACAAAAGGCTCTAGGATTGGGTTTTCTAAAGTTAATGCCCCCAAGCTCATCAGTTATAACAATGTGTTCTTTTGAAAAAAAATTTTCTAACTGAAGAGATTTAATTTTAGCTCGTTGTCCTTCTGGTCGACCATCTGTTATAAGGCCTAGCTTTATATCAGACCCACTTAGTACTTCTAAAGTTCTAACTGTTTCATTACTAAGATGAATAGTTGGCATATGTTCTCGATATATTCTTAAACAACGCTCCTTTAATTTAGCCTCAAAAATTTCTTCTTCATATAAAACTGTGTCTATCGCTGGCTTTCCTTTTTTAAATGCTTGTAACAGTTTATCTTTGCAGTTGTCCACTTGGGTTAATTCCTTTGCCACTGCATTATATCCGCTTTTAACATACTCCTTTTCATCAAAAAGTGTATCATCTAAATCAAAGATAACTGCTTTTAAGTTATATGTGTAATTAAGTACATCAATAATTCTAGAAATTTCAATCATTAATTGTTATCCTCATTAATACAAATGCTTTGATCATATCTACTATATATAGCACCATCTTTAGCAGCTTTTTCGCAATAGAATAACTGTTCGCCGTTTAACATCTGCAAAGTCGCTTTAGCAGAGTCGGCTCCTGCTTTTATGCTTAATGGTGCTCCTCCTCCAAATCTAGGATTGATTTCTATATAATAATTTTTGTTTGTAATCTTGTCCTTTATACACTGTACCGTTATTTGTCCACAAGGCTTAAAGTCTTTAATTAGATTTAGCATTTCAGAAATAATAGTGTCATCTTGATTAATTTTAGTCTTTAAAACCTCTCCTGATCTTACCGCTAACCTTTCACGAGGTGTAACAAAAACTGGATGTCCATAATAATCGCAAAAAATATCAATAGTAAACTCTATCCCATCAATAAACTTTTGTATTACATACGAATCTATTTTTTCAGAATAAAACTTTAGATTGTCAACATCGCTAACTTTGTATGCATTAACACTTGAACTTCCGTCCTTAGGCTTTATAAATGCAGGAAAGGCGCCTTCTCCCATATCATCTATATATTTTTCTACAGAATTATATGCTTTTGGAGAATTTAACCCTTGAGAAATAAAATAATCTGCCGTAACAACCTTGTTCCTACATAATGAAACTTTGTCAACATCGCTAATTAACACTTTTGTGCCTATTTCTTCAAAACGTTCCTTATGTTTAGCAAGCAATAGTAAATCAGTATCAATTGTAGGAATTAAACAAGAGATTGACTTATTTTTACAAATAGACAATAATCTTGGAATATACAAATCATCTTTAATTCGAGGTACAAGTTCCTTCTCGTCACAAAAGTACAGTGCCGGTGCAGAATCTAAAATATCTGCACCTATAATTTTTAAGGGTATGTTTAGTTCCATTGCAGCCTTTTTGAAGGCTTGAACAAGTTCAACTCTTCTTCCTATACTTGTAAATAATATTTTCATTTATTTTTCTCCTATTAAGCAATAGCAACAGTTCATGTAATAAGCCATTAATATAGTTTATTATATAAAGCGTCTATTATTTCTTTATCCTTATTTGCATTGAATTTTCTTCCAAAAAAATATTTAGTATTTAATACTTTTTCCAATCTTTCCATATCTTTAATTACAAAAGTATGTGGCGAATTTCCTTCTCTATTTTCCCAGTCAATATATCTAAGATTACCCCAATTACATTCAAAATCATAAATCATATTACGAAAAGGGCTATTAGCAATTAAAGTTTGAACCCAAACTTCATCTGCCCCTAAAGAATGCTTACATAATCTTTTTATAAAAGCTCTGTTCTCTAGTATATAAGTAGCACATTCTCGAGTAACTGTAAAATACGCAGATCCATGGTATAAATTATTATTCCCCCTTGTAATACCTAACACCTTTTGAAGTCGTACAAACGCATGGTTTAATATTTTCAGAAACAAACTATTACGATATATCTTATTTTCAGTAAACATGTGGTAATAATCACATTTATAATATGCAAATGAATAATTATGTGGAGCATATTCTATGAACTCTCTTCCTCTATTTTCTTTAAGAAATTCATCCATATAACTACGCTCCATTAAAGGAACATCTGCACCCGTAATAAAATGAACATACTCATATTCAAATGATTGTGCGCAATGCAACATGTTTAAAGTTGCGTCAATTGATGAATACGCACCCCAATTAATCGTAAGCGGAATATATATTCCTAACCCCTTTCTAATAGTTGACATTATTTCATTTTTTGTTTTTTCTGAATTTTGATTTTTATCTATTCCTAAAATAAAATAAGAGTTCTCTGTATCAAGAAACTTGATTAACCTTTTTACTTCATCAAAATTATTGTGAAACATTATCATAAAAACTTGCTTCATTTTCAGCACCTACAAATTCTTCCATTGTTGCATTACTATCACTAGAAATACCACTTCGTTTAAATACGATTTTTACAGTGGTAAAAATAATGGATATGTCCACCATAAAACTATAGTTGTCTACATACCAAACATCCATATCAAATTTTTCTTCCCACGATATTGAGTTTCTTCCATTTGCCTGTGCGAAACCTGTTAATCCTGGTCTAACGATATGTCGTCTTTTTTGATGTTCATTATATAATGGCAAATACTGAACCAACAGTGGTCTAGGGCCAACAATACTCATTTGCCCAAACAATATATTTAATAATTCCGGCAACTCGTCTAAACTTGTTGATCTTAAGAATTTTCCGTATTTGTTTAATCGAATATCATCAGGCAGCAGTTCTCCAGTTTTATCCTTTTGATTAGTCATTGTCCTGAATTTTATCAATTTGAAAATCTTTTCATTCTTTCCCGGTCTTTGTTGTGTAAAGAATGGATTTCCTTTCATTGCAATAGCACCTATGATTGTCAGCAAAACTAAAACAGGGCTAAAAATTATAAGTGCAATTGCTGATAAAACAATATCAAAGAATCTTTTTAAAAGCTTTTTATACATACAAATTCCTTTAACCAAAACACTTCTTAATAACTTTAATTATTACATCCTGTTGCTCAACCGTCATTTTATTATCTGACGGTAAACACAATCCCCTATTAAAAATATCTCCACCAACATCTAAAAGTTTTCCCTTTCCTTCAACAGATACAAATATATTATCCTTATATAAAGGTTGCATATGCATTGGCTTCCATATTGGTCTGCCTTCAGCGTTTAACATATCTATAGCTTCAAGGATCTCTGTTGGACATGATTTTCCGCTACAAGGCTCATATGTTGCAACACTATCTGTTCGTTTTTGATTACACATTGCTTCTTCATCTATCAAAATACATGAAAGCCAGTAGTTTGGTTCACAAATCTCATTGTCATAAGGATTCATTGATATTGGTAAATCCTTGAAACCTTCTTTATATCTATCATAAATAGCCTTTTTAGCTTCAATATGTTCTTCTAAATATTCAAACTGACCACGCACAACCCCTGCAATAACATTACTCATTCGATAGTTATACCCTAAATCTTCATGTTGATACCATGGGGCAGGTTCTCTACTTTGTGTACTCCATTTTTTTACTAAATTAGCTGCTTTTTCATCATTAGTTAAAAGCATACCTCCCGAGGAACCGGTGATAATCTTATTGCCATTAAATGAAATGCATCCATATTCACCAAAAGCTCCAGTCTGTGTTCCCTTATATGTTGCACCTAAACTTTCAGCGGCATCTTCTATTAAAACAGCTGAATGTTTCTTGCATATTTCTTTGATTTCATCAATTTTTCCCGGTGTTCCGTAAAGATGAGCCATTACAACAACTTTTACATCGGGATATAAATTAAAAGCTCTTTCAAGTGCTATCGGATCCATATTCCATGTATCATATTCTGCATCTATGAAAATGGGGATACCACCTTCGTATACAATCGGATTTACAGTTGCATCAAAGGTCATATCTGAACAAAACACTTTATCACCTGGCTTTACTCCTGCAAGCTTAACAGCCATATGAAGAGATGCTGTACCTGAAGAAAGTGCAACACCATATTTAACACCTACCTTTTCAGAAATCAATGTTTCTACTTCATTTATATTCTGACCTACAGTAGACATCCAATTTGTTTTATACGCTTCTGTCATGTATTCTAATTCGAGGCCATGCATAGTAGGACTTGCAAGCCATACTTTGTTCTCAAACGGTTTAAATGGCTCTTTTAATGATTCGTTTATTAACATTTTATTTCATTTCCTTAATTTTATTTATCTGTAAGAACTGCACCAACAATATTACAGTCTACCATTTGCAATTTATTATTAGCATATTTTATTTTTTTTCTATTTGCAAAGTTTCTCTTTACAACTAATAAAATCCCGTCACTAATATCCACTATATCAGGAATATCTGGATTATTTTCAATATACTCAGCATTTATAATTGTAAAATCATCACCTTCCTTCGATTCTTGAATATACTCAATAATTTGCTTTTTCTGTATATTTATATTAGGTGTATCCAAATTAACAAATGTTACTGTTTTACCAATTGTCTTCAATGTATTCGATAACTCTTTCGCCACATCTACACTACCTTCATTCGCAACAGAACTTGTAACTAAAATACATCTTAAATGACAATCTTTTTTTATAATACTATTAGATAAAAATTTAAACATATTATCATTATCTCTATTTGTTATGCCGTCTCTCAATATGAACAAGCCTATAATAGCCATTACCGCAATAAAACTTCCTATGAAAAATGCAATAATTATATTTTTGACTACGTTCTGTGGTATTGGTGTTTGTGGAATAGATGCAGTTCCTATAATTCTTAATTCATATCCTTCCGAGATATCATTTAAAATTTCTACTGCACTTTTTGCAATTTCGTTTGAAAGCACTGCTGCAAGCTCAGCATTTCTGTTATTTATATTTATGTTTATTACATATGTTTTTTCAGTGTTTGTTATAGATAACATTCCTATTAGTTCTTCATAACTCAACTCGTTCACTAAGTCATCAAGTACATTTTCAATAACAGCTTTGCTCTTTATCAACTCTATATAATCCAAAGGAACATTGCCAGTGTTATTATTAGGCACATTACCTTCTACATAATTAGTCTCTATATATATAGTTGAAGTTGCTACATATACCTCTTCATCATGTGCATATTCGTATACACATATCACGCAAGCTAATATAATACCAGCAGCTAAAACAATGGTAGCTCTTCGTTTTATTTCATTAAACAAATCAATTAAACTTATTTTTCTTTCATATTCTTCCATTTTGAAGCCCTTTCATTAACCTATTGTGGTTGATAGGTGTCACAAACCTTTGCCACTGTTGTTTTAATTTCATTACTATTATCAACTGCTGCTTCGATAAGCTTATTTAAACTGTTCAAAAATTTTTCCCCGTTAATATTTATTGGCTGCCCGATAAAGATTAACTCATTAGCAGTGCTTTCTAGACCTTCTTCTGCCATAAGCAACTCCTCATAAAGCTTCTCTCCAGGTCTAAGTCCTACTATCTCAATCTTAATGTCTTTTTCAGGAACATAACCTTTCATTTTTATGAGGTTAACTGCTAAATCATAGATCTTAACAGGTTGCCCCATATCAAGAACAAATATCTCTCCACCTTTAGCCATAAGACCTGCTTGTAATACCAATGAAACCGCTTCGCTAACTGTCATAAAGAATCTTGTTATTTCTCTATGTGTTAAAGTAATTGGTCCACCAGCCTCTATCTGTTTTAAGAACAATGGTATCACAGATCCATTACTGCCAAGTACGTTTCCAAATCTAACTGCTACAAATTCAGTGTTAGACATCTTGTTATATGTCTGTACTATCATCTCACAGATTCTTTTAGTTGCGCCCATGACATTTGTAGGTCTAACCGCCTTATCTGTAGAGATAAGAACAAACCTCTTAACCTTATATTTATCAGCAAGCTTTGAAAGATTAAGTGTGCCGCCACAGTTATTCTTCACAGCTTCATTTGGGGAATATTCCATAAGTGGCACATGCTTATGAGCCGCAGCATGATATACTATATCCGGACTGTATTCCTTAAAAATACTTTCAAGTCTGTCATAATCTCTAACTGATCCTATAAGGACTTTTATATCTGCCTCTGGATAATATCTATTTAATTCCATCTGAAGCTCATATGCTCCATTTTCATATATGTCTAAAATTATCAGTCTTCCGGGATTATTTGCCACTATCTGTCTACAAAGCTCTGAACCTATTGTTCCACCGCCACCAGTAACCAAGATAGTCTTTCCTTCTACAAAGTCCTCCAAATACTGGTTCTTTATTACTACAGCGTCTCTACCCAATAAATCTTCATAATTGACATCCCTTACAGTTTGACTGAGAGATGTAGTAAGACTCGTAGCAATGGCAGGAAGCCTCTTAACCTTAACATCTGCTTCCTGGCATATGGATATTATATCTCGCATTGTGGTAGGTGATGCTGAAGGTATCGCTATGATAATTTCATCGATTTTATATTGCCTCGCACTATTAAGAATATCCGTTCTATTTCCAACAATAGGTATACCATGAATATATTTATTCTTTTTAGCAGGGTTATCATCTATGATGCAAGAAATGTTACATATTCCAGGGCCAAATTTAAGTTCTTTTATAAGCATTGATGCCGCTGCACCTGCCCCAACTATCATTACATTTTTTTTCTGCTCGCCTGTATTGCTATATTTGGCTCTAAGCTGTCTTAAAACTCTTATAGATACCCTTGCTCCGCCAAGAAGCATAAAAAGGAACACCCAATTGAATACATAAAAACTGCGTGGCATGGCTATTGATAACAGTAATTTATATACTACATACAACGCTTCTATTACAAGGGACGCCTTAAATATAGATATCATTTCATCAATACCCGCATAAGACCAAACTCTATTATATAATTTAAACACTAATAAAACGATAATAGTGATGGCGATATCTACAGGCAAACACTTTACTGCCATATCAACATACAACAAATCCATTGAAAAGATGCCGAATCTCAAAGCCAGTGGCATTATTGAACTGAATGCTACAATCGCTGCATCAACTATCATCAATATTATTATTCTTATTACTTTCGAACGCATATCATTATTTCCCTTAAGTATAATTTATTTATTTTACCATATATAGAGGTTCAAGTCAAAAATAGCTACTTATCTTCACTGTAACTCCACCTTATTCCTACGTGCTCTAAAATCCGATTTGTGGACTGTCCGTCACAAGCTTCCATGAACTTATTTTTAAAGGTTTTTATTTCCTCATAGTTGTAATTATTGCTTGCTAATTCTATCTGATCTACAAGTTTACTGGCATCCTTTACTATTGGACCTGGGGTCATTTCATCATAATCATAATAGAACCCTCTCCAGTCATTATAATCATCAAGATCATAGGCAAAAAATATCATAGGTTTATTTAGTAATGCATATTCAAATACCAACGAAGAGTAGTCCGATATACATATATCACTGGCACATAGCAACACATCTATATCCAATTCGTGAGTTACATCAAAGGCAAATTCATAACAGCTTTCTGATATTTCCGGAAGATCTTTTATGAACGGATGATGTTTAATTAGGATTACATATTTATCACCTAGATTTTTCTTCATAAACTCTAACTCCAGTTTGTCAGGAGCTTTGGCATTACTTACATCTCCTCTAAAGGTTGGAGCATATAGAATCACTTTCTTTCCTTTGATTTGAGGAATTAACGCTTCAATCTTGCTTCTGCAATTTTCAATATATTCAACATCAAAGAACACATCCGTTCTGCTTATACCTAATGGCTTAACAATATCATCACTAAGACCCATTGCCTCCTTGTACGCCCATACAACTTCAGGGCTGCTAACTGTAACAAGATCGAGATTATTATACAGCGGGTACTTTTCCTGTTGGCTTTTACTACTGCCAAATTTCAGGTCTGCGGTGCTGAATCCAAATTTTTTAAAGGCTCCGCAACCATGCCATAACTGAATTACCTTCGTTTCCTTTCGTTTATCAAAACAAGCGAAAGCATTGTTCGCTTCACACAGAAATACATATTGAGCATCTCCCATATCTTTCAAAAAAGCCATGGTTCTCTTAATGTTTTCTTTACGACTACCCACACCTTCCAGCAAAAAGTGTGTTTTGATATTGAACTTACCCAGCTCTATAACACGTTCGTACATGGATTTAAGGCTATTGCTTATCTTTTCATTTCTTATTTCTACAAAGATAACTTTGCCTTCTTCTATTGAACCTTTCGAGAACCGTCTGTACTGCCATGGATATATCAATCGCAGTAATATGAATTTCCCTATGTTTGTAATTATATTTTTCATCATTATTTTCCCATTAATTGAATGATATACTCTACCATTTCTGATGTACAGTTCTCTTGATTTTGAATATACTTGTCCGCAAAGTTTTTAACTTTACTCACATCATATATTTTGTTTTCAATGGATTTTGTAACATCATTTGCGTTCTTACATATGGCTCCCGGCATTTCTTTTTCATAGTCTATATAAAAATTTCTTTTTTCTGTATACTCATCCAAGTCAAATGCATAAAAGAAAAGAGGTTTATTTAATAATGCTGCTTCATAAAGAATCGCTGAATAATCCAGAACGATATAATCCGCTACTGATAACATATCTAGGGTGGAAAAGCAATTATCAACAATTATGCGTTCCTCTGTAATTTCAAGGTTTGTCAACGGATGAACTTTTATTACAAGGTTGTATTTATTCTTATCAATTTCGTTGATAAGTTTTTTAATAGCATTAGTATCACTAACAATTAAATCGGACTTCCTAAATGTTGGTGCGTATACTATTGTTTCTTTTTCTTTTAACTGCGGGTAAACAGTATAAATTTCATCTCGCTTTGTCGCCTGGTATTTACTGCTTCTAAGCAAGTCGACTCTTGGAAGTGACATAACCTTCAATTTATCAGATTTGTATCCAAATGCTTCTGCAAAGGATTCTTTGCAGTACTCACTACTAGTGAAAATCACATCATAGCCTTTATGCATTCTCATCATCTCTGCCAGTTTACTACTGCTACCTTCTTCTTCATCAAGGATACTGTAACCGAAACGCTTTAAAGCTCCCAATGCATGCCACATCTGTACAACCTTAAGGTCATTCTTATGTTTTAACAAGCTAATAACAATACAATAGCTGTCTAAGATTACAGTTTTTGACGTCGCAATATGGTACATCTGCTTAATTATGTGAAAACAATATACTATCTTGTTATCAAGTTTTTTAAACAGCATAACAACTTTAATATTACTATTTTTATCTTTCAATTCTTTAGCTAACATCAAAGCATCTTGAGAAGGACTGTTGCTTTGCCTGCTAATGAAAGTAACTTTATTAGTCGTTGGAAACAGCTTTATAACAAAGTATATTAAATTTAAAAAAAATGTAGCTATTTTAATACTCATATCTCTCTTCTCAACACACGTTTAATATCTTCTTTTGTATATCTATTTTTAATATAATTCATTGCTTTTATTTCTAGCTTCCTTTGAAGCAGCTTAAATCTAACCCCTAACCCAATATTAGATTTATTATCCTCACCTTTTAAAATCATGCTGGCATTATATATTTTTTTATACGTCAAATCATCATAAGGATTGTCAACTTTATACTTATCTGCTACGAATATCTTATTCCCAGATATATCATCCATTCTGTTATGTCGACTTCTATTATTCTTAAGGCATTGCATAATTGTGAATGCTGCTTGTTGTGTTGTAGGCACTAATCCTCCATTTTCATACTTGTTTAGTGGAGCACTTACAAATTCAAGCTTATCGTTTTTAATCAATGTATTTATCATTATCCTTATTGAGTTCTTTGAAAACAGAATATCTTTATTTACCGGCATTACATACGGGGTGTCAATCTGCACATTATCTCCAGCCATAGTAACCTTGAAAGAAGGCATTCCTTGCTCGTAAATATTCTGTAGTACTGCATTTTCTTCATCATCTTTCAGGTTTTCTGGCAATATAAACGTCAACATTGCATTATCTTTAATTGATGCCTTATCGTATAAATCTTTTTCCAATTGCAAATCTCTATTGCTATCACAAATCTTTAGCCACCTAGCCTCAGATAGCCTGTTTTTCAATTCCCTCATCTTATTGGAAATTATATCTAAGATTTCTTCTTCACCTGTCCAAAGTTGTCTATAATAACCCCCCAACACACTAATTTCACAATATCTAGCGTAAAACTCATCAAGAAACGCCGCTTTAGTTTTGTTATCAACTGTTTTATCATCAGCAGAATATCTTTTTATGATGTCTTCTATGGAATCTAAACTTTCTATCACATCAAGAAGATATTTTTTCTGAATAATTTGAGTCGCTGACTTACTTTCCCAAAATGGTCTGAATTGATAGTCATAAACCACTTCTTTGCAACCTGTTATTTTATTGGCATTAAAAATGCTCTCAAACAAAAATAGGGCGTCTTCAGCATGTTTAAACATAGGGAACCTTATGTTTTTACTGTTTATAAACTCCCTTTTAAAGATTTTATTGCATACACTAAATGACCACAAAAGATCAGTGTCATATTTACTTATTATTTCTTTTTTTCCAAGCTGAATTGTATGGCTATTGCAACGACTTTCACCAGCTCTAACTTCCTTCATAATACCTATGGCAATATCTGCATTATTATTAATAGCAGCTTTATACATCTTACCGATGGCTTTTCTCGGAATAAAATCATCAGGATCATAGAATACTATATAGTCTCCTACCGCCTTTTCTATCCCCACATTTCTTGTCGCTGCAACACCTGCATTCTCTTGAACATAAGATTTAAATCTACTGTCCTTAGCGCAAAATTCATCTATAATATCCTGCGAATTATCTGTGGAACCATCATTAATTATAAGCACTTCAAAATCCTTGAATCGTTGATTTCTAACAGATTCAAGCATCTTTCTGATGTATTTTTCAACATTATACACAGGTATTATAACTGAAACTTTTGGTGCCATAATTATCTCACTTCTCTATCTTAAACATTCCATAACATTATTGTCTTGCCGTAAGCTTTGGAAATATCTTTTTCGAATGCAGTATGCATATCCTCAATAGATTTTACTAGAACAACATCGCCTACGATATTTTTTAAATGCTCAACCATTTCAGGATGCTGAGTAAGCATATCAACAGTATCCTGGAAGTCTTTTCTTCCTGAACGACTACTTCCAAAGACACGTAAGCCTTTTTCAAGAATCATTCTTGTGTTGATAGGCACAGGGTTTTCTGAAACGCCCAATATGGAGATAGTTGCTTCCGGCTTGATGTAATCTATAATCTGATTTATTGCCTTAGGTGAACCTTCTCCGCCAACACATTCAAATGCGTGATCTATAACTATATCCTCAGGAATTTCACGGATGTGATAAGTTTCATCAGTGAATGTGAACTCTGACAGCTTTTCTCTAACTAAACCCATTACATACAGTTTGGCATCCGGATATTTATATCTCAGCTGTAAAGCTGTAATGAAAGCTAGGTTGCCATCTCCCCATACAGCAATGTGCTCTTTTCTTCCATGAGAAAGTGATTCAAATCTGTTGATTGCATGATGGCTTACAGAAATAATTTCTATGAATGCAGCTACATTCTTGTCGATTTCTTCCGGCAATTCCACAAGTCTATCTCTATCCATAGCTACATTATCTTGCATAAAGCCATCGAAACCGCTCGCTCTAAATTTACTACTACGAAGATAATTCTCTGCAATTACTGAATCCTTTTCAACAGGAGTATTCGGAATCATAACGACAGTCTGTCCTTCTTTAAACTGACCTTTTCCATCATACACTACAGTTCCTATACCTTCATGAATAAGTGCCATAGGAAGCTTTTTAGCAAGCGCTTCCGGATCTCGTTTTCCTTGATAGTATCTCTGATCTGCATTACAAATAGACAGATGTGTAGGTCTAACGATAACGTTATCTTTAGACAAATCAAGCTCATTAAATTCAACTTCTATTTTTCGCGGTTCAATTAATCTGTATATGGTATTAAGCATCTTTTTTTTCCTTTAATAAACTTTCTGCTACAGTTATATCATACGGATATGTTATCTTCATGTTAGAAGTTTCACCCTTTATTAAATATACGGGTTCTCCTTTAATAACAAATATTTTAGCAGCATCAGTAAGAATGTCCTTCTCTTCTTCAGAAAGACTTCTGTATAATTCTCTAAGTTTCAAAGCATTGAAACTCTGGGGTGTTTGTCCCTGATACAACTTTGATCTATCAGGAATTGCAGAAACAACCTGATTATCCTGGCTCTCAACAATTGTATCAGTAGCAGGAATCACTGTATCACAAGCTCCGTACCCTTCTGCTGCCTTTATATTGTCTTGAATTATTCTATATGTAACAAAAGGTCTTACGGCATCATGGGTAACGATTATAGTATCATTATTAAGATTTCCTTCGTTTTCAATGAAATCTATGGCGTTTTGAATAGTTTCATTTCTAGTCGAGCCACCTTTTATGATAACAATATCCTCTGTCTTTTTAATATACTTGTGAACAAGTTCTTTAGTGTACTCAATCCAATCTTCAGGACATAAAATTATAGTCTTTTCAAATTCACTGCAGAGTCTAAACTTTTCTATTGTATGTAAGATTATAGGTTTACCGCCAATATTAAGATACTGCTTTGGCTTTTCTTTAGCCATTCGACTTCCTATTCCACCTGCAAGAATTACTCCATAAATCATTTCTGTTCCCCCTCTTTAATTAGCCTTTTGTTTTCGATGTTTTATTATCCGATGTTTTCGTCATTACAAGAATTATCATCATTATAAAACACACATACGATCTGTTCATTATAAGTAATGCTTCAAAATTATTAACCATTAATGCAAAGATTACAACAAGGTACCAGTATCCCTCATTTAAAATTTCTGCTTGTCTTATCTTCTGCCACATAATAATTAAGAATAGTATTGCACAAATAATACCTGCACCAAATAAAATACTAAAATATCCATTATGTAACCCTAGTTTTGTTGTAGGGTAAGAATTTGTATCAAACCCGTTATTTTCCCATTCTTTTAACAGGTAATTGTTTCTGTTTTCCAATTCATTCTCGTTACTACCTTCACCTAAAAGCAACATATTATTTTCTTTTGCAGTATAGAAAGCATCATACCATATTATATATCTTTCAGTACTTAAGGTATTTATCACCTTAATTGGCTCTGAAGACTGAATTTCATCTATATTTATAATTGCTATTAATGCAGCATTACACAAGACTACAATTATCAATATGGCTTGTATTAATCGCTTTTTAGAAATTTTTAATGCTTTATCAATAATATATCCTAAGCCACATAGAATAAGACTCATAACTGCACTTCTACAATCGTATTTCATAAGCATAAATAATGAAAACGCCATATAAATTATGTGCATTGGAATATATTTTACTTTGAATTTTGCAATGCAAAGATATAGTATGATAGCAATTGCGGTCATGATTCCTCCATTATTAGGATTCATATACACCGAGGCCCAAGGAAACTCATATGCTAAAGAGTTTACATTATATGCTAAAGAAATAAATCCATTTAACCCTAAAGCACCTACTATTAGGCTACACACATTTACTATAAAGTTAAAAACTATAAACATTATAAATATATATTTTACTTTTTTATAATCAGATAATGTCCACCTATTTATGAAAACAAGAAACATTATCTCATAAACCATGCAACCTATTATTCTAGAATCAAACCCAAGGAACAATAGACTAATAATGCGTATAATAAAATATATTATCACTACAATATTTTCTTTTATATAATTCTTTTTTTCTTCCTTACTAAAAGTAAAAAAATATATTAAAAAGACAACTCCCACCAATGGGATTACAATAAGAAACATTCTGTCGTTTATCCCAACTAGACGTCCGAAAACGGTAGCCCTCAATGCTGAAAGGAACACTACAATACATACCAATATAAAATTGCAATTACACAATATATTTTTCAAATTTGCTCTACTTATTGAGGTCATTAACTACTACCTTCCTAATCCTATCTATCAAAACTTTAAATTCTTTTTTATCAACTACTGCATTAATTACTACAAAAACAACAACTGCTACAACACCTAATATAATTGCCCACATGAACCATTCCATATATCCTGACATTTGATTTGGAATGATAGCATTGCCGACTAAAGTTAGCAGTAATAATATTAAGCCGTTTAATATTATTCGCTTCAAGGTTCTCTTCCATGAACCAAGCATTATTCTTGTAGTGTTGTAGTACACGATATCAATTCCTCTATACAGGAATGAGCAGAAGCTTCCTATCAGTACTCCAAGCATTCCATACGGTTTAACAAGAATCAATGAAACGCTGATTATTATGCAAGTTTCTAAAATTGCTCTCCATCTTGTCTGCTTGTAATGACCCGCTGCACATATAAGAGTGATGGATGGTATTCTTACATTCTGTGCAATTCCAACCAAGACAAACATGATGGCAATCTCATTTCTTACATACACAGCATCTGTGAAATCTCTGGTGTATATTTCTATGAACGGCATAATCAAAACCGCCATACAAGTATACGCCCAGAAAACCACCATATAAGTCAAGTACTCATAATTGGAATATGCTTTATCCAGAGCTTCACGATCACCCTTTGAAAGAAGTTCACCAAAACCCGACTGCAAACCTGTGTTAAAGGTTCCTACCAGCAAGGAAAGTGCATGGGCTATCATGTTATATACACCATAAATACTGACTTCCACCAGCGCTTTGGCACCCATGAATACTGTCATTACAACTACAGGAGTGTTGTTCACGATAACGCCTGTAATCTGATGTAGCAGTGCCGCCCATCTTTGATTAATCGCCTTATAATTTGGTTCTTCATTGAAGTTGAGATACTTGTAATGTCTTCTTACGTAAATCCATATTATTATGAACCTCAAAATGTATATTACAGTTGCAACCAGTTTTACCAAAAGTACATTACATCCCTCGAGGATGAGAATTATGGTAATTATAGTATTTAACACTGTTCCCAAAGTCTGCGCCAGCATCATGACATAACCCTTCTGGTTTGCCATGAGCAAAACTTTATATTTTCCAAGGAACAGATAGTCTACCAGGTTGCTGGCTGCAAGTATCAATATCATGAACCTGGTTATATTTTCATCAATCTGGTTGTTTACCAGCATCGGATATACAATCACAAGTACAGCTAGTAACGCTGTATAGGCTACACCAGATCGATAATAGAATCGCTTAGTAGCTGATAATATCCTGTTTACTTCTGTTAAATCATTATCTGCCAAAGGCTTATACAAACCTACGATGGATGCAGCACTCACCCCTGCTTCTACCAATGCGAGGTATGTTATGAACTGTGTTACAGATACAATCATACCGTTCATTGTGGATCCGTATGCGATGATAAAAAAGCGCGGCAAAATCAGCCCAGATATAGCAACCGTAAGCTGTAATAATAGATTCGCTATGATGTTTTTGAGTGCTTTTTTACTTCTCATACATAATTATCCCATCGTATTATATTGACATTTTATTATAAACCAAAAACGGCTTGAAATCAATATTTCAAGCCATCTTCTGCCATTTGTTCACACAAACTCCACCTTCACCACCGACACTTCGTAGGCTGTCTTTACCACAGCCTCTCCGCTATCGGTGTATTTCCTGTATTCTCTGCTCTGTATCCTTCCTTCTATCGTCACTTTATCGCCGATATTAAGGCATTCACACCACATTGCATTGCGCCCCCAGGCGATTGACGGCACATAGTCCGACTTATTGTACTGTCTATTCACTGCTATCATGAGATCGCATATCTGCCTTCCTAAAGGTGAAGTTCGCCTTACGGGAGCTTTACATATGAATCCTTCTAGGGATATATGATTTTGATATGCGAATACAGCTTCTTTCCTATAGACCATGGTCTTCACAAACACTGTGATTTCAAGCTTGCTCCTGCCTTCACTCTCCTTATTATACGTTCTTATCTGTCCCATAACTTCCAAACATTCACCCTCTTTAGGGGATCTTCCTTTGAGTATTTTCTCTGAAACTATGAGCCTTATCTTGTCCTCATATCCGCTCCTTCTCACTATACCCAGAACCATCATATAAAAGGCTTCTCCATACGTTTTATGATTAAAGGACGGCCCCTGCACCACCCTGCCGGCAAGACACACCTCATTTATTCCAATGGTTTTTTCCATAAAAAATCCCCCTACGCATATACTCATAGAATATATGCCCGGCTTAGGGGGTTTTATGTCTGGAAGTTATATGTCTAGAAATTATAGATTCATTCTATTTCCTTAATTGTTTTGGCATTTGCAGAAGAAAGTACAGATTTTCCGGAATGTGATTCTATCTCTTCTCTTGCATTTCTTGCAACGTTTCCTCCTTGCCGTGCAACATCTCTACTTGCTTCAAACCCCTTAGGGTTTGTATTACGTGATATTTCCGTTGTAGAAACTTCTGCAAGCCACAATTTAAAAGGTTCTGCTTTGGGTGATGGAATAGATTGAATTATACGCAATAGTTGTTTTGTATCAGCAACATCAGTGAGACGTTGTTTCCCATCCGGCGCTGTCATTTTCAACTGTACGATTTTTTCGTACACTTCTGTTGCACCTTCTGATTTTAATTTCCGCTTTAGGTCACTCCAATATCTACGAGGATTTTCTGTGTTGGACAGAATCCCACAGACATCAACAACAGAAAAATACCATTCTTCATGTTCTTCATCCCAGGCAGTTCTTATCTTATTATCTTCGAATAGCTTTAATTCATTTTTCATAATTATTCAGTTCATTCGCCTACTACAGTTCCAACAACATAACTTCAGGGAAGCAGCTTTTCTGATACTGTGGGCATGTGAGGCACTCGAAGAAGTCCGGCGACTCTTCCCTTGAGATTGCCTTAAAACCGTATTTGCTGAAGAATCCCGGAGCCCTGGCAACAAGATATATGCGCTTTGCACCTTGTTTCAATGCTTCTTCTATACCTCTCTCAAGAAGGGCCTTGCCCAGCTTAAATTTACGGTATTCTGGATCGATGGCGATGCCGTCAACGATGAACTCACCTTCACGCTTTGCCAGCACGAATCCACCGATAAGCTTGCCCTCTCCGTCGGTTATTTCCCAGCACTTAACCAAATCCGTAGGAACCGGTTCTTCTTCTGAGAATTCCAACTCGTTTTCGATAAAAAACGGAACTAATTTCTCGTAATCTTCCGTTACTGATATTTTGAATTTAATCATCGTAATGCCAATCCCTTTCTGAAACGAATACGTCCAGTCTTTCGTTAATCACTTTGAATTTCAGCGGTAACGGTTCTCCACGTTCTCCGTCTATATCTGTGCTGATGTCCTCTGTGGATTCTATTAGCAGCTCTTCTGTCTGGAAGTAAAGCACGTTTTTGTTATTAGGATGTCTGCCATTAACCACTTCGAAAAGCAGAGGTCCCAGCTCCATTATAGGCATCTTCCTAAAAGCGATAACGTCCAGTTTACCATCGTTCATTGACGATTGAGGGGACAGTTTTCTGAATCCGCCTGCAGATTCGCCGTTCATTACTACCATGAAATATATGTCTTCGAAATGTACTGCGTCAGGTGTTGTCAGCTTCACCGGAATGGCGTGAAGCTGCGGGATCTCAGTCACTGCCTTAAGATAGTATGCCAGCACACCGATGGCATTCTTCAGATTAGGATCTGTCTTCTGGCTGACATCGATGAGAGCCCCCATGGCTGCCACGTTGACGAAATTCCTGCCGTTGACTTCACCCACGTCTACTTTTGTTGTCTTGTCGCCCAGTGCGATATCAAGCTGATAGTCGATATCTGACGGCAGCTCGAAATAATACGCAAAGTCATTGGCTGTTCCGGCAGGCAGTATGCCGATCGGCAGATGTATATCGTGTTTTATCATGGCGTTGACGCAAAGGTTCACAGTGCCGTCCCCTCCCGCAACGATGATCCTGTCGTACTCGCTCTGGTCGAGATTTGACAGCACTTCATCGATCACTACTCCCTTGGCAGTTCTTACAGGGATAGTCTGATAGCCGGCGTTCTGGATCCTCTCAACGATGTGGTCCAGGTTGTTTTTGAATACGCCGCTGCCTGAATATGCGTTGTAATACAGTAATACTTTTTTCTTCTGCTCTTTCTTTGTTTCGGTTATTTTAGTTTCCTTTTCCCCATTCATTTCTCACTATCCTCCTTACATCTCCTATAAGGTACAGCGATCCTGCGAAAAGTATCAGATCGTACTCACCCTGCATGCTTTCTGCAAGCTTGACGCCTTCCCTCGCATCTTTCGCCTTGACAGGCTCTATTCCCATTTTATTTAATATTTTGCCAAGTCGGTCCACACTTAATTTTCTCGGATTGTCCGGCTCGGTTATTATCATTTTGTCTGTTATAGCTGTGAAATGTTTAAGTATATCATCCACTTGCTTGTCAGCAAGCATACCCGTCACAAGCAGGACTCTCTGCCCTTCAAAGTACCTGCTCACCGTCTCGCGCAAAGCGCAGGCGCCTGCTTCGTTGTGGGCTCCGTCGATTATTACCATAGGGCGTTCATACTGTCCTGCGTCGGCTTCGCCGCCGCTCACAGACTTACCCACGAGCACCTCGAATCTGCCGGGCTGTACAGCCTGCTTCAGGCCTTCGTACAACTTGCTTCGCTCGACTTTGATCTTTCGTTCCTTTCTCAATACTTCGATGATAGCTAGGGCTGTCTTCAGGTTCTCTCCCTGATGTTTGCCGGTCATTGAGATCTCAACATCGCTGTAATCAGTGCCGTAGATATCCATGCTCACCTTCTGTGAGAATGGTGTTTCATCAAATATCATGAACTTATTTTTTGATATGTCATACAGCTTGCTGTTCTTCTCGTATGCCGTTCCGGCGATGACTACGGCCGCTTCTCTCTCAGGCACATTAGATATTACAGGCACACCTTCCTTGATGATCCCTGCCTTGTTGACAGCGATCTCTGCAAGGGTGTTTCCCAGTCTGTCCATGTGATCGAAAGCGATGGACGTTATGGCACATGCCAAAGGCTTCTTCACCACATTGGTGGAGTCTCCGCTGCCGCCGAGACCTACTTCCAATACCGTGATATCCGCGCCCTTTTCTTTGAAATACAGAAAGGCGATAGCCGTTACCACTTCGAATTCCGTAGGTGAATCGAGACCCTCTGCGACCATCTCGTCAGAAGCCTTGAGGACGCGCTCCGTGAAGCTTTGCAGATCTTCATTGGAGATGTTCTCTCCGCCGAGACATATGCGCTCGTTGAACTCTTCGATGAACGGAGATGTGTAGAGCCCCACCTTGTAGCCGCAGGCTGAAAGGCCTTCTTCCAGGTATTTGCATACGGAACCTTTGCCGTTGGTGCCTGCAACGTGGATGACATCCAGATCTTCGTGTGGATTGCCTAGCTTTTCCAAGAGAACTGTCATGCGTTCAAGCCCCAAACGGCTTCCGAATCTATTGAATTGATGGATCTTTTCTATAGCGTTCATATTGCTCTCCATCTGCTTGCTCTTTTTATTTGCCGACCTTCTTTTCTACGATTGCAAGACGGTCGATTACTTTAGCCAGCATTTCTTCATACTTGACCTGCTTAGCCTTTTCTTCGTTGATAACTTTTTCAGGAGCCTTGCTTACGAAACCTTCGTTGGACAGCTTGCCAACTACTCTCTTAACTTCGCCTTCCAGCTTCTTCTTTTCCTTAGTCAGTCTGTCGTATTCTGCTTCGTAGTCCATGATGTCATCAAGCGGGATGAACACTTCTGCGCCTGCAACTACGGCTGACATTACTTCTTCAGGAACTTCTGACTTATCGGCGATGAATGTGATATCAGTGATGTTAGCCAGCTTCTTAACGTGTCTTTCAGCTGATTTAACTACATCTTCCTTACCTTCTGCGCTGAGGATAACTGCAGTCAGCTTCTTGCTTGGTGCAGCATCTGCTTCAGCTCTGATGTTTCTGATGCTTCTGATGATAGCCATTGCCATTTCGATCTTTTCTGCTTCAGCTTCGAAAGTGAAGGCTTCATCGTAAAGCGGCCAGTTTTCTTTGATCAGGAAGTTTTCAGGGTTATCTGCCTTGATTTCGCCTGCAGGCAGGTATGCCCAGATTTCTTCTGTGATGTAAGGCATGAATGGGTGGAGCAGTCTCAGCATGTCCTTGAGTACCTTAACGAGTACGGCTCTTGCCACCTTCTTGTCTTCTTCATCATCGCCGTAGAGTCTGCCCTTAACGATTTCGATGTACCAGTCACAGTATTCGTTCCAGATCAGGTCGTAAGCTCTCTGTCCGGCCAGTGCCAGGTCGAATTTTTCCAGTGTGTTTGTGATATATTTTACTGCATCATTTACTCTTGAGATGATCCACTTGTCTTCATCCTTGAGGGCTGCTGCACTAAGGTCTGAAAGGTCAGCCATTGGCTTGAAGTTTCCTTCTTCGTCCTGCAGGTTCATGATGGTGAATCTTGATGCATTCCACAATTTGTTTGCAAAGTTTCTTGATGATTCAAGCTTATCTGTCTTGAATCTCATGTCATTACCAGGTGTGATACCTGTTGTCAGCATGAATCTCAGTGCGTCTGCACCGTACTGGTCGATGATTTCCAGCGGGTCGATACCGTTGCCCAGTGACTTGGACATTTTTCTTCCCTGTGCGTCTCTTACGAGTCCGTGTACGTAAACGTACTTGAATGGTGATTTACCTGTTGTTTCAAGAGCTGAGAATACCATTCTTACTACCCAGAAGAAGATGATGTCGTATCCTGTTACGAGAACGTCTGTAGGGTAGAAGTACTTCAGGTCTTCAGTTTCTTCAGGCCAGCCGAGAGTTGAGAACGGCCACAGTGCTGATGAGAACCAAGTATCCAGAACGTCTTCGTCCTGTCTGATATTGGATGATCCACACTTGCTGCATACTGTCGGCGCTTCTTCTGCTACCATCAGCTCGCCGCATTCGTCGCAGTAATATGCAGGGATCCTGTGTCCCCACCAGAGCTGTCTTGATATACACCAGTCTCTGATTTCTTCCAGCCAGTGGAGGTAGATCTTTTCGAATCTTTCAGGAACGTGTTCCAGATCTCCGGACTTAGCTGCTTCGATGGCAGGCTTAGCCAGATCTTCCATCTTAACGAACCACTGGTCTGACAGCATTGGTTCTACTACTGTATGACATCTGTAGCATTCGCCTACAGGGATTACTTTTTCTTCTGTCTTAACGAGATATCCTGCTGCTTCCAGATCAGCTACCCATGCCTTACGACATTCGTATCTGTCCATACCTTCGTACTTGCCTGCAGCTGCAGTCATCTTAGCTTCGAAGTCGATGCATGTTGGAGTTGGAAGACCGTGTCTCTGACCCACTTCGAAGTCATTAGGATCGTGAGCAGGAGTGATCTTTACTGCACCTGTGCCCTTTTCAGGATCAGGATATGTGTCTGCGATAACAGGGATTTCCTTGTTCAGCAGTGGGATCAGCACCTTCTTGCCAACCAAATCCTTGTATCTATCGTCTTCAGGGTGTACTGCGATAGCCACGTCTGCAAAGATAGTTTCAGGTCTTGATGTAGCAACTACTACTCCTTCGCCGCCATCTGCTGCAGGGTATCTGAAGTACCAGTACATTCCGTTCTTATCTTCGTGTTCAACTTCTGCGTCTGACAGGGATGTTCCGCATTCAGGACACCAGTTGATCAGTCTGTTTCCTCTGTAGATGAGGCCTTTTTCGTAAAGCTTAACGAAGAAGTGGTTTACTGCCTTGTTGCAGCCTTCGTCCATTGTGAATCTTTCTCTGGACCAGTCGCATGAGTCACCCAGCTTACGGCACTGCTTAGTGATCTTGCCGCCGAATTCTTCCTTCCATGCCCATGCACGCTTGAGGAATTCTTCTCTTCCCAGGTCTTCTTTTTCGAGACCTTCTTCCTGTCTGATTCTGTCTACCACCTTAACTTCAGTAGCGATGGATGCGTGGTCAGAGCCCGGCAGCCAAAGCGCACTGTAGCCCTGGAGTCTCTTGAATCTTGTGAGAACATCCTGTAATGTCTGGTCAAGAGCATGTCCCATGTGGAGCTGCCCTGTGATATTTGGTGGCGGCATCACGATGGTGAACGGTTTCTTGTCAGGGTCTACTTCTGCCTTGAAAGCACCGCTGTTTTCCCACATCTCATATATACGATCTTCGAAGTCCTTCGGGTCATACGTCTTCGCTAAGTTTTTTTCGATAGTCATGTTTATCATTCTCCTTATTTACTCATCTGTTTTTTATTCTGCGCGTCTTTCCATGTCTTTTTTCATGGCGGCGATCATCTGTGTGCTGAAGCATACATTATCGCCCATTGGGTTTATCACAAAGCCTGCAACTGCATTCATCGGTTGGAGCAGTAATGCGGCCAGATCATCAAAGCCTACTACCATGCTGGATTGGTTTTTATCGACGGAACACTTCTGAAGCTCCTTCAGGTCGGTGAATACCGGATAGTATATTTTGCCGGTGTTGGCTTTTAATAATTCAAAGTTTATGTTGGCGTTCTCAACATCGCCGAATCCCTTGGTACCGTCCATCACGATGGTGCTTTCCATTTTTATCGGGATCAGGAACTTGGCCTTGACGGCTTCGTTGAGCATCCTGTTTGAGTTATACTGATCAGGATTTTCCTTCGCCTTATTTATTGCTTTTATCAGATCCGGATTCGTTACCGGACTTACATCTGCTATATTCATTGTTCCCTCCTGTCGGATGGTATATTGTCGGAAGTGCCGTTTTCGAGCAGATAGACTCGCAGTCCACCTCGGCCTGTGTCTCTGCTGCCTTTAGCTTCTGTCTCGGCAACGAGCTTGACTCGCGGTGAGCCGGAATCATCTTGTTCTGCCAAAAGCTGCTGTAGAGTTTTGACGGCAGGTTTTGCCTTGATACCCATTAGGCTTGCAAGACCTGACGGAGTCACCATTTCCATATTAACATCTGCCGTTTCGAAGGCGTATGTGCACTTTGCACGAAGTGCCATAACTGCAGGGACCGGAACCGGTATCTCTCCATGGCTGCAAACGATGGTGCCCTTTCCATCGCATATTGGCGATGTCAGGATCTCAAGTTGTTCATCCGCAGCTTGGACGCCTTGTCCGCTATTTTTGATGGCCTCGAGAGCCATGCCGATGCCCAGAGCATTCTTGATGGCTTCGTCGCGTCCCACCTCGTGGAAATGGATGGTTTCAAGGGTCTCACCGTGAACGCTCGCCTCTGCTTCAGCAATATTTTGGTAAATGCTGATGGCAGTCTGCTTGGCTTCGTCCGAGAAGCTGCTGTGATCGATCAGCTCTCTGACCTTCAGCCAGCTGCGTCCGTGGGCGTGGTGATGGTCGTGGTCGCCCGAATGGGAGTGGTCGTGATGGACATGATCGTCGTGGGTGTGAAGATGCTCGTGTTTTAGAGCTTCTTCAATAGCCTCACGTCTACCGCTCAGATCCATCAGCGCCTTCAAAACCATGTCGCCGCTTATTCCGTTTTTACAGTCAAAAAATATCGTCTTCATAACAATTAATTATATACCAGGAATGTGATGATTGCAACACCGTTCGCCCTCTTGTGGGCTCACGGGATCCGCCTGCCAAGTGAATACTTCTTATAGCTGCCGGCTTGACTATTGTGGGTGCCAGCCGACAGCGAAGTTTCTCTTGGGGCGGATGGAGGATGTATTTGTTGGGGATAAAACAGCTACTCTCTCCCCGAAATCATAAGAAGCATCTATATTATTGAGAATCTGTTATTTTTGTTCCTTGTTTTGGGGAGTTTTTGTCGAAATTCTCCCCAACCAGTATATGTTGCTTTATCTTTTGGGGAGCGAATGCGTGAGTTAGAGGGCAAATGTATTAATGTGTAAATATAATTCACATTACGTGTAATCAAAAACGGGAAGCAATCGCTTCCCGTCTTCAAATCATATAATATGTTATTTATATTCTCTAGCCACGTATGCACTTGTTGCTGCCTTGAGCACTGAGCCGTATCCCAGTTTAAATGATACGATGTCGCCTACCTTGTAGTCTGCCTTAGTTACATCCAGCAGCATGTGGTCTGAGCTGGCTCCGAGAACGTCGATGCGTTCGTCGATCGGATACATGGAATCTGCAGTCATATCCTGCTGACCGATACCGATGATTGCTCTCTTGATGATGCCGCGGTCTTCGTAGTAAGGCTTCTGGCCGAATGCATCCACACCGACTTCGCCGATAGGAAGGGATGGTTTTTCCTTCAGTTCTACGATCTGTGCTTCAACTGTCAGCGCATCGTCAACTGTTCCTTCGAGTCTTTCGCCGTATGCTGTATCGTTGCCCAGCAGGAAGGCTTCGCCCAGTCTCAAGTTGTTGATCTTTTCAGGCAGTTCGCCCTTGCCAACAAGATAGATGGAGCTGGAGTTTCCGCCGGAGATCATAGTCAGCTTGGTGCCTGTAGCTTCTTCGATCTTAGCTGCAAAATCGCAGATGATGCTCAGGTTATCATTCTTAGGAATGATGGCGCCGTAGCATGTCAGGTTAACGCCTACACCGTAAAGTTCAACGTTTGCCATGTCATTTATCTTCTTGGCTGTTTCGATGATTTCTTCTTCGTTCCGGAAGAAGATACCTTCTCTCAGGTCGCCAACATCGATCATAAGAACGGCTTTGTGCACTTTGCCCTGCTTAGCTGCTTCTGCGTCAAGCATTTCCAGGGTTGCCATTTCTGAGTTGAAGCTGATGTCAACGTACTTAACTACTTCTTCTATTTCTGATGCCATTGGCAGTCTCAGCAGAACGCTCTGCTTGCCGTTGGCTTTGATGGTTTCATAATTCTTCTTGATATTCTGTACTCTTGAGTCAGCCAGATAGTCTACTGCCGGATGTGATGCGATCATTTCTACGACTTTTTCGTCAGCGCAAAGCGCCTTAGTAACGATCATCAGTGAGCATCCGCCCTGTTTCTTGGCGATCTTAGCAACTCCATCGATGTTGCTTCTTAACTTGGCCATGTCGATAACTAATCTTGGGTACATAATTGGTCCTCCCTCTCATTTTTATACATTTGGCGATCCTTGTATCGCTCTATTTGCAAGCCTCTGCGGCTTCAATAACGTGTTTCATAAGTACTGCTGTAGTAACGCTTCCAACGCCTGCCGGTACAGGAGTCACAGCCGCTGCCTTAGCGCCAAGCCCGCTGTCCGGAGCCTCTCGATCGAAGTCAACATCACCGCAAAGCTTGCCGTTTTCGTCCATGTTAATGCCGACGTCGATGATTACCTGGTCATCTCCCAGCATGTCTTCGGTTATCATGCGAGCCTTACCTACCGCTGCAATAACTATATCCGCATTCTTTCCTGCTGCAGCGAAATCCTCAGATTTGGTCCTGCTATGACATATAGTTACGGTAGCGTTTCGCCTCATCGCCATCATGGCAACAGGCTTACCGATAACAAGGCTTCTTCCCATAACAGTCACTTTCTTACCTTTTAGATCATAACCGTAATGATCCAGAAGTTCGATGCATGCCGCTGCCGTACATGGCGGGAATCCAACATCGCTGTCCATGAATATGCCTGCCAGTGAACCTGATGTTATGCCGTCGATGTCCTTGGCAGGGTCCAGCACTTCACATACTGCTTTCTCATCCATATGCTTCGGCAATGGTCTGAACATCAGCACTCCGTGGATCGAGTCGTCTGCGTTGAGTTTTTTGATTTCAGCCACCAGCTCATCCTGCGCCGCATCTCTTGGAAGCACGACATTTCTAACTTCTACGCCAACCTCGGCCGCACGCTTCATTGCGCCCTTTTCATAAGAAAGATCTCCAGGATCTTCCCCAAGACGCACTATGGCAAGCGTCGGTACGACGCCTGAAGCCCTGAGCTTTGCAGCTCTCTCGGTGATTTCTACAGTTATGTGGTCAGCGACCGGTTTGCCCTTCAAAAGTTCAGCCATATTCACCTCTGCACTTACATTGATTTATCGGATAAATTTTCCGAAAATTCCGTAGCCTTATTATACCTCTTAAGTCGAGATATGGCAATAAACTAATGTCCGCTGTCACAACAAAAAAGACGCTTCGTCTCCGAAACGTCTTCTGTCTTCTATTGTCGATCGTCGCCATGCGGTGCTTCAATTAGAACAATCCTGTGATCTTACCTGTAATGTCTACGTCGATCTTTTCTGCTGCAGGTACCTTAGGCAGTCCAGGCATTGTCATGATGTCGCCTGTGAGAGCCACGATGAAGCCTGCGCCTGCGCTTACCTTCAGGTTTCTGATTGTCAGGACGAAATCTCTAGGTGCGCCCAGCAGTTTAGGGTCATCTGAGAAGCTGTACTGAGTCTTAGCCATGCAAATAGGCAGGCTGCCGAATCCCAGTTCTTCCAGCTGTTTCAGCTGCTTCATAGCTGCCGGCAGGATAGCGATGTCCTTAGCTCTGTATATCTTCTGAGCGATGGCTCTGATCTTTTCTTCGATTGACAGATCCAGTCCATACAGCTGATCGAAGTTGTTTGGTTCTTCGCAAAGTCTCACTACTTCTTCAGCCAGAGCGATACCGCCTTCGCCGCCCTTGCCCCATACTTCACTGAGAGCAACGTTAACGCCCAGCTCCTTGCACTTAGCTTCCACGAGAGCCAGTTCAGCTTCAGTATCTGTAGGGAATCTGTTGATGGCAACTACTGCAGGAAGTCCATATACCTTAGTGATGTTTTCAACGTGCTGCAGCAGGTTAGGAAGTCCCTTTTCCAGTGCTTCCAGGTTTTCTGAACCCAGGTCTGCCTTGGCAACTCCTCCGTGGTGCTTCAGTGCTCTTACTGTAGCAACGATAACTACTGCTGACGGCTTGATGCCTGCCATACGGCACTTGATGTCCAGGAACTTTTCTGCTCCCAGGTCAGCTCCGAAGCCTGCTTCTGTTACTACGTAATCAGCCAGCTTCATAGCCATCTTAGTAGCCATTACTGAGTTACATCCGTGAGCGATATTTGCAAAAGGTCCGCCGTGGATGAATGCAGGAGTCTTTTCGAGAGTCTGGACCAGATTTGGTTTCAGAGCATCCTTCAGCAGAGCTGCCATAGCCCCTTCTGCTTTCAGCTGTCCTGCAGTGATCGGTTTATCGTCATAGCTGTATCCTACGATTATGCTCGCAAGTCTCTTCTTAAGATCTTCGATGTCGCTTGAAAGGCAAAGGATAGCCATTACTTCGCTGGCGACTGTGATGTCGAATCCGTCTTCTCTAGGTGTGCCGTTTGGCTTGCCGCCCAGACCGTCAACTACGAATCTCAGCTGTCTGTCGTTCATGTCTACGCATCTCTTCCAAGTGATCTTTCTAGGGTCGATGCCCAGAACGTTGCCCTGCTGGATATGGTTGTCCAGCATAGCTGCCAGCAGGTTGTTTGCTGCGCCGATAGCGTGCATATCACCTGTGAAGTGAAGGTTGATATCTTCCATTGGAACTACCTGAGCATATCCGCCGCCTGCAGCTCCGCCCTTTACACCGAATACAGGTCCAAGGGATGGTTCTCTCAGCGCTACCAGTACCTTCTTGTCGATCTTCTTCATAGCGTCAGCCAGACCTACTGTAGTAGTAGTCTTGCCTTCGCCTGCAGGTGTCGGTGAAATAGCTGTAACCAGGATCACCTTGGCGTCAGGAGTATCCTTCTTTTCCTGCAACAGATTGTAATCCACCTTAGCCTTATAGTTTCCGTAAAGCTCGATATATTTAGGGTCAACGCCTGCTGATGCGGCGATTTCCTGAATGTTTGTCATCTCTGTTTCTTGTGCAATCTGAATATCGGTCTTGAATTCCATATTATTCTCTCCTTTTCCAAAAAAATACCTTCAACCTACATTACCTTTTTTGATCAGCTATGTCAATCATTCCAAAGGCAAAATGCAATCCTCATACAAAGTAGTTCAGCTTGATAAAGTGACGAATCGCATTGGAATCACAGGTTTTTCAAAAAGCTCCTTCTATGTATCGGACATATGCCCTGTGCATGGAGTCCTTCATAGTGGGCTTTAGTGCCGTAACCTTTGTTCTTAGCAAAGGCATATCCCGGATACTGATCATCGTATTCCACCATCATGCGGTCTCGTGTAACTTTAGCGACGATAGATGCCGCTGCGATGGCCAGTATATTGGCATCTCCCTTGATTATTGATTCCTGAGGTTTCTCTATCTCATCGATCTTCATGGCGTCGAACAGTACATAGTCGATGCTGCCGGACTCGCCGGCTTCTGCCATCTTCTTTCTAAGCTTAGCATCGCAATCTTCCACAGCCTTCCTCATTGCTACTTTAGTAGCCTGCAGGATATTGATCTCATCGATGGTTTTCTCGTCGGCCATTCCGATGCCTACGGCAACTGCCCTTTCCATGATGATATCAAAGAGTTCTTCCCTCTTTTTCTCGGACAGTTTCTTGGAATCATCTATCCCAAGTACATCAAAGTCTTCAGGCAAAACCACTGCGGCAGTAACTACCGGTCCTGCCAGCGGCCCTCTGCCAACTTCATCTACCCCTGCTATATATTTGTAACCTTCAGCACGCAGCTGATCTTCCCTGACTCTCATGTGAGCCAGCTTCTCACGCTGCATCTGAAGTCTTTCTTCCTTAGTCATTTCAATGCCTCCGGGCTGATTACTCAGCTTCTTCCAATGTGATCCTTCCGATCTTGCCGCCTCTGAATTCATCCAGCACCAGCTTGCCGATACGTTCGTAATCTATACGCTTGCCCGGCAGGATACATCCGCGCTTCATGGCCATATTTTCCATGTTTTCAAGCGGAGTTTCTGCGATTTCTTCCAGCTTATATCTCTCCATCAGAAGATCAGGATAATTCTCTGCCAGCACTCCTATCAGTTCCATACCAAGTGTCGGAACATCCAGGATCTCGTCCTTGATAGATCCGCAAAAGGCCAGGTTCAGTCCTGCCTTAGGGTCTTCGAATTTAGGCCAGAGGATGCCCGGTGTATCAAGGAGCTGCATGTTGTTCTGAAGCTTCAGCCACTGCTTGCCTTTGGTAACTCCCGGTCTATCGCCTGTCTGCGCACTCTTCTTGCCTGTCATCCTGTTTATGAGAGAAGACTTTCCAACATTAGGAACGCCAACTATCATCAATCTGAATGGCTTCTGTATCACGCGATCCTTGTTTTTCTCGGTATTCATCTTCTCCAACACCTTGAACAGATCCTTGACACCTGCTCCGCTCATACAGTTCATGGAAAGCACACGGTTTCCATCAGCCTTGAACTTTTCTTCCCACGCCTTGCTTCTGCCGGCATCCGCCAAATCGCTCTTGTTGAGGACGATGATACGAGGCTTAGATTTTACCAACTCGTCAATTATAGGATTACGGCTCGAAATCGGGATACGAGCATCGATAACTTCGATGACTGCATCCACCATTTTTAAGTTTTCCTGTATCAGTTCCCTGGTCTTCTTCATATGACCGGGATACCAGTTGATGTTCTGCATGATCTGCTCCTTAAATGACAAAAGGGACCAAAATTGGCCCCTCTTTAAAACTATTTAACGTCTCTTGACTTGATCTTAGCTGACTTACCAGTTCTCTGACGCATGTAGTGAAGTCTAGCTCTTCTAACCTTACCACGTCTAACAACTTCGATCTTTTCTACCAGCGGTGAATGCAGTGGGAAAGTCTTTTCCACGCCTACGCCTGAAGCGATTCTTCTTACTGTGAAAGTTTCGCCGATTCCGCCATTCTGTCTCTTTAAAACAAAGCCTTCGAATATCTGGATTCTTTCTCTGTTTCCTTCTTTGATTTTAACGTGCACCTTAACAGTGTCGCCCACGCCAAATGCAGGGATATCAGTCTTGATATATTCCTGTACTACCTGATCTAATACGTTCATTGATATGTTCCTCCTTCCCTCCAAGACGTTCGTGCAAACTCAGCTCCAGTGCTGTCTACAGAGGACCGCCCGTAAAATCTACGGCATGCATTCTTCGCGCATGCCTAGTTATTATATATCAGCTCTTTGCCTTTTGCAAGCATTTTTTATTGAAATTTCAATAGTTTTTACCTATCGCTACGCTCTCGGATGCGTTTTATCGTACACATCTTTGATCCTGTTCTTAGTCACCGACAGATATGCCTGAGTAGCCGTGATATCTTCATGGCCCATAAGCTCCTGCAAAGACTTCAGGTCCGCTCCGTTCTGGAGCATATGTACTGCGAAGGAATTCCTCATGATGTTAGGGGTAAGTCTCTTCTTGATACCTGCTTTTTCTCCATATTCTTTCAGCACCTTCCAAAGGCCCTGTCTTGTAAGCCTGCTTCCGTAATAATTGACGAAAAGCGCTTTCTCTTCGGTATTATCTTTGACAAAAGCCTTCCTGGCTTCATATATATATTCTTCCAAAGCTGCACGTGCCGGTCTTCCCAGAGGTACGATCCTGGCCTTGCTCTGTTCGCCTTCGCAAGTGATGAATCCCATCCTCATGTTTATATCTTCAAGATCAGCATCGATCAACTCGCTCACTCTGATTCCTGTCGCATAGAGAACTTCCAGTATTGCTCTGTCCCTGATTCCTCTGACACTATCGTCAGGTACCGACAAAAGCTTGTCCACTTCTTCTATCGTCAAATATTCCAGTTCTCTTCTCTCGATCTTAGGTGACTTGATATCAACAGTCGGGTTATTCTGTATAAGTCCGGAGTTTATAAGGAAGTTGAAGAATGCCCTTACAGACGCCAGCTTCCTGTTCACTGTAGCGGCTGATTTGCCGTTGATCTTCAAATTGTGAAGAAATGCTACGATCTCAGTGCTGGATGTATCGAGAAGATCGGTCATTCCTCTGCCGCCTTCGAATGCTATAAACTCCTGCACATCTCTTTTATATGCTTCCAGGGTGTTCTTTGACATCCTGCGTTCTTTCTGTAAATACTCAATAAAATCTTTAGTATACATGGATCCTCCTCACACCATCTCGTTAGTGCACTCACTATAATACACCCCTTACTCTCGGTTTACAATAATATTTTTTGTAAATTTACTCAAAATACACACTTCTGTCATAAACCATGTCCACGCGGCATAACCTTTAATGAATCCAAGGAGGACATACCATGAGAAAAACATCGGACTTGCAGGTAACAAGAATTTTTACGATATCCATATTCATTTTTCTTGCCGGTATTTTTGCCGGTCTGTTTTTCAGTACAGGTATTTCCGATGAAAATTCTGCCTATCTTTCAGGCGTACTAATATCGTCTATAAGCGATCCTTCTCACGGGTTTTTCAAAACATTTTTTTCCTCGCTGATTTCTGATTTTCTTTTATGTGCGATCATGATGATATCCGTTTTTTCAAGATTTCTGTGTCCTTTGCCCTTTCTTATCTTATGGTACAAAAGCTTCGCTGTAGGCTTCTGCAGCTATCTTCTGTATGCAGGTAATGCAGAGAATCCGTTGATCATGTCCATCGTCAAACTGCTTCCTCAAAACATCGTACTGCTGCCAGCATTCATCTGTCTTGCCGCTGCCCTTTTCGCATATTCAAAAGCCGAACTTGTTAAATCAAAAAGACCTTCCCATGAGAAGAAAGGTCTTCAAAATATCGTATTCATATCTCTTGCTGCCATTGTTGCAGGTTGCATGATCGAAGCGATTTTCAGCATGGTAAAACTTTAAAGTCCAAGCTGCTCCTTGGCCATAAGAAGTGCCGCTATGGTCTTGGCATCGATCAATTTGCCTGAAGCCGCCATATCATAAGCTTCCCCAAAAGGCATCTCGATCACGTTGAGTGCTTCATCTTCATCAAGATCCTGCTCACCCGGTGTAAGCCCTGTCATGGCATATACGCTGATCATTTCTTCTGAATAAGCTGCACTTGTATTGATCTTGCCCAGAAGGATAACTTTATCTGCACTATAGCCTGTTTCTTCCCTAAGCTCTCTTACTGCCACTGCAGCAGGATCGGTTTCACCTGCATCTATCTTGCCGGCAGGGATCTCAAGCACAGGTCTTCCGCATGCGTATCTGAACTGTTCCACCATGACTATATTGCCATCGTCCGTGATGGCAACCATAGCTACAGCACCATTATGCTCGATGATTTCTCTGTAAGCTTCTCCTTTGACCGCTGTGACCTTATCGCGTCTCACGTTGAGAATGGCTCCTTCATATATCCTCTGACTGCTGATTTTCTTTTCTTCAAAGATCATTTTGTCTCTCCTACTTCGTTATCCTCTTCGTTTTTCTTCTGCCATTTCGATGGATCTATCCACCGCTGCCTGGAACCCTTCCTTGACTTTGTCCATGAATCCGTTTTCAAAGAGCTTATTAACAGCCTCTATAGTAGTTCCGTTCGGTGAACAGACATTTATCCTCAGCTGCTCTAATGTTTCAGGACTTTCAAGAACCATTTTAGCTGCACCGAGAACTGCCTGCGCCGCGAATATGCGCGCCTTTGCACGTTCCATTCCGTTGGCTTCCGCCGCATCTGTAAGGGCCTCTATATACATATATGTATAGGCAGGACTGCTTCCGCTGACTCCGATAACGCAGTCGATGAGACTTTCGTCTACTTCTTTAGCCATGCCGATGGATTCAAATATGCCCATGGCTGCATTGAATACTGCCGGCATCGTGTTGGCGTTCCTGCACGCTGCGATCATGGCTTCTCCCACTTTGGCAGGAGTGTTCGGCATGATCCTGATGACCTTGGCATCGCTTCCCAGGAACTTTTCGATCACTGCCATATCGACGCCTGCCGCCATTGAAACGATGGTCTTGCTTGTGTCATATACCGGCGCGATCTCCTGTAAAACACCTTCGATGACCTGAGGCTTTACTCCCAGTATCACCAGATCTGCCGCCTTGCAAAGCTCACTTCCGTTTTCGCATATCTCCAGCTGTGGGATCTGGCGCTGCATCCTTTCACACAATTCTTCGTTCATATCAAAAGCCATCAGCTGATGTCCATCTGCGTTGCCTGAGGCTGCATATCCTGACAGGATGGCGCCTCCCATATTACCTATTCCTATGAATCCTATTTTCATCTGATTTCCTCTCTATCCTTGCAGTTCCGACATCACATTATCTGGCTATACTGCTGACAAAAAGCGTACCTTTAGCTTCTCCCGCCAAGCCGTCTCTGATTATATCCTGCTTGGATCCGTTGAGCAGCAGCATCGGTATACCGAATTTATTGACCTTAGCTGCAGCTTCGATCTTGGTAGCGATACCGCCTGTACCGAAGGAACTCTTTTCCCCTATGTCGATGCTTTCTTCAAGAGCCTCTGCGTTTTGCACAAGTTCGATGAGCTTGGCATCCTTGTTTGCTTTAGGGTCTTTGTCAAAGACTCCGTCGATATCGCTGAGAACGATCAACAGATCTGCATTCCAAAGGGCAGCTGTCAGGGCTGCCAGGGTATCGTTGTCGCCTATCTTGATCTCATCTACGCTGACGCTGTCGTTTTCATTGATGACAGGGACTACGCCTTCGTCTATGAGAGTGAACATGGCATTTCTAATATTGAGTGTCCTGTGGTGGTCATCGAAGTCGTCCCTTGTGAGAAGTATCTGTGCCACATGGATACCGTAATCTGCGAAGTATTCCTTGTAAGCCATCATCAGTTCTACCTGACCGATGGCGCAAAGGGCCTGTTTGTAGTTGATATCTCCTCGCCTGCTCCATTTATTTATGGCTCCCACTCCGCATATACCGGCTCCCGATGATACGAGAATGACTTGTTTGCCCATCTTGATCAGATCGTTTACCTGCTCAACGATGTTATGCATGACACTTTTATTCACAGTTCCGTTCTCATCGGAGAGAACGTTGCTGCCTATTTTTATCACGATTTTTCTACTGTTTTCGATGGTCTTTTTCAGCTGATCCATTTCATGCCTCCTATGCTGTGAAGATTATACATCAGAGGTCAAAAAAAAACAAGAGAGGGCAATGCCCTCTCACTTACCTTGGCTCTACTATCAGCTTGATGGCTGTTCGTTCTTCACCTTCAATTTCTATGTCAGTGAATGCCGGAACAGACACGAGATCTATTCCTCCCGGAGCTACGAACCCTCTGGCTATTGCTATGGCTTTTACTGCCTGATTCAATGCACCTGCTCCTATAGCTTGGATCTCTGCTCCACCCTTTTCTCTCAAAACTCCTGCAAGTGCCCCTGCTACTGAGTTGGGATTTGATTTGGCTGATACTTTTAAAACTTCCATTTTTGATTCCTCCATGATCATTTCATTATTATGCTGCTGCTTGGGGTAACCCCTTTGATAAAACAATTATATATTCGTATATCTGTTTTTTATCTTCCAATCGTTCGACAAAATTTAGCATAATATACTTGCTTTTTCACATGAATTCACTTATAATCAAGCTGTGGTTATCCCCCTGATAACCTCATTAATCTCTAATCCCAATACCCCTTTTAACAAAAGAGACCTTTTAGGTCTCTTTTGTTTTTTTGCCATAGTTCTATCTTTCTTTCACCCTTATCTTCAAATATGGTATAATTGCTTTATGAAACATTTGACTGAAAGATACAATGAAAGTATATATACAAGCGCTGCATTCGAATTCTACTTCAGCGGTCTTAAAGTAGGCGTACTGGATATAGAAACTACGGGGCTGGACCCATCGAAGAATAAATTCATTCTCGGCGGTCTTTTTGATCTGCAGACAAAAACGATGCATCAATTTTTTGCAGAAAACAGAAGCGAGGAAGCCGATACACTGGCTGCCTTTTATGAACTGATATCAGAGTTCGATATGGTGATAACTTATAACGGCAGACATTTCGATATGCCGTTCATCGCACGCAGAATGAAAGCTCACGGTATAGGTTCAGATCAGAATCATGCAGACGGTCCGGTGAACACTGCCGCTCTGCTGCCCTACAACCTGGATCTGTATCTGGTTGTCAACGGACATTCGCCAATCAAGAAGTTCGTTCCCAACCTAAAGCAAAAAACGGTCGAAAACTACATGGGCCTTTGGCAAAGTCGCGAAGACGAGATCTCCGGCGCCGAAAGCGTTGAACTGTATAACAGATATGAGAACACAGGTAAACCTGAACTGGAAGAAAAAATATTGCTCCACAACAGTGACGATGTACTGCAGCTGACCAGACTCATCAAGGTACTGAGCAAATGTGATATACATAAGGCCATGTATCATCTGGGATTTCCTGTACTGCCGTCCCCAGGATCGATAGATGTTCCTGTCGGTATGTTGATGGTGGAAAAGATACTGACAGAAAAGAATAGTCTTGTGATCAGCGGCAGACAATATCAAAAAAAGGGTCATGCACCTTCAGATGTTCTTCAAGGCATCGATTACATGGGCTTTTCATTTGGGGACTGGCCGGCTGAAAGCCGCTTCGAAAAACGAACAAGTTCTTTCACTATGAAGCTCCCTGTGATCCGCGAGAGCGGGCTTTGCATAATAGATATAGATGCTGCGGGCCTTGACCGCAAAGAATTTGAGAAATACCCTTCAAGCAGCAGCGGGTTTCTGGTGCTTGAAGATCATAATGAAAGAAACTTCATGGAGACAAATCACTTCGTGAAATCTTTCATTGAATTGTTTATGAAAACCATTTGATATCGCTTGGACTGAATAGAAAGGATAACGACATGGATTTTATCGACAGTATCAAAAAGGCTAAAGAAGACAGTTTCGTGCTGGCATCTCTTCCGGAAGAAACAAGAAACGGTGCATTGGATGCCGTTGCTGCGGCTCTTTTGAAAAACATGGATGCCATTTTCGCAGCCAATGAGAAGGATATGGCAACAGCTGAAGAAGCAGGTCTTCCGGCTCCTATAGTAAACCGCCTGAAGTTCGATGCCCATAAGTTAAGAACTTGTGTTGAAGGGATCAATGATCTGATCGATCTTGAAGACCCACTGTTCAAGGAGCTACTGAAGAGAGAGCTGGACGAAGGCCTGGTGCTGACTAAAACCACATGCCCTATCGGAGTGATAGGTGTCATTTTCGAATCCAGGCCTGATGCGCTGGTGCAGATAGCTGCGCTTTGCATGAAGAGCGGGAATTGTACTGTGCTCAAAGGCGGAAGTGAAGCGAAGCATACAAACAGAGTGCTCTTTGAAACTATATATGAAGCGGCAGTAGGTGCAGGACTTCCTGAAGGATTTGCCGTGCTGATCGAAGACCGTGCTGAAATAGGCGAACTGCTGAAATGTCATGATTATGTGGATCTGCTGATCCCTAGAGGTTCCAACGAGTTCGTTCAATATATCATGGATAATTCCAAGATCCCTGTGATGGGTCATGCCGATGGTATTTGTCACATCTATGTGGACGGGGCTGCAGATATAGATAAGGCTGTTCCTATCATAATCGATTCCAAGACCCAGTATGTGGCTGCCTGCAATACTGCGGAAACGCTGCTGGTCCACAAGGATATTGCTGATTTGTTGATCCCGCTGCTGGCTGATGCTTCCGGAGATAAGATCTCTTATAGGTGTGATGCACGATCGATGGGATTGATAAAGTGTGATGCAGCGACTGAAGAGGATTTCAAGACAGAGTATCTTGATTATATCTTATCCGTTAAGGTTGTCGATGATATCGATGAGGCCATCAGTCACATCAATCGCTACGGCTCACATCATACTGACTGCATCATCACTGAAGATAAAGATTCAGCCGATAAGTTCATGGCTCTTGTTGATTCGGCAGGTGTTTATCAGAACTGCTCTACTCGTTTTGCCGACGGTTTCCGTTACGGTTTCGGGGCTGAGGTTGGTATCAGTACCGGCAAGATCCATGCGCGCGGACCTGTGGGACTTGACGGACTTGTGACTTATAAATATAAACTGGTCGGTGAAGGTCATGTGGTGGCTGACTATGCTAATGGAGCTGCGACGTTCAAGTTTAAGGATCTGTAGGGTAGGAGCGGTTGACTGGCAGTCAAAATGTCATGGGTTTGCGGTCCGGTTTCCGGATTCCGCAGCTGGCTTCTCCGGATTCAGTGAATGATCCTATCTTGTGGGGAGTTTTTGTCGAAAAACTCTCTAAAATCGAAGTTTATCTATTGTGTTTCTCATAGAATCAAAAACTAATTAAAATAATGGGGATAGAATAAGGTATCTATCCCCATTGTAAATATTGTAGATTTAATTTTAGAGAAACCCCTAATGGTAATCCTTAAAGAGCAACCTGAATCACATGACAATACCCCTGGATTCAATCATATCTCGCATAAAATAAACCTCTTAACGATCCTTCTAATAGTCTTCGAATCATTTAAATCAGATTCCAGCGTCCAAACCAAATCATCCCACAGTCTATACCCTATAGAAATGTAATCTTTTATTCGTTCCCTGTTCTTGGCCATGTACTGCCTATCGTGTTCGCGACCGAAATGTTCCCATATCAACAATGATCCATCCGGCCTTTTAATAAGAAAATCCGCATAGTGTTTTACGTCATCGCAATTTATCGCGGCATCATATCTATATTGTATATTTAGCTCTTCCAATGCATTGGCAATTTGCCTTTCTGATTTTGAACGTACTAGTATCCCATTATTAGTTTCAAACTTTAAATTCTCTTCGTAGTATGGATTTTTTTCATATCTACGCTTCCCCCAATCGTCATAACTTCGTGTCATGATTTCTTCGATTGGAATGTCCTTATACTTTTCACTCATCTTCTCAAGCATATATTCAGAAGATAAATCGACATATTTATTTTTACATACGTTTAATAGTATCCTATTATTTTCTAAAGCATCTAACTGAAGCTTTAAATAATATCCTTTAAGTAATTGATATATTCTTTCTTTATTTTTGGAAATGCCAACTTCTTGTTTTCCCCGTCGTTCAGAATAATAAATCCTATTTCCCTTTTTTCTGCACACCAACATAGAACCCTTCAGCTGTTCCAGCTCATTATTGATCATTGATATCCGTTTCTCTGTCCCATGCAAAATATCTTCAAAATCTTTCTTTGTTAAATACATCTACCTTCCCCCTTTTGATACGGCAATTTTAGTTATTTTACATTATTTTCCATATTTTGTCAATTCATTGATGCTTCCGAGTAGTTTTTTATAGATCCCCTATGATATTAGCTGATTTTATCTTTGATTTACCCCTCCGATTCTCATTGTTTTAGATAGACATAATTTATGCGGAGAGTTTTTGTCGAAAAACTCTCCAAATCGCACTTCTTGCCAACATATTTCTCATAAAATTTAATCAATACAATAAAAATAGAGACAGAATTAACAAACTGTCTCTAAATAAATACAACTTCACTAATTGTAGAGAATCCACACGTTTTTCACATAACACAACCTCTAAAAAATAAGTGGCTTGCAATGATCCTGGCAATTACGCACTTATATACTCTCTCAAAGCTTCCACCGCATTGTCGATATGATTTCCCAGCGGCTGTTCTTCTACGCTGACCACGTGGATGTGACAACGATTGATAGGAAGCAGGATCTTGTATGTATGGCTGCCTCCGATGGCTGTTGCCATGGCAGGCGTAAGCTCGCCCATCATTGCATTAGCATTGAGGATGCCGATAACACCCATGACGATGTCCACGTGCTGCATATTATGGATGATGGCATTCTCACCTGTCGCCCCTTCGTCAGCTCCTGCACGCAGCATCTGACCTGTTGCCACTGCATTGGTTCCAAGCGCGATCACTTCAAGATCCGGGAATGCCTTCTTTACTTTTTCTACGATGGCTTTACCGATGCCGCCACCCTGGCCGTCTACTACTGCTACAGTTTTCATATTTTCTCCTTATCGGCGCCCGGCGCCAACCTGCTCTACCAACCTCTGTTATAATCTGTATAACAGTCAAGGCATACTGCCTTGCCGTCCATAAATCTCATTTTATTTTCAGGTGCCGCTTCGCCGCATACATCGCATTTAAGCGATTTGAGGCTTTTTGCTTTTACCGGCACGTCTAGACGTGGTTTCCCTACGTCGAACACTTCTTCCAAAGGTGCACTCAGCACGAAGTTTATGTATTCGCGTCCATGCAGGCCTTCTTTCTTATCTCGGGCCATCAGGCGGAAACTGTCACCCGTCCTGCGATCGAAAAAGTTGAATGCGAACTTCCCTGTTCCGTGATATATCAGGTTCCCCTTACCGAGGGTACATCCAAGTATATACTGGATCCCGTCTACACCGCAGGCATCGTTTTCTGTTACGCATACGACTTCTTCATCAGGTGAACGCTCTATATCAAATCTTTTCTGTGCCTCCATGGCAGCTCTTACTCCGAGAGCCAGTCCTCCGCATTCGTGGCCGTGGAAATCCACAGCGTCCTGCCAAAGTTTTTGATCCATGATTTCTCCATTCAAAACTATAATTTTTATCTGCTGATCCTTACAGATCCAGCTTGTAATCTCCGTCCTTGATCTTGCCGGACTTTCTAAGAAGTCGGTCGATGATCAGTGTAAGTATAGCAGGCAGCACGATATGCAGCAGCAATACCTTCCAGAGGACGTCAAATGTGAATCCCATATCAGTGAATGTCCCGATCTGCCCAACAAATCCGCATGTACCCATACCTGCACCTACTGCAATATTTGTCATCTTGAACACACACGTAGACAGAGGTCCTATTATGGCACCGGCCAGCGTAGCCGGAACCAGTATCCAAGGGTTCTTTATTATATTTGAAACTTGCAGCATAGATGTACCGATGCCCTGAGCCACCAGTCCGCCAACGCCGTTTTCCTTATAGCTTGCCACTGCGAAGCCTACCATCTGCGCGCAGCATCCCACTGTAGCCGCACCTGCTGCCAATCCCGAAAGACCCAGCATAATACAGATAGCCGCACTTGAAATAGGAGCAGTCAGTGCTAAGCCTACAACTACAGCGATCACTATTCCGAAGAGGAATGGCTGCCATTCAGTAGCAGTCATTATCAGATCGCCAAGCTTCATCATCAGCCAGCCTATTGCAGGTCCTGCCAGTTTAGCTGCTATACCACCAATAATGAGAGTAACTGCCGGAGTTACGATGATGTCTACCTTAGTTTCCTTGGAAACAGCTTTACCGAATTCTGCCGCAAGGATAACTGCGATAAACGCGCCTGCGGGACCGCCGCTGTATTCGATACCGAATCCCATCATATTGGCGCCCATCATTCCTACTACGGAACATGTAAACAGAACCAGCGGAGGTGATTTCAGTCCCCATGCAACAGCTATACCGATAGCTGCTCCCATGTATGCCTTTGCCTGTCCGCCGATTTCCACCATGAATGCAGAAATAGCATTATCACCAAATAAATTGGCAGTCTGTACTCCCAGTGTATCAAAAATAACTCCGATAAGCAGGGATGCGAATAACCCTGATGCCATTGCTGACATGGCATCCTGCAGATATCTCTTGGCAGATATCTCAATATCTTTTCTCTTTAGAAAACTCTGTTTTTCCATTTTTGATTCCTTCACGTTATTTCAACTGAAAATTGCCACAGAGCATGGCTCCTGCAAAAAAATAAAATAGGTGCGGCAAAACCGCACCTATATTATAGTTTGTTTTATTGTCTCAAGCAAGTTTTTGCTTATGACTAATTACATGCAAGCTTTCAGAGCGTTTTCAAAGATTTCGATACCTGCTTCCAGCTGAG
>JAUNQD010000015.1 GCA_030536355.1 Bacillota bacterium | reverse complement strand
TGTCCACAGTGCCACGAGCCAAAGCTTCCGCATAGAGTTTGCCCTAACTGTAACTACTACGATGGTAAAGAAGTTGTTGCTTCAGAAATGTAGTTCATAGGCCAAAGTGGAAATCAAATTAAAAAAAGGACAACATCCCAGTACGGGATGTTGTTTTTTCTTTTTGTGAAATAAGCGAATGTATGATAAAATCAGCCTATCAATCATTTGTTTGGCGGAGGGATTTATATGAAACGCAGTGCTAAAGGAAATATGCTGCTGTTTATGGCAGCAATAATTTGGGGCTGTGCTTTAGTTGCACAAAAAGCAGGGATGTCTCACATGGGGCCTTTTGGTTTTACTGCCATAAGATGTACTATGGGTGGACTTGTGCTTCTGCCTTTGATATGGCATCTTGACAGAAAGAAGACAACTGAAGAAAAACAAAATGAGGCCGGAAGGAAAGAAACTATCATTGGTTCTGTAGTCTGTGGTCTCGTATTGATGATCTTAATACTGTTTCAGCAGTTCGGCCTGCCTTTTACTACTGTTGGAAAAGCCGGATTCATAACAGCTCTCTATATTTTATTGACTCCTGTGATGGGTATTTTTCTGGGGAAAAAAGCAGGAAAGAACTTATGGATAGGTGTATTGATCGGTCTTGCCGGAATGTACATGCTGTGTCTCTATGAAGGAGCTTCAGGCCTTACATTCGGAGATCTGATGATGTTATGTGCAGCAGTGGCTGCCGCAGCTCATATCCATGTTATCGATCATTTCGTCCAAAATATCGATCCTGTCAAATTGTCTTCCTATCAGTTCATAGTGTGTGGATTGGCATGTGTCATACCTATGTTTATATTCGAAGATATAAGTATGGAGGCAATCATAGATTGTGCTGTACCTATACTATACGCGGGTTTGATATCGTGCGGACTGGGATATACATTCCAAGTCATAGGGCAGACGGAAACAGATCCGAGTCTGGCAAGCCTTATACTCTCGTTGGAAACTGTATTTTCACTGCTTGCAGGCTGGATATTCTTCAAGGAAATTTTAAGTGTACCTGAATACATAGGATGCGGTTTGATGTTTATAGCCATATTGGTTTCACAGATGCCTGATAGAAAAGTTAAAAAAATGTAGGTAAATTTTCAGATAATTGTTGACAAGTAGACAATTTTGGTATACTATTAATTTAACAATAAAGGGGAGTAGCAGGCACTATACGTGTTTACGCTATCGTCAGCGCGGTGAGTTATCACCCGGTACGTAATGAAACTGCGAGACTTTTGTTGCACGTTTATTTAGTGTGATAAAAGTCTCTTATTTAATTTTTGGGACTGAATTGCGTAATAAACGACATTCGAGCAGATAATATATATCATGAACAGTCATGAAAGGAGATCTAACATGAAGGATTTTTATCAGATGTCGGAACAAGATGTCAGGATGCAGATCAATGGTTCGCTAGAGCCGCTTACAGATCAGCAGGTAAAGGCAAACAGAGACAAATACGGACCTAACGAACTGGCTGAGGGTAAGAAAAAATCAACTCTTATGATTTTTCTTGAGCAGTTCAAGGACTTTCTCGTAATCATACTTATAATCGCTGCTATTGTATCAGGAGTGTTGGGCGACTTGGAGAGCACCATTGTTATTTTGGTAGTTATAACTATCAATGCCATACTTGGTACAGTACAGACTCTTAAAGCAGAACAGTCTCTTGACAGTTTGAAGAAGATGTCTGCACCTGAAGCTAAGGTGTTCAGGAACGGACAGTTTATCAAGATCCCGGCAGCTGAGATAACAGTAGGAGATTTGGTTAGTCTGGAAGCAGGAGATTTCGTGCCTGCAGATGGCAGGATCACAGTTAATGCAGGAATGAAGATAGATGAAAGTGCACTTACAGGCGAAAGCTTAGGTGTTGAAAAGGATCCGGCGATCATTGAAGGTCAGGCCCCTCTCGGAGATAGACTCAACATGGTTTACTCCGGAAGTTTCGTGACTTATGGTCGTGGAGAGTTCATCGTAACATCTATAGGTATGGAAACAGAAGTGGGCAAGATCGCAACACTTCTGAAGACTACTTCAGAGAAGAAGACACCTCTCCAGGTGAATTTAGACAATTTCGGTAAGAAACTGTCCATACTTATCCTCATATTCTGCGGAATACTGTTCGGTATCAGCGTATTCAGAGGTGAGCCTATCGGTGATGCGTTCATGTTCGCTATCGCTTTGGCTGTAGCTGCGATCCCTGAAGCACTCAGCTCTATCGTTACTATCGTGTTGTCATTCGGAACACAGAAGATGGCGAAGGAACACGCTATCATCAGAAAGCTGCAGGCTGTAGAAGGCTTGGGAAGTGTATCTGTTATTTGTTCAGACAAAACAGGGACTCTGACTCAGAACAAGATGACTGTAGAAGGGTACTATGTTCACGGACAGCAGATCGATGCATCCGGTATCGATCTTAACAAGGCTGAACAACTTCAGCTCCTTGATGCCAGTATGCTGTGCAACGATGCATCTATAGCTGACGGCAAGGAAATAGGAGATCCTACAGAAACTGCGCTTATCAATGTGGGAGTTAAAATGGGTAGATCATATGATATGGTCAGAAACGAAAACCCACGTGTTGGAGAGATACCGTTCGACAGTGACAGAAAACTGATGTCAACTTGCAATAAGATGGCAGCAGCATTTGGTGAAGCTGCAGATGCGGGAGAAACAGTAATGATGACTAAGGGCGCTGTAGATGTATTGCTGAACAGAGTGAGCAAGATACAGACTGCCGAAGGAATCAAAAATATAACTGAAGAAGATAAGAGGGCGATAGAAGAGTGCAACAGTGACTTTTCCAGAAACGGACTGAGAGTCCTGGCCTTCGCATATAAAAAAGTCGGCGAAGGCTTCCAGCCGGGTACCGACGATGAAGATGATTTGGTATTCCTGGGGCTCATCTCAATGATGGACCCTCCAAGAGAAGAATCCATGGGAGCGGTAGCAGAATGTATCAGCGCAGGTATCAAACCTGTAATGATCACAGGTGACCATAAGGTGACTGCAGCAGCCATCGCCAAGAAGATAGGCATCTTGAAAGACGAATCGGAAGCTGTAGAAGGAGCTGTCATCGATGATATGAGCGATGAAGAGCTCCGTGAATACGTTGAAAAAATTTCTGTATATGCCAGAGTATCTCCTGAACATAAGATAAGGATCGTAAGGGCATGGCAGGATAAGGGTAACATCGTAGCGATGACAGGCGATGGTGTAAACGATGCACCGGCTCTCAAGCAGGCAGATATCGGCGTAGCCATGGGTATCACAGGAAGTGAAGTATCTAAGGATGCAGCTGCCATGGTACTGACAGATGATAACTTCGCGACTATCGTCAAGGCAGTAGAAAACGGAAGGAACATCTATAAGAACATCAAGAATTCCATACTCTTCCTGCTGTCAGGAAACTTTGGAGCAATACTGACTGTATTATATGCATCCATATTCGCGCTGCCTGTACCATTCGCACCGGTACACCTGCTGTTCATCAACTTGCTTACTGACAGCTTACCGGCAATCGCACTGGGACTTGAGCCACACAGCAAGGAATTGATGAACGAGAAGCCTAGACCTGCCAATGAATCCATCTTGACTAAGTCATTCCTGTCACAGATAGGTATAGGTGGACTGTCTATCTGTATCATGACAGTTATTGCATTCCTTATGGGACTCAACGGTTGGTTTACAGCGGGAGCACTTGGCGGAAGTGCGCTTCTGGGAAGTACAATGGCATTCGGAACTCTCTGTATCAGCAGACTGTTCCACGGATTCAACTGTAAGTCTGACAGACCTGTAGTATTCACTAAGGCATTGTTCAATAACAAGGCCCTGTGGGGAGCATATATCATAGGAATAGTACTGATCACTGCAGTCCTCTGCATACCGGCAGTAGACCACATCTTCAAGGTGGAAACTCTGGGATTTGCACAGATCGCAACAGTATACGGACTGGCATTCCTGAATATCCCGGTGATCCAGTTTATAAAATGGATACAGATCAAGCTGAAAAAGTAAGAACAATAATATAAGGGGTAAAGAATATAAAAGAGCCCCTAGGAAGGGTGTTCCTAGGGGCTCTATTTTGTTGCTTTTGATAAATTAGTCTTCCAGAACCTTCAGCAGTTCTTCTGCGATCTGTACTGCATTTGTAGCTGCGCCTTTTCTGATATTGTCTGCAACTACCCAGATGTTCAGTCCGTTATCTACTGAGAAGTCTCTTCTGATACGACCGATGTATACAGGGTCTGTTCCTGCAGCATCCAGAGCCAGAGGGTAAACGTTATTAGCAACGTCGTCCTGCAGAACTACTCCGGGAGCGTTCTTGAACAGTTCGAAGATATCTTCCAGTTCGAACGGCTTTTCCAGTTCGATGTTGATAGATTCACTGTGGGAATCAAATACAGGTACTCTTACTGTAGTAGCTGTAACCTTGATGTCATCGTCGCCCAGGATCTTGTGAGTTTCGTTGATCATCTTCATTTCTTCCTTAGTGTATCCGTTTTCTGTAAATACATCGATGTGCGGCAGGCAGTTTCCTGCGATAGGGTGTGCGTAAGCCTGCAGTGGTTCATCCTTGCCTTCGAGGCCATTCTTCAGGTCAGTGATACCCTTAACGCCTGAGCCGGATACAGCCTGGTAAGTTGAGTAGATAACTCTCTTGATACCGTATTTATCCTGCAGTGGCTTCAGAGCGACCATAGCCTGGATAGTTGAACAGTTAGGGTTAGCGATGATACCCTTGTTCCATTCGATGTCCTGTGGATTTACTTCAGGAACTACGAGAGGAACTTCAGGATCCATTCTCCACTGTGAACTGTTATCTACAACTACTACGCCCTTTGAAGCTGCGATAGGAGCGAACTTAGCACTTGTGCCGCCGCCTGCTGAGAAGAGAGCGATATCGATAGGCTTATCGAATGAATTCTCCGTCAGTTCTTCAACGATATATTCCTTGCCCTTGAAAGGCAGTTTCTTACCTGCTGATTTAGCTGATGCCATGAAGTAGATGTTTTCAAATGGAAAATCTCTTTCTTCCAGCACCTTCAGGAATGTTGATCCAACAACTCCTGTTGCACCTACTACTGCGATGTTTGGTTTTCTGTTCATGATGACCTCCTGTATGTAAATTTAAATTGTGTTCAAAATCATATACGCCAATAATTGTACCACTGTGACCCCACAAAAGTAAAGGGGTCAGGCCAATTATTTCGTGTATCATTTCTTATATATTTATGATACAATTAATTATGTATGAATAAAACTAAGAAGAGGTTAGAAATGTCAGGGACTAAGAGAAAACCCGGAAGACCTCCGGGCAGCAAAAATAAGAATACTAAATCTAGTGCAAAGGGCAAGTCTTCGGCCAAGAGTACAGCTTCGCGCAGTGCGAAGGCTTCCGAAAGCAAGGTGAACAGCAGAGTAAAGGATGAGATAGTGGCTATTCTCATAATTGCGCTGGGTGCTTTTCTTGCCATCGCATTCCATACTACTCTCGCAGGAGCAGTTGGCGTAGCATTATCAGAGTTCTTCAAAGGGCTCTTCGGATTTGCCGCATACATATTGCCGTACTATTTCATCGTGTACGGTATATTGTTGTTCGCCAAGAAAACTATACATACGGGAACTAAATCAGTGATACTCCTGTTGATAATTTTCCTTATGATCTCACTCATAAATTCAGGAAGATTCATCACTGATGGAATAATAAATGAAGGCTTATTCAATGTGGCTGTCCATTATAACAATGGTATGGTGCTGGATGACGGAGGCGTCTTCGGTATGGTCCTTGGTAAGATCATCGTGAAATTCATAGGCATGGCCGGATTATATATCTTCTCATCCGTAGTTATCATAATCTGTCTGCTACTTATCATGGATACACCTATTTCAAGATTCTTCGAAAAGGCAAAGGAAAGAAAAGAAGCCCGTGCTGTTTCCAAGGAAGAGAGACGTATCGAAAGAGAGAAGGAAGAAGCTCTCAGAAACCAGCAGATGCAGATGCTTATGGAAAAAGATACCCACAGTACCAATGCATTCGGTGAAGCAACTGCCAGCAATATGACTGACAGACAGCGTAAGATAATGGGATATATGAGCAATGATGACCGTGTGTCAGGCAGAGATGGGATCAAAGAAGAGCCTCTTGATTTCTCATTAGGCGAAAACAAAGAAAAACCTAAGAGAGGAAGACGCCGCAAGGCAGATATAGAAGCCGAGTTGGCCGCCAAGCAGGCAGCACCGGAAGCGGAAGCCTTTGCAAGAGAACCGGTGATCGTAGGAGGATTCTCACCTAAAGCAGCGGAAGAAAAATTGACAAAGGCAGAAGCTGCTAAGGCGGCTCTCAAGGAAGAAGACTTCAATGTAACCATAACTTCATCTGACAGCTACCAATTCCCTTCAATAGAACTGCTTAAGAAAGCAAACAAGGCTTCATCAAACAGAATGGAAGATGAGAATACATTAAGGGCCAAGGCCATGAAGCTGGAAGATACGCTCAGAAGCTTCAATATTTCTGCGACTGTAACAAACGTTACTCAGGGTCCTGCAGTAACAAGATATGAAGTGCATCCTGATGTGGGCGTCAAGGTGAAGAGCATCAAAAACCTGGCTGACGATATCGCTCTCAATATGGAAGCTAAAAGCATAAGAATAGAAGCACCTATACCGGGCAAACCGGCAGTGGGAATAGAAATAGAAAATGACCGTATCAATATGGTCACAGTAAGAGAGATCATAGATTCGGCAGAATTCAAGAAGTCTGAGTCCAAGATCACATTCGCAGTAGGTAAGGATATATCAGGCAAGGCTATAGTTGCCGATCTGAAGACCATGCCGCACATGCTGATCGCAGGTTCTACAGGTTCAGGTAAGTCCGTATGTATCAACAGCATCATCGCCAGCATCCTTTATAAGGCGAGACCTGATGAAGTCAAGCTGGTGCTGATCGACCCTAAGGTTGTGGAACTTGCTAATTACAGCGGTATACCTCATCTGCTGATCCCTGTAGTGACTGAACCTGTCAAGGCAGCAGCTGCGCTCAACTGGGCCGTTGCTGAAATGGATGACAGATACAGAAAGTTTGCTGAAGAAGGCGTGAGAGAACTTTCAAGTTACAACAAGACCATGAAGAAAAAGGGTGAAGAGGAAGCAGTGATGCCTCAGGTAGTCATCATCATAGACGAGCTGGCTGACCTGATGATGGCAGCTCCTTCACAGGTGGAAGAATCTATCTGCCGTCTGGCACAGAAGGCAAGAGCTGCAGGCATGCACCTCATCGTGGCAACTCAGAGACCATCTGTAGATGTAATAACAGGAGTTATCAAGGCAAACATCCCTTCAAGAATAGCATTTGCCGTATCATCCCAGTTCGACTCAAGAACTATCCTGGATATGGCGGGAGCCGAGAAGCTTGTGGGTAAGGGCGACATGCTCTTCAATCCTCTCGGAAGCGGCAAACCTGTAAGAGTACAGGGAACATTCATATCCGATCAGGAAGTCCACGATGTGATCAAGCATGTCAAGTCACAGGTGGAAGAAGTGGAATACGCCGACAATGTAATGGACTCGATCGAAAGAGCTAACGTACCTGATGCAGAAAAAGGAAATCGAGACCTAGAGGACGAGCTACTTCCTGAAGCGATAGAGCTGGTGGTGCATGCACAGCAGGCATCAGTGTCCATGCTCCAGAGAAGATTCAGGATAGGATATAACAGGGCTGCTCGCATCATCGACATGATGGAAGACAGACAGATCATCGGACCTTCAGACGGCAGCAGACCGAGAAGCGTTCTCATATCTGAAGAAGAATTCGAATTCATGAGAGAAAGTACAGAAGACATCGAAGACGAACTTTAAAAACGAGATAAAAGGAATTTGGAACATGAAACTATATATCGAAACTCTTGGATGCCCGAAGAACTTCAATGATTCTGAAGGAATAAGTGGCATCTGGGAAAAAGCAGGTATGTGCTTGACGGATGATCCGGTGGATGCAGATGCTATCCTGGTAAATACCTGCGGGTTTATAAATGACGCCAAGACGGAGTCCATAGAAAAGATTTTCGATATGGCGCGAATCAAGGAAGAAGCTGCGGTTGATCCGGAAATCACTGACAAGATACTCATCGTTTCCGGATGTCTTTCCCAGAGATACGGAGAAGAGCTTTATGAAGAAATGCCGGAAGTAGATATTTTCCTTGGAGTAAACGACTACGAAAGACTGCCTCAGATGGTGAAGGGTCTTGCAAAGGGCACACGTGCCAAAGCCTTCAGCTGTGAGCCGGAGGCATTCGGAGAATTTTCGGCAAGAAAACTTTCGGATAACCCATACAGTGCCACTTTGCGTATAGCAGAAGGGTGTAACAACCGTTGCGCTTACTGCGTGATACCTCAGATAAGAGGAAAGCTGAGAAGCAGACCTATGGAAAACATTCTGGAAGAAGCGAAAACTTTGGCAGCAAACGGATGCAAAGAACTTATGCTGATCGCTCAGGATGTAACAGAGTACGGCAGAGACCTTTACGGAGAATTACGCTTACCGAAGCTGCTGCGTGAGCTTTGCAAGGTGGACGGCATAGAGTGGATAAGACTCATGTACTGCTATGAAGATAAGATCACCGATGAGCTGATCGAAGTGATGGCGTCTGAAGATAAGATCTGTAATTATATCGATATCCCGCTTCAGCATATATCTGATGGAGTGCTGAAGAGAATGAATCGTCGTTCCACGACTGCAAGTATCAAGGATACCATCGCAAGACTTCGTGCAGCGATGCCGGATATCCACATAAGAACGACCATGATCGTTGGATTCCCGGGCGAGACTGAGGAAGAGTTCGATGAGCTTCTGGACTTCATTGAAGAGATAGGATTCGAGAGACTGGGTGTGTTTGCCTATTCGAGAGAAGAGGGAACCATGGCAGGCGATATGGAAGATCAGATCGAAGAGGATGTGAAGGCTCAGAGAGTTGATGCTGTGATGAGAAGACAGCTTGACATTTCCCGAGAAATAAATGAAGAAAAAGTGGGAAATACTATGGTCGTACTGGTTGACGGAATGGATGAAGAAGGTGCATATCTGGGAAGGACACAGTACGATGCGCCTGAAATAGATAATACAGTTATATTTGGTTCCGGCAAAGAGCTTGAGCCGGGAGAGATGGTCAAGGTATATATCAACGATGCTTTTGATTATGACCTGGTAGGAAACATGGAGGAATAAGATGAATTTACCTAACAAACTGACAATGGGAAGAATATTCGCCATCCCTGTATTTATCGTAGTTTTCCTGATGGACTACAGGATAGCGGCTGCAGTTATATTCATTTTGGCGGCGGTTACTGATATGCTGGATGGGCATATTGCAAGAAAACATAATCTCGTTACTAACTTCGGCAAGCTGATGGATCCGCTGGCTGACAAGCTGCTGGTGATGTCTGCGTTGATTTGCATGGTAGAAGTAGGCGATGTTGCAGGCTGGATGGTAGTGGTTATCCTGGGAAGAGAATTCATCATCACAGGAATGAGACAGGTAGCAGCGGCTCAGGGAATCGTAATCGCAGCAGGAACTACAGGCAAGATCAAGACCATAACACAGATGATCGCAATTCCTCTGCTGATCCTGGAAAACTGGCCGTTCACAGCGCTGGGTATCCCTGTACCGTTTGATCAAATATTCCTGTGGATAGCACTTATCATGACTATTGTTTCAGGAGCAGAATACATAATGAAGAACAAGCAGCTGTTTTCGATGTAATGGCAGACTGTAAATAAATCATAATATGAGAAGAAGAGGGCGGCCGGCCCTCTTTTCGTAGGAGGAAATATGAAGACTGCGATTTTGAGCGTAGGAACTGAATTATTGTTTGGACAGATAGTGAATACCAATACAGTATATCTTTCTCAGCAGCTTAATCTGCTGGGTCATGATGTTATGTATCATTATACTGTTGGCGATAACCCGAAGAGACTTGCTGACATGATAGACCTGGCTCTTGAAGACTGTGATATCGTGTTGACTACAGGAGGTCTTGGACCGACACAGGATGACATGACCAAGGAAATAGCTTGTCAGGTTATGGGGGATGAGCTTGTCATGATGGATGATGTGATGGAAGAACTTCTTGCAATGTTTGAAAACACAGGAAGAAAGATGACTGAAAATAATAAGAAGCAGGCCATAATGCCGTCACGTGCAGTGGTGTTCCATAACGATGCAGGTACAGCGCCGGGCTTTGCACTGGAAAAGGACGGGAAATACATCATCTGTATGCCGGGACCGCCTAGGGAAATGACGAGGATGTTCGAAAAGAGCGTCAAGCCTTTCCTTGAAAGCTTATCAGATGACGTTATCTATTATCGTATGATAAGAACATTCGGCATCGGGGAATCACAGCTCGAGACTGAGCTGCTGGATCTTATCGATGTACAAACAGATCCTACTCTGGCAACTTATGCCAAGGAAGGGGAATCTTCAGTACGCATAGCATCCAAGAGAGCTACTCTCGAAGAAGCAAAGGCTGCAGTCGATGATATGCTGGAGAAAGTGCGCCAGCGCATAGGAGAATATATTTACAGCTGCGATGATGAAGAATTGGTGCAGGTAGTATGTGATAAGCTGATCGATAAGGGACTGACTCTGTCATCTGCAGAGTCATGTACAGGCGGACTGTTTGCCGGAACAGTGACAGAGATCGCAGGAGTTTCCGCATGCTTCGATAGAGGCCTGGTGACATACAGCAACCAGGCTAAGATGGAAGAACTGGGTGTTAATGCCGAGACACTCGAAAAATACGGTGCTGTAAGTGCAGAAACAGCTATGGAAATGGCAGAAGGACTCCATAAAGTCAGCGGCAGTGACGTATGCGTTTCTGTGACAGGAATTGCAGGACCGGGAGGCGGCAGTGAAGAGAAGCCTGTAGGACTGGTGTATGTGGGACTGTATTACGATGGCGAGGTTTCATACAGAGAGCTGCGATTGAGAAATACAGGTCGTAAGTGGATAAGACATAGAAGCGTGCTGAATATGCTGGATATGATAAATAAGAATGTGAAGTAATGGAAAATATTGACATTTGCTCGATCCCGTGATAAAATTAGCACTGATAAGCTAATTAGTTTAAAATTCACTTGACGAGAACATAAGTTTGGGGTATTATTAAAAAAGAACAGATGTTTATTTAACACGTTCGTCGAAATTGGAGGTAAAACATGGCTATAAATAATAATCAGGGAAATAATACAGATAGAGAAAAGGCGTTGAATGCAGCATTAGCACAGATCCAGAAACAGTTTGGTAAAGGCGCTGTTATGAAGCTGGGTGATGATGACGCCAAGCTTAATATAGAAGCTATTTCAACAGGCTCCATGAGCCTTGACCTGGCGACAGGTATCGGCGGTGTTCCTAGAGGAAGGATAGTAGAAGTATACGGACCGGAATCATCTGGTAAGACAACACTCACATTACATATTATCGCTGAAGCGCAGAAGCTGGGCGGTAAGGCGGCATTCATCGATGCAGAACATGCTCTTGACCCTGAATATGCCAGAAACCTGGGAGTAGATGTCGATGAACTGCTGGTTTCACAGCCGGATTACGGTGAACAGGCTCTTGAAATCACAGAAATGCTGGTACGAAGCGGTGCGATCGATGTTGTAGTTGTCGACTCAGTTGCAGCACTTGTTCCTAAGCATGAAATCGATGGAGCTATGGGAGATGCTACAGTGGGCGCTCAAGCAAGACTGATGTCTCAGGCATTGAGAAAGCTGGCAGGTGTTATAAATAAGACCAACACTACTATCATTTTCATCAACCAGCTGAGAGAAAAGATCGGCGTTATGTTCGGTAATCCTGAAACCACTACAGGCGGTAGAGCTCTCAAGTTCTTCTCATCCATGAGAATTGATGTAAGAAGAGTAGAGAGCATCAAGGTTGGAGATCAAGTCCTCGGTAACAGAACAAGAGTCAAGATCGTTAAGAATAAGGTGGCTCCTCCATTCAAGCAGGCTGAATTCGATATCATGTATGGTGAAGGTATCTCCAAGGCAGGAGACGTTCTTGATTGTGCAGTAGAAGCCAAGATCCTCGAGAAGGCCGGATCATGGTACAGCTTCGAAGGTAACAGGATCGGACAGGGCAGAGAAAACGTTAAAAAGTATCTCATCGAAAACCCTGAAATCATGGATAAGATCGAGGGAATGCTGCTGGATACTCTTAAGAAAGAAAAAGAAAAGAATGCAGAAGAAGCTGATATGGATATCCCGGGAATCGGTGATGCACTGATGATCGATGAAGACGGTGTTATCATTGAATAAGCGGATTTATACGTGACTGATCATTACATATAAAAAATTATGGATGTAGAGAAAATATTTCTTTACATCCTTTGCTTTTTGTAGTATCATATAGCAGGTAAGCCGCTCGGCAAAGGTTTGTAAATTCAGCTCAAAGCAAGTAATTGCAAAGGTTGATACCTGATAAGGCGAGACTGGATAGAGGAGGTAAAGAAACAAAATGTACGCAATTATCGAAACAGGCGGAAAGCAGTACAGAGTACAGAACGGCGATCAGATCGTTGTTGAAAAGCTGGGCGTTGAAGCTGGCGAAACAGTAGTATTTGACAAAGTTCTCGTAGTAGGAGAAGGTGAAGGAGTTAAAGTAGGTGCTCCATACGTTGAAGGAACTACAGTAGAAGGTAAGGTAGTTGAAAACGGTAAGGGCAAGAAAGTCATCATCTTCAAGTACAAGGCTAAGAAGGACTACAGAAAGAAGCAGGGTCACAGACAGCCATACACTCTGGTAGAAATCACTGCTATCGGCGGAGCTAAGGCACCTGCAGCAAAGGCAGCACCTAAGAAGGCTGAAGAACCTAAGCAGGAAGAAGCAGCAGTAGAAGCACCAAAGGCTGTTAAGAAGCCATCCCTGAAGTCAATGAAGAAAGCACAGCTCATTGAATTCGCTAAGGAAAACAACATCGAAATCGATGAAAAGGCTACTAACGCAGTTATGATCGAAACTATCGAAGCTGCTCTGAAATAAGAATTTTAAAAAAGAAACTTTAATTTGAAATTGAAATAGCAAGGAGGTGTCTGGTCCATGGCAAGTAAGAAAGGTGTAGGAAGCTCGAAGAACGGTCGTGATAGTGAGTCGAAACGTTTAGGCGTTAAGACAGGTGACGGTCAGTTCGTAAGTGCTGGAAGCATTCTGGTTAGACAGAGAGGAACTAAGTTCCACCCTGGTAACAACGTTGGAATCGGCGGAGATGATACATTATTTGCAATGATTGACGGAGCTGTTAAGTTCGAAAGATATGACAAAAAGAGAAAGCAAGTAAGCGTATATCCAAAAGAAGCATAAGTTATTCGAGCCCCTAATGAATATTAGGGGCTTTACTTTTCAATAATAGCCTTAATATCAGAGAAGGCAAAAGGAGGCCCTATGTTTGTAGACAGAGCCAAAATATTCATAAAATCAGGTAAGGGCGGCAATGGATGTGTGTCCTTCAGAAGAGAACCATTCGTACCGGAAGGCGGTCCCGACGGCGGAGACGGCGGTAAGGGCGGTGACGTTATTTTCCAGGCTGATGAGAACATGAGAACTCTCATGGATTTCAGATACAAGAGAAAGTACGAAGCCGAAAACGGTCAGGATGGAATGAAGAAGAAAAGATATGGTAAGAACGGTGAGACCCTGACTATCAAGGTGCCTGTTGGAACCATGGTAATAGATGTTGAGACTGGTCATGTTATGGGAGATTTAGTAGAGCATGGTCAGTCATTCGTTGCTGCTAAAGGCGGCAAAGGCGGTAAGGGAAACACTAAGTACACTACTTCTACGAGACAGGCTCCGAACTTTGCAGAAGCCGGAGGCGAAGCTAAAGAAAGAGAAGTCATTCTTGAAATGAAGCTTATCGCAGATGTAGGTTTGGTAGGATTCCCTAATGTAGGTAAATCATCGTTGTTATCAGTTTCCACAAGTGCTAAGCCTAAGATTGCCAACTACCACTTCACAACGATCGATCCTAATCTGGGTGTAGTGAGGATCTACGATAAGAGCTTCGTTATGGCGGATATCGCAGGTATCATCGAAGGTGCTCATGAAGGTGCGGGTCTCGGTCATAAGTTCCTTAAGCACATCGAGAGAACTAAGGTACTGATCCATGTAGTTGACGTATCAGGATGTGAAGGAAGAGATCCTATCGAAGACTTCGATAAGATCAACAACGAACTTGAACAGTACAGCCCAAGACTCATGAAGAAGCCTCAGATAGTGGTTGCCAATAAGATAGACCTTATTGACGAAGAGGATCCTCAGTATATCGAGTTCAAGGAATATGTTGAAGCTAAGGGATACAAGGTGTTCCCTATGTCAGCACCTATCAATATCGGAGTCAAGGAAGTTCTGGCAGAAGCTGCTAACATACTTGATCAGCTGCTTCTAGAGGCGATCGAGGAAGAAGACGAATATGAAATGTTTGACTTTGAAGCTGATGAACATGATCCTGACTACAGAACTGTATATGCTGACTTTGATGGCAGAGATTACATCCTGTCAGGTAAACAGCTGGAGAAGATTTTTAACTCCACCAACTTTAACGATCCCGGTTCAATGAGATATCTGTATAAGTATATCGAAAAGAGCGGTGCTCTCGATCAGCTGAGAGAAATGGGTATAGAAGACGGAGATGTCATCAAGGTGAAGGACTTTGAATTCGAGTACATCGATGAAGATTATTATTTCTAAATAAGATAAACGAGGAAGACTGATTTGCATGGAGCATAACAGTCTTCTTTTTTCATTATCATTTTTCTCCTTTTGAATATACATAATATATGGAGGTAAATGATGATGAAAAAAATGTTGATACAAACGTTTTGTTGTCTCATATTAATTTTTGTTTTTTCGGTAGCAGAGAAATCGATGATCCCTGAGATCCAAAGGGGCACTGAAGCTGTTCTTGAGTATATGTCGACAGGCCTTACGGAAGAAGACATAAAATCTGCAGTCGTTCAGACGTCAGAGCTGCTCACTTCTTACGGCGAGCCAATAGATAAAAAGTATGACGGCCATGAAACACTCGTATATGCAGTCGGGGCAGGCAAGGTCACAGCTGTCGGAGAGAACGAAGAGATAGGTAAATACATAAGGATAACCCATGGAAACAAGGCGGAGAGCTTGTATGGTAACCTCAAAACTGTCAAAGTGACTACGCAGAACAATGTCAAAAAAGGGCAGATAATAGGAATATATAGTGAAGAGGCAGGCAAGGACTTCTATTATTCTTTAAAAGAATTTTGAAATATGATATACTGTCATGGAATGTTGATTAAAACATGAAAGGACAGGCAGTATGAGGCATCCCGACAGACAAGAATGTGAACGACTTTTAAATGAATACAATACTCCGGAACATGTTAAACGCCACTGCAGAGCTGTGGCTGATATGGCATGTACTGTTGCAGAAGAATTGAACAAGCATGGATTCGTACTGGATACAGAGCTTGTTCTTGCAGCCGGTCTTCTCCATGATATAGCCAGAGTCGAAGATAGACACTGGGACGTTGGAGCTGATCTTATGGAGAAACTTGGATACCATGAAGAAGCCAAGATAATCAAAGTCCATATGACATATTCACCTTTTTCAGACATAAAGAATGTTACTGAAACAGATCTGGTCTGTCTGGGAGACAGAACAGTGTTGGAAGACGAATATGTTGGCCTTGATAAGAGGATAGATTATGTTATCAACAAGGCTAAGAAAAATGGAAATCCACAGGCAGAACCTATAATACTTGAGAAGAAAAAACAGACGAGAGGATTCATAAGCCAGATAGAAGACGTTATAGGTATGAGTCTGGATGATCTGATGAAGCAGCATGATGAAATCATATGATTTAATGAAAGGAAAAGGATGAGAATAGATAAAGAGCTGGACAATTTATTAAAGAAAGTCGAAAAGCCGGCAAGATATATCGGTGGTGAAGTCAACAGCATAAAGAAAGATCCTGAAAAAGTATCTGTCAGAATAGGGTTCGCATTCCCTGATACTTATGAAATAGGAATGTCGTATATGGGTCTACAGATCCTTTATAACATCTTAAATAAGAATGACGATATCTACTGTGAGCGTGTTTTCGCACCGGCAATGGATATGGAAAAACTGATGAGAGAGACAGGAAGAGAATTGTTCACTCTCGAAACCTTTACTCCGATCAAAGAAATGGATATCTTAGGGTTTACCCTTCAGTATGAGCTGTCATATACTAACCTGCTCAACATGCTTGATCTTGGAAATATTCCGATCAAAAGCAGTGAAAGAGACGACAGCTTCCCTGTGATCATCGCGGGAGGACCATGTGCATACAATCCTGAACCGCTGGCAGATTTTGTAGATGCATTTCTTATCGGTGATGGCGAAGAACTGCTGGAACAGGTTTGTCTTGCCAAGAAGGGTACAGCGTCCAAAGAAGAATTCCTGAAAAAGATAAGTGCATTTGACGGCGTATATGTGCCGGCATTTTATGATGTTGAATACAATGAAGACGGCACTGTCAAAGCATACAACAAAAATTGGGAAGGAGCTCCTGACAGAGTCAAGAGAGCTGTCATCAGTGATCTTGATAAAGCTGAATTCCCTGTGAACAATATCGTACCGTTTATCGATACAGTCCACGACAGATCGGTCGTTGAAACCTTCAGAGGATGCACAAGAGGATGCAGATTCTGTCAGGCAGGAATGATTTACAGACCTGTAAGAGAACGTAAGAAAGAAACTGTAAGAAGACTTGCTGAAGAGCAGATTAAAAATACAGGGCATGATGAACTTTCGCTTTTATCTCTTTCTACAAGCGATCACTCATGCTTCGAACCGATGGCTTTAGACCTGATGAAAATGTGCAAAGAGCAGAACGTTGCCCTTTCCTTGCCGTCTCTCAGGCTGGACTCTTTCTCTTTCAAAGTTCTCGATGAGATCCAGGGATACAGAAAGTCCGGACTGACTTTTGCACCAGAAGCAGGAAGCCAGAGACTTAGGGATATCATCAATAAGAACATAACAGAAGAAGATATATACGGTGCCGTAGAGCAGGCGATAGGACTTGGATGGGAGACTATCAAGCTGTATTTCATGGCAGGGCTTCCGGGAGAGACGTATGAAGACCTTGATGGCATCGGCAAGATCGCTAAGAATATCATAGATATCAATTTCAAAGTAAGGGGACGCAAAGGCGGCAGATTCAGAGTCACTGCCAGCGTTTCCAACTTCGTGCCTAAGGCCCACACTCCGTTTCAGTGGGCAGCACAGGATACTCCTGAACAGTTTATTGAAAAGCATAACTATCTGACTAAAAAACTGCATATCAAGGGCGTTACATTCAATTATCACGAAACTAAGACGAGCGTTCTCGAAGCTGTATTTGCCAGAGGTGACAGAAGAGTGGGCAAAGCTCTTGAAAGGGCTCATCAGCTGGGCTGCAAGTTTGATGGATGGACAGAGTATTACAATGATGAACTGTGGCAGCAGGCATTCGCTGAAACGAATACTGACATCGCATTCTATAACTATAGAGAAAGATCGTATGACGAAGTCCTTCCGTGGGATATCATAGATCCGCTTGTGACTCGCGAATTCCTTATGAGAGAAAACGAGAAGGCTAAGGCGGCAAAGACTACTGCTGACTGCAGACAGGGATGTGCAGGCTGCGGCATCAATAAACATACTGAATGTTTTAAGGGAGCAGAACTTCCGGAGGTGAAACATGGCTAAATATATACTGACATTTTCCAAGACCGGAACTATTTGTTATACTTCACATTTGGATATGATGAAGATGTTCAAACGTGTATTCAAGAGGGCAGGTATCAAACAGAGCTATTCACAAGGCTTCAATCCTCATCCTAAGATGACATTCGCTCAGCCGTTATCCTTGGGATACTGGGGCCTTGGGGAGCTTCTTGAATTTGAGACCGAAGAAGATTACAGAGCAGAATTCATCAAGGAAACATTGGCACCGCTGATGCCCGAAGGTATCGTCATCACAGACTGTGTTGTGGCAGAGCCATCAAAAAAAACATTGGCGGCAATGACAGAGGCGGCCGAATATATAATAGCTGTGCCTTTGCATGAAGCCCTTGATATGGATGGAGAAGAAATATACAAGGCATACATGGGACGCGATAAGATCCTGACATATAAGAAACAAAAGAAAAAGAAGGAGCTTGCTGAAATCGATATAAAGCCGATGATAAGAGATATCTCTTTTGTCACTGAAGATGAAACTTTATTCGTGACGGCGCTGCTGGATTCGGGAAGCACTTCCAATCTTAGTCCTGAACTTGTAATAACTACACTGATGGAATGTCTGAAGATCGATACAGATAGAAGTGAAGTGCAAGTGATGAGAAGAAAGATCTATTTCGGGCAATAAATTGATTGACAAATACTTCCAGTATATGTAAAATTATACAAGGGAGGTATTTGGTATGAAAGATAAATTATTGGTCCTTTGGGAAAACGAGAAGCTACAGAGCTTCGTGAAAGAAAACAAAGAAATGTTGATAAAGGTTGCTGCATCAGCTGTGCTGGTTGTGGCTGCCTTTTTTGTTTTTGTTGCGACAGGCAGTGGTGATGAGGAAAGTTTAGCCAAAGAACAGGCGGTAATAAGTGAACAAGAACCGGTGCCCATTATGATAATGGTAGATGTAGGCGGAGAAGTGGTGAATCCAATGGTCGTTGAGCTTGAAGAAGGAAGCAGAGTAGAGGATGCCATAAAAGCAGCAGGAGGAGTAACAGGAAATGCAGATTTAACAGAGATAAACAGGGCTGACTTCCTGGAAGACGGCGATAAGATACTGATACCGTCTAAGCAGCAGGACGGGTCTTCTTATGACAGTGGTGTTAAGGGAAATGGATATTCACTGTATTCAGATAGCAGGATAAATATAAATACTGCCGGCAGCGAAGAGCTGCAGATGCTGGATGGGGTAGGACCGGCAACGGCTCAAAAGATCATCGATTACAGAGAAGCCAATGGCAGTTTCAAAAAAATAGAAGACATCAAAAATGTCTCGGGGATCGGGGATAAAACCTTTGAAAAATTCAAAGATGATATAAGAACGTAAAACCTGCAGGCTAGTTTTTAGCCTGCAGATATTTTTCTCTGGTAGCGAGACCGCCTCTTATATGACGTTCGGCCTTATTGTTATCAAGGACTTCTTTTACCTCGGCAGCCAATGCCGGGTTCAGTTCGCGGAGTCGTTCTGTAATGTCTTTGTGTACTGTGGATTTTGATACCCTGAACTTGGCAGCAGTGCTTCTGACAGTTGCCCCGGTTTCAATTATATGGTTTGCAAGTTCCAGAACTCGCTCCTCTATGTAATCTTTCATTGCGTGACAGTTCACCACCTCGTATTAGATTAACTTTATCAGTCAAAACAATATATGAGGTGTAAGAAAAAAATATACTCTATTTAGATTTTTGGTGTATTTTTATTCTCTATGGCAAAACTAAAAGAAACTTGATAAAATGAAAGGAGATTGCGGTTTTCAAGGACTGCAGAAAAGCGAAATGAGTTTTACCGAAGAAGTGGGTATCGATCTTGGTACGGCTAATGTTCTCATATATGTGGATGGCAAAGGAATCGTGCTGCAGGAACCATCAGTCGTAGCTATAAATAGAGACACCAATGAAATACTGGCTGTAGGCAGTGAAGCCAGGAGAATGATCGGAAGGACACCGGGAAACATATCTGCCATCAGACCACTTAGAGAAGGTGTTATTTCCGACTATGATGTTACCGAGCGGATGCTTCAGTACTTCATAAAAAAGACGTGCGGAGGCAGCAGATTCTTAAAACCTAGGATCATTGTATGTGTTCCAAGCGGCGTGACAGAGGTGGAAAAACGTGCAGTCAAAGAAGCTGCACTCCAAGCAGGTGGACGGGCTGTTTATCTGATCGAAGAGCCGGTAGCGGCGGCCATAGGAGCAGGTATAGATATCACTGTTCCCGAAGGTATAATGGTAATAGATATAGGCGGAGGGACTACAGATATTGCTGTAATCTCCATGGGTGGGATAGTGACCAGCAGATCTGTCAAAATCGCCGGTGATAAGCTGGATGACCACATAGTCAAGTACATGAGGAGAGAATATAACATTTTCATTGGAGAACGCATGGCTGAAAAGCTGAAGTGTCAAATAGGTATAGCTCATTCAGGGGAAGAAAACCTTACTACATTTTGCAAAGGGCGCGATCTGGTAAGCGGACTTCCGCGTACTGTAGAAGTTTCTTCTGAAGAAATACTCAGGGCTTTGGAAGAGCCTCTTGATGTTATTTGTGAGGCTGTACACAGCGTCCTTGAGAAAACTCCTCCGGAGCTGGCTGCCGATGTAGGTGAATCAGGAATCGTCATCACAGGAGGCGGAGCTTTTCTTCGTGGCCTGGCAAGAAGAATAGAAGAGAGGACAGGTATCAGAACAACAGTTGCTGATGAAGCTGACTTTTGTGTAGCTAAAGGCACAGGGGAAGCTTTGAAATATATAGACATTATAAGCAGAAACAGTTTGAACAGGAGAGAAACTTATATATGAAGCTGGAATTGATAGCAACGGCCACTTTCGGGCTGGAGGCAGTAGTAAAACGTGAAATAGAAGCATTGGGCTATAAGATATTGAAGACTGAAGACGGTAAAGTCACTTATATGGGCGATGAACGTGCCATCGTAAGGTCAAATCTGTGGCTGAGAAGTGCAGACAGAGTTTTGCTGAAGATGGCAGAATTCAACGCTGTTGAATTTGAGGAGCTGTTTCAGCAGACCAAAGCACTGGCTTGGGAAGAATTGATCCCGGTAGACGGGAAGTTCACAGTAACGGGAACTTCCGTAAAGTCGAAACTCCATAGTGTGCCGGCTTGCCAGAAAATAGTAAAGAAGGCCATCGTTGAAAGGCTGAAGGAATTTTATGGTCTTGAAGTTTTCGAGGAAACGGGTGCTGAATATACGGTGAAGGCAACGCTGCTCAAGGACAGAGTAACGCTTACAGTAGATACTTCAGGCACAGGTCTCCATAAACGAGGATACAGAGTATGTGATGTGGCGGCACCTATCAAGGAAACTTTAGCAGCAGCTATGATACAGCTGAGCTTTTGGAAAAAGGACAGGCTCTTGCTTGATCCATGTACAGGCTCGGGAACCATTCCTATCGAAGCGGCCATGATAGCAAGGAACATAGCTCCGGGACTCAACAGAAGTTTTGCTTGTCAGCAATGGGAGCTAATAGATGATCGGATCTGGAAAGAAGAAAAGAAAGCTGCTTTTGAAGCGATAGATTATGATACAGACCTTAAGATATATGGTTTTGATATAAACAGGAAGGCTGTCGAGGCGGCCATAGAAAACGCAGAGGAAGCAGGAGTTGATGACTGCATAACTTTTAAGAAGGCTGATGCATCGAAGCTGAGGCCTATGGGCGAGAATGGTATAATCATTACAAATCCGCCTTATGGTGAACGTATAGGTGAAGAAGAAGAGATACGTCAGATATATGATGGCTTCAACAGATTTTTTAAGGAAAATCCGGACTGGTCATTATTCATGATAACGACTGACAAAGAGGCAGAAGAAAAAGTTATGGGCAGGGAGGCTAACAGACGCAGAAAGCTGTATAATGGCAGACTTGAAACTTGTTATTACCAGTTCCATGGAGAAAGAAAATGAAAATAATAGTCGATCGAAACGAAAAGACACCTCTCTATATACAGATATCCGATCAAATCAAGACAATGATATTTGACGGTAGTCTTGTTAACGGTAGCAAATTGCCTTCTGAACGTGGATTGGCGGAGCAGTTGGATATACATAGAAATACTGTTGTCAGAGCATATACAGAGCTTAGGGACCAGGGATTGATAAGTTCATACCAGGGGCAGTCTTATCATGTGACTTACGGGACTATGTACTACGGTATGGTGAAGAAGCCTGTCAACTGGGAAGCTCTTATCAAAGATGAATATATAAGTCTGGAAAGCGACTTTGACGAGCTTTTCAATAAGACGTATGAAAGTAATATCATCTCTTTTGGCGGTGGACTTGCAGCCAGAGAACTATATCCGAGAGAGGAAATAGTCGATACTTTTGACAGAATGCTTGAACAAAGAAAAGATAAAGCGTATTTCTATACACCATATCAAGGAGATCATGACCTGCGAAAGGAAATAACTTCTTTCATGAGGACTAAAGGGATCATGACAAAACCGGCCAATATACAATTGTTCACAGAAAACAATCAGGCTATGGATTTCATCATGACCTTGATGCTTGAGCCGGGAGACAATGTCATCGTACCGGAGATACTTTCACCTGACGTTTACAGGACCATACAATTTGCCGGAGGAAACCTCATTACTGTTCCTATGGATGAAGATGGCATGATATTTGACAATATCGAAGCCTTGATACAAAAAACGAAGCCGAGATTCATATACGCAGATTCCAGCTTCAACAATCCTACCGGTGTCATGTTATCACTGGAAAGAAGGAAGCTCTTACTGGAATTATCATATAAATATCGTATTCCTATCATCGAAGAGGATGAAGGATCTGAATTATGTTATGATGTACCGGCAATCCCATCGATAAAATCCATGGATACAGGGAATAATGTAATATACATGTATTCTTTTGGTCTTACAATGATACCGGGAGCAGGAATGTCTTTCGTTATAGCAGATACTTCCGTAATAAGAAGGATGAGCGAAATGATATCCATGAAAGTTGTCTCACTTGACTGGATGCAGCAAATGCTATTGCTGGAATATATGAGAAACGGAATGTTCTATGAAAGGCTTGATGGCTTCCGTGATATTTATAAAAAGAAGAGAGACTTGATGTATTCATATATGGAAGAGATCATCAATGATACAGGAACTGTATGTAGAAAACCTATGGGTGGAGTGTATCTATGGGTAAAGCTGCCTCCTGGAATGAATGGCAAGACATTGCTTAGCGAGATGCAGCAGGAGGGAGTTACATTCATACCGGGATATGTTTTTCATCCGGAAAAACATAAAGGAAATGGTTATATAAGGCTGAATTATTCATATCCTACGGAGGAACAAATAAGAGAAGGAATGGTCAAATTAGGAGAAAAAATAAGACAGACACTACTGAAAATTCAGAATAAAATATCGTACTAGAAGTAAAATTATTGAAAATACATAGCTGGCTCTATAAAAATAGAGACAACTGGTACTTTTAAATAAAAGGGGATTAATGTATTATTGACTCATAAGGGCAAGTTTAATTTTGACATGAATCAATAAATTATAAAAGGAGATTAAAAATATGGCAGTAAATTTAAAGGGAAGAAGTTTTTTAACATTGATGGATTTCAGCAGAGAAGAAATCAGATACCTTCTGAATCTTTCTAAAGACCTGAAGGACAAGAAGAGAGCAGGTATCAGAAATGATCTGCTCACAGGCAAGAATATCTGCCTTCTGTTCGAAAAGACATCAACAAGAACAAGATGCGCATTTGAAGTTGCAGCACTTGATGAAGGTGCTCATGTGACATATTTGGATTCCAAGAGTTCACAGATGGGTAAGAAGGAATCTCTGGAAGATACAGCTAAAGTGCTGGGAAGATTCTTCGATGGTATCGAATATAGAGGATATGAACAGGAAGTGGTAGAAGATCTGGCTAAGCATTCAGGCGTTTCTGTATGGAACGGTCTTACAGATATCGACCATCCGACTCAGATACTGGCTGACCTTCTTACAATCGAAGAAAATATCCCTAAGCCTCTGTGGAAGATCAAGGTAGTATTCGTAGGCGACGTTAGAAACAACATGTCTTATGCATGGATGTATGGATGTGCTAAGATGGGTATGTCATTCGTTGCATACGGTCCTCAGGAACTGGTTGATCAGGTAGATAAGGATGTACTGAAAAAGGTTCAGGAAGTTGCTGAATTCAACGGTGCTTCAATCGAACTCAGCTCAGATCCTTCATGTCTGGAAGGTGCAGATGTTATCTACACTGATATCTGGGCATCAATGGGTGAAGAAGACCAGATCCCTGAAAGAGTCAAGCTGCTGACCCCATACAGAGTAGACATGGATATGCTGAGAGCAACAGGAAATGAAGATGTTATCTTCATGCACTGCCTGCCTTCATTCCATGATTTCGAAACTACTATGGCTAAGTCTCAGATGGAACTTGGCTATGATATCAGAGAAGTAACAGACGAAGTATTCAGAAGCAGACATTCCAAGGTATTTGACGAAGCAGAAAACAGATTACACACAATCAAGGCTGTTATCGTTGCTACCATCGCTTAATCTGTCGGATTATCGAATTAGTAATACGATATAGTCGCTGAGAAGAAGAAAGGAGGGTTTAAATATGAAACCCGGAATCAATAATTACTCAGAAATCGGTAAGCTGAACAAAGTGCTGCTCCACAGGATCGGAGATGAAATAGAAGGTCTGGTACCTGATAACTTCGAAAGACTTCTCTTCGATGACATTCCTTATTTGAAGACAGCTCAGGAAGAACATGACAGATTTGCTGATCTGTTGAGAGAAAATGGTGTTGAAGTAATTTACTACGAAGAAGAAACTGCTAAAGCACTTCAAGATGATAAGGTAAGAAGAGAATTCGTGAAGAAATTTATTGCTGACAGTGACTTGTATTCAGAGGCTGTTAAAGAAGGGCTTGAAGAATATCTTATGTCCATGCCGGCGGATCAAATGGTTAAAAAGGCAATTTCAGGTGTTAAGAAGAGCGATGTCATCATCAAGTCAAATTCACTGGCTGATTATATCGATGCAGGATATCCTTATCACACTGACCCTTTGCCAAATCTGTACTTCACAAGAGACCCGGGTGCATGTATCGGTAATGGTGTAAACATCCATCACATGAGTACAGAAGCAAGAAGAAGAGAAGCGCTGCTTCTTGAGTATATGTATAAGTATAATAAGGACTTTGCTCCTGAAGGAACTCATCAGTGGTATGATTATTATCATGAATACTCAGTAGAAGGCGGAGACTTCCTGGTTCTGAACAAGGAAATCGTAGCTATCGGCCTCTCTCAGAGAACTACTGTTGTGGGCATCGAAAGATTCGCAAGAAATATCCTCAATAAATCTTCCTTTAAGAAGATCCTGGTGTTCGATATACCTAAGAAGAGAGCTTTCATGCATCTGGACACAGTATTCACTATGGTGGATTATGACAAGTTCACTATCCATCCTGAAATCGAAGGCCCTCTGCAGCTGTTTGAAATCACACTGGATAAGAACGGTGAACCTCGTTTCTCCAGCATCCAGGATGAACTTTCAAACATCCTGAAGCTTGAACTGGGGCTGCCTGCTGTAGATCTTATCAGATGCGGCGGTGATGATCCTCAGGCTGCACAGAGAGAGCAGTGGAATGATGGATCTAATACTCTTGCAATCGCACCGGGAGTTGTAGTAACATATGAAAGAAACTACGTGACCAACGATTTACTGGATAAGAAGGGCGTTAAGGTTCTTACTATCCCGAGCTCTGAGCTTTCCAGAGGAAGAGGCGGTCCTAGATGTATGAGCTGTCCGGTTAACAGAGATGACTTATAAAAATAATTTGATTTAGGAGATATATTATTATGTGTGTAGAAAAAATCGTAATAGCTTTAGGCGGTAACGCTCTTCAGTCCGGCAAAGGTCCTGCTACAGCAGAAGCTCAGCTGGATGTCGTGAAGAATACATGTGAACACGTTGCTAAGATCAGCGGCATGGGTTATGAGATCGCTGTAGTTCACGGTAACGGACCGCAGGTGGGCCGTATAGTTATGGCTTCAGAAGCAGCTAAAGAAGTTACTCCTGCGATGCCGTTCGATGTATGCGGAGCAATGTCTCAGGGATATATTGGATATCATATCCAGCAGTGTCTCAAGTATGCACTGAATAAAGATAACAGAAATGTACCTGTAGTTACAGTTGCTACTCAGATGATCGTAGATGAGAAAGACCCTGCATTCCAGAATCCTACTAAGCCTATAGGTCCATTCTACACAGAAGAGGAAGCTAAGGCTCTTGAAGCTGAAAAAGGATACACAATGAAGGAAGATGCGGGAAGAGGATACAGAAGAGTAGTTGCATCACCGCTTCCTAAAAGAATCGTTGAGATCGAAGCTGTAAAGCATCTGTGGGACCACTGCGTAGTTATAACTTGCGGTGGCGGCGGTATTCCTGTTATCGAAAAGCCTGATGGTACTCTTGAAGGTGTTGCTGCTGTTATCGATAAGGACTTTGCAGCTGAACTTTTGGCTGAACAGGTCGATGCAGATATCCTGATGATACTGACAGAAGTTGAAAAGGTCGCTATCAACTTCAATAAGCCTGATCAGCAGGAATTGTCAAAGATGACACTGGCTGAAGCTGCAAGATATGTTGAAGAAGGTCACTTCCCTCCGGGAAGCATGCTTCCTAAGGTAGAAGCTGCCATGAAGTTCGTAAGAACCTATCCAAACAAGAAGGCGATCATCACTTCACTGGACAAGGCAGTGGAAGCACTTGAAGGAAAGACAGGTACTGTTATAACATTTAACTAAATGTGCATTTATTATGATGAATGGAAGGCTCCGTATTTTCGGAGTCTTTTTTTGATTTTTTACAAAAAAACCCTTGAAATAAATATGCATATATACTAATACATATGCATATTTATGAATATTTATAACAAAAATAAGGAGACTAACTATGGCAGTTAATTTGAAGGGCAGAAGTTTTTTGACATTGATGGATTTTTCACCTGAAGAGATCAGATATTTACTAAATTTATCTAAAGACCTTAAGGCTAAAAAGAGAGAAGGTATCAGAAACGATCTGCTGACAGGTAAAAATATATGTTTGTTATTTGAAAAGACATCTACAAGAACAAGATGTGCGTTCGAAGTGGCATGTCACGATGAAGGCGCACATGTTACATATCTGGATTCTAAGAGCTCCCAGATGGGTAAGAAGGAATCTCTGGAAGATACAGCTAAAGTCCTGGGAAGATTCTTTGATGGTATAGAATACAGAGGATATGACCAGAAGGTCGTAGAAGATCTGGCTAAATATTCAGGTGTATGTGTATGGAATGGTCTTACAGATGTGGATCATCCTACTCAGATCCTTGCGGATATGCTTACAATAGAAGAACATGTGGACAAACCGCTTCACAAGGTAAAAGTCGTATTTGTAGGTGATGTCAGAAATAATATGTCCTATGCATGGATGTACGGCTGTGCCAAAATGGGTATGGATTTTGTGGCATACGGTCCTCAGGAATTGATAGATGGTATAGATCCGGTTGTGACAGCGGCTGCCAATGAAGTGGCGGAATATACAGGTGCCAAAATCAGCTTCAGTTCAGACCCTTCATGTCTTAAGGATGCGGATGTGATCTATACAGACATTTGGGCGTCAATGGGTGAAGAAGATCAGATCCCTGAAAGAGTCAAGATGCTGACTTCTTACAGAGTCGATATGAATATGCTCAAAGCAACGGGAAATGATGATGTTATTTTCCTTCATTGTCTGCCATCATTCCATGATTTCGAAACTACGATGGCCAAGACTCAGATGGAGCTTGGTTATGATATCAGAGAAGTCACTGACGAAGTGTTCAGAAGCAGATATTCCAAGGTGTTCGATGAAGCGGAAAACAGATTGCATACGATCAAGGCTGTTATTGTAGCAACATTGGCTTAAAACAAGGTCAAACCTTTCATTCTTAAATAAATTCTCTTGCAATAAAACGCATTGGGTGATATTATCTACCAAAATGCGTTTTATTACATTTAGATACTTTTTTACGAAAGAAGAGAAAGTGATATGGAAATCGAACTGAAATACAGCATACCTTCGGAGAAGGTCGCTGAAGATATTTGGAAGGACAAGGCCTTTTTTCATCTCGAAGAAGAAGGATCCAGAGAAGAGATGTGCTTCGATGCCAAATACTATGATACTGAAGACAGAGATCTTTATAATAATGAAATAGCTTACAGAGTAAGAAAAGAAGGATCCAGCTGGGTCGCATCCTTGAAATGGAAAGGGCACACAGAGGGCGCGCTTCACGTTCGTGAGGAGCTGAATGTTTCCGTAGATTGTGACAGACCTGCGCCTGAAGTTTTTCGCGGAAGCGAGATCGGGAAACACCTTCTTGAAGTGATCGGCGGCAAACCATTGAACTGCCTTTTGGAAACCAGATTCCACAGAAAGCGCTTCAGGATCGATACGGGAGAAGGTCTGTATGAATTGTCATTGGATGATGGCTGGATCCTGACACCTTTTGGCGAAGAGAGGATCTTGGAAGCCGAACTTGAGCTGTTCTCAGGTGAAACTGAAGAACTGGAACAGCTGGGGGCTAAGATGTGCGAGAAGTATGGTCTGGTCAAAGAAGAAAGAAGCAAATATGCCAGAGGTCTTGAACTTATAAATAAAGGTGTATAAACAGCAAAAAAATGAGCACTTGGGAGAAATCTCCCGGGTGCTCTTTTGATTTTATTATGCTTTTTTAGTGATCAACAGGATTTCCGGAGGAGAGTTTTTCTGATTGATAAAATTCACATATGCAGCATGATAGACCTTAGGATCCAGGGTTTCTGCCATTTGCATAAGAACCTCCTTTTCTTCAAGTCCTTCAGGGTGGCCGCTGTACATGGTCAAGCAGAGAACGCCGTCTAAAGCGAGAAGCTCGAGGGCTGATCTGGCAGCTTTGACAGTTTCGCTTTTGTATGTTGGTTTTGTTTTATCTCCGCCTGGAAGATATCCCAAGTTGAAGATTATAACATCTGCAGGTTCATGGACATGCTGTGTCATATTGCTGTGTGAATCGCATATGATTGATATTGTTCCATTATCAAGAGCTGATCCGAAGCCCTCGGATACCAGCTTTTTTTCAGTCGCAGCAACTGCTTCTTGCTGTATATCGAAAGCATAAAGTCTGGAAGGTTTTGTGCGTGCAAGGGCTATAGTATCGTGGCCGTTACCGCATGTGGCATCGACAATGACACAGCCGGGGAAAGTATATGATGACGTTATATACATTGCCAATTCAGTTGTTTTTCTGATGATATTCGACATTCTCGTTCACTCTCTAATTCATGGGGTTGATTCATTGATATTTTTGATTATGTTATCGCCCATAATATTTGTCAATAATTTTCTTTTTCCTTTACTTTTCAATGTATAAGAGGTATAATAATATGCACTATGTGTTTATAATCGAGGAGGATATATATAATGAAAGCAACATTAATTTCAAAGGAAAACAATGAAGCAAAATTCACTATGGAATTTACAGCAGAAGAATTTGAAAATGCGGTTGTAAGCGTTTACAAAGTTCAGAAGGATAAATTCACTATCGACGGCTTCAGAAAAGGTAAGGCACCAAGAAGTATCATTGAAAAGCAGTATGGCGAAGGCATTTTCTTCGAAGATGCTATCAACAATCTGTTCTCACTGCATTATCCACTGGCTCTGGATGAACTGGATCTGGATGTTATCGATCACCCAAGATCAGAATTCAGCCAGGTTAAGAAGGGTGAAGGATTCACAGTAACTATTACAGTTGCAGTTTATCCTGAATTCGAAGTTAAAGATTACACAGGCGTTGAAATCGAAACAATAACTCACGAAGTTACTGACGAAGACGTTGAAAACGAACTGAAGTCAAGAGCTAGAAGAAACTCAAGAATGGTAGCTGTAGAAAGACCTGCTCAGGAAGGCGATACAGTTCTGATCGATTATGAAGGATGGTCAGAAGGCGTTCAGTTCCCTGGCGGCACTGCTGAAAGACAGCCTCTCAAGCTGGGTTCAGGTACATTCATCCCTGGATTCGAAGAACAGCTGGTAGGCGTAAGCGTAGGAGAAAGCAAGGACGTAGTTGTTACTTTCCCTGAAGAATACCATTCAGAAGATCTGGCAGGTAAGGATGCAACATTCAAGTGCAAGGTTCACGAAATCAAGGAAGAACAGATCCCTGAAATCGATGATGAATTCGTTAAGGATATCAGCGAATTCGATACTCTCGACGAACTGAAGGCTGACATCAGAGTAGGTCTCGAAAAGGCTGCTGCTGACAGAGCTGAAACAGAAATGAAGAACAGCGTTCTCGAAAAGGTTTACAATGCTAACGAAATCGACGTTCCTGACGTAATGGTTGAAAGCGAAATCGACAACATGATCGGTGAATTCGACCAGCAGCTGAGAGCTCAGGGCATGGACATCAACCTGTACTTCCAGTACATCGGTAAGGATGCTGCATCATTCAGAGACGAAGTAAGAGAAGATGCTTACAAGAAGACTAAGACAAGAATGATCGTTACTGCTATCGCAGAACAGGAAAAGTTCGAAGCAACTGAAGAAGATATCGATAATGAAATCGCTAACATGGCTCAGGCTTATGGTCTGGAAGCTGACAAGATCAAAGAAATGCTCGGCGCTCAGAACATCGCTATGCTGGCAGGAGATATCAAGGTTAGAAAGGCTGTTGACTTCATGTATGACAGCGCAGTAAAAAAATAATCGATCTTAACTGATCAAAAGCTAATTAAAAGGAGGTCCGGATCATGGCATTAGTACCTTACGTGATCGAACAGACAAGCAGAGGAGAAAGATCTTACGATATTTACTCCAGACTATTAAAAGACAGAATAATATTCATAGGTGAAGCTATAGATGAGCATATTGCCAGTCTTGTTGTTGCACAGCTGCTGTTCTTGGAAGCGGAAGATCCGGATAAAGATATCAGCATATACATCAATAGCCCCGGCGGTTCAGTGACCGCCGGCATGGCTATTTATGACACCATGCAGTACATCAAGCCTGAAGTTTCCACCATTTGCGTGGGAATGGCGGCAAGCATGGGAGCATTCCTGCTGGCAGCAGGACAAAAAGGCAAGCGTTATGCATTGCCTAATGCAGAAATCATGATCCATCAGCCTCTTGGAGGAGTTTCAGGTCAGGCTGAAGATATCAAGATCCATGCAGAATGGATCCTCAAAACAAGGGAAAAGCTCAATAAACTCTTAAGTGAGAATACAGGGCAGCCTTTAGATGTTATTGCCAGAGACACTGACAGAGATAATTTCATGTCAGCTGAAGAGGCTATGGGATACGGCCTGGTCGACAAGGTAATAAAAGACAGATAAAAAGGCGGGGGTATGAATTATGGACAAATACAATGAAAACAACGAGCTGAGATGTTCGTTTTGCGGTAAGCCGCAAAGCCAGGTCAGAAGGCTCATAAGCGGTTCAGGCGTCTATATATGCAATGAATGCATAAGCCTGTGCCAGGATATATTGGCAGCAGAAGAAAAGAAGCAGGTGATCGACGGCGAAATAATTTCACCTGAAGCCGAAAGACTTCCTAAACCTAAGGAAATCTACGATGTGCTGTCAGAATATGTGGTAGGTCAGGATGATGCCAAGAAGGCACTTGCCGTGGCCGTATACAACCACTACAAGAGAATCAACAGTCATATCGAAGAAGACGGCGTTGAGATCCAGAAGAGCAATATCGTTATGGTAGGACCTACAGGATCAGGCAAGACTCTGCTGGCACAGACATTAGCTAAGATCCTCAATGTGCCGTTTGCCATAGCAGATGCCACAGCTTTAACAGAAGCTGGCTATGTAGGAGAAGACGTTGAGAACATCCTTCTTAAGCTTATACAGGCAGCCGACTGGGATATCGAAAAAGCTCAGCGAGGTATAATCTACGTTGATGAAATCGACAAGATATCCAAGAAGTCTGAAAATCCGTCCATCACCAGAGATGTAAGTGGTGAAGGAGTTCAGCAGGCGCTGCTTAAGATCCTGGAGGGAACAGTTGCCAACGTTCCGCCTCAGGGTGGAAGAAAGCATCCTCATCAGGACTTCATCCAGTTTGATACAACCAATGTCCTGTTCATTTGCGGCGGTGCATTTGATGGTCTTGACAAGGTGGTGCAGAGAAGGATCGGAGAAAAAACCATCGGATTCAATTCCAATGTCAAAGCTAACAAATTGGAAAAGGCAGAGCTGTTGAAAAATGTCCAGCATGAAGACTTGCTGAAGTACGGTCTCATTCCTGAATTTGTTGGAAGACTTCCTATGTTGGTAACATTGGAAGAACTTTCAAAAGATGCTCTCATAGAAATCATCACAGAGCCTAAGAACGCGCTTATCAAGCAGTATAAAAAGCTCTTCGCCATGGATGATGTGGAACTGGAAGTTAGAGAAGATGCCATTGAAGCTATTGCAGAAAAGGCACTGGCAAGAAAGACAGGTGCCAGAGGTCTTCGCGGCATCATGGAAAAGATAATGACTAATATTATGTATGAACTGCCATCAAGGAACGATGTCGATAAATGCATAATCACAAGAGAAACTGTAGAAGCAGAAAAAGAACCTGAACTCATCCTGGCTAAACCGGAACGTGTCATGGTAAAGGACGCTGCTGAAACGGCATAAGATGATTCCGAGGCGGCTTATGTAAGTCGCCTTGTTCAATAGATAGATGTATCGCTATGCGATATCACAGGAGGCAACACATGGAAGATAACAAGAAGAATCCTAATATAGAGATAGAGATCGAAGAAATCGAGATCGAAGAACTCGAAGAAACAAATGAAACTGAAGAAGCTGATGAAAACCTTATGGAACTGCCAATGATCCCATTGAGAGGTCTGACAGTATTTCCTAATATGGTGCTTCATTTTGATATAGGCAGAGAAAAATCGATCAATGCACTGGAAAAAGCAATGATCACAGGTCAGCACATTTTCCTCGCTTCACAGAAAGACGAAAATACAGACTTGCCTACGCCGGATGATTTTTATCATATCGGGACTATATGTAAGATCAAGCAGATGCTGAAGCTGCCGGGCGACTCCATAAGAGTTTTGGTAGAAGGAATGTTCAGAGGAAGCATCGAAGAGATAATGTTCGAAGTACCGTATTTCAGATGTAAAGTCAGAAGAGTGGACGATGATGAAGATCTGTCAGATGATGCAGAAGCTGAAGCTCTGATGAGAACTGTTCTCAATAATTTTGATGAATATATCAATATCAATCAGAATCTGGCACCTGAGATCTTCGCAACAGTAGTTACGATCGAAGATCCGGGAAGAATGGCAGATGTGATTTCATCACATCTGGAAATCAAGCTGGAAGATAAGCAGATGCTGCTGGAGATCCTTGAGCCGAAGAAGAGACTTGAGAAACTCAATGCTGTGCTGCTTAAGGAGATAGAGATCCTTAATATAGAGCAGGATATTTCCAGCAAGGTGAAATCACAGATCAATAAGAACCAGAGAGAGTATTATCTGCGTGAACAGATGAGAGCCATACAGGAAGAACTGGGTGTAGGTGAAGACATTGAAGATGAGATCGCAGGCTACATGGAAAAACTGGGACAGATCGAGCTGGAAGAAAAGACAAGAGATAAGATCGAGAAGGAAATCAAGAGATTTTCCAAGATGCAGTCATCATCAGCGGAAGCAACAGTCAGCAGAAGCTATATAGAAACTGTACTGGCATTACCATGGAACACAGAAAGTGAAGATAATATCGACCTTAATAAAGCTGAAGAAATCCTCAATGAAGATCACTACGGACTCAACAAGGTAAAAGAAAGAGTGCTGGAATATCTGGCTGTAATACAGCTGAGCGAAAGCCTCAAAGGTCCGATACTCTGTCTTGTAGGTCCTCCTGGAGTAGGTAAGACTTCCATCGCAAGATCCATCGCAAGATCGATAAACAGAGAGTTTGTAAGAATGTCTCTGGGTGGTGTTAGGGATGAAGCTGAGATCAGAGGTCACAGAAGGACATATATAGGAGCTATCCCGGGCAGGATCATAAGTGCTATCAAGGATAGCGGAACTAAGAATCCTGTTTTCCTTTTCGATGAAGTGGATAAGCTGGGTGCTGACTATAAGGGAGACCCTGCATCAGCGCTTCTGGAAGTTCTGGATCCTGAACAGAACAAAGATTTTACAGACCATTATCTTGAAGTTCCGTTCGACCTCAGCAAAGTGATGTTCATAACAACTGCCAATACTACCGATACTATTCCGAGACCTCTTCTCGACAGAATGGAAGTCATCGAAGTGAGCGGTTACACCGAAGAAGAAAAGTTGAACATCGCAACAAAGTATCTGATCCCTAAACAGATCAAGGAAAACGGACTCACAGTCAAGAATATATCTTTTAATGAACAGAGCATCAGGACACTGATCAACCATTATACAAGAGAATCAGGAGTAAGAAACCTCGAAAGAGAGATAGGTAACATCTGCCGTAAGGTGGCAAGAAATGTTGTCTGTGGTGATACTAAGAAAGTCAATGTATCAGGCAAGAAGGTGACTGATCTCCTCGGCAAGAAAAAGTTCAGATATGATGTCATCAAAGGAGAAACTGAAGTGGGCGTAACTACAGGTCTGGCTTGGACGATAGTAGGAGGCGACACACTTTTCATAGAAACTACTGCAGTTCCGGGAAGCGGTAAGCTTGTTCTGACAGGACAGCTTGGCGATGTTATGCAAGAATCCGCCAAAGCAGGAGTCAGCTATATCAGATCCATGGCAACCAAGCTGAAGATCGATGAAGAATTCTACAAGAAACTGGATCTGCACATTCACATACCTGAAGGGGCTACTCCTAAGGATGGTCCTTCAGCAGGTGTGACAATGTGTACGGCCATGATCTCAACTCTTACTGATACACCTGTAAGAAAAGATGTAGCCATGACAGGAGAAATCTCGCTCAGAGGTAAAGTTCTGCCTGTAGGAGGCATAAGAGAAAAGGTGCTAGCTGCCCACAGAGCAGGAATAAGAAAAGTTCTGCTTCCTAAGGAAAACGAAGCAGATATACAGGACATCCCTGAAGTAGTAAGAGAAGAAATGGAATTCGTTCTCATCAAAACAGTAAACGATGCACTCAAACATGTACTCGTAAAGGATGGTAAAAATGATAATTAAAAAGTCCGATCTGGAAACTGTAGCTGTAAAACCAAGCCAGTATCCACCGGAAAACCTTAAAGAAATAGCATTTGCCGGCAGATCCAATGTCGGCAAGTCCTCTTTATTAAATTTGATAACAAACCGTAAGAAGCTGGCAAGAGTAAGCGGAAGTCCCGGCAAGACAAGGACCATCAATTTTTATATCATCAACGATGAGTTCAGAATCGTTGACCTGCCGGGATACGGATATGCCAAAGTTTCCAAGTCCATGTCAGAAGGATGGGGAGAAATGATGGAAACATATCTGGCAGGCAGACCTAATCTGGTCAAAGTCATCCAGCTGGTCGATATTCGTCATGCTCCGTCGAAACAGGACGTTGAAATGTATAATTACCTGAGACATTACGGACTGGATGGTATCGTGGTGGCAACTAAAGCAGATAAGGTTTCAAGAAACCAGCTGCCTAAACACATCAAGGAAATCAGACAGACACTGAAGCTGTCACAGGAGGACAAGGTGATTCCTGTATCAGCTCTGAAAAAAACAGGATATGAGGAACTACTTGAAGTAATGGAAAGTTTACTGGAGGGTTAGATGAACGCTTTTGGTATACGAGTTCTCATGAAGAGATTCAAGGCGATAAAATTTATGATGGCCGACAAATCAGTTCCTAAAAGAAAGAAGGCATTGATCATATTCGGTATCGCATACATATTCTTCCCTATAGACATAATACCGCCTATATTTTTCCCGCTTTCGCTCATAGATGACCTGTGTTTGTGGGTGTTTATCCTATGGTATTTGTCAAGCGAGCTGGACAAGTACTGGCTGGGAGGCAAAACTAAGGATTATTCAAAAAAATATCGTGGCAAAACCTTCGTAGATGATGTAGAATATGAAGTGGAGGAATAAGCAATGAGTAAAGATACTATCGGAACAGTAATGATAACGCAGCAGCAGATAAATGACAGAGCAGCTGAAATTGGCAGACAGATAGAAGAAGACTTCAAGGGTGAGCCTATTGTCCTGGTGGGGATCCTCAGAGGTGCAGTTCTCTGGATGGCTGACGTTATGAAGAATACTAATCTTGATATGACTATCGATTTCATGGCTGTAAGCAGCTATGGTTCAGGCAAGAAAACTTCAGGTGTCGTTAAGATCAATAAGGACCTAGATACAGACATCGAAGGCAAGAATGTTATCATCGTAGAAGATATCGTTGATTCAGGCTATACCCTCAACTATCTTAAAGGCTATTTCGAAAGCAGAGAAGCTAAAACTGTGAAAATCTGCACTTTGCTCGACAAACCTGAAGGCCGCAAGGTAGACATAGACGTTGATTACATAGGATTTACCGTTGACGACAGGTTCATCATCGGATACGGTCTTGACTATGATCAAAAATACAGAAATCTTCCATACATATCATTCCTGGAAGACTAATATAAACCGCATTTAAGCATTAAATAAGGAGAATCAAAATGGGTTACGAAGTAAAAATCGGATTATCAAACAAGCATGTACATCTTCAGAAGGAACACATCGACATTCTGTTCGGTGAAGGACATGAACTGACACCTACTAAGGCTCTCGTACAGCCTGGACAGTTCGCTTCAGAAGAAAAAGTAGATATCGTAGGACCTAAGACAACTCTGAAGGGTATCAGAGTACTGGGACCTGCAAGACCTGAAACTCAGGTTGAAATTTCAATGACAGACGCGAGAGCTCTGGGAATCAAGGCTCCTGTAAGAGAATCAGGTAAGCTGGATGGAACTCCTGGCTGCAAGCTGGTTGGACCTTGCGGAGAAGTTGAACTGGAAAAGGGCGTTATGGTTGCTCTGAGACACGTTCACCTGAGCCCTGCACAGGCTGAAGAAGCAGGCGTTAAGGACAAGGACGTTGTATGCCTGAAGGTTGGCGGCGAAAGAGGACTGATCTTCGATAACGTACTGGTTAGATCAGGCGACGCTCACGAAAGAGAAGCTCATCTGGATACAGACGAAGGTAACGCAGCTGGTTGCGGACCTGATGCAGTAGCAGAAATCATAAAGTAAGAAAACTTAAGCCCGTGGCAATTGCCGCGGGCTTTTTTCATGCAAAGGTGCACTTTGCATTTAGTTATCCATTTGTCTTGCCAGAAAACCTGCGCCCAGTCTAGCTGTCTTCAGTTCCAGATCGGTCAAGCTTCTTCCATCAGCAGGGAGAATGGTTACTGAACCGATTGGATCTCCGTTGGCAAGGATAGGGACTGTTATCCTCGACTCAGAGTTATATTCGTTCTTTTGCTGGATTATATCGTCAAGTTCTTCATCGATTTCCTTATTGAGATATTCCTTACTCTTGATCCCGGATACTGCCACATAATGATCTGTATCTGATACGATAACAGGAAATCCTAAAGTAGAGGATACAGAGTCAGCAAATATCTCAGCCATCTGACCAAGCTCGCTGATGGGTGAATACTTCTTGAGGATAACTTCACCGGTCGTACCTGTATATATTTCGAGAGGATCGCCTTCACGGATCCTTAAAATCTTCCTGATTTCCTTGGGGACAACGACCCTGCCCAGATCATCGATTCTTCTTACTATACCTGTTGCTTTCATATATTAAAACTCCTTTGATTGATTTCGTGATGTTAGTATTTGCCGATTTAAGTAAGTTATACTTTTGAGTGGAAATAAAAAAGAAGCGGATTTCACCGCTTCTAATTATCATAAATATCATTAATGCTTGAAGTCATACGCCATTGCACCCATACCTTCGATTTCATCAACGTAAATGGTGCCTTGGGTAAATGTCATGTCGAGATAACATGTATCAGTAATATAAACAGTTGACTTTAATGACGAGTCAAGATAAGCAGTCAAGTTGTTAAATGTACCACGACTTGTAGTGTAGTTGAATACTACCTTTTCGCTGTCGGAGTCATGGACATAAATATATGCACCGCCCACTTGCTCTCCTGAAAACCTGTCATAACCTGTAAAACCTCCGAATGCTGTGATTGGATCCCCATCGCAGGAGAAGGAAGAGCTGCTTGAATCATCAGATCCCTCAACCTCTACTTCTTCGACCTCGATTTGTTCTGCAGCCATCATGTCAGCATCATCGGTTGCAGGCAGATTATTACCACATGCAGTAAGTGCGAAAACAAAAATAAGTGCTAATAATACATACAATATTCTTTTCATGATCACATCTCCTTATGACTAAAGGGTGCAATAATTTATGAACTGGTTACATTATACTATATTACTTTATCAGAATAAAGGAATATTGATTCAAAGAAAACAATTACACAAAAGAAGAGTAATAATATGAAAAGACTGCATTTGCAGTCTTTTTTGTGAGGCGAAACCTTTGACTTTTATAGAGGAATGAGTTACCATTTTAATATCTATGGGGTTTTGGACAAACAAGGTAAGATCTTATTTAGAGGTGGAATTTAAATGAAGAAACTAAGAGGTCTCTGGAAGATAATATTTGGACGTACAGCTATACTTGTAGGGCTTATGCTTCTGCAGATAGTTGTGCTTTTAGGTGGTTTCGCGATACTTGGCAAACACATTATCGTATTCAACTTCCTGCTGGGTATACTGGGTGTAATAATACTCATATATATCCTCAATGCCAGACAGAACTCCAGCTTCAAATTGATGTGGATAATATTCATATTGGCAGTGCCTCTGGTTGGTGTCGTATTTTTTCTCTTCACCAAAGTGCAGCCGGGAACCAAATATATCAGCAACAGGATAGATCAGATATTAGAGGAAGAAAGATTATTCCTCAGACCTTCGAGAGAAGCTGTCAATAAAGTTCTTGTTTCTTCTAAGCAGGAATTCGGTCTATTCAAGTATATATACGAGAAGGGTAATTACCCTGTATATGATAACGCCAGCATCAAATATTTCCCACTTGGCGAAGATAAATTCGAAGAAATGGTATATCAGCTGGAAAAGGCTAAAGACTTCATCTTCTTGGAGTATTTCATAGTTGAGCGTGGATATATGTGGGATACTATACTTGAAATCCTCACTAGAAAAGTCAAGGAAGGCGTTGAAGTTAGATTCATGTACGATGGGACCAATACTCTTTCTCTGCTTCCCAAGAATTATCCTGAACGTATGGAAGCCAGAGGGATCAAATGTAAGGTTTTCGCGCCTATGACCCCGTTTCTGTCTACTCATCAGAATAACAGAGACCACAGAAAGATCCTGGTGATCGATGGTCATACTGCTTTCACAGGTGGTATAAATCTAGCTGATGAATATATAAACAGAAGAGAACGTTTCGGTCATTGGAAAGACACTGCGATCATGGTCAAGGGGGAAGCGGTGAACAGCTTCACTCTCATGTTCCTGCAGATGTGGAATATAACAGAAACAAAGAAAGAAAACTTCGGAAGATACATGTATACCGGCGGATATATCGAAGCCGGCATGAGAAACGGTGGATATATCGTGCCTTACGGCGACAGTCCTTATGACGATGAAGAGCTGGGCAAGAAGGTGTATTTGGATATAATCAACAGAGCCAATGATTATGTCCATATCATGACCCCTTATCTTATAATAGACGAAGAACTTGTAGATGCACTGACCTTTGCAGCCCAGAGGGGCGTAGAAGTCAAGATGATACTTCCGCATATCCCTGACAAGAAATATGCTTACTGGCTGGCGAGGACCCATTACCATGAGCTGATCTCGGAAGGTGTTGAAATATACGAATACACTCCGGGATTCGTACACGCCAAGGTTTTCACATCCGATGATGAGAAGGCAGTTGTGGGAACCATAAATCTGGATTACAGAAGTTTGTTCCTACACTTCGAATGTGCGGCATATATATGGAAGAATCCTGTGATAATGGATGTTGAGATTGATTTCCAGCAGACACTTAAACATTGCAGGAAAATGACTCTCAAAGACTGTAAAGAATACAACAAACTGTTCAAACTGCTGGGACAGGTGCTTAGATTGATAGCACCGCTTATGTAAAGCTTCGAAGAAAGGTGGAAATATGCTTTTTAAAAACATAACTATCCTCAATGGGGATATGGCAATAGAAAACAACCAATACGTTTTGGTAAAAGATGATAAGGTTGCATATATAGGATCGGAAAAACCTGCAGATGGTTATTCAAGAGAATACGATGGTAAGGGGAAGCTTCTTATGAGTGGCTTCTTCAATGGCCATGGACATTCCCCAATGACTCTCATGAGAGGGTACGGCGAAAACATGGCACTGCAGGATTGGCTGTTCAAGAAGATATTCCCGTTCGAAGATCAGCTGGACAGCAACGCAGTATACTGGGGCACGATGATGGCGATGGCGGAGTCTCTCAGATACGGTATCGTATCTACAAGTGATATGTATTATTTCTGTGAGGACATGGCGGAGGCCGTAGCGGAATCAGGAGCTAAGGCTAATATTTCAAGATCCATCACCAATCCGATGGGCTCGCCTGTTTCAGAACTTGCCAGTTTCGAAGAAATGAAAAGATTCTACGAAGGTTTTCATAATACTGCTTCGGGAAGAATAAAAGTAGATATGAGTCTACATGCGGAATACACTTCGAATCCCGAGACTGCCATGGCATTGGCAGAATATGCACGCAGTCTGGACGATACCATCATGCATATCCATGTGTCCGAAACAAAATCGGAACATGAAGAATGCATACAGCGCCACGGTCTTACACCTGCGGCATATCTGGAAAAGATGGGCCTGTTCGATGTTCCTGCAATTGCTGCTCACTGCGTATACTCAGACGATAACGATCTGGATATCTTCAAGGCAAAGGGTGTCACTGTAGCGACAAATCCGGTCAGCAATATGAAACTGGCCAGCGGCATCTGCGATGTCCAGAAGATCATGGATAAGGGGATAAACCTGGCGATAGGTACAGACAGTGTAGCAAGCAATAACAGCCTTGACTTCATGGAAGAAATGAAGGTGATGACCATAGGATGCAAAGTGCACACAGGCGATCCTAAGGCAGTAACTCCTGCCAATGCGCTTCGCGCAGCCACTGTCGGTGGCGCAAAGGCTCAGGGGAGAACTGATTCGGGAGTTCTTAAGAAAGGCATGAAGGCGGACTTGATAGTTATCGATATTTCTCAGGCAAATATGCATCCTGTTCACAATCTCATCAATAATCTGGTGTATTCTTGTTCAGGGAAAGATGTGGTAATGACAATGGTAGATGGTAAAGTACTCTATGATAATGGAGAATATACTACCATCGACCTTGAAAAGACCATTTTCGAAACATCAAAGGCAACTCAGAAAATACTTGAAAGGCTTTAAGATATGACTAAAAAATCACTTGTAAAAGGTGCTGCAGTATTGGCTGCTGCAGGCATAATCGTTAAATTTATAGGAGCGTTTTTCAGAATACCTCTGGCAAACTTCATAGGTGACGTAGGTATGGCCTACTATACACCTGCTTACTCGATCTATGGATTCTTATTGGTGTTTGCCACAACAGGTATTCCGGTTGCCATTTCCAAGATGGTTGCGGAACGTTATGCTGTGGGACAGTTCAGTGAAGCTGAGAGAGTATTTAAACTCTCCAGAATATTGATGTTCACCATAGGAGTGGTTGGTTTCTTCGTACTGTTTTTCTTCAGTGACACCCTGGCTGTGCTGATCAATAATCCGGGATCGGCTTTAGCTATGAAATTTATGGCACCTGCACTTCTTCTGGTTCCGATAATGTCATCATACAGAGGATACTTCCAGGGTATGCAGGACATGACATCAACAGCAGTATCACAGGTAGTTGAACAGGTCTTCAGAGTTGTCAGTGGGTTGGCCCTTGCCATCATACTTATGAATGGTGCATATTCCTTCCTGGAAGAAAGTGCACAAGCAAGAGGTGCTGCCGGCGGATGCTTCGGCGCTACTGCAGGAGCTTTCGGCGGCTTGCTGGTCATGATAATCTTCTACCTTACCATAAGAAAATCTATTAAAGAAAAGATACGCAACGACAAGACCAATGTCAGAGAATCCAGCGGAACTATACTCAAAAAGATCGCAGGAATCGCTATCCCTATAACAATAGGTGCAGCAATAATGCCTATCGTAAGTGTAGTTGACTCAAGTGTTGTAATGACAAGACTGCTTGATGCAGGGTTTGACAGAGCTATCGCAGAAAGTATGTTTGGTCAGCTGACAGGATTCGCGACACCTGTAGTTCAGTTTCCACTGGTATTGATACAGGCTATAGTTGTCAGCTTAGTTCCTATGGTATCTGCATCCAACAGACTTGGAGACAGACATGAACTCCATAATAACATATCATTGGGCGTAAGAATGGCTTCTGTTATAACATTACCGTCAGCTATAGGCTTGATCGTTCTCTCTGAACCTGTACTACTCCTGCTGTATAGTTCACAGCCGGCAAGTGCTGTTAGCGCAGCTCCTTGTTTGATGATCCTGTCATTCGGATTCATATTCTTGGCTGCCTTAACAACTTTTACAGGTGCACTTCAGGGAATAGGTAAACAGGGAATACCTGTTAGAAATCTTTTTATTGGTATCATCGTTAAGCTGATCCTGACATGGGTCTTGACAGCGATACCTGCCATAAACGTAATGGGTGCAGCGATAGGTACTATAGTTGCTTATGTAGTTGCGGCAACACTTGATTATATGGCGCTGAAGAAATACACTGGCGTTAAATTGTCAGTGAAACTTACTGTGATCAAACCGCTTGTTTCAGCAGTTGTCATGGGTGTTGTAGTGTTCGCCGGATACAAGGTGCTCTTCATGGTTCTCGGCAGTAACGGAACAGCTACATTGCTTTCTGTAGCTATCGGTGTGGCAGTTTACGGACTGATGGTATTGAAGACAAAGACTATAGTAAGAGACGAATTGATGGGTATTTCAATTGGCAGAAAATTGGCAGTAATTTGTGATAAATTGAGATTGTGGTAATTTAAGCAAAAAAACTGTTCTTTGATTCGAAACGGCTTGACAAACCCATTGAAAAATGGGACAATAGCAAAGCAAAGGTTGAGGACGACCTTTTGTGTTAGTAATTTTAAGGAGGATTTATTGATGAATAAAGCGGAATTAGTAGCTGCAGTAGCAGAAAAAACCGGTTTCACTAAAAAAGATGCGGAATTAGCAGTTAATGCATTCGTTTCAAGCGTAGAAGGAGCTTTAGTTGCAGGTGAAAAAGTTCAGCTGATCGGATTCGGAACTTTCGAAGTTCGTGAAAGAAAAGCTAGACAGGGAAGAAACCCTAGAAAGCCTGGCGAAGTTATCAAGATCGACGCTTCAAAGGCACCTGTATTCAAGGCTGGTAAGGCTCTGAAGGATGCTGTAAACAAATAAACTAGTAGAGTAACCGGAAAATTCAAAATGCGTATAGATAAATATCTTAAAAATTCCAGGATAATCAAGAGGAGGACTGTTGCCAAGGAAGCTTGCGAGCAGGGAAGGATCACTGTGAACGGCAAAGTGGCAAAGCCCGGTCTGGAAGTTAAGGTCGGGGATGAAATTTTCATACAGTTTGGAAATGGAAGCCTTAAGGTAGAAGTTGCAGCGCTTACAGAATCGTGTCGTAAGGAAGATGCAGCTGCCATGTATAACGTAATAGAATAAAATAAATCTCCTGTCGATGTGACGGGAGATTTTTTTTATTGTTTATGAAGTTATTCCGGGTATTTTTGACATGATCCTGTTCCAAACAAGAGGGATCAGTATCAAGTGGATAGGCAGCATAACGGCACACTTGAAAATACGGGTAGGCAGGAGTGCGATGAATGCATCACCCATCATTATGGACAGCCAGAAAGTATCGAGACATAAGTTCAATACCAATATTATTATAAGACTTGCAGGAAGCACAGTTTTCCATGTGACTTTTTCTTTGCCGTGTAGGAAGAATCCGAAGACAAGTCCCGTGAGTATAGCTGTTAACGTAAAGCCCGGGAAGAACATGCCGGAAGGGAATATCATCATACCGAGGATGTCTCCTGCGGCATAGCCTATGGCAGCCCATATAGGACCATACATGATCCCCATCATTGATACAGGCAAGAAACCGAAACCGATACGAAGTATTGGCGTGTTGATAGAACAGAATCTGGTAAGTATTATTTCCAATGCTACCAGGAAGGCCATAACGACCAGACGATGTGTTGAGGATTTTTTAGTCATTAAAAGCTCCTTTGAATAATAGTGGACGCGACTTTGTACCGCGGTATCGAGCTATGATCGATCCTTCGTTCACAGACAACATCCCATCCTGTGACACTTTACGCACAAAGTCTACTCTACGTGGTCGATTCTATCACATCAGTTCTATTCTCACAATAGATTAATTAGAAAATATTCCCGGGCAACAGCATTTCATTTTCATGAAGATAAGTCAGCATATGTTCTAATTCCGAAGTATCTGCTGCGGCATTTGAAATATCTCTAGTCATGATATGATATCTAGCCTTGTGCATCATTTCACCTGCTTCATTTACCGTTGCAGTATCGAGAAAGTATTCTGAAAGGTTTTTAAACCTCATCCATTTTTCTTCTATTATATTATAATAATATTCTGCGGCATCCCAATCTTCGTTTAATATAGCAGACATTATCCTCTCCTCGAGAAGATATTTGCTTTCATCTATATATGAACCTGCATACATATCATACAGGTACCATGATGAGAGTAAAAAGAGGAGACAGAGAGAAGAAACTATCAGATGTTTCATCACATCACCTCCTCAGCATATTGACTTCCCTTTTTATGTTTATAAATATGAAGGCAAGAAGAGGAGTCGCAAAATGCCAGAAATACCTCTCTATGGTCTTTTATACCAAGTTTATCTATGTGGATCTTAACTTCATCTATAGTCCAGCCTGATTGCTGTATTTCTTGTTCATATATGACACCATCGGAAATAAAGATGGCAGGCATCGTTTCCCGAAGTTTAACAATTGACATATCATTGGGTGTAATGGGTTTGGATCCTGATTTGAGAATGATGCTTAAATCACCATTAGCTTCCATGATGGCATACTCCACATCCGATATAGATGAAGCATCACCTAATCGAAGTTGCTCCATCAGATCGTGTATGGTTATGCGAAGAGCTTTTAATTCTTTATGATCGATCTTTCCTTTATTTATAATGATACTTGGCTTACCGCCGAAGAAAGTCTTTATCCTGCTGCTCTTTAATGATATATAAGAGATCAGTATCTGTATAAACATTAAAGTGAATATGGCAGTGGTACCGGTCACTAAAGAAACCTCAGGTGATTCTATAGGTATAGTCGCCAACTCTGCTATCATAAATACAATGACCATCTGAAAAGGGGACATCTTTGATAGTTCGGCTTTACCCATCATTCTGATCACAAATAAAACGATGAAATATATTAGTATAGTTCTAATAAAAACTACCGGCAAAACGATCACCTCCTATAGATATATTTTTAACAAAAAATTAATTGTTAATCCTGCGAAAAAAGTATAAAAAAGTCGTTGACAAGGGGGATGAAGTTTGGTATTATGAACAAGCTGTCGCGAGAAATGACGTGCGGAAGGGTCATAAAGACCTGAAAGCCGATAAAAAACTTTGTAAAAAAAGTTAAAAAAGTTGTTGACAAAGCTTGTGACATGCGATATACTTAAAAAGCTCGCCAAGAGCGAGCTTGGCCGAAAGCCTCAAGGCAAAAACGGCCATGAACATTGAAAACTTCATAGTGTAGAAATTTGAGTCAAATAAAATTTTACTCAAAGAAACAATGCAAACCTGAAAATGGTAAAGCAAAGTTTCCGACAATTTCTAAGAAACATAATTCGGATAAGAATTAAGCGAAACGCAGATGCGTTGAATGAGTTAGAAATGCAAACTTGATTTAAACTTCTTCGGAAGTCTAG
>JAUNQD010000002.1 GCA_030536355.1 Bacillota bacterium | reverse complement strand
TTTCCCAAGCGCTCTATTTTATTTTTTGTTTACCCGTTTTTACTTTTCCCTCTGTAGAAGAACATTTCGCTTGATCTTGCCGTTGAATGTTCTTGGGATCTCGTCGATGATCTCAATGAATTTAGGCTGCTTATTGGCGTCAAGGTTTTCTTGAAGGAACACCTTGAACTCCTTGGCGTCATATTTGCTGCCATCTTCCTTTTCAAGGGTGATGAACAGCTTAGGCGCCTGTCCTGTCAGAGAATCCTTGACAGGGATAAGGGCGCAGTCCTTGATGATAGGATTCTTGATGATGATAGCTTCCAGCTCTTCAGGAGAGATCTTGATGCCGCCATAGTTGATAACGTCATCTTTTCTACCCAGCATATAAACCAGACCATCTTCATCGATGTATCCCAGGTCCTTAGTATATACGAAACCGTTTGCCATAGTTGCCGCTGTTAATTCAGGAGCCTTGAAGTATTCCTTCATGTTGATGGCTCCGGAACTTGCCAGGAAGCCCAGATTGTCAATTGACGATTTGATTTCATTTCTGTTTTCATCAACTACGATGAAGTGAGCATTCACTGCAGGCTTACCGATACAGCCTTTTTTACCTGCCATGTTGTTGAAGTCAAGCAGGCATGAGCAGCCTGCTTCAGTGCTTCCGTAGAAGTTATATAATCTTGTCTTAGGCAGGATCCTTGAAAGGTGCACTTTATCCTCTTCAGGAAGAGGAGCTGATCCCAGTTGTATGTAGTCCATCTGGTCAGCATAATCACCAAGACGGTCTTTGCTCAGTTTAAAGATGATCGACAGCATACTTGGAGATAAGTCCATAGAAGTTACACTGTATTCTTCGATCATGTTGAATACCTTCTTCAGCAGTGTTACGCCGTCTACGAATACTACAGATGAACCATTTACAAGGTTGGAGTATGTTCTTCTGAGTCCATGTGAATGGCTTGTAGGCATAGGGATCATTTCAACATTGTTTGGCTTCATCTGAACGCCGTACATAACGTTTTCTGCAATGGCGATATCGTTGCCGTGAGTCAGGACGATACCTTTTGATTTTCCTGTAGTACCTGTTGAGAAAAGGATCTCGCACACATCTTCGGATCTAGGGAACTGCAGCTCAGGGATATCTTCTTCCCAAGGATGCAAAGCGCAGTCTTCGATGTTGAAGAATGCAGGGCTGATACCTTCCGGAAGTTCTGCTTCGAGAGGCTCCTTGCTCACATACAGAACTGCTTCGGTATCTGTTGTGATCTCTACAGCTCTGGCAACGGAGACGTTCTTTTCGAGAGGTACGAAGATGCCTCCGAGAAGCTGGATTGCCAGATCGCAGATCATGTAGTCAACGCTCTGGTTACATTCCACTACAGCACACTTTTCAAAATCAACTCCCATTTCTTTAAATTTTTGAGAGAGTCCGTAGATGCGGCTCCAAAGCTGACCGTATGTCAATGCCTGTTTACTGTCTGCGAGAGCCAGCTTATCGGGATTTGATGCTGCGTGATTTGCTATGTTTTCTACTACTGAAGGGTAGTTGTACATGGTTATTCTCCTTGGTGTAAGCTTTTATTAAAACAACTATTAGATTATACAGCAAAACAACTGAAATTTATAGAATATTTCACACAAACTCCACATAAAAGGAGTAAAATCACCGTGGTATAATATCAAACTTATGAAATCATAAGCGAAAGGTTATGAAATGAACTGTTTTTCATCAGCAAAATACATACAAGCAATAGCGGAAATCGGGAACATTTCAACAGCGGCAGAACAGCTGAAAATTTCTCAGCCAGCATTGAGTGCACAGCTGAAAAAGCTGGAGAATGAGCTTGGCACAGCATTGTTTGACAGAACAAAGCATCCTCTGGAGATAACCGAAGCTGGCAAGATATATCTGGAATATGCAGCAAGATTTCAAACAATGAACAAGGAATTCGCCCAGCACCTTGCAGATCTGAATGAGTTGAAGCGAGGGAAACTTACAATTGGCGGAGCTGTATCCTTTAATGTGAGCTATTTGCCTAAGACTATTGCAGAGTTTGCCGAAAAATATCCGGGGATAGAATTGGACATAGTTGACGGCAGTATCCCGGAAATAGTATCGAAGACATTGAATGGACAGATAGACTTGTTCATAGCATCGACCTTTGACCCGGATGATAGATTGAATTATGAAGAACTGCTTGAAGAGAGGATCTTTCTATGCGTCCCTTCCGGCTGGGCGTTGAACGATAGACTTAAAGAATGGCAGATCCCGGTCGAAACCATAATGGAAGGAAGATATGATTCTGAAAAAGATATTCCTGTAGCAGATTTTACAGCTTTTATTGATAGTACGTTTATATTGCTGAACAGAGATCAGCAAATTGGATATACTATGAATAGTCTGTTTGATAGATATAATTTCAAACCAAAGAAGGCCATAATGGCAGAACAAACGATGACCAGTTATAGTCTGACGATAGCAGGCGTAGGGGTTTCACTAATGACAGAAAGCACGATCAGACAAAGCAACCTGAAAGATCACCCTACATTTTATATGGTCGATCCTGAGATATGCAGAAGGAAGCTATATGTGGTGCATTCAGCTCAAAGGTATCTTTCGGTAGCAGCAAGGGCATTCATGGATATGCTTGAAAAGAATTTGAAACAGTAAACTTTTAGCGAAGTGTTTATATAAAAAGGAGAATAAATAAAATGAAAAAAGCTAAAAAATTGGCCGTTATATTTATGGCGGCAGCAATGGTATTGAGCATTTGTGCATGTGGAGGCGGCAGTGGCGATACTCTGGTCATCGCTAAACAGCACGGCATGGCTTATGCACCTCTTCTGGTAATGGAAGAACAGCAGCTTATCGAAAAGCATTATGATGGCGAAGTTGAAATCGAATGGTCAACTCTTAATTCGGGATCAGCGATCACTGAAGGTTTCGCATCAGGCAACATTGACTTCGGTGCTATGGGTGTAGGACCTGCAGTTATCGCAACTACTACAGAAGGTATGCCTGTCAAGATCTGTTCCAATATGTCAGCACAGCCTCATAAGCTGATGACAAGCAATGAAAGCATCAAGTCACTTGCAGATATCGGCAACAAGCAGATCGCCTTAGTCAACATCAACAGTATCCAGCACATTTTACTGGCGATGGCAGCTGAAGAACAGTTGGGTGATGCACATGCTTTGGACCAGAACATCATCGCCATGTCACATCCTGACGGAATGTCATCACTCCTTTCAGGAAGTGTTGAACTGCAGCTGACAACTTCACCGTATACTTTCAAGGAAGAGGCTGAAGGCATGACAGAAGTTGAAGCCATCTCATCAGTATGGCCTGAAGGAAATTCATTCATCGTAGCACTGGCATCAACAGAACTGCAGGAAAACAACCCTGAACTTTATGATGCTATCGTTGCAGCGTTGGCAGAAGCTATTGACTGGATCAACAACAATAAGGAAGCAGCGGCTGAAATGTTCTGCGAAAACGAAGGCGTAGATGCAGCGACAATGCTCAAGTGGCTCAACGATCCTGCATGCGTATACTCAACAGAAACAAAGGGTGTTCTCGACATGGCATCATTTATGGCGGAAAACGGCTTCCTCGAAAACGATGCACCAAAAGCACTTTCTGACATAGCATTCGACAACGTGAAGGGAAATTAATCTGAAATGAAGAACGAAACTAAACAAGAAATCAGAACGCAAGTGATTTTTGTCATCTGCTTCCTTGCAGTGTGGCAGGTGGTATATGCTATGCAGGCGTTCCCTGCGTTGATGTTTCCGTCACTTGCAGATATCGGACAGGCATTCATCGAAGGCTTTAGAGATGACAGCCTGATGACGTATACGCTTTATTCTATGGGGCTTATAGTAAGAGGCCTCGCTATAGGTATAGTGCTGGCTTTCGTATTTTCCAGCCTTGCCATAGTAAGCAAGATCTTCTATAACATATATAATTTGATAGTGTCTATCATGGACTTGTTGCCGGGGGTTGCGTTGCTTCCTCTGGCGATCATGTGGTTTGGTATCGGTGAACCTACTATCATATTCATCGTTATCCATTCTATCCTGTGGCCAATGTCAAGAAGTATCATCGATGGATTCAAGTCGATTTCAAACATCTACATAGAAAGCGGCAAGAATATCGGACTCAGAGGACTCAAGCTTGTTCTCGGAGTATATATCCCTGCAGCATTTTCAAGCATCTTATCCGGAATGAGAGTAGGATGGGCAAGAGCCTGGAGAGGCCTTATCAGTGTGGAAATGATTTTCGGAACTACAGGATCGGGAGCAGGCATCGGCTGGTTCATCTTCATGAAGAGAACAAACGTGGACATTGCAGGAGTATTCGCAGCACTGATCGTTATCATAATCATCGGAATCATCATCGAATACGGACTGTTCAGGACTATCGAAAAGAAAACAGTTAAGAAATGGGGGATGATCAGATGAGTAAACTGCTTGAAGTAAAAAACTTAGTAAAAAATTATCATGATGCCCCGGATTCCAGAAATATCATCGACGGTCTGGACTTAACAGTAAATCAGGGTGATTTTCTCTGTATACTGGGACCTTCGGGCTGCGGCAAGACTACACTTATCAGATGCATTGCAGGTTTTGAATCGTATGAGGGTGATATTCTGGTAGAAGGAGAGCGTGTCGAAGAACCCGGAATTGACAGAATAATGGTATTTCAGAACTTTGACCAACTTTTCCCTTGGAAAACTGTCAAAAAGAATATACAATATCCTTTGAAAGTTAACGGAATGACAGACAAGGAAGAACTTGATCGCATAGCACAGGAGCATCTTGACCTTGTAGGGTTAGGTGATAAGGGAGAACTTTATCCTCATCAGTTGTCAGGCGGTATGAAGCAGAGAGTTGCTATCGCCAAAGGTCTGGCACTGAACCCTAAGATCATTCTTATGGATGAGCCTTTTGCAAGTCTTGACGCGATGACGAGAAATAAATTGCAGGAGGAGCTTCTTAGAATAAAGGAAAAGGAAAACGCGACAGTTATCTTTATCACTCACAATATTCAAGAAGCGCTTACTCTCGGAACAAGGATTCTTCTTATGTCAAAGCAAGGAGAAATCAAGATCGATATCGAAAACACCATCCCTAAGCCTGTAACACCGGCATCTGAAGGTTATGGTGAAATGTGGAAGATTTTCCATGATGCTCTTTGGGAAGAAAACGAAGAAGAAAGATGATCTCCTGCAGTATAACGACAGAGGATAATCACAGACATGATTTCAGCAAAGGTAAAAAAGATATTTGATAATAAAGCGGTGCGAGTTGTGTTGTTTATCATCATTGCCGCGCTGCTTTTAGTGTATTTAAACAGGGTGTTCACCATAGGCAATTCAGATTCAAATAAGCAGATATTCAACGGATTTTATGCGGAGGAAGAAGAAACTATCGACGTACTCTACCTGGGAACAAGTGCAACTAACAGATATTTCATTCCACCGGTAGCATATAACGAAGAAGGAATTGCCGCTTTTAATCTGGCAACTATGGGACTTCCTATGCTTTTCGTGCCTGATCTTATCGACGAAGTAGAGAAGACCCAAAGCCCACAGCTTTACATAATCGAGCTTCGAAATGTACTTAAAACTAAGAATGAGATCACGGATGCCCACATAAGGCGTGTTACTGACAGTATGCCGGCATCAGCCAATAAGTATGAAGCTCTCGATAAAGCACTTAAATATACTGAAGGCGCGACGGGAGAACTCAGCAATATCGATGAAAGTCCTATAGACTATCTTATCCCTGTCGTGAAGTATCACAGCAAGCTGGCTGCAGGAGAAATAACACCTGAGGATTTTAAACCGTGGCCGGTAAAAAACACTACTAAGGGATACGTACTCAGCGATCTGACACTGGTGCAGAAGCCTTATGATCCTCCTGTATATAATGATGGCAATGAACCGCTGGCTCCTGAAATGGAAAAGGCGCTTCTGGCAACACTTGATAGATGCGATGAACTTGATGCAGAAGTGTTATTCGTCTTTTCACCATATGCCATGAGAAAGGATGTACAGGCGAAATTCAACACTGCCATTGATATGGTCGAAGCAAGAGGCTATACAGTATTGGATTGCAACCAGCCGGAAGTAACAGAAGAGATAGGGATCGACTGGCAGTGCGATTTATATAACAGTAAACATGTAAATTTCGTGGGTGCAGAGAAATATACCAAATATCTTCTCGACTATTTGATGGCCAACTACGATCTGCCGGACAGACGCGGTGATGCCAAATGGAACAGCTGGGCAGATGCTTACGAAGAGTATCTTGATTTTGTATCAAAAGGTTTGGATGATCCAATAGAATAGTGATGATCCGGAGCGGACCGAAAAGGCCCGCTCTTTTTTTGTACGTGTGACCACTTTTTCCTTTATATTTCAGCACGTTTGTGCTAATATATCCTCGGATGGATGGTATTCGATATCGAAACTATACCTAAGGAGGAATGACAATTGAATATAGGATTTATAGGAGCAGGTAAGGTCGGCTGCACTCTGGGCAAGTATTTTATGCAGGATCCGGAGACAAATATTGCCGGTTATTACAGCAAAAGCGGCAACTCGGCCGTTGATGCAGCTCGCTTCACGGATTCGAAAAGTTACCTTGATATGAAGGAGCTTATCGATGCGAGCGATATGATATTCCTTACTGTGCCCGACGGAAGTATCCGAGATACTTGGAAGAAGATCAAAGGATACGACATTAGAGAGAAGATGATCTGTCACTGCAGTGGCAGTATGTCTTGTGATGATGCTTTTGACGGCATCGAGGAGACAGGAGCCTTCGGATATTCAGCCCATCCGCTGTTCGCCGTAAGCGATAAGTATAATGCTTACAGGGAACTGACGGGTGTTTTTTTTACTCTTGAAGAAGCTCGCACCAAGAGCGATGATGCAAAAGGCGTAGCAGCGGCAGGCCCGGGGCTTGCGGTTTTGCAAGGGTTACTTGATAGGCTAGGCAATCCGACCGGCATCATCGATGGAAAAGATAAAACTACATATCATTGTGCGGCTGCCATGGCAAGCAATCTTGTCTGCGGTCTCATCGATCAGAGCATAGAGCTGATGAAACGATGCGGATTCACAGACGAAACAGCAGTGCAGGCATTATCGCCTATCCTTACGGGGAACATGGAACATATAGCGCATAAAGGTCCGACGGCAAGCCTTACAGGGCCTGTTGAGAGAAACGATATCGATACCGTACGAAAACACATCGACTGCCTCAAAGAAGGCGGCGAAAAGGAATTATATCGTCTGCTGAGCAGCAGACTGATCCACATGGCACAAACGAGACACCCGGACAGAGACTATGCCGAGATGAGAAAGATCATCGACGACGAAACTGCCGGAAGTCACAGCTTATAGAAAAAGGAGAAAAAGAATGAAAAGAACAGTTACTGGTTTACTGCAGATGAAGCAGAAGGGTGAGAAGATTTCGATGCTTACTTGCTATGATTATTCTACAGCCAAGCTTATGGATGCAGCAGATATAGATATGCTGCTGGTGGGAGATTCCCTAGGCAATACTATGCTGGGATATTCCGACACGCTGGCAGTTACCATGGAGGACATGATCCATCATGGGGCAGCAGTAGTGAGAGGCGCAGGAAATTGTCATGTTGTAATAGACATGCCGTTCATGTCATATCAGCCGTCAGTATACGATGCTGTAGTAAACGCCGGAAGACTGATCAAGGAAACAGGTGGTAATTCGGTGAAGCTGGAAGGCGGTGCAGCAGTAAAGGAACATATCAAGGCTATAGTTGATGCTGGGATCCCTGTAGTGGCACACATCGGAATGACACCTCAGTCAGTGAATGCATTTGGCGGATTCAAGGTACAAGGCAAGAGCGAAGAAGCTGCAGCTAAGATCCTTCAGGACGCTTATGACGTTCAGGAAGCCGGAGCCTTTGCTGTAGTATTGGAATGTGTGCCTGCTAAGCTGGCTGCATTGATCAGCGAGAAACTGACGATCCCTACGATAGGCATCGGAGCAGGAGAAGGCTGCGACGGACAAGTTCTCGTGTTCCAGGATATGCTGGGAATGTTCAGTGACTACGTTCCTAAGTTCGTGAAGCATTTCGCTGACTGCGGGCAGATAATGATACAGGCATTCAAGGATTTCGATGCAGAAATAAAAGCGGGAACCTTCCCTGAAGAAAAGCACTGCTTCAAGATAGATGATGAGATAATAGAGAAGTTATATTAAAGGGGTAAAATGAAACTGATAATAGCTGAAACAAAAAAAGAAGTACGTGAGCAGGTTAAAGAGTGGCATCGTCAGGGATTTACTGTAGGTCTTGTCCCTACCATGGGGGCACTTCACGAGGGACATGCATCTCTTGTAGATGCGGCAGCGAAAGAATGCGATCGCGTAGTCGCATCTATATTCGTCAACCCTACTCAGTTCGCAGCAAATGAAGATCTGGACAAATATCCTCGCGATTTCGATAGAGACTGCAGGATCCTTGAAGAACATGGATGTCATATGGTATTCCATCCCGAAGTGGCTGAGATGTATCCTGACGGATTCTGTGCAGCGGTGGATATAGAGTCGGAAATGACGAAGCAGCTCTGCGGCAAAAACCGTGCAACTCATTTCAAAGGCGTATGCACTGTCGTAAGCAAGCTGTTCAATATAACAGGAGCAGATAAAGCGTATTTTGGTGAGAAGGATGCCCAGCAGCTGGCAGTGATCAAGACTATGGTAAGAGATCTGGATATGGATATCGAGATCGTTGGATGTCCTACGGTCCGTGAAGAAGACGGGTTGGCTAGGTCCAGCAGAAATACTTATCTTAGTGCAGACGAGCGCAAAGCTGCAGGTGTGCTCTATGAGGCGATCGCAGCTGCTAAAGAGAAGATCGACAGAGTGCCTCAAGGAGGCATAGCAGCGTCAGAAAGCATCCTTGAAGTGATGCGTGATGTTATCAACACAGAGCCTCTTGCCAAGATAGAATATATCGAAGCAGTTGATGGCATGACGCTACTGCCGGCAGATGAGATAAAAGAGGGCGTACTGATAGCAATGGCAGTGCATATCGGCAATACGCGATTGATAGACAACTTTACCGCATAAAGATTTGGTCGTGCAGTAAGAAAATGATCTTACTGCACTTTTTTATTTATTTAATGATATTTTAATCTACATTTGCTAAAATCAGCATTAAGGAGGGTACGGCTATGAGAATTTTGGTAGTAGAAGATCAGAAGGATCTTAATGAAATAATAGTAAGAAAACTGACAAATGAACATTACACAGTCGATGCCTGTTATTCAGGAGATGAAGCGCTTGATTTTATCAGATGCGCTGAATATGACGGCATCATTCTTGATATTATGCTGCCGGGAATAACCGGGATTGGCGTGCTAAAGGAAATGCGCGCCTTGGGCGATAAAACACCGGTACTGCTTTTAACGGCGCTTGGCACAGTAGAAGACAGGGTTGCAGGTCTTGATGCAGGCGCTGACGATTATCTTGTTAAACCGTTTGACTTCGATGAGCTGATGGCGAGAGTAAGAGCTATTGTAAGGCGAGGAGGAGAAAGGGCAAGCAGTGTCATGGTTTCGGGAGATCTGAAGATGGATTCTGCTGCCAGAACGGTAGAGAGAGACGGCGAGCAGATAAATCTTACAGCAAAAGAATTTGACATACTTGAATATCTTATGCAGAACGAAGGCCGCGTACTTTCCAGAGATAAGCTGGCTAATCATATCTGGAATTACGATTATGACGGCGGGTCTAACGTTATAGATGTATATATCCATCACCTCAGAAAGAAAGTCGATGGAGGCAGGGAAGAAAAGAAGATAATCACAGTCAAGGGCGCAGGATACATGGTAAAATAGCAGGTCCTGCAGGAAGGTGAAGGTATGGGCAAACTTTCCATAACTAAAAGAATAACCATATGGTACACAGTTTTCCTGTTGATGATCACAGGATGTGTTATGGCGGTTCTGATATATACAGGGAATTTGCGTGCCAGCGAGGCGGCACAGGAAGTGCTGATGGAGTCTGTCGTCGATGCAAGTGAAGAAATCGGAAGATTCGGCGGCGACTTTGTCGTGGATGATAAGCTGAAGTTTTACGATGACGGAGTATATATCAGTATATACGATGGGAACGGAGTCCTTGTGGAAGGAAGAAGTCCGCAGGAATTGTCAGGCACATTTCTTGAATTTGATGATAAAGAAATAAGGAAGCAAAGTGATGAGGCGGGAGAAGAGTGGTATGTATATGACAGCCTTTTCGAAGTGGACAACCAATTTGTATGGGTTCGCGGTATCGTCAAGGATTTTGCAGATCGCAGTGCATTTTCCTTCGTCCTTAGAATGGCAGGCATAGGTTTTCCGGGGCTGGTCCTGGTGGCAGCACTTGGTGGACACATCATAACAAGAAGGGGCTTCAGACCGGTAAGGGATATAATCGGGACGGTAGAAGATATAAAATCTGATGGAGATCTTTCCAGGAGAGTATCTATTGAGAAAGAACATGCAGAATCAAGGGATGAGATCCATAAGCTGGCAGTGACATTCAATGAAATGTTCGATAAGCTGGAAAAGTCTTTTGAGCAGGAGAAGCAGTTCACATCGGATGTTTCCCATGAACTCAGAACACCGCTGGCAGTCATCATCTCACAAAGCAATTATGCGATGGAAGATGAAGAATACAGAGGAAAAGCTTTGGAAACGATAAACAGAGAAGCGAATCGCATGGCATCTCTGGTCAATAGGCTTCTGACGCTTTCAAGAAGTGATGCCGGTAGATTGAAACTTGAGAAAGAACTGGTGGACATGGCACAAATCTGCAATATGGTGGCAGAGCAGCAGAGCATCGCAGCAGCAGAAAAGTCGATAGTAATAGAAACTGATATAGAGCAGGACATCATCGTAAATGGTGATGAAGCCATGATTATAAGGATCATTCTCAATCTTATGGATAATGCTGTAAAGTATGGCAGAGAAGGCGGTAAGATCAAGCTGTCATTATCAAAAGAAGGCGGATATGCAGTTTGTGATATTGAGGATAACGGTATAGGTATCGCACCTGATGATCTTGAAAGGATCTGGGAAAGATTTTATAGAGCTGATGCATCAAGAAGCGAGGAAGGATCAGGACTTGGCCTTTCCATCGTGGCTTCTCTTGTAAAGGCTCACGGCGGAAATACTCAAGTGAGCAGCAATCCGGGAGAGGGCAGCTGTTTCAAAGTGTATTTGCCTCTTGCGGGAAATTGATCAGGAAAAACGAAAATTAATCTATTTTTAATGTTAGCGTAATTTCACATTAATGTTGAGCCCTTATTATAAAGCTATAACAAAGGGGAAAACATATAGAAGAAAAGCAACATTAAAATAGGAGGGTATAAAGATGGAAAAGAAAGTAATGAGCAAAAGGGTAAAAATCGGATCGATCGCAGGCGTACTGGTAGTTCTGGCGGCAGGTATATCTGTATATGCATCAGGTGCATTCGCGCAGGAAAACATTACTGAAGCGGAAGCTAAACAGATCGCTTTAGCCGAAGTGAGCGGTGCAGATGTGTCAAACATTACTCAGATCCGTAAGGATAAAGACAACGGCAGAGTGGAATACGATGTTGAGATCATATATGATGGTTACGAATATGACTTTGAAATATCAGCTAAAGATGGAAAAATCTTTGACAGGAAGATGGAAAGAGCCGATGCGGAAGATCTGGCAAGATTAGAAGCTCAGCAAAAAGCTCTGAAGTCAAGCGAACAGGCGGCAGGAAATAAAGAAGTGGTAGTTGATGGCAGTTCAGGAGGGTCAGGCTCTGACATCGGGTTGGAAAAGGCTAAGTTTATCGCTCTTGAACAGGTTTCTGGAGCGGCCTACGGAGATATCATCAAAGCGTATCAGGATTATGATGATGGCAGATCGGAATATGATGTTAAGATCAGATACGATGGCTACGAATATGAATTTGAAATCGATGGTGAATCCGGCAGGATCGTCAGCAAGGACGTTGACAAGATAGAATATGACGATTGGGATGACAGATTCGATGATTAGTAGTAAAATATTATACAACAATGGTGGATGCACAGCGCTCCCTCTTGGGTGTGCTGTTTTTCCTTATTGTTAATAAAACCAGTGCGTATATAAAACAACAGGCGGGAGATAAAATGAACAGATTGTTGAAACTGCAAGGCGCGCTTTTGAAAGAGATAGACAGATACGAAAAACTGATCCCCGAGAGGGATCAGCCGGGCGACTGGGAAAGGGTCCATATTTCCAGTTGTGCGAAGCTTGGGTATCTGATGGCACAAAAAAGAGGAGTGGACCCCGAATTGGCAGCATGTGCCTGTGCGTGTCACGATTACGGCAGGATAATAACCGGGAAGCAGGTGGATCACGCAGAAGCCGGATACATACCGATAAAAGCATTTCTAAGAGAAACTGGGATCTTTGCGGAAGAAGAAATAGATCAGATCGCTTTGGCGGTAAAGAATCACAGCAGCAAATCGACAGTGGGATCTCCTCTGGAAGAAATAGTTAAAGATGCTGATGTATTGGACTTTCACCAGTATGGATATGTTATGCCGAGAAAAGAGCAGCAGGATAGGCTTGAAAGACTGTTGAAAAGCATATAAAATAGTAGTGTTAAGGAAGGTGCTTATTATGGAAAAGAATAATGAAAAAGGTAAGAACAAAGCAAATAACCTGGCGAAGGTACTTTATGTGATTTCAGCTGTACTTGCTGCGATTTTCGTGTATATGGTCGTGGCCGCAGTAAACTATATAAACAGCTACATGGTATCTTACGGAATGGATTTATCTGAAATGGGAATGGATGCGGCTAAATATGTGATAGATAATTCCGTGAGTTATTTTGTGTATGCAGTTTTGATATTTAGTGTGGGAAAACTCATAAATATGATCAGTGAAAGCAAGACAGAAGATGCTGTTGAGGAGGAAACGATCGAAGAGGCGAAGGAAACAGAAACCGAGACAGAAACTGAGATAAAGTCGGAAGAAGAACCTGAAACAGTATCAGAACCTGAGCAGGAAGCTGAGCCTGAATCAGAAGAAGAGGTGGATGAGCAGCCTGCTGAAGTAGTTGAAGAAGAAGTTAAGACTGATGATGCAGACACTGATGGATTCGAAGCTGATAGAATAATAAGCAGATTAAGCAACCCTAAAACAAAAGGTGCTGTTTCTGAAAAAAAAAAGGAACTGACGCTTAACCGATATAAGAAATTACAGAACGGCAGCGATATAAGAGGGGTTTCTTTGACCGGAGTGCCCGGAGAATTACCGAACTTGACTGTTGATGAAGCCAGAGATATAGCAAGAGGTTTTCTCGTATGGCTGTGTAAAAAAACAGGCAAGGGAATAGATGAAGTAAAGATCGCAATGGGAAGAGATCCGAGAAGCTCAGGCAAACGTTTGCTGGATGGTCTGATGGAAGGCTTTGGTCCTTACGGAGTCAAGGCATACGATTGCGGATTGGCATCTACACCTGCTATGTTCATGGCAACTCAATTTCCTGAAACTGAATGTGACGGAGGCATCATGATCACAGCAAGTCACCTGCCATTCAACAGAAACGGTTTTAAATTTTTCACCAAAGATGGCGGACTTGATAAAGCAGATATCAAGGAGATCCTTTATCTGGCAGAAAATGAGGCGGAATGCATCGAAGCAATAGGAGAACCTACCAATGCCGATGGATATACTCACAGATTGGGACAGAGAATATTTGCTGCTGAAACTATGGAGTTGATGCCGCTTTATACAGCGCATCTCAGGAAGCTCATAGTGGATGGAGTCAAAAATGGAGGCAAGCCTCTTGAAGGAATGAAGATAGTTGTCGATGCGGGCAATGGAAGCGGTGGATTTTTTGCCAGAGATGTCCTGGAACCTCTCGGGGCAGATGTGAGCTGCAGCCAATTCCTGGATCCTGACGGAACTTTCCCTAATCATCCACCTAATCCGGAAAATAAGGATGCTATGCATTCCGTTTCAATGAAGACATTATCAAGTGGTGCGGATTTCGGACTCATATTCGACACTGACGTAGATAGATCTGCAGCTGTAGACGGTAAAGGAAGAGAAATCGCCAGAAATGGTATCGTTGCCATGGCAGCAGCACTCGTTGCAGAAGAGCATCCGGGAACTACAGTAGTTACAGACAGTATAACAAGCAGGCAGCTGACAAGCTTCATAGAAGACAAACTTGGTCTCAAGCATCTCAGATTCAAGAGAGGTTACAAGAATGTCATCAATAAGTCAAAAGAACTTAATGAGCAAGGAGTCGATAGTCAGCTGGCAATCGAAACTTCGGGACATGCGGCCCTTAAGGAAAATTACTTCCTGGATGACGGAGCATATCTTGCGGTAAAGATAGTTATCAAGGCGGCTAAACTCAAGGCAGAAGGCAAAACCCTCGACAGCGTGATCGCCGAACTGGAAGAACCTGCAGATGAAAAGGAAATCAGGATCCCTATCACATGTGAAGAATTCGGTCTTTATGGAGATGCCCTGCTTAAGGATCTTGAACAGTTTGTCAAAGAGTCACCTGATCTTTCTCTGGAAGAACCTAACTATGAAGGTGTTAGAATTAACTTCCCTGAAGGCTGGTGTCTGCTGAGAAAATCTCTGCATGACCCTATCCTGCCTATGAATATGGCGGCAGACAAGAAGGGCGGCTGTGAAGAGATCAAGGCTGTAATGGCAGGATTTCTGTCACCTTACGATCAGCTGGACCTTTCGGTTATGAAATAAAAACGGACCATTGATCGGAGGAATATGATGAAAAGCAACGGTGAGCATTTCGTTACATGCGGACAGATGAAAGTTCTGGAACGCAGAGCTGATGAAAGCGGACTGTCATATTATAGAATGATGGAAAATGCCGGTACGGAAGCTGCGTCTATAATCATGGAAAGAGCAGCATACAGGAATGCTTCTAAGGAGGACTCTGCTGCAGCCGTATCGGACGTTCCGAAGGTGGCGGAATCGATGACCTCTGCCGGATCCAAGTCAGTAAAAGCTTATGTATTTTGTGGCAAGGGGAATAACGGCGGGGATGGCTTCGTAGTGGCCAGACTTATGTGTGATAAAGGCTATGATGTAACCGTCATACTGGTTGACGGAGAGCCGAAGACTCAGGATGCTGTAACGAATCTGGGATTGGTCAGAGTACGTGACATCAATATTTTGGATATGGCTGAAAACAACAGGGCTCTTATGGATCTTGACGGAGAGCCGGATATAATAGTTGATGCCATATATGGTACCGGATTCAAGGGCAAGCTGAAGAGCAATGGCCTAAAAGCGACGATATATATAAACAAGTATTCGGGATACGGAGATGCTGCTCAAACGCAAGCATTGGTTGCATCTCTTGACATTCCTTCCGGAATGGGCGGAGACTTGATAGAAAAGCAAGAGCTTGACGGCAACTGCGTCATGGCCCATTGCACCATAACCTTCCATGCCAAGAAACCTGTGCATCTTCAAAAGTTTGCCAAGCAATACTGCGGAGATATCGTGGTAGCCGATATAGGCATCGATGAAGAGAAGCTTTGGAACATAGAAATATAGGACTATAGTATAGGCATAAAAATAGCGGGAGCAGCACATATGTGGAGTTCCCGCTTTTCTTATACTATTTTTTTGATTCTTTTTCCTGCTGCTTGATGGCATTCCACAAGTCGAGCCCTTCTTCAACAGAAGACACTTTGACATCTCCAAACACGTGAGGATGACGGCGAATCATTTTCTCTGAAACGCACTGTATTACGTCGTTCATGGTAAACCGACCTTCTTCTGCGGCGATCTGAGCGTGCATGACTACTTGCAGCAGTACATCTCCCAGCTCTTCACATAAATTATCATCATCCTTGTTGTTGATGGCATCGATAACTTCCTGTGATTCTTCCAAAAGGCATTCTCGCAGGGACTCATGGGTTTGCTTTTGATCCCAAGGGCAGCCGTCAGGCGCTCTAAGCTTTGCTATTATCTCAAGGAAGTCCTCGTATGAATATTTTTTGTCGGAAACGTTTTTATTCAGCCTTTTGTCCATCGTGAAATCCTCCTCCCATCTTATATCCTCCAAGGTCGAGGGTTACAAATTTAAACCCATACCCCTTGAGAGCAGTATTTATTTGATCCATAAGAGCTTCATCATAGAATCGGTATCTTTCTTCGATAGGAACTTCTATACGTGCGATATCTCCGTGATGGCGTACCCTTACTTGCTTGAGTCCTAAGTTTTTCAAAAGGTCTTCGGCTTTATAGACGGTAGATAACTTAGCTTCTGTGATTTCTTCACCATATGGGATCCTGGAAGCAAGGCATGCGAATGCAGGCTTCTCCCATATAGGAGTGCCGTCTGTTAAGATCAAAGCCTTTGACAAGGCTACATCTTTTGCTATCTCTTCCAAAGCTTCACGGATCTCATTCTTAGTGAGCCCTGCATCTTTCAGTGGGCTTGCTATCTTAAGTTCGGCCAGAGCCTTGTGACCGGGTCTATAGTCGTTCATGTCGTCAAGGTTGGTTCCGTCTGCCAACGTGTCATCCGAAAGAGCTTTCAACTCACTGAAAATCGCTTTTTTACAGTGGTAGCATCTATCTGTCGCATTCGGAGAAATTATCGACATGATGTGATCCATATCAATGATCTTGTGGTCGATACCCAAGGCAGCACAGAGTTCCCTTGCATAATCCCTTTCATCGGGGGCAAGATGCGGGCCTTTTGCAGTAAGCGCCTTGACATTTTCAGCGCCCAGCACTTTTGATGAGAATGCAAGCAGAAAGGCACTGTCGACGCCTCCCGACAGTGCCACTGTGATTCTGTTATATGATTTTAATATGTTTTCCAGATTGTCGAGTTTATCTTTAAGTGTCATATCAAAACTCCTGAATCGGTTTAATTATTTCTCGCATGTACGCATAGCGAGGATGGTTTCTTCGAACAATTTTTCCAGTTCCCAGCCCAGCATTTCGGCACCCTGGATTATAACGTCTCTGCTGCAGCCTGCAGCAAATTTTTTATCCTTGAATTTCTTTTTGAGTGATTTTACTTCCATGTCCTGAACGCTCTTTGAAGGTCTCATGAGAGCGGCAGCGCCGATAAGTCCGGTAAGTTCATCGCATGCGAAGAGGACTTTTTCCATTTCATGCTCAGGCGCCACATCGACACCTGTCATTCCCCAGCCGTGACAAACGATGGCACGGATCATGTCGTCTTCGATGCCGGCTTTTTTGAGAAGTTCAGGAGCCTTGACGCAGTGTTCTTCAGGCCACATTTCGAAATCGATGTCGTGGAGAAGACCGACCATGCCCCAGAAATCCACATCATCACCGTAACCCAGCTTCTCTGCAAAGTATCTCATTGTTCCTTCTACAGTTTCTGCGTGCTGGATATGAAATGGTTCTTCGTTGTATTTTTTCAAAAGTTCAAAAGCTTCTTCTCTTGTTATCATTGCAATCTTTCCTCCTTGCTAGGCAGCTGTGCCACTATGATGGCAGCGAACATGATCACGCAGCCGATGACTTCTCTGACAGCCATAACTTCTCCCAGGAATATCATTCCGGCAATAACGCCGAATACTGATTCCAATGAGAGGATCATAGAAGCGGAAGTCGGGTCTGTGTATGCCTGACCTGTTACCTGGAATGTGTATGCTACGCCGCAGCTCATGATACCTACATAGCAGAGAGGGAACCATGAACCGAGGATGTTTTCCCATGTAGGGATATCAAATCCAAGAGCCGGATCCAGAGGGAATATCAGTATGCAGGAAACGATACCTGCTACGAAGAACTGGATGCATGACAGCTTGACTCCGTCAACCTTAGGTGAGAAGTAGTCGACAGCCAGGATATGTAATGCGAAGCCCAGTGCACATATCAGCATGATGGCATCGCCTTTGTTGATGCCGCCAAGGCCGCCTTCTGCCGGGATGCAGAGGAGGTAAAGGCCTGCGATAGCTGCTATTACGCAGAGCCACATGATAGGGCGTATTTTTTTCTTGAGGAAGATCAGGCCGATAACAGGAACCAGCATTACATACAGCGGTGTGATGAAGGCTGCTTTACCGGCAGTTGTATAGAACAAGCCGACTTGCTGAACATTTCCTGCGAAGCACAGCGCCAGACCGCATACGATGCCTCCGATGATCAGAAGCTTGTTTTCTGCCTTCTTGGCTTCAGCTATTTCTTCAGGAGAACGATCATCGGGCTCGTCCTTGCCTTTATTTATCTTAGACATGAACCATATTACAGGGAGCAGTATTATACCGCCGATAACTGTTCGGATCCCATTGAAAGCGATAGGACCGATCAGGTCCATTCCTTCTTTTTGAGCAACGAATGCCGTACCCCATATGATGGCAGTTGTCAGCAGCATCAGATTGCCCTTCATTTTACTCTTCATAGGAATCTCCTTTCATCAAAAAATCATTTTCATACAGATATAGACCAATTATATCAAATAAGCGGGTCGTTGCCAAATAAATTACGTTCAACAGAGTTATTTATTCGGGAAAAACGGGTCCAGATACTCCTTGGAAAAATGTATTCTGGAGAAAAGGTATAATTTGCCGAAAAACTCAAGGTCATTATCAGCGGCAAAGATGGTTTTTAGCTTATTCATTCGATACCTTATGGTGTTTTTATGCTGAAACATTTTCTGAGCAGCCATATCCACATTGCCGTTGCAGTTGACCAGAGTAATAAGGGTGTCGAGGAGAGGTGATCTCTGCGAGGTCGTTTCGGAAAGTTTATCCAGCATCTCCTCATAATATAAGTTCGGTCCCAGCAGATAACGATCCTTGAATATTATCAGGTCAAAAGGTGCGGTAGATATTTCGGCTATATTTCTGTTGTCGAGAATGCCGCTGGTGTTGGCAAATATGGCATCTATCAGCATGGTGCTTATATTATCTACGCCGATGACAGAACGGCTTATGCCGATGCATGAGTCGGCAAGAGCAGTGCTGCCGGTGAAGGCGGCAATAAGCGCTTCTTTGAACTTATCGATCGTATCTCCGTCGGTAGTATTTATGGTCGCTATCAGGAGCACGCCTCGTTTGTATTTCACGAATGAATATATGAGCTCTGCACCGTCTATGGATTCGGGAATATCGAGTCCGTTATCGAGGAGTACGCTGTTGTATAGATCGAGGGCTTCCGGCGATATGACAGAGGTGTCGGTTTTGTTGGAGATGAATGCGCATATCATCACAGCAGGATGAAAGAACGGGTTGATCTTTCTAAGGAGGTTTTCTTTTTCCAAAACATCCAGATTATCGTTCGAAATAAGGGTGTCGAGAACTATCTCGTTAAAAGACGTGTACAGGCTGTTTAGCGTCTCGTTCTTGATAGCATATAATATCTCATCGATATATGTGTCTGTGAAGAACATTATCGGAACACCGTGCTCATTGGAATAATCCTTTATCGCATCGGGCAGATCTTTGAAATAGATGTCTTTGATAGCGATGGCAGACACATTATTGTTTATCAGAAGCTTAAGTGATCTGTCTATTGTGACCGCATCATCCTTGATGGATGCGAGCGTAGTGAGCACAAACTCTCCCTTATCGAATGATTTAGTGATTTGTGTATCTTGCTCCCATTCGAGAAATCCTGCGCTCGTCACCTTGTTATTGAGCCCGCTTTTGCCTGAGACCATACGAAAATCTTTGAACATAGGCTTTGACAAAAGGTTTGCTACTGTTGGCATATCATGCACCTCCTTCCCATCATATACTGATTATATCATGTATTAGAGCGATTTGAACTCAAAGTTTTTGTACATTGTACAAACAAAAGGGTATTTCTTTATTCTATATACAATTGAATCTTGTAAAAAGTATAGTAAAATATATGATGTAAAAGCTTATAAACAATAACGTGCCGCATAGGTATACCTATACTATTCAAAAGAGTGGATCGAAATATCACCCAAGTTTCGATTCACTCTTTTGTTTCACTGTGATATCATATGATAAAGCATCACAGTAAACATGGGCGGTATCGATATGGACAGAAATATAAGAGACAGGCTATATATAGCGACAGTTTGTGCGGAACACAAAGAAATAATAGAAAAATACGGCGTTGGAGTAGAACTGGATCAGTTTTGCGACCCAAGAGCAATAGACGGAGAGACTGCTGAAGATGCTCGTGTCGAGATAGAAAAACTTTTAGAGGCGGCAGACAGGTGCGTTTTGCATGCACCGTTCAGCGAACTTTTCCCTGCAGCCATAGATCCTAAGGCGAGAGCCCTTGCAATGGAAAGGATGCATCAGGCGGCAGGACTGGCTTGCGAGTATGGGACTAAGAAGATGATAGTCCACTCAGGATATGTGCCTCTAGTGTTTTTTAAGGAGTGGCACGAGGACAGGTCTGTAGAATTCTGGGAAGAATTCATGGCGGATCGTGATGACGGCCTCGTTATAACCGTAGAAAATGTCATGGATGACGAGCCGTATATGATGGTAAAGATGATGGAAAGGATCACAAATCCGAATATCAGGCTTTGTTTCGATGTGGGGCATGCAGCATGTATCAGCGATGTGCCGGTCCTGGAATGGCTTGAAGCGATGGCTCCGTATCTGGGGCATATCCATATCCATAATAACGACGGGACCCATGACTGGCATAAGCCGATATTCGACGGTAAGGTGGATATGGAAACTTTTCTCGACAAGGTCATAGAACTGTGCGATCCGGATACGACGATAACTATAGAGAGCCTTGAAGGTCTGAGCTCTATGGAATGGCTTGAAGAAAAAGGCTATCTGGGCTGATGAGATAAGAATAAGGAAAAGCAAATGAAAGCGAAAATACTTGAAACTATAAACAGAATAGAAGCGCCTGATGCAGCAGCGATGGATGCAGCGCTGTCAAGGCAGGCAGCACTTGCCAAACCTCCGGGAAGCCTCGGCGGACTTGAAGATATCTCTGTCAGGATGGCAGGGATAACGGGAAGATTGTTCAATGAAATAAACAGGAGCTGTGTGGCTGTCTTTTGTGCAGACAATGGCGTCGCCGAAGAAGGAGTGTCTTCTGCACCGCAGAGCGTTACAATGGCCCAGACTGTGAACTTTGCAAGAAGGCTGACGGGTGTGGGCGTCCTTGCCGAAAGCTTCGGAAGCGACCTTCTTATCGTAGATATGGGAGTAAAGCATCCCATACCTGCCGAGCTTTATGACAAAGTGCCCCTTTGGAATACGAGAAGGATAATCGACAGAAAATCAAGGCCGGGAACTGATAATATCGCCAAGGGACCTGCCATGAGCCGTGAAGAAGCGATGCGATGTATCGAAGTAGGCATTGAGATGGCGGATGCCGTGAAAAATGCCGGCTACGATATCTTAGGGATCGGTGAGATGGGCATTGGCAATACGACAACGAGTGCGGCTGTACTTTCGGCCGTAACAGGTGCAGGAAGTGACGAAACATGTGGTAAAGGCGGCGGCATAAATGATAAGAGCTTCGTGAGGAAAAAGGAAATCGTCGATGAAGTCAGCGCTGACTGGCGTGCAAAGGGCGGGCTGCTGGCAGTGCTCGGGGAAGCTCGCGATCGCGGAGAATCGCCGATAGACGATATGGTTGGCATCCTGGCATCAATGGGAGGCTTTGATATCTGTGCCATGGCAGGGGCATTCATAGGTGCGGCGGCTAACAAGATCCCTGTGGTGATCGACGGATACATTTCGGTGGTGGCAGCGTTGGCGGCTTATGTGATGGCACCGAAGTCTGCGGGATACATGTTCGCTTCTCATAAATCATGGGAAAAAGGATATGAACTGGCGGTGGACGCATTAGGACTTAAGCCGTTCCTTGAACTGGGAATGCGCCTTGGAGAAGGAAGCGGATGCCCGATCGCATTCCAGGTCATAAAAGGAGCCTGCGATGTCATGAGAAATATGGCAACGTTCGAAGAAGCAGAAATAAACGATGATTATCTTGAAGAGATACGAGAAGGCGACTGTTTCTAGTGGATATTAGGAGAAGTTTGGATATATGAACAGATATTACGAAGATTATAAGAAAAAGCTTACTACACCCGACGAAGCCGTGAAATGCATCAAGAGCGGAGACTGGGTAGACTATACCGTTTCTCTGGGATTTCCTATCCTGTGTGATGAAGCTCTTGCCAAGAGACGTGACGAGCTGTTTGATGTCAAGATAAGAGGCAACTTGATTTTCGGGCCGATCAAAGCAGTCGAATGCGACCCGGATCGTGAACATTTCACATATAACAGCTGGCACTGCTCGGGGTATGAACGAAAACTCTGTGACAGAGGGTTATGTAACTACATCCCGATGGCATTCAGAAATGTCACACCTTATTATTTTCATTTCCTCGATGTCAATGTTGCTATGATATGTGCGACTTCAATGGATAAACACGGATATTTCAACTTGTCTTGTTCAACAGGTGTGGCCAAAGGGATATTGGATAAAGCTGATATCGTCATCATCGAAGTCAATGAGAAGCTGCCGAAGATATACGGCGGATTCGAAGAGGCTATCCACATCGATCAGGTAGATTATATCGTAGAAGGCGAACATCCTGACCTTCCTCAGATGCCGATAGAACCTGCGACAGAAGAAGACATCAAGATCGCTAAGCATATCCTCGAATATATACCATCAGGTGCGACTTTGCAGCTGGGTATCGGCTCTATGCCTAACGTTATCGGCAAGATGCTTGCCGACTCTGATCTCAAAGATCTCGGCATGCATACAGAACTTTGTTCCGATGCATACGTAGATCTTTTTGAAGCAGGCAAGCTTACTAACAGCAAAAAGAAGATCCATAAGAATAAGGGCGTAACAGGGATCGCATTCGGATCTAAGAAACTATATGAGTGGGTAGATGAGAATCCGGGAGTGATGATATGTCCGCTCGAATACGTCAATGCTCCGGAAGTCATCGCTCAGCTGGATGATATGATATCTATCAACAGCTGCATCTCGGCGGATCTTTACGGACAGATCTGTGCGGAAAGCGCAGGCACTCGTCACATCAGCGGTACAGGCGGTCAGCTCGACTATCTGACAGGTGCGTCCATGAGTAAAGGCGGCAAAGCGTTCATCTGCATGACGTCTTCATATGTGGACAAAGCGGGCAAGCGTCATTCGAGGATCCTGCCGCATTTCACGGGAGACATCGTGACCGACCCAAGAAGCCAGGGCTATTTCATCGTAACGGAATACGGTGTGATCAATCTGGCAGGAAGGACTACGTGGGAGAGGGCAGAGATGCTGGTATCCATCGCCCATCCTGATTTCAGAGAAGATCTGATAAGAGCTGCTGAAGAGCAGAAGATATGGAGAAAATCAAACAAAAGATAAAAAGGAGACCAAAAGGTCTCCTTTAAAATTAGTCGATAACAGGTTCGTATCCATCATATTCGCCTGCTGCGATGGAAGCGATAGTTGCGAGAGTTCTGTCGATGTCTCCTTCTGTGCAGTAAGGAGCAAGACCGAGTCTTACAACGCCGTCAGGCAGGTTCAGAGCCTTCATTGTTTCGATAGCGTAGAAGTCGCCGTTCCAGCAGTTGATAGCCTTTGATCCGAGAACTTTAGCAACAAATTCGTTGGAGTAGTTATCCATAGTGAATACTACTGTAGGTGTTCTTGGCTGTCCTTCCGCTGGTCCGTAAACGTTGACGCCCGGGATCCTTCTGAGTCCCTTTCTAAGCTTAGTTCCCAGAGGTTCTTCGTAAGCATCGATCGCCAGCATTCCGGCAACTACGTACTTTCTTCTTCCTTCCAGGTCCTTAGTTTCTTCTTCGAAGTATTCTATGTATTTTTCACCGATGGAAGCGATGAAGTTTACTGCAGCTTCGCATCCGCGGAGGTGTTCGTACTGAGGAGTGCCCATATGGAACTGTCTTGCGCCTTCTGCGATATCAGGAGCGCCTGCATTGTTGATCTCGAGTCTGTCCAGATGTTCCTTTTTCAGATAGATGAGGCCCATGTGAGGTCCGAACCACTTATATGGTGAGCATACGAGACAGTCTGTATCGATTGCCTTAACGTCGATAGGAAGATGTGCTGCATAGTGAACAGCGTCTACTACTGTGAAAGCTCCGACTTTGTGTGCTTCATCGATGAACTTCTTAACGTCAGTGATAGTTCCGATACCGTTGGCAGCCCAGTTAACGGCTACCAGCTTAGTTTTATCGCTCAGTTTTGACATGTAGTCATCAAAATCAAGCTGCTGAGTTTCAGGGTCAAGTCTTACTTCCTTGATAACGCATCCGTATCTTGCCAGTGATCTCCATGGCTGGATATTGCACTGATGGTCTATCTGAGTAACGATGATCTCATCGCCTTCTTTGAATTCTTTTGAAATGTTTGCTGCCAGATTGTAGTTGTTCTGAGTTGATGAGCAGTTGTAGCCTACTTCGTCAACATCGCAGCCCAGGAAGTCAGCGCCTGCCTGTCTTGCAGCGATCTCGATGTCTCCCTGCTTCAGACCTGCTCTGAAGTTTCCGTCTTCGTTAGCGTTATCATAGATCATATAACCTGTGATAGCATCCAGTACGCTGTAAGGCACCTGAGTTCCTCCCGGTCCGTCAAGGTATGCGATCGGTGTTCCGTTGATCTGAAGATCGCATGCAGGGAACTGTTCTCTCAGCGCTTCCACGTCAAATTTAAAAGCCATATTCATCCTCCTCTTAAATCGATATTTATATATTATTTGCGATTCGATCCGTTAAAATGTCAATCATAATTAGATTATATCTCTTTATCAGAATAAAACAAGTGTGTAAAGTTACAATTAATGGGAATGATTTTGTACATTGTACAAATAAATTCTGTGGTATAATAGCAATTTAAGAGGAGGTCGCTATATTATGAACATATTCATCAGCGGTGGATGTAAAAACGGCAAGTCATATTATGCGCAGAGAAGGGCCAAGGAAATGGCTGGATCCCTTGGCGTGCCGCTTTATTATATAGCAACTATGATACCTCACGATGACGAAGACAGAGCTCGCATCAAAAGACATCTTTCGGAAAGAGAAGGATGGGGCTTTGAGACTATAGAACAGGGTCTGTCGCTGACTGAGATATTACATAATGAAGACGTTGATAAAAACGGAGTCTTTCTCATGGACAGCGTGACGGCACTTCTGGATAATGAGATGTTCGATGATGAGGGAAATATAGACGAAGCGGCACCGGAGCGTGTGAAGCGAGATGTTCTGGAGTTTGCCGCTGCTACCGGAAACACGGTCTTCGTATCGGACTATATATACGGAGATGCTGATTTTTACAGTGAGACCGTGGAAAACTACAGGCGCGGCCTTGCCGCGGCTGACAGGGCGCTGGCGGAAGTTTGCGAGGAAGTTATTGAGATCGCCTACGGCACAGAGGAGAGATGGAAATGAAAAAATACATAAGAGGCTTCTTAATGGCCTGGGGCAATTTCAGTGCTGTGCCGCGTCCTTATCATAAATGGCACGAAGACTCGAGAAAGGCTATGCTTGCAATGCTGCCTTTGGTAGGACTGATGCTGGCAGTGATAGTATGCGCTGCCTGGTGGCTCCTTGATCTGATAGGCGTTCATGCCATACTTACGGGAGCTGTTTTGACGGCACTGTACTTTATAGCCAACGGATTCATCCATCTTGATGGATTCATGGACTGCAGCGATGCGATTTTATCGAGAAGACCGGAACTTGAAGAAAGACAGAGGATATTAAAGGCTTCCGATGTGGGAGCTTTCGCAGTTATCAGTGTGATGCTGATGTCCATCATATTCGCGGCATCCATGATGACGCTGGCAGAAGAATTCTGCTTGGAGAAGGCTTCGATGCTGGTAGTTATAATGCTGGTTTCCAGAGGTTTCGGAGCCGATGCAGTGCTCAGAAAAACACCGATGAAAACAAGTCAGTACATCGATTTGGATAAAGAAGCAGAAATAGCATTAGAACCTGATGCAAATAAAAAGAAAAAGGCAAGAGAGCAGGGTGCGCTGAACCTGACATTGGTTATACCGCTTTTGGCTATATACTATATATCTTCGGCGTTTGAGGCAGGGATCATGTTTGCAATATGTCATATTGCTGTGGTATGCATAGTTGCCTTGGCGGCCGGTGGGGCGGGTGTCTATGCCAGAAAACAGCTTGGCGGTATGAATGGTGATATAGCAGGATACATGGTAGTTATGAGCGAAACAATCGGTGTGTTTTCGGCAGCCATATTGACATCGGTACTCATGTGATAAATCGGCATTAGCCGAAAACGAAATAAGGAGAAATCAATGAAACTGATTTTCGGAGGAGCATTCCAGGGCAAACTGGAATATGCGAAGAAGAATTATGATATAAAGTCAGTGCACGACTGCGGAGCAGGAGTTTTGCCGGAGGCGTCAGGCACAGAGCCGGACTTCAGCAAAGATGCCGTGTGCGCTTTGGAAAAGTTTGTGCTCAGGTGCGTCAGAGACGGGAAAGAAGCCGCGGACTTCTTCAGAGAAAATAAAGAAAAATGGCAGAATAAAGTCCTGATAATGACAGATGTTTCGCAGGGGATCGTTCCGATGGATGCGGAGCTTAGAGCTTTTCGTGAGATGAACGGCAGGCTTATGCTTTATCTTGCGAGCGAAGCGGAAGAAGTCATCAGAGTGTTTTGCGGGATAGGAAAGAAGGTCAAATAATGAAGTCAAAGATATGTCTCATAAGACATGGTATAACTGAAGGAAACAAGAGAAAACTATATTATGGACATTCAGATATAGATCTGGCGCCGGAAGGTGTTGAAGAACTGAAAGCACAGGCTGCATCGGGGATGTATCCTAATGGAGATGGTGCAGATTTTTATACGACAGATCTTAAGCGTACTCAGCAGACACTTAAGCTGATCTACGGTGAAAGAGAATTCACGCCGATGGCATCTCTTAAGGAAATCAATTTCGGCGACTTCGAGATGAAGACATATCAGGAGCTGAAGGATCTTGAAGAATATCAGGAGTGGCTTAGAAATCCTAAGGATGATACTTTAGCGCCGCCAAACGGTGAGAGCCTCAGGGAATTTTATGAGAGAATAGTAGCGGGGTTTGAAGATCTGAGAAGCAGGCATGCGCTGAAAGAACTTAAAATGAGGCACAAGGACGATGAAGCCCTCAGCATCGTGGTTTGTCACGGAGGGACCATTTCGGCTGTGATGCAGGATATTTTCCCGGGGGAAAAGGATAATTTCTATCAGTGGATACCTGATCCGGGACATGGATATATATTGACATTGGAAGATGGCAAGGTGACGGCAGCAGATCCGTTTTAAGGAGGACAATATGAAAATCAAAAATACAGTGACAGAACTTATCGGCGGCACTCCGCTTCTGAGACTTCACAAGATGGAGGAAAAATTCGGCGCACAGGCTGAAGTTATCGCCAAGGTAGAATTTTTCAATCCGGCGGGAAGCGTCAAGGATAGAGTTGGATATAATATGGTGATCGAGGCAGAAAAAGAAGGCCGCCTCAAGCCGGGCGGAACTATCATCGAGCCTACAAGCGGCAACACAGGTGTGGGTATCGCCATGACTTGCGCAGCACGCGGTTACAAGGCCATAATGGTGATGCCTGAAAGCATGAGTGTGGAAAGGCGCACGTTGCTGAAGGCGCTGGGGGCCGAACTGGTGCTGACAGATAAAGACCTGGGCATGCAGGGAAGTGTTGATAAGGCTAAGGAACTTCTCGAAGAGATCCCGGGAAGTATCATTGCAGGTCAGTTCGAAAATCCTGCCAATCCGCAGGCTCATTATGAGACTACGGGCCCTGAGATCTGGGAAGATACAGATGGACAGGTAGACATACTCGTAGCGACTTTCGGAACAGGCGGAACAGTTTCAGGCATAGGAAAATACCTGAAAGAAAAGAATCCTGATGTCAAAGTAGTGGCTGTGGAACCTGCGGCATCACCTTTGCTTTCAGAAGGTAAGGCGGGTCCTCATAAGATCCAGGGGATCGGTGCTAACTTCATTCCTGATGCCCTTGATCAGACTGTCATAGATGAGATCGTGACAGTTTCAGACGATGATGCACTGGATACTATGAAAGAGATCGCGTGCGCGGAAGGTCTGCTGGTTGGCGTGTCATCCGGAGCAGCTGTATATGCGGCAGGACAAGTAGCAGCCAGAGCAGAGAACGCAGGCAAGAGGATAGTCGTTATCTTGCCTGACACGGGAGAAAGATACTTGAGTATTTTCTAAAAAATCAAATAAATACAGACATTAAAAGACGCTCGGATGACCGGGCGTTTTGTTTTACGAACATTAGTCGGCAACACCGCGAATAATGTTCGCCAAACGTTCAAATTTCAAAGAAAACAATACATTTATTGTTGCGATTTTTTGGCAAAAGTGCTAACATTATGATGAGATATTAGCGATTTAAGGACGTTTCAATACAATTATCAGAAAGGACGAGTACTCATGGTAAGAAGAATTTACGTTGAAAAGAAAAAAGGCTTTGATGTAGAGGCATCATCACTCTTCAATGATGTGAAAGAAAACCTCCACCTCGAAAACCTGACAGGAGTAAGAGTTTTGAACCGTTACGATGTAGACGGCATAGATGACGCTACATACGAAGCGGCTAAGTTTTCAGTATTCGCAGAACCTGCCATAGACGTGGTATATGAAGAAACCATGCCTGAGGATGTGTGTTCTGCTATTTATTTTGCGGTAGAGTATCTGCCGGGTCAGTACGACCAGAGAGCAGACTCAGCAGCACAGTGCATCAAGCTGATGAATGCAGAAGCAGATGCTACAGTTAAATTCGCAAGAGTGATCGTTCTTGAAGGCGATCTTACAGAAGCACAGGTCGAAGCAGTAAGAGGATACTGCGTGAACCCTGTTGACTCACAGATCGCAGCAACAGAAAAACCTGAAAATCTGGAAATGGAAACTACAGTTCCTGATGACGTAGCTATCATCGAAGGTTTCAGAGAACTGGATGAACAAGGTCTGGAAAACTACAGAAGAGAAATGGGATTTGCCATGAGTCCTGCAGACATCGCCCTCATCCAGAAATATTACAGAGAAGACGAAGATAGAGATCCTACCCTGACAGAACTGAAGGTAGTAGATACATATTGGTCTGACCACTGCAGACATACAACATTCAACACTACTCTCGAAGAAGTTACATTCGAAGACAGCCCTTACGGCCAGCTGGTGAAGGAAGCGTTCGAACAGTACATGGCAATGAGAGAAGATGTTTACGGCGAAAGAGAAAAGAACCTTTGCCTGATGGATATGGCATGCATCGGAACTAAGTACCTGAAGAAGTACGACAAGGTAGACAATCTTGACGAATCAGAAGAAATCAACGCATGCAGCATCAAGGTAAAAGCTAAGATCGACGGCAAGGAAGAAGACTGGCTGGTAATGTTCAAGAACGAAACACATAACCACCCTACAGAAATCGAACCTTTCGGCGGTGCTGCTACATGCCTGGGCGGAGCTATCAGAGACCCGCTCTCAGGAAGAGTTTATGTATATCAGGCAATGAGAGTTACAGGTGCAGCTGACCCTAGAAAGCCTATCGAAGAAACTCTCGCAGGCAAGCTGCCTCAGAGAAAGATCACTCAGGAAGCGGCTGCCGGCTATTCATCATACGGCAACCAGATCGGTCTTGCTACAGGTCTTGTTGACGAAGTTTATCACGAAAACTACGTGGCTAAGAGAATGGAGATCGGTGCCGTAGTAGGTGCAGCTCCTGCAGATCACGTTATCCGTAAAGTCCCTGCAAAGGGCGACGTTATCATCCTGGTAGGCGGCAGAACAGGCCGTGACGGATGCGGCGGAGCAACAGGCTCATCCAAGGAACATACAGAAGACTCCATCAATCAGTGCGGAGCAGAAGTACAGAAGGGTAATCCTCCTGTGGAAAGAAACATCCAGAGAATGTTCAGAAGAAAAGAAGTTGCGACTCTCATCAAGAGATGTAACGACTTCGGAGCAGGCGGCGTTTCAGTTGCTATCGGCGAACTGGCAGACGGTCTCGAGATCAATCTGGACAAGGTTCCTAAGAAGTATGACGGACTCGACGGAACTGAACTGGCCATCTCAGAATCACAGGAAAGAATGGCAGTAGTAGTAGAAGCCGACAAGGCTGCAGAATTCATCGGATATGCTGATGAAGAAAATCTGGAAGCTACACAGGTTGCCGAAGTTACAGATACTAACAGAGTAAGAATGTACTGGAGAGGAAAGTGCATCCTGGATCTTTCAAGAGACTTCCTCAACACTAACGGAGCTCAGCAGTTCGCAAAGGCTCACGCATCTATGCCTCAGCAGTGCTTTGCACGCGGTGCAAAGGCTCACGCAAAGGCTCAGCCTGCATCAGGCGAAGCTCTTGCTGACATCCTGAAGGAAACTAAGAGCAAAGAGCAGCTTCTCGTAGATCTGAACTGCTGCAGCAAGAAGGGCCTTATCGAAAGATTCGACTCAACTATCGGAGCGGCTACAGTATTGATGCCTCTGGGAGGTAAGTACCAGCTGTCACCTGCTGCAGGTATGGCTGCTAAGCTTCCTGTAGTACACGGCGAAACAGATACAGCGACTATCATGGCATACGGATTCGATCCTGAACTGGCAACTAAGAGCCCGTTCCACGGTGCGCTTTATGCAGTAGTTGATTCAGTAACTAAGATCGCTGCAATGGGCGGTGACTACAGAACAGTAAGACTCACATTCCAGGAATACTTCGAAAAGCTGGGCGAAGATGCAGCAAGATGGGGCAAACCAATGGCTGCACTGCTGGGTGCACTGAGAGTTCAGAAGGAACTTGAGATCCCTGCCATCGGCGGTAAGGACAGTATGTCAGGAACATTCATGGATATCGACGTTCCTCCTACACTGGCATCATTCGCTATCACTACTATCGATGCAGGAGAAGTAGTATCAACTGAATTCAAGAAGACAGACAGTAAAATAGTTGTTCTGACTACACCAATAGATAAGAACGGAATCGTAGATTTCGACGTATACAGAAAGAATCTGCTGAAGGTGAGAGAACTGGCAGCTACAGGTAAACTGCTGGCAGCAAACACTATCGGAAGAGGCGGCCTCTATATGACTCTCGTTAAGATGGCAGTAGGTAATGGAATCGGAGCAGATGTCAAGGTTGAAGGAGACATCCTTTCACCTATGTACGGATCAGTTCTCGTAGAGATCCCGGCAGATAAGGATATAGCTCGCATCATGGAAGGTGCGCTTTACGCTGAAATAGGTGCAACTACAGCAGACGGTAAGCTGACTATAAACGGAGAAGCAGAAGATGTGGCAGCGATCACAGTGAAGTGGCAGCAGCCGGTTGAAAACGTATTCCCTGTAAGAACAGCAGAATACAAGAATAAGATCGATAAGACTGAAGTTGCAAGAACACTTTATACAGAAAGAAATACAGCGGGTCCTAAGATCCAGATCGCAAAACCAAAGGTAGTTATCCCGGCATTCCCTGGAACTAACTGCGAAGTTGATTCAGCAAGAGCATTCAGAAGAGCAGGAGCAGAAGCTGATATCCATATCATCAGAAACCTGACTACAGCTCAGCTGGAAGAATCCATCGCTGAACTGGAAAAGAAGATCAGAGAAAGCCAGATCATCATGATCCCTGGCGGATTCTCAGGCGGAGATGAACCTGACGGTTCAGCTAAGTTTATCACAGCAGTATTCAGAAATCCTGCCATCAAGGATGCGGTAACTGATCTCCTCGAAAACAGAGACGGTCTGATGCTGGGTATCTGTAACGGATTCCAGGCACTGATCAAACTGGGTCTCGTGCCTTACGGCGAAATCAGAGATATGGAAGATAACAGCCCAACTCTGACATACAACGTTATCAACAGACACCAGTCAAGTCTCGTTAGAACAGGTATCACATCTGTTAAGTCACCATGGCTGGCAGGCGTAAACGCCGGCGACGTATTCACAGTTCCTATCTCTCACGGTGAAGGTAGATTCATCGCAAGCCCTGAGCAGGCAGCTGAACTTATGGCTAACGGACAGGTAGCAACTCAGTACGTTGACTTCGACGGCAACCCATCAATGGATATCGCATTCAACCCTAACGGATCGGTACTGGCTATCGAAGGTATCACATCACCTGACGGCAGAGTATTCGGTAAGATGGGACACTCAGAAAGAATCGGCAAGAACTTATACAGAAACGTTATCGGAGAAAAGGATCAGAAGATCTTCGAAAGCGGCGTGAAGTATTTCCTATAGAAATATAGAAGTGCATTCGCAATAGTATTCCGAAAACGCTCATTTGCGCAGGCAGATTATTCGATCAAGTTCATGCGTTCCTTTGCCTCAGTCGGCAAACTCGCTGGCGCTCAGACAGTGCCTCCATCGGAGGAACGTTATTCACCTGATCGGAATCTGCTCTTGCTCAATTCAAAGTTTTCTACATACTATTGAAATGCACATTCATATCATCGGAAAAAGCCTTGAGCCGAGTAGCTGCATTTTCAAACTTGTGAGTCAAGAATTTACAAGGACGCCACTGTTTGAACGAAGTGAGTTTGGCGGACGCAGTTAAAATTCTACGAACAAGTATTGTAAAAATGCCTGCGAGGTGAGCCGATTTTGGAGATGATATGGATATGTGTAGTCAATAATAGTGAAAACTTTTAATGTAGAATAGAGAGGATAAATAAACATGAAAGTAGCGATCATAATGGGAAGCAAGTCTGACTACCCTGTAGTACAGAAGGCAGAAAAAATGCTGGACAGCTTCGGAGTTGGATATGAAACAAGAATAATCTCAGCACACAGAACACCTAAGCAGGCAGAAGAATTCGCAGCCAATGCAGAAGCTAACGGATTCGGATGCATCATCGCAGCAGCAGGCAAGGCTGCTCATCTGGCAGGCGTACTGGCAGCAACTACTCCACTGCCTGTTATCGGTATCCCGATGAAATCAAGCACTCTCGACGGTCTTGATTCACTGCTGTCAGTAGTGCAGATGCCAAAGGGCGTTCCTGTGGCAACAGTAGCTATCGACGGAGCAGAAAATGCAGCGATCCTGGCAGTACAGATGCTGGCAGCTGCAGATCCGGCCCTCAGACAGGCTATCAAGGATTTCAAGAAAAAGCAGGAAGAAGATATCGTGGCGCTGGACGCAGAATTCCAGTCAGAAAAGTAGTAACGAGGCGGGCAACCCGCCGAAGAGCATGATGTGCGCTTTGCACAAGGAGGAAAAAATGGAAGATAAGAAACTTACTTATAAGGACGCCGGCGTCGACACTAAAGAAGGAGAAAGAGCAGTCTCCCTGATGAAGGAACACGTTAAGGGAACTTTTAACGAAAACGTACTGACAGGACTGGGCAGCTTCGGAAGCCTTTTCAACCTGGACGTTAAGGGAATGGAACAGCCTGTACTGGTATCAGGTACTGACGGCGTAGGAACTAAGCTGAAGATCGCTTTCCTGATGGACAAGCATGACACAGTAGGTATCGACTGTGTGGCAATGTGCGTAAACGACGTTCTCTGTCAGGGCGCTAAGCCGCTGTTCTTCCTAGACTATATCGCAACAGGAAAAGTAAAGGCAGAAAAGATCGCTGACATAGTTAAGGGTATCGCAGACGGCTGCAAACAGGGCGGAAGCGCACTGGTAGGCGGTGAAACTGCAGAAATGCCTGACTTCTATTCAGAAGGCGAATACGATATGGCAGGATTTTCTGTAGGTATCGTAGACAAGCCAAAAATCATCACAGGCGAAAAGGTTGCAGTAGGCAACAAGATCATAGGTATCGCATCAAGCGGTATCCACAGCAACGGTTACTCACTGGTAAGAAAGGTATTCTTCGACAAGCAGCAGATGGATGTCAAGGATTACGTAGAAGAGCTGGGAATGACACTGGGCGAAGCTCTGCTGACTCCAACTAAGATCTACGCTAATGCTTGCGATGCTGTACTGCCTAAGTTCGACGTAAACGGCATCGTACATATCACAGGCGGTGGATTCTACGAAAACATCCCTCGTATCCTTCCTGAAGGAACAGCTGTAGATATCGACGTGACTACATGGCAGCCTCCTGCTATCTTCCCTTATATCCAGAAGTGCGGAAACATCGAAACTAAGGAAATGTTCTCCACATACAACATGGGCGTAGGAATGATGATGGTGGTAGACGCTGCAGATGCCGATGCAGTTCTGGCAGCACTTAGAGAAGCGGGAGAAACTGCCAACATCATCGGTGAGATCGTAGAAGACAAGGGCGAAAGAGTAGTTCTGAACATTTAAGAAACTGCCTTTTGCATAAGGAGAAACCATGGAAAAGAAGACTAAGGTGGCAGTGCTGGTGTCCGGAGGCGGCACCAACCTGCAGGCCATAATAGATAAAGTGCAGAACGGAGAACTTCCTCAGGTAGAGCTGGTAAAAGTAATTTCCAGCAAAGAGGGTGCATTCGCACTGGAAAGGGCTGCTAAGGCAGGCATCCCTACGGCAGTCGCAAAGGAGCAGGCTGATGTTCTTAATGAGCTGAAGGCTTGCGGCACTGAGCTGATCGTGCTGGCAGGATATATGAAGGTCCTTTCTGAAGAGATCATTAAGGAGTACAGAAACAGGATCATCAACATCCATCCTTCACTTATCCCGAAATACTGCGGCAAGGGGTTTTATGGTATCAGAGTCCATAATGCAGTTATCGCAGGCGGTGAAACAGAGAGCGGAGCTACAGTCCACTACGTTGACGAAGGCGTGGATACAGGCGAGATCATCCTTCAGAGAAAGGTGCCTGTAGAGCCGGGCGACACACCTGAAGATCTGGCAGCTCGCGTACTGAAAGTAGAGCATGTGATCCTGGCAGAAGGGCTGAAGATCGCGATAGATAATTTGAAATAAGAAAAGAGGTTTTATCAATGGGTGGTGTAATAGGCTTCGCCAAGAAAAACGACTGTGTCATGGACCTGTTCTTCGGAACTGACTACCATTCACACCTGGGAACTAAGAGAGGCGGACTTTGCGTACTGGAAAAGGACGGCTTCAATCGTTCCATACATAATATAGAAAACGCACCTTTCAGAAGTAAATTCGAAGAAGATATCGAAGAGATGGAAGGTAATATGGGTATCGGAGCCATCAGTGATGGCGATCCGCAGCCACTGACTGTTTACAGCAGACATGGAGATTTCGCCATCACTACTGTAGGCAGGATCAACAATAAAGAAGAAATCATCGCTGAACTGCTGAAGGACAGACCGAGCCAGTTCATGGCCATGTCTCACGGTAAGATCAATAACACTGAGCTGGTGGCAGCCATCGTATCTACAGGAAGAGATATTATCGACGGTATCCGCAAAGTTCAGGAAAAAGTAGACGGTTCAGTCACTATGCTGATCCTTACAGAAGAAGGTCTTTATGCAGCAAGAGACAAGTACGGCAGAACTCCGCTGATCATCGGCGAAAGCGAAGAAGGATTCTGTGCAGCATCTGAATCTTTTGCATTTATCAATCTGGGGTATGAATACAAGAGAGAACTGGGTCCTGCAGAGATCGCGTTTATCACGGCTGAAAAAGAAGAAACAGTGGGAGAAGCTCAGGAAGGTATGAGGATCTGTTCATTCCTGTGGACATACTTCGGATATCCGACTTCAGTATATGAAGGTAAGAACGTTGAGCTGGTAAGAAATCGTAACGGCGAACTGCTGGCTGAAATGGACGGCGAGATGGACGTAGACTATATCGCAGGAGTTCCTGACAGCGGCGTACCTCATGCGCAAGGTTATGGCAACAAGTCACACATCAGATATGCCAGACCTCTCATCAAATATACGCCTACATGGCAGAGAAGCTTCATGCCGTCAAACCAGAAGGCAAGAGAACATGTTGCTAAGATGAAGCTCATCCCTATTTTCAAGCTTATCAATAAGAAGAAATTCGTCCTCATCGATGACTCCATCGTAAGAGGAACACAGCTTATGGAAACTGTTGATTACCTCCACAACAACGGAGCAGAAGAGATCCACGTAAGATCTGCGTGCCCTCCACTCCTGTTCGGATGTAAGTTCCACAACTTCTCAAGATCCATAAGTGACCTTGATCTGATCACAAGAAGAACTATCTGTGAGCTGGAAGGAAAACCTAATGAAGAGATAACTCGAGAGATCCTGGACGAGTATGTTGATGCTTCTACAGAAAAGCATGCAGCTATGGTAGAATCCATCCGTAAGCAGATGAAATTCGACAGCCTCAAGTTCCAGACTCTTGAAAATACAAAGAAAGCCATCGGCATAGATCCTTGCAAGCTTTGTACGTATTGCTGGGACGGAAAGGAGTAAACAATGGAGAAATTAGTATTTACAGACATCCTGAAAGAAAACACTTACCCGGGCCGTGGCATCATGATCGGCCGCAGCGAAGACGGTAAGAAAGCAGTTACAGCTTACTTCATCATGGGAAGAAGCGAAAACTCCCGTAACAGAGTGTTCGTAGAAGACGGCGAAGGCATCAGAACTCAGGCGTTCGATCCTGCTAAGCTGGAAGACCCTAGCCTTATCATCTATGCCCCTGTAAGAGTTCTGGGAAACAAGGCTATCGTAACTAACGGCGATCAGACAGATACTATCTATGACGGCATGGATAAGCAGCAGACATTCGAGCAGTCTCTGAGAGTAAGACAGTATGAGCCTGACGGCCCTAACTATACTCCTAGAATCTCCGGTATCCTCCATATCGAAGGCGGAGAATTCAATTATGCCATGTCTATCCTGAAGAGCAACAACGGTAATCCTGATCAGAACAACCGTTATACATTCGCTTATGAAAATCCTATCCCTGGAGAAGGCAGATTCATCCATACATATAACAAGAATGAAAATCCGCTTCCTTCATTCGAAGGCGAGCCTAGATGGATCGGCGTAGGAAATGACGATATCGATGCTTTCACAGCTAAGGTATGGGAGGCACTCAATGAAGACAATAAGGTTTCACTCTTCGTAAGATACATCGATATCGAAACAGGCAAGTACGAATCAAGGATAGTGAATAAGAACAAATAAAGCTGAACGCGGCGCGAAGAGCGCTTTGCATAAGGAGAATATAATGAAAGAATTAGAACTGAAATATGGTTGTAACCCTAACCAGAAGCCTTCAAGGATCTTCGTAGAAGACGGCGAGCTTCCTATCGAAGTGCTCAACGGCAAACCGGGATATATCAACTTCATGGATGCTTTCAACGGATGGCAGCTTGTTAAGGAGCTGAAGGAAGCTACAGGACTTCCTGCGGCAACATCATTCAAGCATGTTTCACCGGCAGGAGCAGCAGTTGGTCTTCCGCTCACAGAAATCGAAAAGAGGATCTACTGGGTAGACGAAGAAGTTGAACTTTCACCGCTGGCATGTGCTTATGCCAGAGCAAGAGGCGCTGACAGAATGTCATCATTCGGAGACTTCATATCACTGTCAGACGTATGTGACGTAGCTACAGCCCTGCTAATCAAGCCTGAAGTATCTGACGGCGTTATCGCACCGGGATATGAGCCTGAAGCACTTGAGATCCTCAAGACTAAGAAAAAGGGCAACTACAATGTTATCAAGATCGACCCTGATTACGTTCCTGAAAAGCAGGAAAGAAAGCAGGTGTTCGGCATCACATTTGAACAGGGAAGAAACGATATGCCTATCGACGAAGCATTCCTGGGCAACATCGTTACAGAAAACAAGGAGATTCCTGAAGATGCTAAGAGAGACTTGCTGATCGCTCTGATCACTCTGAAATATACTCAGTCCAACTCAGTTTGCTACGCTAAGGGCGGACAGGCTATCGGTATCGGTGCGGGACAGCAGTCACGTATCCACTGCACAAGACTGGCAGGACAGAAGGCTGATAACTGGCTGCTGAGACAGTGCCCTAAGGTGCTGGAACTGCCGTTCAGAGAAGATGTGGGCAGACCTAACAGAGACAACGCCATCGACGTATACATGAGCGACGACTACGAAGACGTTATCGCAGACGGACAGTGGCAGAAGTTCTTCACTGAGCAGCCTGAACCTCTCACAAGAGAAGAAAAGAAAGCTTGGCTTTCTCAGATGGACGGGGTTGCTCTGGGATCAGACGCGTTCTTCCCATTCAGTGACAACATCGACAGAGCTAAGAGAAGCGGCGTTAAGTATATCGCTCAGCCTGGCGGCTCAGTAAGAGACGATCTGGTTATCAAATCATGTAACGATTATGGCATGGTGATGTTCTTCTCAGGCATGAGATTGTTCCATCATTAGTCTTGGAGGCGTATCGCCGATAGGCGATCGCAGTAAATAGGAGAGAAAAATGAAAGTATTAGTAGTAGGCAGCGGCGGCAGAGAGCATGCTATCTGCTGGAAGCTTAAGCAGAGCCCTAAATTAGATGAATTATACTGCGCTCCGGGAAATGCCGGCATCGCGAAAGACGCTGTATGTGTAGATATCAAGGCAGAAGACATCGAAGGTATCTGCGCATGGGCTAAAGAAAACGATATCGATCTGGCAGTCATCGGACCTGAAGTACCGCTAGCAATGGGTATCGTAGATGCTCTGGAAGAAGCAGGCATCAAGACATTCGGTCCTAACAAGAAATGCGCTCAGCTGGAAGCAAGCAAATCATTCACTAAGAGCTTCCTGGCAAGACATAACATCCCTACAGCAGGATACAAAGAATATACAGACAAGGAATCACTGCTGGCAGACGTAGGTATCTACGGATATCCTATGGTCCTGAAGGCAGACGGTCTGGCAGCAGGCAAGGGCGTAGTGATCCCTGAAAACGAAGCTGATGCTATCGCAGCCATCGAAGAAATGATGGGCGACAAAGTGTTCGGTTCAGCTGCAGACAAGATCGTAGTAGAAGAATTCCTGACAGGAGTTGAAGCTTCCATGCTTTGCTTCGTAGATGAAAACACCATCGTTCCTATGGAATCAGCTCAGGACTATAAGAGGATCTTCGACGGAGATAAGGGACCTAACACAGGCGGTATGGGAACATATTCACCAAGCCTTCTCTTCAACGAAGAAGTTGAACAGCAGATCAGAGAACAGATCCTGGAACCTACACTGGCAGGATTCCAGAAAGACGGTCTGGATTTCAAGGGCGTTCTCTTCATCGGTCTGATGCTGTCAGAAGCAGGTCCTAAAGTAATCGAATTCAACAACAGATTCGGCGATCCTGAAACTCAGTCAGTTCTCATGAGACTGGACAGCGACCTTCTGGACATTTTCCTTGCAGTAGCTGACAACAAGCTGGCAGACGTTGAAATCAAGTGGAAGGACGAAAGAGCAGTTTGCGTAGTACTGGCATCCGGCGGATATCCCGGTTCTTATGAAAAGGGCAAGCTGATCTCAGGTCTTGACGATGTAGATGAAGACGTAGTGGTATTCCACGCAGGAACTAAGCTGGCAACAATGCCTGAAGGGAGCAAGTGTGCATCATGTCAGGATGACTGCGATATGAAGGCGGCTATCGTGACTTCCGGCGGAAGAGTGCTGGGCGTTACAGCTACAGGTGCTACACACGACGAAGCCAGAGCTAAGGCGTTCGACAACGTGAAGCGCATCTCATTCGAAGGAATGCAGTATCGCAACGATATAGGCTTGATAAACAGACATTAATTGCAGAGATCGAGCCGAAAACAGAATATAATTGTTCTTGAAATTTATAAAAATTCGCACAATTTGGTGCGAATTTTTTATTAGTTGAAATAGTTGGAAAAACTTCGACAAATTTCTTCAAAATCTATTCAAAAGGGGTTGAAAATAAAGGATTTCATGGATATAATGAGAATGCTGTCAAAAACTTAACAGACGGCATTTAGACCACAAACAAGAAAGGGCTAAAAGCGATATCAGCGTTAGACCCCAATAATTATTATTCTGCATCGTGATTCGCGTGCGCTTATTAGTTCTATGTTGTTTGTGGTCTTATTATGTGTTGAAGGAGGAAACAATGAAAAGGTCCAAGAGATTTGAAAAGCTGGAACAGATGCCTATCAACAAAGACGGATTCTCATACGAATGGGAAGAAGTTGGCTTAATCACTATGGAATCCAGATTCGACCCTAAGCCAAGCATCAAGGTTGAAAACGGAGTTATCGTAGAAATGGACGGAATCAAAAGAGAAGATTTCGACTCACTGGATAAGTTCATCGCTGACTACGGTATCAAAGTTGAAAATGCAGAAAAGGCTATGGCAATGGATTCTCTGGAAATCGCCAGAATGCTGGTTGATATCAATGTTCCTAGAGAAGAAATCACAGAAATCTGTATGTCATGTACAGCTGCTAAGCTAGCAGAAATCGTAAGTCATCTCAACGTAGTTGAAATGATGATGGCACAGATGAAGATGAGAGCTAGAAAAACTCCTGCTAACCAGGCTCACGCAACAAACCTGGATGACAACCCTGTACTGATCGCAGCAGACGCTGCTGAAGAAGGTGCTAGAGGTTTCGCAGAAGTAGAAACTACTTGCGCACTGGCAAGATATGCTCCATTTAACGCTATCGCGCTGATGATCGGCGGACAGGCAGGAAGAGCCGGAGTCCTCAATCAGTGCTCAATGGAAGAAGCTACTGAGCTGGAACTGGGTATGAGAGGATTCACTTCATACGCAGAAACACTGTCAGTATACGGAACTGAACAGGTTCTGATCGACGGTGGCGATACTGCTTACTCAAAAGCATTCCTGGCATCAGCATATGCTTCAAGAGGTATCAAGATCAGATATACATCAGGTACAGGTTCAGAAGTACTGATGGGAGATGCTGAAGGAAAATCTGCACTGTATCTGGAAATCAGATGTCTCATGCTGACTAAGGCATGCGGCGTTCAGGGTATCCAGAACGGATCAATCAATGCTATTCCGCTGATGGCTGCACTGCCAAACGGATTCAGAGCGATCACTGCAGAAAACCTGATCGCTTCAATGCTGAACATCGAAGTAGCAGCAGGTAACGATACAGCGTTCACTCACTCAGACTTCAGAAGAGGCGCTAAGCTGGTAATGACAATGATGCCTGGTACTGACTACATCTCATCAGGTTACGGCGGAATCCCTAACCTGGACAACGTATTCGCAGGATCAAATGAAGACTGTGACGACTACGACGATTACTATACACTGCAGAGAGACATGCAGGTAGACGGCGGACTGAATCCTATCAAGGAAGAAACTGCTATCGAAGTAAGAAACAAGGCAGCAAGAGCTATGCAGGCCGTATTCGAAGGTCTGGGACTTCCTGAAATCACTGATGAAGAAGTTGAAGCTGCTACATATGCTTATTGCTACAAGGATATGCCTGCAAGAAACAAGGTAGAAGACATGAAGGCTGCTACAGAAATGATGGAAAAGGGTACTACAGTTATCGACATCATCAAGATCCTTCATGATGCAGGTTTCGAAGATATCGCAGAAAATCTGCTGAACCAGATGAAGCAGAGAGTGATCGGGGACTACCTCCACACTTCAGCGATCTTCGACGAAAACTACAATGTAATCAGTGCTGTTAACGACAGAAACGACTACATGGGTCCCGGAACTGGATACAGAATCAGCGAGGACAGATGGAACGTTCTGAAAGAAAAGTTCTCAGCTCTCAAGCCACAGGAAATTTAATCGAAGGAGGAAAAACACATGCTGGAAATCAAAGAATTAGGCGTATCACAGCCTGGTACTGATGCAAAAGAAATCATCATTGCTGTTTCTCCTGCTTTCGGTACAGGACTGAAGCAGTCCATCACAGATGTTCCTTTGGAAGAGATTCTGAAGGAATTATGTGCAGGTATCGAAGAAGAAGGTATGAACTACAGATTCATCAAGGTTTATAACTCAACTGACTTAGGTATCATCGCATCTCAGGGTTCAAAGCTGGCAGGCAGCGGAATCTGCGTTGCTATGCAGTCAAGAGGAACTACAGTTATCCACCAGAAGGACATGGTTCCGCTGGATAACCTGGAACTGTTCCCACAGTCACCACTGATCGAACTGGATATGTACAGAACAATTGGTAAGAACACTGCTAAGTACGGTAAGGGCGAAAACCCTGAACCTGTTGAGATCCTCAACGACTACATGGTTCCTTCCAAGTTCCTCATCAAGTCAACTCTGATGCACTTCAAAGAAGGCGGCATGGCTAACAGAGATATGGCACCGATCGATCTGGAAGTTACTTTTTAAGTAAAGAACAATATATAAATCATCAATCAAAAAACATTTATTGCAATTTAGGAGGCAAACAAAATGGGAGAAAATCTTAACAATCAGGGTTCACTGAAAAAGGCCCTGTCCCCTATTGGCCTGTGGGCCATCGCAGTAGGTCTGGTTGTATCCGGAGACTACTATGGATTCGCATATGGATTCGCAGAAGGCGGTCCTGTATCATTCCTGGTATCATTCATTCCAGTAACACTGATGTATGTGCCATTCCTGTTCTGCTACACAGAACTGGCAACTTCAATTCCGCACGCAGGCGGACCATCAGCTTATGCTAGAAGAGCGTTCGGTCCTTTCGCTGGATTCGTAACTGGATTCTCAGTACTGATCGCATTCCTGATTTCACCATGTGCAGTAGCTCTGGCTACAGGTGCTCTGGTTAACTACCTGATCCCTTCAATCCCTGCACTGGCTGCAACAGTAGTATTCTTTATCTTCTTCATGCTGGTTAACCTGTTCGGTATCGAAACATCATCAAAGCTGGAACTGGTTGTAACTATCGTATCACTGGTTGGTCTGGTAGTATTCGCAGTACTGGCTATCCCACACTTCGAACTGGATACATTCAAGGGCGTAGCTGAAGGTGAAAGCGTATTCACTAACGGATTCATGGGAATCGCAGGCGCTATGACATTCTCAATGTGGTTCTACTTCGCTATCGACGGCGCTGCTATGAACGCTGAAGAAATGAAGGACCCTAGAGACATTCCTAAGGGATACATCCCTGCAGTTGCTACACTGTTCATCACTTCACTGATCGCTATCATCCTGCCTGCAGGTATTGCAGACTACAATGCTATCGCATCAGTTGACTATCCACTGGCTATCGCTCTGGAAACTCCTTACGGAGCAGACGCTATCTGGCCTAAGCTGATCGCTGCAGTAGCACTGTTCGCTATGGTAGCATCATTCTCAGCTATCATCCTGTCATTCTCAAGACAGACATATGCTATGGGTAGAACTGGTTACCTGCCAGCTATCTTCGCTAAGACAAACAGCAAGGGCTGCCCTACAGTTGGTCTGATCGTTCCTGGAACAATTGCTCTGATCGTAACAGTTCTGACTAACGACACTGGCCTGATGGTAACAATCTCAGTATTCGCAGCACTGATCATGTACACAATCGCTATCGTATCAACATTCGTAATGAGAAAGAAGGAACCAAACCTGGAAAGACCGTTCTCAGCTGGTAAGATCCTGCCTGTACTGGCTCTGATCTTCGTAATCGTACTGTTCGTATGCGTACTGTGGGCTAACATTTCAGTTCTGATCTGGGTAATCGTAGTTTACGCTGTAGCAGTTATCTACTACTTCGCTTACGGTAAGAAGAACATCAGACCTATCGAAGAAGAATTCAACATGGACTAATTGTCCTTTGGTAAATAAGGAGGTTCAATTATGGCTAAGTTAGATGCTGTAAAGGATTATCCGGTTTATGAAAAACATCCTGAACTGATCAAGACTCCAACAGGAAAGCCTGTAGAAGAAATCACTATGGAAGCTATCCTGAAGGGTGAAGTTACTGCAGATGACTGCAAGATCGCACCTGAAACTCTGGAACTCCAGGCTCAGATCCAGGAATCATTCGGAAATCCACAGGTTGCAGCAAACTTCAGAAGAGCTGCAGAAATGACAAGAATTCCTGACGAAAGAATTCTTGAAATCTACAACTGCATGAGACCACACGTTTCCACTAAGGAAGAACTGATGGCTATCGCAGAAGAACTCGAAGAAAAATATGATGCAAAGATCAATGCAGCGCTCGTTAGAGAAGCTGCAGAGGTTTATGAAAACCGTGGCATGCTGAAGAAGTTCTAAAAAACTTCTAAGCAAAGGCGCACTTTGCACAAAAATATCGACCTCGCCTCTTGAGTAAAGCAGGCGAGGTCTTTATACTATTATTAATAAAGTATTTCATGAAAGAAGGACCTATCAATGAGACAGTATATTGCCGGAGTAGACATAGGTAATGCGACAACAGAAACAGCCCTAGGATTGATCGAAGACGGTCAGCTGATAAAATGCGTCAGCGGCATCAATGCGACAACAGGAATCAAGGGAACTAACGACAATATCAAAGGAATAATCAAATCGCTGAAGGATGCAGCTAAGAAAATGGAGATTGAAATAGAAGAGATCGATCTCATCAGAATAAACGAAGCTACACCCGTTATCGGCGACTTTGCGATGGAAACCATCACAGAGACTATCATTACAGAATCAACACTTATAGGTCATAACCCGGATACGCCGGGAGGTCTGGGCCTTGGCATAGGCGAGACCATAAAGATCGAAGATCTCGATAAAGCAGAAAAAGACAAGGCATATATCGTCGTAGTACCGGCAGAAGTAGACTTCATCGACGCTGCGAAGATGATAAATGAAGCCCTTGATAATGATATAGATATAGAAGGCGCCATCCTCAAGAAAGACGACGGCGTACTTGTAAATAACAGAATAAATAAGGTGATCCCGATACTTGACGAAGTAGCGGCCATCGACAGAGTGCCTATCGGCATGCCTTGCGCGGTAGAAGTATCACAGCCGGGATCATGTATCGAATTCCTGTCCAATCCGTACGGCATAGCGACAGTATTCGGACTTACTGCATCAGAGACTAAGCAGATCGTTCACATCGCGAAAGCTCTCATAGGAAATCGTTCGGCAGTAGTGATCAAAACTCCTGAAGGCGAAGTAAAAGAACGTCGCATCCCTGCAGGTGAGATAATCCTAGATAGCGGTAAGAGAAAATATACGGCACCGGTAGACCGCGGCTCCCGCGAGATCATGGAGACAGTCAGAAAAGCGAGAAACATCGAAGATGTTACGGGAACTAAGGGAACTAATGTAGGCGGAATGCTGGAAAAGGTAAGAAAGGAAATGGCGGACCTTACCGAACAGGACTACAACAATGTCTTCATCAAAGACATCATGGCGGTAGACACAATAGTTCCTAAGGAAGTGCGCGGAAATCTTGCCAATGAATTCGCCATGGAAAAGGCAGTAGGGATCGCTGCCATGGTAAAGACAGAAAAGCTCCATATGGAAAGACTTGCAGATGCAGTTTCTGCTGAGCTTGGCGTGAAAGTTGAGATCGGCGGAGTGGAAGGAAGCATGGCCGTAAGAGGGGCGTTGACTACTCCGGGAACAGAGAAGCCTCTGCTGGTGGTAGATATAGGCGCAGGCTCAACGGATGCATGCCTTCTTGATAGAGAAAACAAATCAAGACCTGTCCATCTGGCAGGAGCAGGCAACATGGTAACTATGCTCATCAATGCAGAGCTGGGTCTTGATGATTTTAAACTGGCAGAAGAGATCAAGAAATATCCGCTGGCAAAGGTGGAATCACTCTATCATATAAGACATGAAGACGGAACGGCACAGTTCTTCGAAGAGGCTATAGACAGCAAGATGTTCGCAAGGACTGTAGTTTTGAAACCTACAGGATGGAAGCCTGTGAGAACTAATCAGAACCTCGAGAAGATAAGGGCGGTTAGAAGAGAAGCTAAAGAAAAAGTGCTGATCACCAACATAATCCGAGCTCTCGAGAAAGTGTCCAGAACAGGCAACATCACTGAATTCGAGCACGTTGTTCTCGTAGGGGGTTCATCACTTGACTTCGAGCTGGGCAACATGGTGACTGACGCACTTACATATTACGGCATCATCAGCGGCAAGGCTAACGTCAGAGAGACAGAAGGCCCTAGAAATGCGGTGGCGACAGGACTGCTGCTGTCATACCTGGAGGAGGCCGGCAATGGAAATTAAGAGAAAAGGCGATATAGAAACAGGCAAGGTGGAATATACCGGCATGAGCCTGCGTCATGAACACGTTGCCAACGAAAGCCTTCCCAAGATAAACATATTCTTCCCGGAAGGCTGTGAAGAGATGGCATATCAGATCTCATACGGTATCGAAGAAGAAGGCCTGCCAAGGTGCGGATTTGAGACTGATGAGCCTTTCTCAGATGCTCTTGAAGATATCGTTAAAAAAGGCCTGGGCGTAGCTATAGGCGTGGACGGTGATAAAGCGCAGATCTTCTGCGTACAGTTCAAAAAGAGCGAGCCGTTCATGAGTTATGAGCTCAGTGACAAGGAAATCAATGCCGACTCTGCGAACACCGGAAGCCATACAGATAGCGAGCGACTGAGAGTCGTAGGCAAGAACGCGGCAAGGATACTTAAGCATAAACCATTCATCATGGAGGAATAATCATGAAACTCACATCAAAAGCAATGACAAACGGCTACATGGATCCGGAATACGGCATCAAAACTTCAGATGAAAGCCAGATAAAATACGGCATCCCGCAGAGATCTTTTCCTCTCGAATGGGACGATGTTCCTGAAGGAACAGAAAGCTTCGCCATCATCTGTATGGACTATGACAACGTAGAAGATGAAGGCGTGCCTTGGGTTCACTGGCTCGTTTCAGACATCGATAAGGACAGAAGAAGCCTTGAAGATAATGAGGCTGCAAAGGGCACTCTAATCCAGGGAATGACAAGCTGGGCGCTGCCTTACGGTCCTTATGAAGGTATCCCTACAGAATATATCGCCAATTACGGTGGTCCTGCTCCGGGAAGACCTCACGAGTACGAAGTGGAGATCTATGCGCTGGATATCAAACCTGATCTCGAACCGGGATTTTACTATAACAAGATCAGAAAGATCACTCAGGAACATGCCATTGATAAGGCTGTTCTGAAATTCATATATGAGGGATAGAATATGAAGAAAAAACTTCTTGTCATAACCACAGGAGGAACTATTGCATCTGTAAAGGATGCAGCAGGCCTGGTGCCATCACTTTCATCGGAAGAATTGCTTTCGTATCTTCCTGAACTTGGCGAAGATATACTTTTGACAACAAAAGCTATGTACAATCTCGACAGTACAGACATAACACCGTCTCACTGGCTGGAGCTGGCTAAAGCTATAAAAGATGAATACTATAAATACGATGGGTTTGTTATATGTCATGGTACAGACACCATGGCATATACGGCAGCAGCGCTTTCATACCTTATTCAGGACTCAGGCAAACCTATCGTTCTGACAGGAGCCCAGAAACCTATCGGATTTGAGATAACAGATGCCAAGGCAAATCTTAGAGACAGTATCCTTTATGCTGCCGACGATGCCTCAATGGGTGTACAGATCGTATTTGACGGAGAGGTCATTATAGGAACGAGAGCCAAGAAAACCAAGTCTCTCAGCTATGCTGCCTTTTCCAGTATCAACTATCCGCTGTTGGCATCTATCCATGAAGGCAGGATCATAAGGTACATGAACCAGAAGAAACCTGAAACGGCACCGGTGTTTTATGATAAACTGAACGATAAAGTTTTTCTATTGAAGCTGACACCGGGCATATCTCCTGTACTGCTACCGGAAATATTCAAAAATTACGATGCTGTGATCATCGAAAGTTTTGGCGTAGGCGGGATACCTGAAAGCCTCGAAGAAGTGCTCTTTGCAGAACTCAAAAAGTATAAGCCTGAAGAAAAAGTTCTCGTTATGACCACTCAGGTCACATATGAAGGAAGCCACATGGAAACTTATGAAGTGGGCAAGAAACTGAGTGATGCTTTCAGTATCTTGGAAGCCAGAGATATGACTCTTGAAGCCGTTATAACTAAGCTCATGTGGGTACTGGCAGACGACAGTATCGACTGGTCGGGGATCTGTGGCAAGTTCTATGGCCCTGTATCGGCAGATACGTTATATTAGATTAGCAAAAAGGCTTGAGATGTGGTACAATATTAGGAATAGTTAAGCGCACGGAGGCGATTATATGGATAATAAGAAATGCATAATAACAATAAGCAGAGAGTTTGGAAGCGGCGGAAGACTCATTGGCAGAAGGCTTGCCGAAAAAATGGGGGTTCCGTATTATGATAAGGAATTGCTGGACAGAATAGCAGAAGAATCAGGGTTTTGCAGAGAAATGATGGAAGAAGCTGAAAAGAAAGCTAAAAATAGTTTCCTGTACAGTCTTATGTCAGCTATGGGAACCGGTGAAGCCGGTCCGGAAAGCCTTTCTCTCAATGAAAGATTTTTCTTGGCACAGTTCGATACCATAAGAAAAATCGCAGAAGAAGGATCATGTGTTATTGTCGGAAGATGTGCAGATTACATACTTAGAGGAATGCCGGAAGCAACAAATGTATTCATTTATGCGGAAGAAGCTGATAAGATCAGAAGGGCTGTTGAAGAATACGGCGTTCCTGAAGATAATGTAAAGAAGATGATGAAGGATACAGATAAGGCGAGAGCTAATTACTATGCGTATCACACAGGAAGAAAGTGGGGAGAGCATGTAAACTATCACCTGGCTATGGACAGTGGATACCTTGAGATCGAAGATATCGTAGATCTGATCATCCAATATACAGAAAAGAAACTGGACAGACTGGCATCATTTAGCTGGTAAGCAGGAGGCCATAGATGAGTATGAAAATCAGAGCCATGTACTTCACTGGCACAGGAACTACTGCGAAGATCACAACAAGCATCGCATACAGCATGTGGAGTGAACTGAAAAGCACAGCGGGATCAGCTGAAGCGGAGGATTTTTTGTCAGAAGTCGAGTTTGAAAAAGAGGCAGACATCAATTTCGCCGTAAAAGCGGCAAGAGATAAGGAGTATATTTTTGATGAAAACGATATCGTCGTTTTTGGTGTTCCTGTCATCGCGGGAAGAGTTCCTAATGTGCTCCTCAAATTTCTCGATACTCTCAAAGGCGGCGGCGCTATAGCCATCCCTGTAGTCCTCTACGGTAACAGGAATTTTGATGATGCGCTGATCGAGCTGAGAAACATCCTTGAAGATAAAGACTTCAGGACAGTAGCAGCAGCAGCTTTCATCGGGGAACATTCCTTCTCGAAAACGCTGGCGGCCGGAAGGCCTGATGCTGCAGACATGAAGATAGCTGATGCCTTTGCAAAAGAAGCAGCCGATAAGATCCTCTGGATAATGAGAGACAGTGCAGCCCATGAAGTGGAGATGTCCTACACACTGGATATGATGGGGCCTGTGGAAGTCGAAGGCTGTGATCCGATCAGAGATTACTATAAACCGAGAGACAGGCATGGCGAACATATAAATATACTTAAAGTGAAGCCTAAGCTTCATGAAGATAAATGCATCAAGTGCGGCATGTGCGCTGCAGTATGTCCGATGGGATCTATCTCAAAGGACGAGCCCGGCATAGTTTCCGGCATCTGCATCAAGTGCTGCGGATGCGTCAAGAAGTGCCCGACAGAAGCACTATACTATGACGATGCGGGATATATTTATCATAAGGAAGAGTTAGAAGCAATGTATGGGGATGAACGAAAAGAACCATCATTGTTTATATAGAAAGGAAGATTAAAATGGCAAATAAAGGCACATATTACATCACAACACCGATCTACTATCCAAGTTCAAATCTTCATATCGGACATACTTACTGTACAGTAATGGCCGATGCTATGGCAAGATTCAAGAGACTGTCAGGATATGACGTAAGATTTTTGACAGGTACTGATGAACATGGACAGAAGATCCAGACTATCGCAGAAGAAAAAGGCGTTACTCCTCAGGCGTATGTTGATGAAGTGGTTGCAGGGATCAAAGACCTATGGAAGACTATGGAAATCTCATATGATGACTTCATCAGAACTACTGAAGACAGACATATCAAGAGAGTACAGGACCTTTTCATGAAGATGTATGAAAAAGGCGATATATATAAGGGCGAATACGAAGGAATGTACTGCACACCATGCGAATCTTTCTGGACAGAAAGCCAGCTGGTAGACGGCAAGTGCCCTGACTGCGGCAGACCTGTACAGAAGGCTCAGGAAGAAGCTTATTTCTTCAAACTGTCAAAGTATGCAGATGCACTGCTTGACCTTTTCGAAAACACTCCTGAGTTCCTTCAGCCTGATACAAGAAGAAACGAAATGATCGCATTCGTTAAGCAGGGACTGGAAGATCTCTGTATCTCAAGATCGACTTTTGACTGGGGTATCCCTGTACCTATCAACGAAAAGCACGTTATGTACGTATGGCTGGATGCACTTTCAAACTACATCACAGCATTGGGCTGGCCTGACGAACCTGAGCTTTACGAAAAGTACTGGCCTGTAAACGTTCATCTGGTTGGTAAGGAAATCGTTAGATTCCATACTATCATATGGCCTGCTATGCTGATGAGTGCTGAACTGCCTCTGCCTAAGCAGGTGCTGGGACATGGATGGCTGCTTCTGGAAGGCGGCAAGATGTCCAAGTCAAAGGGCAATGTGGTAGACCCTGTTAAGCTGATCGAAAGATACGGCATCGACGCTCTGAAGTACTTCCTGCTGAGAGAATATACTTTCGGACAGGACGGCATCTTTACTAACGAAGTAATGCTCAAGAGAATGAACTACGATCTGGCAAACGACCTGGGCAACCTGGTTTCAAGAACAGTTTCCATGATCGAAAAATACAATGGCGGATTCGTTCCTGATCTGACAGACGCAGTAGAAGAAGTTGACGAAGATCTGAAGAACATCGCAGTTGGCGCAGCTGCTAAGGTAGAAGCCAACATGGACGAATTTAAGTTCAACATGGCGCTGGAAGAAATCTGGGTGCTGGTAAGAAGAGCTAACAAGTACATCGATGAAACTATGCCATGGGTACTGGCTAAGGATGAAGCGACTAAGGCAAGACTTGATAACGTTCTCCATAACCTGGCAGAAGCTATCAGAATCATCTCAGTACTGATCTACCCATTCATGCACACAACTTCCGACAAGATCAGAAAGCAGCTGGGACTTTGGTATGCAGATGTTGCATGGGAGGATGCTCTTACATTCGAAATGATGAGCGGTGAACAGGTGAAGAAGGGCGATGCTATCTTCCCTAGACTGGACATCGAAAAAGAACTGGAAGAGCTGGAAGCAATGCAGGGTGGAAACAAGGAAGAAGAAAACATCCCTCTGGAACTGAAAGACGAGATCGAATACGATACATTCGATGCTATCGACTTTAGAGTAGGAACTATCCTGCAAGCAGAAAAGCACCCTAAGGCTGACAAGCTGCTGGTGTTCCAGGTTAAGATGGGAACAGAAAAGCGCCAGATCATCTCAGGCGTAGCTGAACACTTCAAGCCTGAAGAATGCGTAGGCAGAAAGGTGCTGGTAGTTGCCAACCTGAAGCCTAGAAAGCTGAGAGGTCTCGAATCAAAGGGCATGATCATGTTTGCAGAAGAAACTGTAGACGGCAAGGAAGTCCTGAAGTTCGTAACACCTGAAGCTGAAGACGGAAATCCTGTAGCATAAAGACAACAATAAAACGGCAGTTTTTATAACTGCCGTTTTTTGATGCTTATTTTATACCGTAAAACCTCAAGGCATTGGCCTTAGTGATTTTTGCAACATCTTCATAGCTCATGCCTTTTATCTCTGCAACCTTTCGTGCTGTGTATTCCACAAGCGAAGGGTTGTTTTTCTTTCCGCGGAAAGGTTCAGGCGTCAGGTAAGGTGAATCTGTTTCCACAAGAAGGAAGTCGATAGGGACTTCTTCTACTACACCTATGGTCTTCTTGTTGTTCTTGTATGTCACAGGTCCTGCAATGGATAATGTAGCGCCCAGTTTCACATACTGACGACCCAGTTCTGCACTGCCGGAGTAGCAGTGGAGCAGCACTCGTGCATCGTCTGCATCGCCGGAGGCGTCGGAAGCACTGCCCTTTGTATAGCCTGTAGGGTCGGGACGCTTAGGGAACCATGACTTTCTTTCATCAGAGAAAGCACCTTCTTCTTTCAATATATCCATTACTTCCTGATCGGCCTCTCTTGAGTGGATGACGATAGGCATCTTCAATTCGTTGGCAAGTCTGATCTGCTTACGAAAAGCTTCTCTCTGGATATCCCTTGGTGAACGGTCGTAGTGAAAGTCAAGACCGATCTCTCCGATGGCCATGACCTTGTTCTTCTTAGCCAGACCTTTTATCATGATGAGGTCCATGTCGTCCATGTTTTCTGCATCGTGAGGATGGAAGCCTGCAGCGGCATAACACCAAGGATACTTAGCGGCGTGATCTGCAGCCAGCTTGGAACTTGCCAGATCGAAACCGATATCCATAACGTAGTCAAGATCGGAGGCTTCTATGGCTGCCACCATGGCAGCTCTGTCTTTATCGGACATTTTATTATTCAAATGTGCATGTGAGTCAAATAACATGTCATATTCCTTTCTTTCATAAGAGCGTCATTTTTAGTCTCAAACATTATATCAGAAAACATTCCTAAAAAAAATATCCCTTTGCTCTGTCATTGTGACAAATTCTGCGATGTACAGGTCCTATAATATGCAGTGAAAAAACGTGGAGTGAAGGAACAAGAGATTTATCATGGAGAATACAAGTAAAATCAACGCTTTTGAGATAGCAGGCACAAAAATATCATATATCATAATTCTGACGGTAGTTGCATGTCTCGTAAGTCGTGGGCCTATTCTTGGGAACAGTTTTGTTTGCGGAATATCGTTTATTGCCTATATGCTTTCAAGAAATACTTTAAACATATATCTGGTGATCCCTGCTGCGACAGGCCTCTTACCGTACATATCAAGAGGCTATGATCCTTGGGGGTACATAGCAGCCATGATAGTATGTTCTCTTATACAAACAGCCACACGAAAAATTCCCATGTCGTTATGGCAGAGAGCACTGATCACTGCCTCTGCAGCCATTATCGCAATCAGCATATATAGCTTGGCTGCAGGGAAGGTTTATTTAACAAGCCCCAGACTCATGTTTGCTGAAGGCATGATCATAGTTGCCCTTATGGGTATTTTCGATACGTTTGACAGACCTCGTCCAGATTCTCTTAGCGCGGCTTCTTTTATTACGATGACCCTCCTCATCATAAACGGCATGGGATTTTCCTTCCTTATCTGGTTTGCGATCATATTTGTAAGTCTGTGGGCCCTGGTCTGCATAGATGTGGGTGAGGCCTTGTTTTTGGTGGCTGCAGGGTCTGTGTGGGCTTACTTGATGGGGCACGGACAATGGGGGATAACGGTTACGGTGATGCTGGGGCTTCTCGCTGCCTCTTTTGCAAAGGGGCACGGAGCGCTTCTTATGTCAGCTACTTTTGTTTGTGCCTGCTGGCTATGCGGACATATAGATAGCGGAGTAGTGCTGGGGATAGATAAGTACTGCCTTATTATACCTACTATTTTGTTCATTGCCCTATACTGGCGGTTTGGAACAAAAATGAAGAAATTCATCCATGGCATTATGAGAAAAGATTTATATGCAGAAGAAGGAGCGGATGAATATGCAGAAGAACTCCTGGAATCAAGATCGGCGCAAATGAGGAAACTATCGGAACTATATTCTACATATCTTGATAACAGGTCGCTTCTTGCAGATCAATTCGATATGACACATCAGATGATGGAAAATCTCAGATGGCACTTGAAGAGCAGAACGATCAATAAAGCATCTGTAATATCCGAAAAAATAGACATGAAAATTGCTATATCACAATGCGCCGCCAGCGGAAATATCAATGGTGATTGCTGCGGGTGGCAGGAACTTGACGATGGTCGTATGGTGATGGTGGTCAGTGATGGGATGGGAAAAGGTAAGAAAGCTGCTGCCGAAAGTCTGATGGTGACGAAGACAATGATGGCCCTTCTCAAGGCTGGTGTATCGACAGATATGGCACTGAAGATGATCAACACCATAATGATAATAAAAGACAATGAAGATTCTTACGCCACATTGGATATGATAATAGTGGATAAGCACACAGGGAAAGCTAAGTTTTATAAAATAGGGGCCGCGCCAACTCTGATACGCCGAAAATCAAATGTGGAAGAAGTGAAGCTTTCGGCAGTGCCCCTTGGGATCGTAAATGGACTCAAGGTAAAATATGTGGAAGCTCAGCTGAAAAAAGGAGACTGGATAGTAATGATGTCCGATGGCATAAGCGATGGTGTAGAAGGAAAGTCTTCGGGCACTTTGCATAATTTGCACAATATCAAGGAAACCATAGCCGCAGTCAGATCGACGGATCCGGAGACTATGGGAGATCTTGTAATGAACCGTGCCATTGATGGATATGTAGGCAGGGAAAGAGATGACATGACTGTAATGGTGGCACGCATCCTCTAAATGTGATACAATGTAGCCCTAGGAGAGGATGAAATGTTACCGGATATCACTAAAAAAACTGAAGATAAAATCAGGAAAACTATAGAAGAAAAAGGGCTGATTGCCCAAGGACAGCACATTGTGATAGGCCTTTCGGGAGGCCCTGATTCAGTGTGCCTTTTTAATGTGCTCAAGAATATTTCAAAGGAGCTGGAACTTACGATCCATCCCGTGCATGTGAATCATAAATTCAGGCCGGGAGCGGCAGAGCGGGATCAGCAGTATGTGGAAGAGCTTTGCAGGAAGAATGGTCTTGAATGTGACAGCTTCGTCGTGGACTGCAATGCATTGGCGGCTGAAACAGGCATGACATCCGAAGAAGCAGGGAGAAAGGCTCGATACGACGCTTTTTATGAAGTGGCGGAGCGTATTGCGAAAGATGTCCCTAAAGAAAGCATCAAGATAGCAGTAGCCCAAAATGCCAATGACCAGGCAGAGACTGTCCTGTTCAGACTGCTGCGCGGGACAGGAACAGACGGCCTTGCAGGCATCGCATATGAAAGGGAAGAACGCGGATATAAAGTGATAAGACCTATTCTTGATATTTACAGAGACGAGATCGAGTCTTATTGTGAACATAATGACCTGCAGCCTGTGATAGACCATACAAACGAAGAATCGGTCTATGCCAGAAACAAGATCAGAAATGAACTGATCCCGTACCTTGAGAAGGAGCATAATACTAATCTTAAGGAAAGCCTGGTGAGACTCGCCAGGATAGCCTCTGCGGATAAAGAATACATGTGGCAGCAAGTGGAAGATTTCTATAAAAATCATGCAAGGCAAGGAGACGGAGAAGTGTCTTTCGACAGGGATCTTCTTGCAAAGGCGCACCCGGCGATCCGCCATAGGGCGATCCTCAAGGCTTTCGCTTTCATCGGTCTTGAGAGCGATGTTTCGGAAGAAAGGATCAAGGCTGCAGACGCGATAATCGAGAAGAAGCAAGGTCCGAAAACAGTACAGTTCCCTAGGAGATATGTGCTGGAAGTGGCAAAGGGCTGTGTGACTATGAAAAAATTGTGAAAACAGACCAAAAGCGAGGCATCGCTATTGAAAAAAGTTGGTTTTTGTGATAAAATTATTCAATTAATTTGTTGTAATAAAACAAAAATAAAGAGAGACAAAAGGTGTAATCAGGAGGAAAGAAATTGAGAAAAGGTAAAGGTAAGAACATATGGATATATGTGATCATATTCGGACTTATCTTCGCAATGGCATGGTTCTATAGCAGCGATGCTCCGGAAGAGCAGAAGGAAGTCAAGACATCGACTATGGTCAAATACCTGAAGCAGGATGAGGTAAAGGAAATCAATGTAACCGAAACTAAACTCACGGCCAAGCTGGAATCGGGCGAAACAGTATATGCTTATGTGAACAGCGCGGTCGATATGAGCTATATATATGACATGTATATCATGCCTATGGTTGACGAAGGGCAGCTGAAACTGTCAAGTGATGAGCCTAAGAAAGAGTCTATACTTCTCAATCTGCTGCCAACGATCATAATGATAGGGATAATGATATTCTTCTTCATGATGATCATGAACCAAAGTGGCGGCGGCGGCAAAGCTATGCAGTTTGGTAAGAGCAGAGCTAAGCTGCAGAAGGAAGGCGATCATAAGAAGATAACATTCAAGGATGTAGCAGGTCTTAAGGAAGAAAAAGAAGAACTTGAAGAAATCGTAGATTTCCTCAAGCACCCTATCAAATACAACAGCTTGGGAGCAAGGATCCCTAAGGGAATACTTCTCGTGGGGCCTCCGGGAACAGGTAAAACATATATTTCAAGAGCGACTGCGGGAGAAGCGGGAGTGCCGTTCTTCACCATCTCCGGGTCAGACTTCGTTGAAATGTTCGTCGGAGTAGGTGCATCGAGAGTAAGAGACTTGTTCGAGCAGGCTAAGAAGAATGCTCCTTGCATCGTATTCATAGATGAAATCGATGCTGTAGGACGTAAGAGAGGTGCAGGTCTCGGCGGCGGTCATGACGAAAGAGAACAAACTCTCAACCAGTTGCTTGTTGAAATGGATGGATTCGCTGAGAATACAGGAATCATTATCCTGGCAGCGACTAACAGACCGGATGTACTGGACCCTGCACTGCTGAGACCGGGGAGATTCGACAGACAGATCGTTATCGGCATTCCTGATATCGTGGGAAGAGAAGAGATATTTAGAGTACACTCAAGAAATAAACCTCTTGACGATAGCGTTGATCCTAAGGTGCTGGCGAGAAGAACACCGGGATTCTCACCTGCAGATATCGAAAACATGCTTAACGAAGCGGCTCTTCTCACAGCGAGAAGAAACGGCATCAAAATAAGGATGGAAGAAATAGAAGAAGCGATCACTAAGGTCATTGCTGGTCCTGAAAAGAAGAGCAGAGTTATCAGTGAGGAAGAACGCAAGCTTACTGCTTACCATGAAGCCGGTCATGCAGTCGTAGCACACGCGCTTCCTAAGACAGACCCTGTTCACCAGATAACTATAATCCCTAGAGGAAGAGCTGGCGGATTCACTATGATCCTGCCTAAGGAAGATAAATATTACGGAACTAAAGAATCCATGAGAGAGCAGATCATACATCTGCTGGGTGGACGAGTTGCGGAACAGCTGACGCTGGACGATATCAGTACAGGTGCAAGCAATGATATACAGAGAGCAACAGATATCGCCAAGGAGATGGTCACTAAGTATGGATTCAGTGAAAAGCTGGGCCCTGTGAATTACAGTTCATCTGATGAAGTGTTCTTGGGCAAGGATCTTACTTCAAAGCAGAGTTATTCCGAAGGTACAGCTGCTCAGATCGATGCGGAAGTCAAGGCTATTGTAGAAGAAGCTTACGAAGCAGCAACAAAGATCTTATCAGAACATATGGAACAGCTGAAGGCTGTAGCAGAGGGGCTGCTTGAGGTGGAAACTCTGGATCATGACCAGTTCGTTCAGCTGTATAATGGAGAAAAAACTCCTAAGCAGCTGGCTGAAGATCTGAAAGAACAGATGGAAAAGAAAAAAGCTCTTGATGAAGAGGAAGCTGTGGAATCCGAGAAGATGCGCAAGAGAGAAGAACGTCTTGCCAAGAAGCGTGAAATGGAGGAAGCAGCAAAAGCCATAAAGGATAATGAAGGAGAAGGCAAGTTCAAACCTAGACTTATGACATACAATGAAGTGAGCAAGACAGCCGAACCATTCGATCCCGATAAGCTGGCCAAAGACATCCCTGAAGATGAAGAACCGCCTGAAAACTATGATGCGGATCTGGAAGGCTGGGATGAAGAAGATGATGATATGCCTTCAGAAGAAGAGCTTGCTATCTACGATACAGACTACCTCAACGCAGATGACGCTGAAGAGTACGACGATGAAGGAGAGGAAGCTGACGACGAAGAAAGGAATTAAACATGAAGGTCACAGTTGCAGACTGCCTCGCCCTTGATGCATTCAAAGGTGCTGAAGTGCTGGCAGGAAAACTGAATCTGTCCAATGAAGTCAAAGCCATATCTGTTCTTGATGCTTGTGATGTAGAGGATATTACTTTGAGGAATGGCGATGAAGCTGAAATATTGCTTACAGGATTTCTTGGTATAAGAGACGATGTGGATAAACAGCGCGATATCATAAGTGCAGCTGCAAGAAGCGGCTGTGCAGCGATGGTAATCTACTACGTCGGCAAAGCAATGAAAAAAGTGGATCAGAAGCTGATCGAAACGGCCGAACGTGAAATGATGCCTCTGATAGTGATGCGGGGAAATGCCGGATATTCACAGGCTATTTCTGAGGTGATGGACAAGGTGCTTTATGGAGACAACTTCCGTAACAGCCTGATCAGCAACACAGTGTTCCATCTTCTCAACTTCGAAAAACACAGCAATTTCCAGTCAGCAGTAAGAGAAGCCGCGATCAATAATGATTTCCAGCTGATACTTTTGAGCGAAGACTTCAATCCTATACTGACAGTAGAGACAAGGCACAAGGTGACAATAGCCGATGCTATCAAGTTGGGTAAAGAGCGAAATGTTGAAAGCGACTCCAAGGTATACACCATGATCGATGTTAATGGAGTGCTCACCTATTGGGGTCCCGTTACCATAAACAATGATAAGTACTACATGTTTATCGTTGATAATGAGGACTCATATACAGCCGGTGAAATTACTAAACTGGCAGAGATAATCGAGTTGGCAATGGGAATGTGGAAGTATACACCTGAGCGCGATGCCAAGGCTGAGTTCATCAAGGCTTTGATGAGAGGCAACAAGAGCTTGGCGTATACTTTGAAAGATGAAGCAAAGATAAGCGGAAACGATATATTGAGCGTTTTCTTTTCCAAAGGGATAGGCCAGGATATAGAGGGACAGATCTTTGCAGAATTTGAAAAGGAAGAAGACCTGAACATCATGAAGATCACCGAAGGTGACGAGACATACGGAATGATCCTGACCTATGATGAAGACGGTGCAAACCCAACAGCCAGAAACAGCTGCGTCAAGCTTTTTGATAAGCTGAAGGAAAACAAGAGTGCGCGCATTTTTCATGTGACCGGACTTAATGGTATCGAAGGCGCAGGGGATGCGTATAGACTTATAAGCGAGAGCTGGTCTTTCGTACAGAATGTATTTCCGTATAAAAGAGTATTTACTAAATATGAGCTGACACTTGTCAGCAATTGTATCAATATACAGATACAGGGTGGGTTCGTTAAGAAAAACTATATAGAACTGCTTGAGCCGTTCAAAGAAGCAGGAGAAAACAAAGGAAGACAGCTTCTTGAAACGCTGGAGACTTTTGTTTTGGACGCGGGAGTCAACAGCAGCAAGACGGCAGACATCATGGGGATCCACACAAATACAGTACAGTACAGACTAAAGAAGATCAATGAGATGCTTGGTGTAGAAATAACAGGTAACAGAGTCATACCGGGTCTTACTATGGCATTGGCATTGAAGCGATTAGAAAGGGTGGTTAGCTAATATGTATTTTAATTATTTGGAAAAAGCCGATCCTGAGATCACAGCGGCTATCAAAAGAGAAATGGGAAGACAGGAGTCCAAGATCGAGATGATCGCTTCCGAAAACTTCGTAAACTATGAGGTTATGGAAGCTGCAGGAAGTGCTCTGACCAATAAGTATGCAGAAGGATATCCGGGCAAGAGATATTATGGCGGATGTGAATTCGTTGATGAGGTTGAAACTTTAGCTATTGAACGTGTCAAGAAAATTTTTGGAGCAGATCATGCCAATGTGCAGCCACATTCAGGTGCCAACGCCAATACAGCGGTATATCAGGCACTCCTTGATTACGGTGATACAGTTCTTGGTATGGACCTTTCCAATGGAGGACATCTTACACACGGGTCCCCTGTAAACTATTCAGGGATCTCATATAATTTCGTACCTTACGGACTTGACCCTGAAACAGAAACTATCAACTTTGATAATGTTAGAGAATTGGCACTGAAGCATAAGCCTAAGCTGATCGTAGCAGGGGCATCAGCATATCCAAGAACCATCCATACAGATAAGTTCAGAGAAATCGCTGACGAAGTAGGAGCACTGCTGATGGTAGACATGGCTCACATTGCAGGTCTTGTTGCGGCAGGACTCCACCCAAATCCGATGGAACATGCACATATCGTTACAAGCACTACTCATAAGACTCTCCGTGGACCTAGAGGAGGACTGATCCTTTGCAAAGAAGAGTTTGCTAAGGCTATCGACAAGGCAATATTCCCGGGAACACAGGGTGGTCCTCTTATGCATATCATAGCCGCCAAGGCAGTATGTTTTAAGGAAGCGATGGATCCTGAATTCGTAGACTACCAGAAACAGGTCCTGAAAAATGCCGGTGCGCTTGCCAAGGCTCTTACAGCTAAAGGATTTGAACTGGTTTCAGGAGGAACTGACAACCATCTGATCTTAGTTAAGCTGGTCAATAAAGATATTACAGGCAAACTGGCTGAAAATTTACTGGATGAAGCCAATATCACAACGAATAAGAACACCATTCCTAATGATCCACAGAGCCCATTCGTTACAAGCGGACTGAGACTTGGAACACCTGCCATGACAAGCAGAGGCTTCAAGGAAGAAGATGTTGCTAAGGTTGCAGAAGCTATCGCACTTGTTATCGACAGCAAGGGAGAAGAGGCTTCAATGGATAAGGCCAGAGCCATCGTTAAGGAACTCACTGATAAATATCCGCTCCACAGTGGTTTCAATGGCTAGAACATCAGTAATGAATAATGTATACAAACAAAAACAAGATTGCAAATTGAAATAAGTTGCAGTATATTGAGATTGGTATTTTAGTACATATATATACTGACATCAAAATCCATTACTTTAAGGAGGAAGCATAAATGAACAAGCTTGAACAGCTCCGTGAAAAGAAAGAAAAACTGTTGCTGGGTGGCGGTGAAAAAAGGATCGAAGCTCAGCACGCTAAGGGCAAGCTTACTGCCAGAGAAAGATTAGACATTCTCTTCGACAAAGATAGCTTTGTTGAAATGGATGTTTTCGTAAAGCACAGATGCAATAACTTCGGTATGGACGAAAAAGAAATGCCGAGTGACGGCGTAGTTACAGGTTACGGTCAGGTAGAAGGCAGACTCGTATTTGCTTTCGCTCAGGACTTCACTGTAAGCGGCGGATCTCTTGGTGAATACCATGCTGAGAAGATAGTAAAGATACAGAACATGGCTCTGAAGATGGGAGCTCCTGTAGTAGGACTTCAGGATTCAGGCGGTGCGAGAGTTGAAGAAGGCGTAGCTGCACTCTCAGGCTTCGGTAAGATCTTCTACAACAATACTATTTCTTCAGGCGTTATCCCGCAGATCTCAGTTATCATGGGACCTTGTGCAGGAGGAGCAGTTTACTCACCGGCTATCACCGATTATGTATTCATGGTCGACAAGACAAGCCAGATGTTCATCACAGGACCTGAAGTAATCAAGACTGTTACAGGCGAAGTAGTTACAGCTGAACAGCTGGGCGGAGCTATGACTCACAACACTATCAGCGGTGTTGCTCACTTCATCGGCAAAGACGATGCAGAAACACTCATGATGGTAAGAGAACTCTTAAGCTACATGCCTTCAAACAATATGGAAACAGCACCTATCTATGCTTGCACTGATGATATAAACAGAATGATACCTGAGCTTAACGAAATCATTCCTGACAATCCTAATAAAGCATATGATATGTATGATGTTATCAGAAAGATCGCAGATGATGGCAAGTTCTTCGATGTAATGCCTCATTTTGCTAAGAATATGATCACTTGCTACATCAGAATGGATGGCGCAACAGTAGGTGTTATAGCTAACCAGCCTAAGGTTGGAGCGGGATGCCTTGATATCGATGCTTCCGATAAGGCGGCAAGATTCATCAGAAGATGTGATGCATTCAACATCCCTCTGCTGACACTGGAAGACGTTCCGGGATTCCTCCCTGGTACAGGTCAAGAATACGGCGGCATCATCAGACACGGAGCTAAGATGCTCTACGCATACTGTGAAGCAACAGTACCTAAGGTAACAGTGATCCTGAGAAAGGCTTACGGCGGTGCATACATCGGTATGTGTAACAAGGAACTGGGCGCAGACATGGTAATGGCTTGGCCGACTGCACAGATTGCAGTAATGGGAGCTTCCGGTGCCGTAAATATCATTTCTTCAGTTAAGAAGGAAATCAAGGAAGCAGATGATCCTGATGCTCTGAGAGCAGAAAAGATCGCAGAATATGAAGAAAAATTCAATAATCCGTATGTTGCAGCAGGGCTGGGATACGTTGATGATGTTATCGAGCCTGCTACATCAAGACAGAGGATAATCAGTGCTCTGGATATGCTGAGCACTAAGAGAGAATCATTACCGGCTAAGAAGCACGGCAATATTCCGCTTTAGGAGGTGCACTATGGGTTTAATGGATAAATTTGCAGATCCTGCATTATTTGAATCCCTCAGCTTCGGCGAGAAGATGACAGGCTCATTCATAACCATGCTCATGGGCCTTGGAGTTACATTCCTCATCCTTTGCTTATTATGGGCATTCGTAGCCATAATGGGTAAGATCATGGGTGTTGCATCGAAAGGAGATAAGGCGTCAGCGAAGACAGAAGCCGCTGCGGCGCCCTCAGTCCAGCAAGTAGCGCCTGTAAAAAATGATGATGAAGTTATCGCAGCAGTTATCGCTGCAGCGGTAGCAGCTTATCAGGGAAGCGGAGGAACCGGCAATCTGGTAGTGAGAAAGATCAGCAGGATCTCCGGAGAGACTACCCTTTGGACAAACGCAGCCAGAGAAGACTGCATAGCAAGCAGAAAGTTTTAACCGACAATAACGGGATCATATTATCGAAAGGAAATGAAAACTATGAAAAAGTATAATATTACTGTTAATGGAACTACATATGCAGTTGAAGTAGAAGAAGTAGGCGGAGCAGCATCAGCAGCACCTGCAGCTCCTGCACCTGTTGCAGCAGCACCTGCGGCACCGGCACCGGCACCTACTCCTGCAGCTCCAATGCCTGGTACAGTTCTGGACGTTAAGGTTGCTCCTGGTCAGGCAGTAAATGCAGGAGATGTTCTGATCGTTCTGGAAGCGATGAAGATGGAAAACGAAATCACAGCACTGGCAGCAGGAACAGTAGATACAGTACCTGCAGCTAAGGGTGCAACTGTAAATGCAGGAGATGTTCTGGTAACATTCAAATAATAAGTTTTTAATTAGGGACGGTTTTATAAACCGTCTCTATGACGTTACAGCAATCATACAGAGCAAAAGGAGAAAACCATGCTACTGGCATTTGACGTAGGAAACACAAACATTGTATTGGGCGTATTCAAAGATGGTCAGATGATCGCCAACTGGCGAATGGAAACCGATAACAAGAAGAGCGCCGATGAATATGGTATGATAATAAGTCAGCTGTTCAAGTACGAAGGACTCAAGATGGAAAACGTCAAAGACGTTATAATCTCCACGGTAGTACCTTCAGTGCTTTACACGCTGCAGCACCTTTCTATGAAGTACTTCAACAGAAAGGCGATGGTAATAGGGCCTGGGATCAAGACAGGACTGATAGTTAAATATGATAATCCGAAACAGGTAGGGGCGGACAGAATCGTGAATGCTGTCGCTGCTCACGCTAAATACGGCGGCCCGCTGATCATTATCGACTTCGGTACTGCGACTACATTTTGCGCAGTATCGGAGAAGGCTGAGTATATCGGAGGAACTATCGCTCCGGGACTTAAGATCTCATCAGAAGCATTGTTCGAGAAGACTTCCAAGCTGCCTAAGGTGGAACTGGAAGAGCCGGGACATGTTATCTGCAGAAACACCATCAACAGCATGCAGTCCGGTCTTGTATACGGACACATGGGTATGGTCGAATTCATCGTAGGCAAGATGAAGAAAGAACTTCTGGACTACTGCGGTAACGGTGAGCAGGAAGTCAAGGTCATCGCTACAGGCGGACTTGCTACTTTGATCGATGCAGGTATAGACTGTATAGATCATGTGGACAAGATGTTGACATTGGAAGGTCTTCAGCTGATCTACGAAAAGAATAAGAGAACTAAAAAAACTGACGCTAAGGGCGACAAAGAAAGGCACGAGTGTGATTATGAAGAAGCAACCTCTTAAGATAGGAGATCTTCAGCTTGATACGCCTTTTGTCCTCGCACCTCTGGCAGGTATAACGGATAAAGCAATGAGAAGCCTCTGTGCCAAGCAAGGGGCTTCTTTAGTCTATACGGAGATGGTTAGCGGCAAAGGTCTCTGGTATGGAGACAGAAAAAGCCGTAAACTTCTTGAAATCGGAGAAGATGAGGGCCTTGTGGCGTATCAGCTGTTTGGCAGCGATCCTGAGATCATGGCTCATGCAGTTAGGGGCCTTAAGGATGAGAAGAACCCTTTGGTGGATCTGAATGTAGGATGCCCTGTACCTAAAGTCGTTAAAAACGGGGAAGGCTCTGCACTGCTGAAAAAATTGGACTTGCTTCACGATGTGGTGGAAGCTATGGTAAAGAATGCAGGAAAACCTGTTACGGCTAAAATCAGAATGGGTTTCGAAAGAGAACAGAATACTGCGGTGGAAACTGCTAAAGTTCTTGAAGCGGCAGGAGTTTCAGCCATAGCCGTTCACGGCAGAACCAGGGAACAGTATTATGAAGGCAAGGCGAACTGGGATGTGATAGCGGAAGTGAAAAATGCTGTTACTGTTCCTGTAATAGGCAATGGCGATGTCATGACGGGGCAAGATGCCATAGATATGATGGGACAAACCGGTTGTGATGGAGTGATGATCGCCAGAGGAGCACTGGGAAATCCTTGGATCTTCAGAGATGCGGCTGCACTTTGGAAGGGAGAAGGATTGCCGGAGGCACCGACAGATGAAGAGAAAATAAAGATGCTCATGAAGCATCTGGACCTGATAATAGAAGATAAAGGTGAACGTATCGCTGTCAGAGAGATACGAAAGCACGTTGGATGGTATATCAAGGGTATGCATGGTGCAGCGGCTTTCAGAAGAGAAGTCAACAGTATAGATGATGCAGCTGTTATGCGTACTGCTATCGAACGTTTGATATAGAAAAATAAAACCCGATCACGATTTTATTCGTGGTCGGGTTGTTTTATTGTCGATTGTAGGGATGGGTTTAGCCCCAAAGTTCTTCATCAGATGGAACGTAGTTATCAGGCATGTATCTTGCGATCCTTGATACGTTCATCAAGTGCTTGTAATCCAGATTTTCGGAGATGCTGTTATGTCCCCATGAACCGCAGCCCAGAGTGTTTGTAGGAGCCAGGCCGTTGTAGAAGCTTCCGCCTGCGCTGCTTGCACATACCTGATTGATGACGAATCTTGATACGCACAGCTCCTTACCAACGTATTCGATGTTTTCTTCTGAATCGGAGTGGAATGATACGCTGTGACCCTTGCCTTCTTTTTCAAGGTTTTCTCTTGCGATGTTCACGCCTTCTTCCAGAGTCTTATACTTGTAAGCTGTGATGACAGGAGCCATCTTTTCTCCGCCGAGGGGATCCACATCTGCAGTAGCTTCTGCAGTTGCCACAATGATCTTAGTTCCTTCAGGGATCTGGATTCCTGCCAGTTTAGCGATGCTTTCAGGTGACTGACCTACTGAATGTCTGTTAGGCTTGCCGTCTTCAAAGAGTGCACCTCTGATAGCTTCTAGTTCAGCCTCGTCTCTCACTATGTATCCGCCGCCTGCTTCAAATTCAGCCATGATGTTTTCAAAATCGTTTTCGTGGCAGATAACTGACTGTTCACCTGAGCAGATGATGCCGTAGTCGAATGTTCTTCCTGTGATGATCTTAGGAACTGCTTCCTTGTAATCGTATCCTTCGTCGATGATGCACTGAACGTTTCCTGCACCTACGCCGAGGGCAGGTCTTCCTGAGCTGTAAGCAGCATTTACCATACCGGCACCGCCTGTAGCTACTACTACGTCAGCAGCTGAGATCAGGTTTCTTGTGTTTTCTCTTGACTGAACGTCCAGGATCTGGATCAGGTTTTCAGGCATGCCGATCTTAGCCAGTTCTGCGTTCATCATTTCTACAGCCTTAGTGCTGCATTTGATAGCCTTATGATGCGGAGTGATGATTATAGCATTACCGCACTTGAGAGCGAACATGGAGTTGCTCATAGGAGTAACGATAGGATTTGTACAAGGTGTGATAGCTGCAACTACGCCTACAGGCTTAGCGATCCTTGTGATGCCTGTTGTTTCGTCTGTATCCAGGATGCCGCGTGATTTCTTGCCCTTCAGATTGTTCCAGATGATCTTTGATTTCTGCTTGTTCTTAGCGATCTTATCAGGAACATTTCCCATAGCAGTTTCTTCTACTGCGATCTCAGCCAGAAATTCAGCATTGTCATATACGACTTTACCGATAACCTTAACGGCTTCGTCCACCTGTTCCTGGCTCATCTTTTCAAAAGCTTCCTGAGCCACTCTGGCTCTTGCGATATACTCATCAATATAAGCTTTGCTGTCAAATTCCATAATTACCTCCATTTGAAATGCGTTTTGCATAAAATTATCTTCATTCAAAGTGCAATGTTCAAATTGCCCATACATCATCATTATATAATTTCAAAACAGGCCTTTCAAGGCTCGCAGACGCTAAAAACACCGCCAAATCGTACTAAAATTGTACTTTGCATTAGTTGCCCCAATGATAAATTCACCAAATCAACATTGTAGTTAAGAAGATAAATTGGTAAAATATAGGAAATTACGGAGGTGGTCAAGTGACAGAAATCATTATCAAGGTGATAGCTAGCATGCTATTGGGTACCTTAGCAGGATTTTCTGCCGTATATATTTTTAATAAAATGCCTGCGTCATGGCTTTGCGATTATGGTGAAACGCCATCTGCAGAGCTTGCGGATCCGCATATACAGAGGGTGAAAGGATATCCTTGGAGATGGATATATGCAGCTGCTTTTTCATGTCTTTTGGTAAGACTGACATTCTTTGATGTGCAGTTCGCTGCAGCGGGACTGTTCGCTTGCTGGGCCCTACTCATCATAGGCCTGGCAGATCTTAAATACATGATAATCCCGGATCAATTCGTGATCATGCTGGCATTGTCAGCCTTCGGATTCATCCCGTTCCATGAAGGCCTTTGGCAGCCGGCGTATGGTGCAGCCATAGGCGGCGGAGTGATGCTTCTTGCCGCGCTCCTTGGAGGAGCCGCCTTCAAAAAAGAAGTGATGGGCTTCGGAGATGTGAAACTTTTTGCCTCTTTAGGACTTTGCCTTGGTGCAAAGGGCACAGTTATCGTTCTTATAGGTGCGGCTCTTTGCAGCGGCATCGCCGCTGTCGTAGGACTGGCAAGAGGGAAATATAAAAGGACCGATGTGAAACCACTCGGTCCGTATATATGCGCTTGGGGAATGATTTATATATTTGTGTTTTGGCCTTTGTTCGGGAGCCAAGGTTTTCTTTTCGTTTCACCGTAGATGATAGGGCATATCCTGATCATTATTTGATAAGCAATAAGTGAACAAATTATGGATAACGCAACAAATATGAGTGCCAGAACAAGCTCTGCGAAAGCAGGACCGGTCTGAAGCATTTCACTGACAGGTCCCAGGCTTGATTGGAATACTACTAAAGGCATTTTGTGAAAAACAAGTATCGGAAGCGTATTGATGCCGATATAAGAAAACATCTTGCCCATATTGAATCTTCGGAAAAGGAGAAGATATCCAAGCCCTGTCAGAGTTGCTGCTATTATAAATGTCACATAGCTTTGATCGTAGTTATTATTCATGCAGCTGATCCTGCCATTATAATTATGTACTATGAATCCGATAATAAGGCATAATGTACAAAGCCACATTAAAGAAGATTCGGTATTTGCCAACAACTTGCGAACCAGACAACCAAAGAAATAAAAATACAACATTACTACTGCTGTCTCCAGACAGAACGGATAGGCGTAATTGAAAAACTTATATACTATCCACCCTATAATGACAAAGAATATCATGAAGCAAATATCTTGTTTGCCAAAGTCTTTGATAGAAAAAACATTATAAATGATTTTTCCTGCAACTATTACGATAAAATAACAAGGCAGGAACCATAGCGGTGAGTTTTGAGCAAGCCATCCGCTGTGTCCGCTGGCATAGAATATTGATAAGAGCGAATGGAAGATATTATCGTGTATTATTTTAGATGTCCCAAGTGAACTTTGGATCCCTTGAGCGAACATATAAAATGGGATCAAAGAGAGCAGCGCGAATGAGAAATACGGTACGAGAACACGCAGAGCCTTGCGCTTTGCATAATGGAAGACACTTTCGTTCTTGTTGTTTACAAAAAGATATCCGGAAATGAAAAAGAACAGTGGGACCACAAAAGAACCTATGTAAGTAGCTAAAGGCTCCATTTTTTCGCAGTACCCCAATGTATGCATGGTAACGATCATAATAATGGCGAATCCTCGAAGTTGATTCAGCCAGGTCAGCTTTTTCTCATTCATATCCAACGCTCCTGTTTATATATAAAATAATTATATCAGGTAACAGTCATTGAAAAAACATAAATTTTAGGATATATTGTATATGTGTATGGAAAAGAATATTTTATTGACAATTGCATATGATGGCGCAGATTTTTCGGGATGGCAGAGGCAGCCTGACAAACCGACTGTGCAGGGGCATTTAGAAAGCACACTATCGTCCCTGTTTAAGAAAGAGATAATTCTTAACGGGACAAGCAGAACGGATGCAGGTGTGCATGCTTTGGGTGCGAGAGCATCTTTTAAGGCAGAACTGGGCTTGCCTACCGAGAAGATCCCTATGGTAGTCAACAACGCCCTTTGCGGAAGAGAAAAGGGACCATTTGCGATAGCTCCGATCAGGATATTGGATGCAGCAGAAATGCCTATGGATTTTCATGCCAGATTTGACTGCAAAGGGAAGAAATATATTTATAAGATATCGAATACCAAAGAAGTCGATGTTTTTTCAAGGAATTATGTGTATCATGTGGACAGACCGCTCGACGTGGAAGCGATGAAGCAGTGCGCGATGATACTCAAGGGAACACACGACTTCAAGTCCTTTGAAAGTTCCGGTGGAAATCCGAGGGAAACAACGGTGAGGACTATATTCGATATAGAAGTTACGGGAACGACGGGCGGACAGATAGAAATCAGTGTCAGCGGTGACGGATTCCTGTATAATATGGTCAGGATAATAACGGGGACACTGGTGGATATGGGCCATGGCAAAATAGCCCCTGAAGATATGATGAACATAATCAAAGCAGAGGACAGAACTAAAGCGGGTCATACGGCACCGCCGTACGGGCTGTATCTTGCAGAAGTGTATTACGATGATTTCGAAAGGAGATAATCATGGACAAGAGACCCAGCTGGGATGAATATTTCATGGACATGGCTGCACTGACAGCAAGAAGATCGACTTGCCTCAGAAGACAGGTCGGTGCTGTTATAGTGCAGGACAAGCATATAGTTGCGACAGGATATAACGGGGCACCGAGAGGGCTTGATCATTGCGGAGAAAGAGAAGGCGGCTGCCTCAGACAGCAGCTTGGTGTGCCTTCGGGAGAAAAGCATGAACTGTGCAGAGCTCTTCACGCCGAACAGAATGCCATTATCCAGGCGGCAACACTGGGACAGAGCATAGAAGGTGCAACGATATACATAACTCATCAGCCATGTGTTATCTGTGCTAAGATGATAATAAATGCAGGTATCAGCAGGATCGTGGTAAGAGAAGGTTATCCGGACGAATTGGCTGTTGAGATACTTCGTGAAGCAGGATTAAAGATAGTAATGTTAGGAGAATAATAGTGACTGCAACCAGTTTAGAACTATGGGGTCCTTTTCTTGTAGCGATGGCAGTAGCCCTGGTGATCACACCTATTTCGATAAAGGTGGCACCAAAGATCGGGGCAATGGACGTGCCTAAGGATGAGAGAAGGATGCACAACAAAGCCATGCCAAGATTTGGCGGAGTGGCAATATACGCAGGCATAATGGTTTCGCTGGCAGGATTTGCGCTGGATGACGTGGGTGTTATCAGCATAATGATAGGCTGCACCATGATATATATATTGGGACTGATCGATGATATCAAAAACCTTAAGCCGATAGTCAAGTTTGGCGGCCAGATGGTATGTGCTATTGCTTTGTTTGTGCAGGGCATACGCATCGAATTTATCACCAATTATTTTGGCGAAGGAAGCATGGTTTTCGGAGATATCGCATGTTTCCTTATTACAGTATTATGGATAGTAGCTATCACCAATGCTGTGAATCTGATCGATGGTCTTGATGGCCTAGCTGCAGGTATAGGAGCGATATCAGCGTTATGTATAGGATATGTGGCATATATCCATGGGCAGTATATTCCAACTTTGGCGATGATGGTCGTTGCGGGAGCGGCATTAGGATTTTTGCCTTACAATTTCCACCCGGCCAAGACATTTATGGGTGACGGCGGATCGCAGCTTCTGGGATTTTCTATCGCTGCGTTTTCAATACTTGGAACAGTCAAGAGCACAACTATAGTAGTTGTTATCATACCGGCGCTTGTACTTGGTCTTCCGATTTTTGATACTTTGATGGCTATAATCAGAAGAACTTTGAGACGCCAGTCAATAGGGACTGCCGATAAGGAGCATTTACATCATAGGATCATGAGGGCAGGTTACGGACAGAGAAGAGCTGTTATGCTGATGTATTGCATCAGTGGTATCATGGGGATAGTTGCAGTGCTTTACAGCAGAGGGTTTACCGTTGAGTATATTGGTCTCCTTGCTGTAGCTGCAATGCTGATATATGTGCTGCTCTCTGATACAAGCAATCGAAGTGTTAATGTCAGGGGCGTTAAGATCCCTAACGAGAAAAAAGAGCTAAAAGAGAAAGAAAGCAAAAACGGAAAATAATAAATCAATGAAAAGAGTAGATATAAATGTCATCTTCAGAAAATCTCAATACAATTAAAAATAGAGATCTGATGAGAATGATGGGAAAATTGGCTCTGCCTATTGCTGCGCAGAGCCTTATTGCTTCCAGCTTGAGCCTTATAGATAACTTGATGGTAGGAAGTTTGGGAGAACTTGAACTGAATGCCGTAGGGGTTTCAGTTCAGTTGTTTTTCATCAACTGGATGCTACTGTTTGGGTTTACCAGCGGAACAGCCACATTCATATCGCAGTTCTATGGAGTAGGCGATATGAAGAGCATAAAGAAAACAACAGGCTTCGGCCTCACTGTTGCAGGCGGGATAGGCCTGATGTTTTTCTTTGTGGGAATGGTGTTTCCGGAATATGTGCTGCGCATATTCACAAGATTCCCTGAAGTCATCGAGTTGGGTGTAGTGTATATCAGGACAGGTGCTCCATGCTTCTTGTTTCTGGCCATAACGCAGCCGTTTACAGTCGCACTTAGAGCTACGCAGCAGACGAAACTACCGCTGTATGCCAGTGTTACGGCTTTGGTACTCAATACATTTCTCAATTACGTTTTCATATTCGGAAAGTTCGGCGCCCCGGCACTCGGAGTTCAGGGTGCTGCGTTGGCCACATCAATAGCTAGATTCGTTGAAATGTCTATAATACTGTTTATCGTATTCGGACGAAAAAATATCGTGGCAGGCAAGCTTTCGGAATACTTCAGCTACGGTAAAGAGTTGGCTATGAGGATCGTTAAGAATGCCCTGCCTACCACAATAAATGAAACGATGTGGGGGCTTGGAACGTCTCTGTATGTGGCGGCTTTTGCAAGAATAGGCATAACTGCAGGAGCAGCGATACAGGCATGTAATACTATAAGTAATATGTTCTCTTTGGCGGCATTCAGCGTGGGCGATGCCGTGCTGATCCTGGTCGGTCAGAAACTGGGCGAAGGCAAGCCGGAACTTGCTTATGAGATGTCGAAGAAAATGGTCGTAGCAGGGCTTATCATAGGTGCCATCGCAGGCGTAGGCCTTATCGCTGCAGGGGAACCGCTTCTTTCGTTATTTGAGTTTACCGAAGAAGGTGCGGATGCAGCCATGAAGATCCTGATCATCTATGGAGCGCTGATGTGGCTCAATCTCTATAATGGTATCCATATCACAGGTACACTTAGATGTGGTGGCGATACTAGGTTTGCCATGTTCACAGAAGTGGGCACTGTGTGGCTGATCGGAGTTCCTGCAGCCTTCATAACATCTTTGTATTTCGGCTGGCCGGTATATTTCGCGCTTCTGGCGGTAAAATCTGAAGAACTGGTAAAGGGGATTATCCTCACTAAACGATATTTGAGTAAAAAATGGCTCAACAATGTGATAAAAGGCATATAAATATACAGCAAAATTGTATTGATAATCAAAAAAGGCGGCTATGCTTATATATAGGTAAATAGTCGCTTTTAATTTACTAAATTTTCGTAAAATTATTCGCAATTAAATTAAATTGGGTGTATAATAGTAACAATAGGCGAGAGGAGAAATTTTGAAATGACTTATGTTATAGGAGCGGTCGCGGGCCTCGTATTGGGCGCCTTGGTAGGAGCTCTTAAAAATCGTTTCATATGGGGAAATTATTTGCTTAAAGAAAACTTCGATGGAGAAGCAGGTGCCCTCTACGGGAGAATGCTCGCCAGCAATATAACAAACATTGTTACATTGATCATAGTTTTCTTTCTCAGAAATATCGTTCCTTTTGACGGCATAGCATTTCTTATAGGAACGGCCGTTGCTTTGACGCTGATGAATAAAGTTCTGTCAGTGGGGCAAAAGAAGAAGGAAGACAGGTGAAAGGAGGTATGAATGCAGTGATAGAGGCATTGAATTCCATAGGAATAACCAATGGAATGATTACAAGCCTGGGCATCACGGTACTGTTGTGTGGAATATCTATTTATGCCGGTAAGCGCATGCAGACTATACCGGCAGGACTTCAGAATTTCCTTGAATGGGCAATAGAGAGCTTGCTGAATTTCTTTTCCGGCATCATGGGAAGCAAGACGTGCAGACAGTATTTCCCTTTGATAGCTACATTGTTCATTTACATTTTGATAGCCAATTATTCGGGGCTGCTGCCCGGAGCCGGACACGTCAATGGGCTTGACGCGCCGACCGGATCCATAAACTGTACTGCGGCGATGGCGATAATAGTGTTCTTTGCAACACAGATCATAGGCATCAAGGAACATCACGGCGTAAGCTATTTTAAACATTTGCTACAGCCGTTCGCATTTCTGCTGCCTTTGATGATCATAGAAGAAATTGTAAGACCTGTCTCATTGACATTGAGGCTTTATGGAAATATATTCGGAGAACATACGGTAACGGCTTCATTCTTTGACCTGGTGCCGATAGGTCTTCCGGTAGTCATGCAGGCACTCAGCGTGCTGATGGGTCTTGTACAGGCGTTGGTGTTTTCTCTTTTGGCAGCCATTTATATCAAAGAGGCCTGCCCTGAAGAGGACCATCTTTAATAAAGTATTAATATCAAATCTTATTACGATAAATCTTTAAAATCGAAAGGAGAATTACAATGGGTGGATTAATAGCATTAGGAGCAGCTTTAGCTATAGGTTTAGCAACTATCGGTCCTGGGATCGGTCAGGGTATCGCAGCGGCAAAAGCATTGGAAGGAATGGCTCGTCAGCCTGAAGCAGCAGGTATGCTTCGTACTAACATGATCCTTTCATTCGCATTTATGGAATCCCTCAGTATCTACGGACTCCTTATTGCGTTCCTGCTGTTCTCCAAGATCTAAAGTTTCGGGAGAGTTGCTAACAGATCGTTAATGGAAGGAAGGCGGGAAAATGGTTGAAGCATTAGGAATAAGCTTGACAGAATTCATATTTTATCTGATCAACTTTCTCATCTTGGTAGGTGCACTGGCTAAGTTCCTGTATAAACCGTTCATCGAAATGATGGATAACAGAAAACAGTCCATCAAGGACGCACTTGATAATGCTGAAATGACCAATAGAAGAGCAGATGAAAAGATGCATAACTATAATAAACGCATAGCCAGAGTTGAGGAAGAAGGCCGTGAAATCATCAGAGAAGCTAAGCAAAGGGCTGATGCCCAGGCTGCGGATATTGTTGCCGAAGCACAGCAAAAGGCTTCCGATATCATTGCTAAGGCAGAGCGTACTATAGAGCGTGAAAAAGAAAAGGCTATGGAAGATATGCGTCAGGAAATAGCAGTTCTTGCTATGATGGCTGCTGAGAAAATCGTAGAGCAGGAAATCCAGAGAGTGGGTCAGGAAGCTATCGTTGATGAAGTTATCAAACAGGCGAGGAGTACAGGATGGCAGAATTAACTATTGATCTGACCTATGGTGCTGCATTGTTTGATGCTGCGCAGGAAACGGGGAAGAAAGAACAGATATTGGAAGAAGCTACGGAGGTTCTTGGCATATTGAAGCAGGAACCGGATTTGCATGCCTTCATCAACTATCCTGCGATATCTGCGCAGGAGAAAAAAGCCGTAATAAATAATATATTTGGCGGTAAGATATGTGATGAACTATTGAACTTCATCTATGTTCTTGTTGATAAAAGAAGAACTATGCACTTTGAGAAGATGATAAAAGTGTATAAGAAACTTGTGGATAAAGAAGAAGGGTACTCATACGGTACGGTATATTCGGTGGAACCATTGAATGAAATACGTATGAGAGAACTGGAAGCAGATGCATCCAAGCTCTTCGCATCAAATGTAATACTTACCAATGAGATCGATCCTAAATTGATTGGAGGAATCAAAATGCTGGTGGACGGCAAGATAATAGACATTTCCATCAGAAAGAAATTTGATGATCTGAAGAACAGGATCAGATCTGATCAGGGAGGAACAAAATGAATTTAAGACCGGAAGAAATAAGTGCTGTTATAAAAGAGCAGATAAAAAACTATAAAAACAAAATAGATGTTTCCGATTTCGGTACGGTCATTCAGGTAGGTGACGGCATTGCAAGAGTTTACGGACTTGAGAATTGCATGGCATCAGAACTGTTGGAGTTCCCGGGAGAAACTTATGGCATGGCCATGAACCTGGAAGAAGATAATGTGGGAGCAGTAATCCTTGGTTCTGACAAAGAGATCCGTGAAGGCGATGTGGTAAAGCCAACAGGGACTGTAGTTGAAGTGCCTGTTGGGGAAGATATGCTCGGCCGTGTTGTCAATGCATTGGGTCAGCCTATCGACGGCAAAGGACCTATACGAGCTGACGACAGAAGACCTATAGAATATCCGGCGCCGGGAGTTTTGCAGAGAAAATCTGTACATCAGCCTCTGCAGACAGGGATAAAGGCCATTGACTCCATGATACCTATCGGAAGAGGACAGAGAGAGCTTATAATCGGTGACAGACAGACAGGTAAAACTGCCATCGCCGTTGACACTATATTGAATCAGAAGGATCAGGATGTTATCTGTATTTATGTTGCCATAGGTCAGAAGGCATCTACAGTAGCCCAGCTGATGCAGACTCTCGAAAACAAGGGCGCGATGGAATACACCATCATCGTATCGGCTACAGCATCAGATGTGGCACCGCTCCAGTACATTGCTCCTTATGCAGGGTGTGCGATAGCTGAACATTTTATGTATCAGGGCAAAGACGTACTTATCATCTATGATGACCTTAGTAAACATGCGGTAGCATACAGAGCAATGTCCCTGCTGCTGAGAAGACCGCCGGGCAGAGAAGCTTATCCGGGAGATGTATTCTATCTTCATTCAAGATTGCTGGAAAGAGCGGCTAAATTGTCAGATGAACTGGGCGGCGGATCTATTACCGCGCTGCCTATCATCGAAACACAGGCAGGTGACGTATCGGCGTATATCCCGACAAATGTAATTTCCATTACAGACGGTCAGATATTCCTAGAAACAGAACTGTTCTTCACAGGACAGAGACCGGCTGTAAATTCAGGTATATCGGTTTCCCGAGTAGGGGGAAATGCACAGATCAAGGCCATGAAGAAGGTTGCCAGCTCCATCAAGATGGAATTGGCTCAATATACAGAACTAGCCAACTTCTCTCAGTTTGGATCCGACCTTGATGTGGAAACCAAGAAGAGACTGGAACATGGGGAAGTACTCCTCGAAATCTTGAAGCAGCCACAGTATCAGCCGATCCCGGTAGAACATCAGGTAATGATAATCTATGCTGCAATAAATAAGTTCCTGATAAATGTAGGCGTAGAAAACATCAAGGAATTTGAAAAAGGTTTTTATGACTTCATGGATACTCAGTATCCGCAGGTAAGCAAGACCATCAAAGAAACGGGTCAGCTTGATGAAAAAGCAGAAGAACTGCTGATAGAAGGGATCGATAAATATAAGCAGGATTTCTTCAAGAGCATAGGGAAGTAGTCAGCTCACAGATCAAGAAAGGAAGAAAGGAGGTGTGAGTTTTGGCAGTAGAAAGCATGCAAGACATAAAACGTCGAATAAAAAGTGTAACCAGTACTGAGCATATAACAAATGCTATGAAGCTTGTGTCAGCAGGGAAGCTCAGAAAAGCTAAAGCCATATTTGAAAAAACAAATGAAAACTCACACTACATCACTCATACAATAGCTGAAATATTCAACAGCCATCCTGATGATGTCCCTTCGGAATATCTTGAGGGGAACAGAGAGATCAAGACTACATGTTATATAGTGGTAACCAGCTGCAGAGGCCTTTGCGGAGGATTCAATAGCAATGTACTCAAGGAGGCTCAGAGAGAAATCGACTCTGACTGGGAAGAACCGGTCATTCTGGCGATAGGGACCAAAGGCAAGGAATATTTCGAGAAGAGAGGATATAACGTATTTGACGATTACTTGGCCCCTCCGGAAAATATATCCTTCCTAGAGACAAGAGAGATGAGCAGGCCTATCATCGAAATGTATAACAAGGGCGAGATCGATGAAGTGGTTTTGATATATACTGCTTTCATAAGTTCGATGGAACAGGAAGTGAGAAATATCACCCTTCTTCCATTTGAAGTGGAACACGACCCTGAGATCCTGAAGCACAATAAACAAGTGGAATATGAACCATCGGTCAAAGAGGTGTTCAACTACTTGATACCAAAATACGTTGAGATGATGATACATGCAGCAGTTGTAGAATCAGCCACATGCGAACATGCTGCACGAAGGATGGCCATGGAAAACGCCACTGATAATGCCAGAGAAATGCTTGATAAGCTTTCACTTAATTACAATAGAGCACGTCAGGCGGCCATCACAGATGAAATAATAGAAATCGTTGCCGGAGCAGAGGCACAAAAATAGGAGGCGAAAATGAACAAGGGAATAATACATCAGATAATAGGCCCTGTTATCGACATCAAATTCAAGGAAGATGAGATGCCGGAGCTTCTCAATGCAGTTAAGATAAAGTTTGAAGACCGTATCATTGTTACAGAAGTTGCACAACATATCGGTGACGATGTGGCAAGATGTATCGCGCTTTCTTCAACAGACGGATTGAGAAGAGGAATGGAAGCCTTCGATACAGGAGAAGCTATCAGCGTTCCTGTAGGTAAAGAAGTCTTGGGAAGAATGTTCAATGTTATCGGAGAAGCCATAGATGAAAAAGGTCCGGTGGAATCGGAATTAAAGGCTGTAATTCACAGAGAGGCGCCAAGTTTCGAAGAGCAGGACACATCGGCACAGATATTTGAAACGGGCATCAAAGTAATCGACTTGATAGCACCATATACAAGAGGTGGTAAGGTTGGTCTCTTCGGTGGTGCAGGCGTAGGAAAGACTGTACTTATCCAGGAACTGATCAACAATATAGCTAAAGAGCACGGCGGCATCTCAGTATTCGCAGGCGTAGGCGAAAGAACAAGAGAAGGCAACGACCTGTATTATGAAATGATAGAATCGGGCGTTATCGATAAGACTGCCATGGTGTTCGGACAGATGAACGAACCGCCGGGTGCGAGAATGAGAGTTGCTCTGACAGGCTTGACAATGGCAGAGTATTTCAGAGATAAAGAAGGACAGGACGTACTTCTGTTCATAGACAATATATTTAGATTCACACAGGCAGGATCTGAAGTATCAGCCTTGCTTGGACGTGTACCATCAGCTGTAGGATATCAGCCTACACTGGCAACAGAAATGGGCGCTTTGCAGGAAAGGATCACATCTACAAAGAAAGGATCAATCACTTCCGTTCAGGCAGTATATGTGCCTGCAGATGACCTTACCGACCCTGCACCTGCCACTACATTCGCACATCTTGATGCTACTACAGTACTTTCAAGAGCAATCTCATCACTGGGTATTTACCCGGCAGTAGATCCACTTGAATCCACATCGAGAATCATGGATCCATTGATCCTCGGTGAAGAACACTATAACACTGCCAGAGGTGTACAGGAAGTTCTTCAGAGATATAAGGATCTGCAGGATATCATCGCTATCCTCGGGATGGATGAATTGTCCGATTCGGATAAGCTGGTAGTTGCCAGAGCGAGAAAAATACAGAGATTCTTATCACAGCCGTTCAGCGTAGCAGAACAGTTCACCGGTATGGAAGGTAAGTATCTGCCTCTCAAGGAAACTGTAAGAGGGTTCAAAGAGATCCTTGAAGGTAAGCACGACCATATTCCTGAGCAATTGTTCCTGATGGCAGGTGGCATCGATGATGTTGTATTTAAATTTGAAAATAGCAGATAGCCGGAGGAGATCATTATGGCTAACAGTATCAAATTAGAAATAATAACTCCTTCTAAGATGTTTTACCGCGGCTTCGTAGAGCTGGTGATCGTTACTACACTGGAAGGCGATGAAGGCTTTATGTACGGTCACTCATGGGCCTGTAAGCTGTTGGATATCGGGGAACTGTGGATACAGGAAGAAGGCGCCAATAAGGATGATTTTCGTATTGCAGCCATAGCCGGCGGATTCATTGATGTCAAAGACAGCATAATCATCTATACTGATGCAGTCGAATGGGCCGAGGATATCGATAAGGAAAGATCTCAGCATGAGAAAGAGGCGGCTGAAGCATGGCTCGCTGAGCATAAGAATGATGGGGATCCAAGAGATATTGAAGCGGCAAGGCTTGCCATAACCAAGGCCAATGTCAGAGGTCAAGTGGCGGAAGGCAGCCATAGGCACGGTAAATAAACGGGAGTTTATAATGGATAGCGTAACAAGAACAGCTTTAATAGGAATAATTGTTGAAAACGAGGCATCGGTTGAGAAACTGAATGCCTTGCTTCATGATTACAGAAAGTATATAATAGGTCGCATGGGTGTTCCTCACCCTCAAAAGGAAATGTCCATCATCAGCATAGCCTTAGAGGCAGAACAAACTGTCATAAGTGCACTTTCCGGCAAACTGGGAGCCTTGGAAGGTGTGAGCACCAAAACGATATACTCGAAGAATTAGGAGAATAGATGGGAACATTAGACATAATCATAGCACTGGCAAAAATATTCATAATAATGCTGCCGGGATACATAATGAAAAAGATGGGGATCCTTACTAAACAGCATGCAGAAGGCATGTCATCGCTTATCACCAATGTAACATTCCCTTGTCTGATCATAGTATCCATGCAGATGGAATTCTCCATGGAGATACTCAACAACTGTAAATATGCGATCATAATTTTTTCGATCATAATCGCATTCACCATGTTGATCGCTCGTATTGCCAGCAAGAAAGCAAATCTGCCGCCGACCCAGTCAGGAATATTTACATTCATGCTGATGTTCGGTAATACAGGATTCATAGGATTCCCTGTACTCAGCGGTCTGTTTGGGCAGGAAGCAGTCCTATACGGTGCGCTTTGCGATGCTGTATATAACGTGTTCATGTTTACCATCGGCATAGCCATCATCAAACCGGGAGATGAGAAGAGAACGAAGCAGGAGATAATAAGGCAGACTGTCAAGGAAAGTCTCAATCCTTGTTTCTTCGGACTTATCATAGGTCTGGCATTATTTATCGGTCAGGTAACGTTGCCTGATATCATAGCAGGACCGCTTAACTCCATAGGGAATATAACAAGTCCGCTGGCTATGATAGTTATAGGCTCTCACCTTGCAGACATGGATTTCCGTGAATTATTCAGAGCAAAACATGCATACATAGTATGTCTGCTGAAACTGATAGTGACACCGCTCATCGGTCTGGTGTTCGTCAAGCTGATAATCGGCACAGGAAGCCTTCTGGCATCAGCCATCATAATAGAAGCAGCGATGCCTGTAGCTATGTGTTCCGTTATTTTCTCTGAACAGTACAAGGCAGATGTCAACTTCGCTGTAAAGGGCGTTATGCTCACAACAGTAATGTGTATCATAACCATCCCGATATTCGCTATACTGCTGCAGTACATATAAATTCAAAACAGGTAAATCAAGTTTATAGCATAAAAAAGACGCCAACATCAGTTGACGTCTTTTTGAGTTTTTGATTTTATGCAAAGAGCAGTTTATTTGTCTTCGTAATTTCCTCTTGCTTCGTAGTGAGTGTGGAGCAGCTGGTGAGCTCTGCTGCCGCCTGCCATACCGAGGTATTCCTTGTACAGCTTCTTGACTGCAGGATTGTTATGAGACTTTCTGATGAAAGTTCCTCTGTCTTCTGTGTAGAGGCCCTTTGCTCTTTCTGCTCTTACGTCTGTCCAGCTTCTTACGTTGGACAGCTGCAGAGGCTGTCCGCCGCCGTTTACACATCCGCCGGAGCATGCCATGATTTCTACGAAGTGGAACTCTTCTTCGCCGCTTTCGATCTTTTCCATCAGTTTTCTTGCGTTGCCCAGTCCGTGAGCGACAGCAGCTCTGAGGGTCAGATCTCCTGCCTGTACTGTAGCAGCTTTAACGCCTTCAAGTCCTCTTACAGGCTCATATTCGATGTTGTCAGCTGAGATTCCTGTCAACAGGTCAGCTGCTGTTCTGAGAGCCGCTTCCATAACACCGCCTGTAGCACCGAAGATAACGCCGGCACCTGTAGCATTGCCAAATGGATTATCGAATGTTGAATCTCCCAGGTCAGGGAAGTCGATACCGATGTCATAGATCATCTTACCCAGCTCTCTTGTTGTCAGAACTACGTCAACATCTCTGATGCCGTTTACTTCCATTTCAGGTCTTGCAGCTTCGAATTTCTTAGCTGTACATGGCATTATGGATACTACAACTACGTCCTTAGGATCGAGACCGTTCTTTTCTGCGTAGTATGACTTGAGGACTGAACCGAACATCTGCTGAGGTGACTTACATGAAGACAGGTGATCCAGCATGTTAGGGAAGTTGTGTTCGCAGAACTTGATCCATCCTGGTGAGCAGGATGTGATCAGAGGGAGTTTACCTCCGCCTCTAACTCTGTCGATAAGTTCGGCAACTTCTTCCATGATAGTCAGGTCAGCACCTGTATCTGTATCGAATACCTTGTCAACGCCCAGCATTCTGAGGGCAGTTACCATCTTGCCTGTTACAGGAGTACCGATAGGCATTCCGAAGTCTTCTCCGAGAGCAACTCTTACAGCAGGAGCAGTCTGAACTACTACATGCTTAGTTGGATCGTAGATGGCTTCCCAAACCTTATCGATATCATCTTTTTCATGAAGCGCGCCTACAGGGCAGTAGTTGATGCACTGTCCGCAGTTGACACATGGAGTTTCCGAAAGAGGCATTCCGAACGGTGAACCTACCTGAGTGTTGAATCCTCTGTTTACCATGTCGATAACGCCTACTGTCTGGATGTTCTTACAAGCACTTACGCATCTTCTGCAAAGTATGCACTTGTTAGGGTCTCTTACTATGGATACGCCAACATCCAGAGGAAGCTTCTTGCTTTCGCCTTCGAATCTTACCATATCTACTGACAGCTTGTTGGCCAGAGCCTGCAGTTCGCAGTCCATCCAGCTTCTTGTACAAGTCTGGCAGCTTGCATTATGATTTGAAAGGATAAGTTCCAGATTTACCTTTCTGGCTTCCATAACTTTTGGTGTATGTGTGAATACTTCCATACCTTCCTTTACAGGATGTACGCATGCAGCCTGGAGTGCGCTTGAGCCTTTGACTTCAACGAGACACATACGGCAGCAGCCGATCTCATTGACATCTTTCAAGAAGCAAAGAGTAGGGATGTTGATGCTTACTTCCTTGGCAGCTTCCAGGATAGTATAATCTTCCGGCACGTATAATTTGATGCCGTCTATGGTTATATTTACTTTGTTCATATCTAAGCAGCCTCCTTACTACGCGTTCTTGTAGATGGACTTGAATGGACATTTTTCCATACAAACTCCGCACTTGACGCACTTATCCTGATCGATAACGAATGGAGTGTTCTTGTCTCCGGAGATAGCTCCTGTAGGACAATTTTTCTTACAGATACCGCAGTTTCTGCAGACATCTGTATCGATGATGAACTTAACCATGGACTTGCACACGCCTGCAGGACATTTCTTGTCTACAACGTGAGCCATATATTCGTCTCTGAAATATTTCATTGTTGAGAGTACAGGGTTAGGAGCACTCTGTCCCAGTCCGCAAAGAGCAGATGCCTTGATGTTCTTAGCCAGAACTTCGAGTCTTTCCAGGTCTTCAGGTTCGCCCTTACCTTCTGTGATCCTTACGAGGATCTCGTGCATTCTCTTGGTACCGATACGGCATGGAGGACACTTACCGCATGATTCATCAACTGTGAAGTCCAGGAAGAATCTTGCCAGGTCGACCATACAAGTATCTTCGTCCATTACGATCAGACCGCCGGAACCCATCATAGAGCCCAGTTTAGTCAGCGAATCGTAGTCGATAGGAGTATCGAGACAGTCTGCAGGCAGACATCCGCCTGACGGACCACCGGTCTGAGCAGCCTTGAATGCCTTGCCGCCCGGGATACCGCCGCCGATATCGTAGATGATTTCTCTCAGTGTAGTTCCCATAGGAACTTCAACGAGACCGATGTTGTTGATTTTGCCGCCGAGAGCGAATACCTTAGTTCCCTTGGAACCTTCTGTACCGATACCCTTGAACCAGTCAGCGCCGTTTCTGATGATCTGAGGCACATTGGCATAAGTTTCTACGTTGTTGAGAACTGTAGGCTTCTTCCAAAGTCCCTTTTCTGCTGATCTAGGAGGTTTAGGTCTTGGTTCACCTCTCTTACCTTCGATGGAAGTCATAAGAGCAGAACCTTCACCGCATACGAATGCGCCGGCGCCAAGTCTTACTTCCAGATCGAAGTCGAAGATCTTGCCAAGGATGTTCTTGACCATTAAGCCATATTCTTTAGCCTGCTTGATAGCAACATTGAGTCTCTGTACAGCTACAGGGTACTCAGCTCTTACGTATATGTAGCCCTGATGTGAACCAACAGCATAACCGTTGATGATCATAGCTTCGATTACTGAATGAGGGTCTCCTTCCAGGATGGATCTATCCATGAATGCGCCCGGGTCACCTTCGTCAGCATTACAGATAACGTATTTTTCGTGATCCTGTACTACTGCGGATGATTCCCATTTACGACCTGTAGGGAAGCCGCCGCCGCCTCTTCCTCTGAGGCCTGATTTCTTGATTTCGTCTATTACATCGTCCGGCTCATATTCATTGAGAACCTTAGCCAGAGCCTGATAACCGTCGAGAGCGATGTATTCTTCAATGTTTTCGGGATCGATGATGCCGCAGTTGTTGAGAGCGATCCTCTTCTGCATTGAGAAGAATGGGATCTGAGGGAGACGGTCCTTGATTTCTTCATATTCGTTTTCGCCTGCCAGAAGGCGCTTAACGATCTTGCCGCCCTTGATGTGTTCTTCGAAGATCTCCTCAACATCTTCAGGTGTTACCTTAGTGTACATAACGTGTTCAGGACAAACCATCATGATTGGACCTTCAGCACACAGGCCGAAGCAGCCTGTCTTGATGACTTTTACTTCTTCGCCAAGTCCGTTAGCCTTGATCTGCTCTTCGATCGCATCAGCTACTTTAAGTGATCCGGAAGATGCACATCCTGCAACGCCGCATACGAGGATGTCTATTTTGTGTTTCTCAGGAGAAGGATCTACCAGTCTGTCGAGACGGATCTCCATGGACTGACGCGCATGATCCCTCAGTGCAGTGAGTTCTTTTGAATTTTTGATCATGTTGTACTCCTTTTCCTATCTTGCTTCGTAATCGTCGAGGATGCCGTCAACATCGTCGGCGGTCAGCTTACCGTAAACTTCATCGTTGATGGTAACTACCGGAGCCAGTCCGCAGGCGCCGATACATCTGCAAGCTTCAAGTGAGAACTTGCCGTCTTCAGTGCATTCACCAACGTCGATACTAAGTCTTGTTCTGAACTTGTCGAGAACTTCATTAGCACCTTTAACGTAGCATGCAGTACCCATACATACATTGATCTGGTACTGTCCTTTAGGATAAATGGAGAACTGAGTATAGAAGCTTACTACTCCATATACTTCAGCCAGTGGGATGTTGAGCTTTTCGGCAATAACTCTCTGTACTTCGAGTGGAAGATAGCCATAAACTTCCTGAGCTTCATGAAGAACAGGGATCAAAGCGCCGCGAGTATCTTTATACTTAGCTACTATTTCATCCAGTTTTTGCGCTTTTGCCTGCGCATCTGCACAGTTAGTGCATGTGTTACTCATGAGTAACTCCTTTCTTTTGTTATAACGTTGCTGCATAAATTCCTTAACAGATGTTAAACCTTTAACATTCATAGTTATAGAATACATTTTCTACTTTCTCATGTCAATAAAATGAGGCTTTATTACACTAAAACAACAATAAAATAACTCAAAAAAACTGGCATTGTTTTCATGGAAAAAAGATTATAAAAACATATCAGCAATATTATAAGCAAGAAATGAAACGAACCATGCCAAAAGGGTCTGACCTACCAGCGCTATGGCGGCATATCTCCACTTGCCTGTGACGGTTTTTATGGCACCAAGGGTAGCTGCACATGGGGCATAAAGCAAGCAGAAGACCATGAAGCTGAAGGCTGATGCAGGGGTGAAGATGTCTGTGAGCATCATGCAAAGGGCGGAGCCCCCGGGCGACCCTGCCAGCACCGCAAGGGTGCCGGCAGCGGCCTCTTTGGCAGCCAGGCCGCTTAAGAGAGCCGCGACGGCTCTCGGGTCGCCCAGGCCCACAGGCCGGAATAGCGGCGACAGGAAATCACCGATACCGGTCAACAGACTGTCATCGATATCAGTTGTGAAAGAAAAAGAACTGTCGAAGTTTTGAAGAAACCATATGACCATGGAACCCAGAAGGATCACGGTGAAAGCCTTCTTGAGAAAACCCAGACAAACATCCCTGACGGCATCAAATATGGCCCTTGCCGAAGGCATCCTGAGCCTTTGGATGAATGGAACGACTGGCTTTTGCATGTGATCTGCCCTTTGCATGAAAGGATGAGCTGAAAGCGTTTTGACAAGACATTTTATTGTGATGATCATAAGTATGCCGATGAGGTAAACACTTGCGATGACGGCTGCGGGATAGACAGGGAAAAAGACCGAGCAGAGAAGTAAGTATACGGGGAGTTTGGCACTGCAGGAGATATAGGGGATGAGGAAAACGGTCAGAAGGCGGCGAGATTTATCGGGGATGGTGCTGCACGACAAGATGGCGGGGACGGAGCAGCTGAAACCCATGAGAAATGGCATCAGTTCTCCGCGCACAATACCGGACTCACGAAGCAAAGCGAAAACGAAAATCATGAGAGCGATGGTCGGTATGAATGAGAGTATGCTGCCGACTCCCGGAATGACGGCTTCCGTAAGGATGCGATAAATGATTTCATTAAAAGACATGGACGGATCTCCTTTTAAGTGGACAAACATGGTATAATAGGTGTATATTATAGACAATAAGATCAAAACAGCAAAAATATGACACGTGATATTAACCGGAAAGGGGTGTTTTATATATGAAAGATCAAGCAACTTTTAGAATAGGACCTATCAGGCCGCCCAGTGAGGCAGAGAGTTTGCTGCTGCAGGTGACCAACGGCTGCACATGGAACAAATGTAAGTTCTGCCAGCTTTACAGAGGAACGAAATTCAAGGCTTACAGCGCCGACAGCATCAGAGAAGACATCGATAATATGGTGATCATCGCCGATAGAGTAAGAAAATTCCAAGCACCGGACGGCAGCTGGGATATTGCGGGACTCAACAGGCAGCTGCAGATCTACGACGGAGACGAACTGCAGTGTTTCTATATGATAGCAAACTGGCTTGTCGGCGGTGGAGAAAATGTTTTCCTGCAGGACGGGAACACTACAGCGTTGTCAAGCGGCAGACTTACAGATGTGCTCATTTATCTCAAACAGGCATTTCCTTCGATCAAGAGGATAACTTCTTACGGTCGTGCAGAAAATCTTGCCAAGGTTAGTCCGGAAGAATTCGCAGAGTTGAAGGCAGCAGGTTTGGACAGGATACATTCAGGCTTTGAGACGGGATCCGATGCCGTGCTGAAGAAGATAAACAAGGGGGTTACTGCTGAGCAGGAAATCATCGCAGGACGAAATGTCAAGGCGGGAGGCATCGAGCTTTCTGTATACTTCATGCCAGGTGTGGGAGGCAAAGAACTTACGGTTGAAAATGCCCTTGGGACAGCAGAAGTGATAAACGCCGTGAATCCTGACTTTTTCAGGGTCAGGACTGCATTTATCAAGCCAGGGACAGGTCTTTATGATGATTTCTTGAATGGAGAGCTTACTTTGTGCAGCGATGATGAGAAGTTGATCGAGATCAGAACTGTTATCGAGAAAGCGGATGGCATAGACACAAGACTAGTGAGCGATCATATGATAAATCTTTTGCAGGATGTTGAGGGAAGTCTCAAGCACGATAAGGATAAGATGTTGGGAATGATAGATGATTATCTGGCGCGTCCTGAGGAAGAAAAGAGACGATATCAGGCAGCAAGAAGACTTGCTGTTGTAGGAAGACCTGAGGATATGGATAGACTGTCACCATATCATAAAAAGACGGTGGACCAGCTGGTGGCAACATATAGTGATCCTTATGAATGGGAGATCAAGATGAATGAGCTGGCAGGAAGATATATCTGATACGTATGGCACGAAGCAGGAAAAAGACATGATAAAAGGGAGGCAATGCCTCCCTTCGATATTTTTTGTATGCTTCAGAATGGTTCGTCGGCTTACTCACTGTCTCTAGACATGAAGTAGGCGATGAGTGTGAACCCCACAAAACCTGCCAAGGCTATTATGCCTTGAGTATTCATGGCAAATCCCGGCCATATGATTATCATAGAACCCACCATCAGACCGAGGATGGCGAAGTAAAGGGCCTGCGGATGGAATCTTAACATCTTTTTGATCACTTTGATGCCTACGATACCCCCTGTGAGGATACCCAGGCCTGCTGCGCCGATAAGAATGAAGTTGAATGTGGCGATGGATTCCATGATGGCGCCGTAAGTTCCGAAGAGGAGCAGCACCAATGAACCGGAAAGCCCCGGCAGGATCATTGCTACACAGCCGATGGCGCCTGTGAAGAAAAACCATGCGCATAAACCGATGCTTTCACCGCCGAATTCAGCGATGGTCTTGTTGGTGGTGGCGTCAGGGCTTACAAAAGTAAGCAATATCATAACACCTAGGCCAAGAACGAAAAATATCCAGTTGCGGTTATGCATTTCGTCGCCTTTGGCTCTTCTATAAATGGCAGGAAGACTTCCCAGTACCAGACCTATGAAGCAAAAGTTGAGGACCATAGGGTAGTTTTCCATGGCAGAAACTATAACGTTGCTGAGAAGAAAAACACCGAGGACCGCACCTATGCCCAGAGGTATGAGAAATTTGAGGTTTCCTTTGATATTCTTCAGGCTCAAGGCGTACATTATTTTGTCATATATATTGAGAACAACTGCCATTGTGCCGCCGCTTACGCCGGGTATGGCGTTGGCGATGCCGAGCAGCATTCCGTGTATCAATGTTTTGATGTATTCCATAATCAATGCTCCTTAATTAATACTCCTTTTAATGATTTGATAAATAGTATATCAGCACAAGAAGTATTCTACACGGAACAAGTTAAAAAGTCCATAAAAGCATGTTAATAAAGGGCTAAATAAGCAAAAAGTGCTATATTAATGGTGTATTATAGCATGTTTGTAACATAAAAATATGGACTTCGTACTTGAATTAGTATGTTATTTTAATATAATTATATTAAGAAGTTATACCGATAGCCGCTAACTCTAGGCGGCACGCAAATTAACACTGATTTTATTTTTAAAAGGAGATGTTTAAAATGGCGGATTTAAAGAAAGCATTAGAGCTTGCAACACGTGTTTGTGAGTACATCGAAAAGGAAGAGCTGACTGCAGAAGATAAGAAAGCTATCCATGACGATTCAATCGAAAACTTTAATAAGTTCTATAACCCTGGTTGGTTAGAATACAGAAAGTCAGTATCAACTGACGCTGCATTCGTAGAATGGGAAGATGATGGCGACGTATTCAGAGATCTGAACGGCGTTGAATTTATCGACTGCTTAGGCGGATTCGGTATCTATGCTTGCGGACACAACAACAGACAGATCAAGAAGACAGTAGCTGCTCAGCTGGACAGATACTGCCTGCACTCACAGGAACTGGTTGACCCACTGAGAGGATACCTCTGCAACCTGATCGCAGAAGTAACTCCTGGAGATATGCAGTACTCATTCCTGACTAACGGTGGTGCTGAAGCTGTAGAAATGGCTCTGAAGCTGGCTAGACTGGCTACAGGCGGTAAGTGGTTCATCTCAACAGTTAACGCTTTCCACGGAAAGTCAATGGGCGCTATCTCAATGGGCGGTAAGGCTGCTTACAGAGAAGACTTCATTCCTATGATCCAGCAGGTACAGCACGTTGAATATGGTAACGCTGAAGCTGCAAGAGCTGCAGTTAAGAACCTGACAGCTGTAGGCGAAAAGGTTGCCGGAATCATCGTAGAACCTATCCAGGGTGAAGGCGGAGTTATCATTCCACCGGATGGATACATGGCTGAACTGAGAGCAATCTGTGACGAATATGGTTGCTGCCTGATCGCTGACGAAATCCAGACTGGATTCGGAAGAACTGGCGAATGGTTCAGAGTTAACCACGACGGAGTAACTCCTGACATCATGACATTTGGTAAGGCTACATCAGGTGGTGTAGTTCCTATCACTGGTATCGTTGCTAGACCTTGGACTTATGAACAGTCCGGAATCGGAACTGGCGAAACTGGTAAGATGTTCTCAAATCCTTGGATCCTGGGATCACCTACATTCGGCGGAAACCCTCTGGCTTGCTCAGCAATGATCGCTACTATCAAGTACATGATCGAAAACGATATCCCTGGACAGATGAAGGAAAAGGGAGATTACTACCTGGCTGGACTGGCTAAGCTGCAGGAAAAATACCCTACAGTTCTGAAGACATTCAGAGGCGCTGGTCTGCTGATCTGCATGGAATTCCCAGAAGCAGAAGTTGGTTACAACGTAACTAAGGAAATGTTCGACAGAAAGGTTATGGTTGCCGGAACATTAGTAAATGCGAAGACAGTAAGAATCGAACCACCTGCAACTCAGTCATATGAATCAATCGACAGAGTACTGGCAGTTCTGGACGAAGCACTGGCTGCAACTAAGGCTGAATTCAACCTGTAAGTCTTACATAACAAGGTAGATAAGGAATATCGGTGTAATATTCATCTAATACCTAAAGACCCCACCAAATACGGTGGGGTCTTTAATTTTATGACCTGCCCAAATCTCTGATTTGGCGCGCAGATCAAATGCCAGAATTCCACAGCTTTAGTTGTAATGCAATTCTTCTGCATTTTTTGGTTGAAATGTGGTATAATGTTTTGGCACTAGGAGGGATCTATGAGTTACAGAGTTAAACTCAATGTCTTCGAAGGACCTTTCGATCTTCTCGTTTATCTGATCGAACATGCTGAGATGAGCATATATGACATCAAGGTCTCGGAGATAACAAATCAATATATAAGCTATGTGGAAGAGCTGAAAAGTGCTGACATCAATCTTTCTTCGGAATTCATGGTGCTGGCTGCAGCTCTGCTTGAGATAAAATCAAAGATGCTCCTACCGAGAACAGTTTCTGAAGATGGTGTTTCAGATATAATGGAAGACCCGAGAACTGAACTGGTAGCCAAGCTGGTAGAGTATAAGAGATTCAAGGCGATCTCCGAAATGCTGGAAATGCGAGGAGAAGAAACTGCCATGTGTCTGGAAAAGCCGCAGGAAGATCTGACCGAATATACAGGAGAGCCGGATGAATATTTGAGCCTTGATATAGATAAGTTCAAAGCTGCATTTGAAGCCTTCCTCTTAAGGAAGAAAAAGCTGGAAGAAATCAGAGTACATCACAAGAGAAGTGAGAAACAGCGAATTACCAATGAGCTTAGGATGGAGAGCATCAAGGATTTCTTCAAGGAGCAGATGGATAAAGAAGCAGATTTCAGAGAACTGATAGAAGACAAGTCCGATATGTATGATGTGGCTGTCACATTCTCATCGGTCCTTGAGATGATGAAAGAAAGAAAATTGGATGCCAAGCAGAAGTATTTGTTCGGAGATATAACAGTCAAGGCGACTGAACACCTTTTTGAGGAGAAGGAAGATGGCAAGTAAGAAAACGATAAAATCAGCAATAGAGTCAATGATGTTCGTATGGGGCAAGCCTCTCGACATCAAAGATGTTGCAGAAATATTCAACATAGATAAAAAAGAAATATACAGCTACTTCAAGGAACTGCAGGAAGAATACGAGCAGGAAGGACGCGGCATAGTTATCAGAGAAGTGAATAAGAGTTTCCAGTTCGTTACAAGAAAAGAAAACCTTGATTATATCGAAAGACTCTGTACACCTGTCAAGCATAAGAGATTATCCCAATCAGCCCTTGAAGTCCTTGCCATAGTTGCTTATAAGCAGCCGGTGACAAAGGGCGAGATCGAAGCCATCAGAGGGATCAAATGCGACAGAGTAATAGAAGGACTGACCAAGAAAAACCTTGTGGCTGAAGTCGGCAGATCGGATGCTGTCGGAAGACCGATATTATACGGAACTACAGATGAATTCCTCAAGCAGTTTGGTTTCGAAACCCTCAAGGAACTGCCTAGCATAGAAGATATAGAAGGTGTTTTGGCTGATGATGACAATGATGCTGCAGCAATGGATGATGTGTACATGCAGCAGATATCACTGGAACTTCCTGAGAAAAAATAGGCAGGCTATGACCATATAACAATGAATAAAAACCCCTTTGCCACGTAAATTGGCAAGGGGGATTTTTTATGGTCAAGAAATATGTTTTTATTGCACTGGTCGTTCTTGTGGTGGCAGCCGCCTTTGTTATTTATGCCGACAAGCATGGTGTTATCAGAACGTCAGGGGAAGATATCGGCGTTTCGGCAGGTCAGGCTATATTGATAAACGGAGAAAACGGCAAAGTCATGTATGAGAAGTGTGCCGACGAAAAGGCATATCCTGCCAGCACGACCAAGATAATGACAGCGCTGATAACATTGGAAGTCCTCAGAGAAAACGACAGTCCCATGGATCAGGATATAGAAGTCCCTGAATGTGCGCAAGGAGTGGAAGGGTCTTCGATATACCTGAAATCCGGTGAAAAAATATCCATCGAAGATCTTCTTTATGGGCTCATGCTTGTTTCAGGCAACGATGCCGCCACCGCACTGGCAGAAATCATAGGAGGGACACAGGAAAACTTTGTCGAAATGATGAATGAAAAGGCAAAAAGCCTGGGCTGCAAAAATACGCATTTTGCAAATCCCAGTGGGTTGTTCGACGAAGAGCATTACACTACGGCAAGAGATATGGCCATCATAAGCATGGAAGCCATGAAAGACCCGACCTTCAGAAAGATCGTTGGCTCAACAAGCCGCCAAGCAGCTCGTGAAAACAGCGATTACTGCACTTTTCATAATAAGAATAAAACGGTATTTGAATATGAAGGAGGCACAGGGATAAAAATCGGTTATACTCAAAACTCGGGCAGGACATTGGTGGCATCGTCGAAGCGAGGGGATGACTCTATGATATGTGTAGTCATGAGCGCACCGGACTGGTTCGAAGACGCATATCGCCTGATGGACTATGGATATGTGCTGATGAAATAAACAATTTTCCTTCCGAAGGCATATCAATGATATATATGAAACTTTCGGGAGGATGATAATGAAACGCATGAATAAAACTTGTGTCGATGCCGGAACTGTCAATTGTCCATGTCCTCTTGCCGAGACAGGAGACTGCCTTATCTGCAGCAGGCTGTCAGGAAGCGACAAGTGCGATTGCAGCTGGTGTGGGCTTTGTATATATAATGAATTCATACAGAACGATAAAAAGGTTTCAAATCTGCGGAACGATATAAAATGCAGGATAGCAGAAAAGAAATGGTATGGGGAAGACCTGTTGATACTTGTGCTGGATGTACCAAGAGGGACTGCATTAAAAGCAGCAGCAGCCGGCTCTTTCGTTTTTTTGAATAAGTGTGGGGAGAGAGCATTTTATAACCTGCCCATATCTGTTATGAAGGTCGATATCCAAAGGGCACAGCTTCATCTGGCGCTGAAGGTGATCTCAGCCAAGTCAAAGAATATAGCCGAAGCAGATGATTTCCTTATGGTCAGAGGGATATACAGGAGCGGTCTTTTGGGAGGCGGATTGGAGTCAGTCTTAAAACAAAACAATGGTCATGGGACAAGAAAAAAAGAACGATGGCTCATGGTGACTAAAGGAATAGGACTGGCGCCCGCAGTCAACATATTGGATCATGCCGAAACAAAAGCAAATATTGAGCTTGTTATAGATCCTGAAAAACTGACAAAGGAGTTTGTAGATGAAGTTGTGAGTAAGGAGAAGATTTCGGAGGTGATCGTTATGCCGCTCAACGAGCTTCCTGTATATCATGCGGAAGACTACGATAAAGTATTTATCCTTGCATCTGATCATTACATCGATCTTCTGACAGCCAAGATAAACGTGCCTGAACATAAGCTCATATACTCGAACAACTTCCATATGTGCTGCGGAGAAGGTATCTGCGGGGCTTGCTGTCATGTGGATGAAAATGGCGTCGTGAAAAAAATGTGCAAATGCAGACAAAAAGAGTAAAGATTCTATTGACAATTATCTGAAAATTGCTATAATTCACCTATAGCAATTTTCTTTTTATTATTATTCGAGCAAGAAAGGAGGCAAAATATGATTTTAAAATCATTAAGATCGGAAGCGAATAATTTTGAACCGCTTCGTGCTGTTATAGCTGCAGCGGTAATAATTATCGTTACTTATCTTTTGTCTTTCGTTATGCCGGACGATCCGGCTGATTTCGGTCCATGGTCACTTATCCCTGCGATTTTCCTCATCGTGTATATCTTTATTACTAAGAGGATACTTGAGTCATTGGTACTGGCATGCATCATGGGGCTTATCATGCTATTGGGAACAGTCAATGTAATAGGGGACTTCAGTACCATCTTGACAGATACTATGCTGGACCCTGACATGGCATGGCTGATCATCGTATGCGGCCTCATGGGAAGCATCATCGCCCTCATCGAAAAATCCGGCGGTGCATTCGCATTCGGACAGTGGGCGGCAACAAAGGCTAAGAGCGACAAGTCAGCTCTCATCTGGACATGGATCCTTGGTATCGTAGTATTCATCGATGACTATCTCAACTCACTGACAGTAGGATCATGTATGACTTCACTGACTGACAAGCATAAGGTTCCTAGAGAAATGCTGTCATACGTAGTAGACTCAACTGCAGCTCCGCTCTGCGTACTTATCCCTATCTCAACATGGGCAGTATTCGCAGGAGGACTCCTCGAAACTAACGGATGGGCGCCTGAAGGCGACGGACTTATTTACTTTATCAAGACCATCCCGTTCAACTTCTACGGATGGATCGCAGCTATCATCGTTCCGTTGGTAGCGCTGAAGATCATACCTGTATTCGGACCTATGAAGAAGGCTTATGAAAGAGTTCAGGCAGGCGGTCCTATCGCACCTGAAGGATCAGAAAAGATCGACATCCACAGCGGTGACGACATTGAGATCCCTGATAATCCTAGGATCATCAACCTGATCATCCCTATCGTCAGCCTGGTAGTATTTACTATCATTTTCGACGTTGACATGCAGATGGGCGTTATCTGCACAGTGGCTCTGCTGTTCGTAATATATCTGGCACAAGGTCTGATGACTGCGGTGGAATTCGCAGACCTCTGCATCAAGGGTATCTGCAACATGGTTCTTCCGCTGATGCTGATGGTACTGGCATGGTGCTTCGCAGCAGTAAACGATCAGATCGGATTTACTCAGTATGTTATCGATACAGTATCATCAAATGTAAGTGTAGCAATGCTTCCGTTCGTGATCTTCGTTGCACTGGCTATCACAGAATTTATCACAGGAACTAACTGGGGAATGTACATAATCGCACTTCCTATCGTTATCCCTCTGGCAATGCAGATGGGAGTACACATGCCGCTGGCAGTAGCAGCAGTTCTTTCTGCAGGCGTACTGGGAAGCCACGTTTGCTTCTACTCCGATGCTACTATCCTGACTTCAGCAGCATGCGGATGCGATAACTTCAGACACGCTATCACTCAGATGCCGTTCGGACTTTTAGCAGGAGTTATCTCAGCGATACTCTTCCTTGTATTCGGCTTCGTGATGGCATGATGATCGTCAAAACCTTCATTGGTGAAAAATAAAACATACTAAACAATAGTTGGGACACCGTATCGTATGATACGGTGTCTTTCGTTGTGCACTGTTTGACCTCACGCCGCATATTATAATCAAACAACAGTTGGGAGGGATTGGTTTTGTATAAAGTAGCAGTTATCGGTGGAGGATGGGCCGGATGTGCAGCGGCACTCACAGCGAGAAAAGCCGGAGCTGAAGTCACGCTTCTTGAGAAGACAGATATGCTCCTTGGCCTTGGTAATGTGGGCGGCATTATGAGAAACAACGGCCGGTTCACAGCCGCCGAAGAAAATATAGCACTGGGCGCAGGTGAGCTGTTTGGCATAACAGACAAGTGCTCTCGTCATATCAATGTGAACTTTCCGGGACATAGACATGCAAGTCTCTATGATGTTACACGGGTCGAACCGGAAGTCAGGAAACTTCTGAAGGAGCGAGATATAGATATCAGGTTCATGTCTCGTGCTATAGATGTCATAATGCGTGGAGATGATATAGAAAAATTGATTCTTGCCGGCGGCGAAGAAATCGAAGCAGACGCTTTCATAGAGACTACCGGTTCTACCGGAGGACCGGGCAATTGTCTTACATATGGCAACGGCTGCTGTATGTGCATATTAAGGTGTCCGGCGTTCGGCCCCAGAGTAAGCATCAGTGCTAAGGCCGGAGGCAGCGATATAATGGGAAGGAGAAAAGACGGATCCTTTGGAGCATTCAGCGGCAGCGGCAAACTGGAGAAAAACTCACTCAGTGAAGAGATCCGGCAGACTTTGAATGAAAAAGGCGTAGCAGTGATACCTCTTCCAAAGGAAGCTGTGAAAAAAGAAAAATTAGACATGAAGGTGTGCAAGCAGTATGCATTGGACGAATACGCGGAGAATATCGTGCTTCTGGATACCGGGTATGCCAAGATAATGACACCGTTTTTCGATCTTGAGAGCCTCAGGCGTATACCGGGATTCGAAAATGCCAGATACGTGGATCCTTATGCCGGTGGAAAGGGCAACTCCATAAGGTATCTTTCGGTTGCAGAGAGAGATAATGCTATGAAAGTTTCGGGCGTAGGAAACCTCTTTTGCGGAGGTGAAAAGGCGGGGCTGTTCGTAGGGCATACGGAGGCGATATCCACGGGAAGCCTTGCGGGACATAATGCTGTAAGATTCATTATGGGCATGAAGCTTCTGGAACTTCCGGCAAGTCTTGCTATAGGAGATCTGATAGCCTTTGCAAATAGCAGCCTTAAAAAAGAAGAAGGTCTTATGACCAGGTTCACATTCGCCGGCGCAGAGTACTTTGCCAGGATGAAAGAAAGAAGGCTCTACTCCACTGATACAGAGGAGATCGCGAGACGTGTGAGAAGATATGATATTGAAGGGATTTATGAACACCCCTTGCGTTAAAACGATGTCAGGAGTATAATCTAAATAAACATATGTCAAAAATTACGGGCCATAGTGCCCGTATTAAAACGACCACAAAAGAAAGAGGTACATAGAAATGGATAAAGAAAAGAACATGCAGGCAGAAGGCTGCGGATCAAGCTGCGGCGAAGGTTGTGATTCAGGAAGCTGCTCAAGCTGTCCAAGTGCAGGAAACTGCAGCAGCCAGCCACAGAGCCTTATAGAAGAAACAAACTCATTTAACGATATCAAGAAAGTTATCGCTGTTGTGAGCGGTAAGGGCGGAGTTGGTAAATCAATGGTAACTTCACTGATGGCTGTAAACATGCAGAGAAGAGGTTTCAGAACTTCTATCCTGGACGCTGACATCACAGGACCTTCTATCCCTAAGGCCTTTGGCATTACTGAAAAGGCTTCAGCCAACGAACTGGGTATTTTCCCACTGCTGACTTCAACAGGCATCGGAACTATGTCAGTAAACAATCTGCTGGAAAACGATACAGACCCTGTAGTATGGAGAGGTCCTGTTATCGCAGGTACAGTTAAGCAGTTCTGGACAGACGTACTGTGGGGAGATGTTGATTATCTCTTCGTAGATATGCCTCCGGGAACAGGTGACGTTCCTCTGACAGTATTCCAGTCACTTCCTGTAGACGGAATCATCGTAGTGACTTCACCTCAGGAACTGGTATCAATGATCGTAGGAAAGGCTGTTAAGATGGCTGAAATGATGGATATCCCAGTACTGGGTCTCGTTGAAAACATGTCATACTTCACTTGCCCTGACTGCGGTAAGGAAATCCCTGTATTCGGACCAAGTAAAGTGGAAGAAGTTGCTGCAGAATATGGTCTGGAAGTTCTGGGAAGACTTCCTATCAATCCTAAACTGGCAGCAGCATGCGACAAGGGAATGATCGAGCTTTACGAAGGCGACTGGCTGGACGGCGCTGCAGAAAAGCTGGAAAATCTGTAAACAAATAAGCGGCTTTAAGAAGCCGCTTTTATTTTTTTACCTGCCATCCTTATTATCTTAAGCAGTGATCCCATTACCAAAAGACCTACAGCTATAGCACCGGCAGAAAGAAGTGTCTGGGTTGCTTCTGTAGCAAATCCTGACATATCGTTATTTATGAGTTCAAGCATCATCCTGTACATGCCTGCACCCGGAACTAGCGGCATGATCCCTGGGATGATGAATATAGTAGATGCATCTTTTAGAAGTTTTGAGAATATATCGCTCAGCAGGGCAACAGTACATGCACCGAGGAAGCACGCCATTACAGCCGTGAACTCATAGCCTGCTGCGAGTTGATAAGTGAGCCAGCCCAACGCACCTATCAGAGAACATACGAATATGTCAGATTTCGGTACTCTGAAAATGATGGTAAAGCCAAAGGTGGCAAGACCTGCATATAGGAATTGAGTTAAAAGAGATGTTGTCATACAAGAACACCTCCCGTCATTTCCCAAACTTTGAGGACGACCCCGGCTCCGCATGCGAGACCGACGGCTATAAGCAGGGCTTCCATAAGTCTGGCTGTTCCTGCCAGCATATCTCCCGACAAAAAGTCTCTGATAGCATTAGTGATAGCAGCTCCCGGTACAAACAACATTATGGTCCCAATGATTATAGGGTCATAAGAAGCGTCCGGAATAGACGAGGCTGCGAGCAGGGCTATCAGTGCGGCGAGCCCGCAGCAGAAGAAACACCTTATAAATGAATTTATGTTGAGCTTTCTGAACATTATGGAAAGCACATAGCATGAGATCCCGGAGATAGCAGCAACCAGGGCATCTATGACGGTACCGCCGAATATAACAGCGAAGAAACTGCAGACGATGGCTGCTGCCAGAGTTCTCACCATATATGGATATTCTTCTTCTCTGTCGATTTCTCTAAGGATATTCATTCCCTCTTCTACCGAGAGATCTGTATCAAAAAATTCTCTTGAGAAGTGATTCACTTTAGAAATCTTGCTGAGGTTAGTTCCTGTCTCATGGATCCTCTTGATATATGTGAGAGGATCATCATTTTCATCTCCGCTGTCCATTGATACGAATATCCCTGTAGGAGTAGCGAAAACTTCAACATGTTTTATCCTACCGGCTTTGCATATACGAGTTACCGTGTCCTCAACTCTATATATTTCTGCGCCGTTTCTCATCATTATTTCTGCTGCATATACAGCAACTATGAGTATTTTTTTCTGAAATACGTTTACCATTTGTTCCTCCATGATGCGAAGTTCGAAAGATCGAACTCCATGAAACAAGTATATCAAAAAAACAAGTTGATGTCGATTCTGTTGATGTGACAAAAATGAATTGACCAAACGCAGATGAAATTGTATAATTGTATACGATAATACAATTATACAATGGAGCAATAGCGCGGTAAGACTTTAATCGCATAAAGTGCGAAGAAATACATAACAACAGGAGGTATGACAATGGGCAAAACATTAGCTTACAAGATCTTAGAAAACCATCTGATAGAAGGGACTTTATCAGCTGGAGAAGAGATAACTATCAAGATCGATCAGACATTGACACAGGATTCGACAGGTACTATGGTGTACCTGCAGCTGGAAGCCATGGAAGTAGATAAAGTGAAGACAGAGCTTTCTGTGGCATATATAGACCATAACACTCTGCAGACAGGATTCGAAAACGCAGACGACCACGAATTCATCAAGAGCGTTGCGAAGAGACACGGCGTGCTTTTCAGTAAGCCGGGCAATGGCATCTGCCACCAGCTACATCTTGAGAACTACGGGAAGCCTGGCAAGACTCTGCTGGGATCGGACAGCCATACGCCTACAGGAGGCGGACTCGGCATGATCGCCATCGGAGCAGGCGGTCTTGATGTGGCAGTAGCTATGGCGAAGGGAACATACAGTTTGACAGCACCTAAGGTAGTAAAAGTGCAGCTCAACGGTGCGCTTCGACCTTGGGTTTCCGCTAAGGACGTCATCCTCTATGTACTGCAGCAGCTTACTGTAAAGGGCGGCGTAGGCAAGATCATAGAGTATACAGGAGAAGGCGTTAAGAGTCTTTCTGTAACTGACAGAGCTACTATCACGAATATGGGAGCAGAACTGGGTGCGACCACATCAGTATTCCCTAGTGATGAAAATACTTATGAATATCTCAAATCACAGGGGCGCGAAGGGGATTATGTTCCTATGGCGGCAGATGAAGATGCAGTTTACGATGAAGAACTGATCGTAGATCTAGATCAGCTGACACCGCTGGCAGCTATGCCTCACAGCCCTGATAACGTTGATGCGATTTCCAATATCGGTGAGATCAAAGTAGATCAGGTTGCCATCGGAAGCTGCACGAATTCATCATATACAGACTTGATGAAAGTTGCTGCCATCCTCAAGGGCAAGAAGGTCCATCCTGATGTGAGTCTCGTTATTTCCCCGGGATCAAGTAAGATCATGGCGAAGATGGCCGAAAACGGTGCACTGGCAGCTATCATCAATGCAGGTGCCAGAGTCATCGAAAACGCCTGCGGACCTTGTATAGGTATGGGTCAGTCACCTAAGTCGGGAGCGGTATCTCTCAGAACTTTCAACAGAAACTTCAAGGGAAGAAGCGGTACTCTCGATGCAGACGTATATCTGGTAAGCCCTGAGACTGCAGCCATATCGGCTATCACAGGCGTGCTGACAGACGGTATGAAGAGCGGTGAAGTGCTCCCTGCCATCGATGCAGTGGACTTCGATCCTAACGACAACTTCGTTGTATATCCATGCGGATGCGATAAATGCAATACAGAAGTAGCTATGGGTCCTAACATCAAACCGTTCCCTAGAAATACGGCTCTTCCTGAAACAGTGGAAGCTACAGTAGTTCTCCACGCAGGCGACAACATCACTACAGATGACATCATGCCTTCGGATTCAAGGCTGCTGCCATACAGATCCAACATCCCTCACCTGTCCAACTACTGTTTCGAAAAGATCGATGCGGGATTCTCCGGAAGATGCAAAGAGGCAGGATCATGCGTCATCATCGGCGGGGACAATTACGGTCAGGGAAGCAGCAGAGAGCATGCGGCACTGGCGCCGCTCTATCTTGGCGTCAAGTTCGTGGCAGCTAAGTCGTTCGCAAGGATCCACAGATCTAATCTGATCAACAGTGGTATACTTCCGCTGGTGTTTGCAGACCCGGCTGATTACGATGACTTCAAGCTGGGCGATGTGCTTGTGATAGAAAACGCACCTGAGCAGGTGAAGGCAGAAACTATCATCATCAAGAACAAGACGACAGGCAAGGAATACGTGACAAAGCCAAACTTCTCAGAACTTGAGATCAACATGATCCTCAAGGGCGGCAAGATCAATGCGATAAAGGAAGGCTAAAAGGTATAGGCGGAACAAGGAGAATTATATGACATATACTGAACATTTTGCGAAAATAGTCGAGGAGCAGCTAGCTCGTGTTGAACGACTCAAGGCTTCCTCTGAGATAACAGATTTCACGACTAAAGATAAAATAATAATCGGAACTATCGATGGGGACGGTATCGGCCCTATCATCATGGACTCATGCAGAGCCATCCTCGAAAAGCTGCTGGCTGACGATATCGCATCAGGCAAAATCGAACTTAGGAAGATCGACGGGCTTACTCTTGAAAATCGTATCGCCAAGATGGAAACAGTACCTTCGGATGTACTGGCAGCTATCAAGGAGTGCGACCTTTTGCTCAAAGGGCCGACAACTACTCCGGGCAAAGGTGATAATTTACCTAACATCGAAAGCGCCAACGTTACTCTCAGAAGAGAACTTGATCTTTTCGCCAATGTGAGACCTGTGGTGATCCCGGAGAAGAATATCGACTGGATCTTTTACAGAGAGAACACAGAAGGAGAATATGCACTGGGCAGCAAGGGAGTAGATATCAATGAAGATATTTCTATCGACTTCAAGGTGACTACGACTCTCGGAACGAAGCGTCTGGCTAAGGCGGCTTTTGAATATGCTAAGAACAATGGCAATAAGAATGTTTCCATCGTTACTAAGGCCAACATCATGAAGAAGACCGACGGCAAGTTCCTCAGCCTCTGCCAGGAGGTTGCGGCAGATTATCCGGACATCAAGACGGATGATTGGTATGTGGATATCATGGCTGCGAATCTGGTCAATGATCAGATAAACAGCAACTTCAATGTATTCATCCTGCCGAATCTATATGGAGATATCATAACCGATGAGGCTGCACAGCTTCAGGGTGGTGTTGGGACTGCGGGAAGTGCCAACATCGGCGGCAGATATGCCATGTTCGAAGCTATCCACGGATCGGCGCCTAGGATGGTCATCGACGGTATCGCAGAGTACGCCAACCCTGCCAGCATAAACAGGGCGGCAGTGATGATGCTGAGACATATAGGATTCACGGCGAAAGCCGAAGCTTTGGAAAAAGCCCTGGATGAGGCACAGAGTGCCCTTTACATGCCGGGAGACGGAACAGGAAATACCGCTGCAGATTTTACATCATTCATGCTTGAGAGAGTGTAAGGAGCTGCTGATAAAGAAAGGAACGAAGAATGGTACTTTATAAATTCACCGACGATATGGAACTGAACAATGCGCCGCTTTATAACAGCCTGCTGGGCAAACTGCAGAAGGACATCCTTACGGGCAAACTGAAGCCCGGCGAAAAGCTTACAGAACAGAACCTTTGCAAGACTTATGGTGTCAGCAGGACGCCTGTGAGAGAGGCTCTTCGTCAGCTGGAGACCGATGGTCTTGTTGAAAACATCCTTAACCGCGGAGCTTTCGTTATTGGTATGAGCGATCAGGATTATGAAGATATGTTCGAACTGAGGAAGGCTTATGAGATACAGGCTGTCAAATGGGCCATCGAGCGAATCACAGATGAAGAGATGGATAAGCTGGAGGAAACCTTTGAATTTATGGAATTCTATACGCTGCGAGACGATATAGAGAAGATGCTTACCATCAACACAGGCTTCCATCAGGTGATATATGAAGCATCGCACAATCGAATGCTCCAGAAAATGCTGTCATCATATCAGAATTTCCTTAAGTACAAGGGAATGGATTCGGTTTATGATGAAAACTACCTGACTACAGTGCTCGAAGAACATCGTGCCATATTCAAGGCCTTCAAAGATAAGGATGTGAAGGCGGGGGCGCTTGCTATGGAAGTCCATATCAATAGAGCGAAAGAAAGAAGATGCGAATAATAAAATGACCGCTGCCTTAGTGACAGCGGTCATTATTTGTGTCATTCTACATATTTAGCAGCTATATGTTTGTGAAACGAATATTGTCATATGAGCTCTTTTGTCGGTAGTTTCTTCAATATCAAACCCGCCAGCACACCGATTATCGCACCTGTGATAACACCCGAGATGATCAGAACAGGGAAGTAGATGAAAATCTTGATGTTGGCGACAAGGACTGCAGCTACAAGTATTTGCCCCAGATTATGAGCGACACCGCCTGCCATTGAGATCCCGACAACAGAGAAAACGTTGGTTTTCTTCAGGACCACCATCACAACGAAACTGACTATGGCACCTGCCAGTGAATAAAGAGCCCCGAACAGCCCATTGAACAGAAGACCTGCGATCAAGACTCTGACCACATTGATGGTGATGGCATACTTAGGCCCTAAATAATATAGTGCGATGATCACTACGATATTAGCGACGCCCAGCTTGATGCCGGGAATGCCCACAGTAAACGGGATCAGCACCTCAACATAAGAGAATATGAGAGCCAGCGCCGCCATCAGAGCAGCGATGGTCATTTTTTTTGTACTAGTGTAATTGTTCATGGGTGTATTGTAACATAATTGAGGGAGATTGGGGAGACTAGAGTATGGTTTTATTAGAGCATGGTTGGCGGGAGTAGAAAGTACAGATTTTTTATTCTTTTTAACTTTATTTTCAACGATATTGAGGGGCAGCAAGAAAAATCAGTAAGCGTACAAGCTTGATCATTAAGTGAAGGGGATGCAAACGTTGGAAAAAGAGTTAAAATCATAAAGAAATGAGGAGTTTCTACTAAGACATCACCATTGTTGCCTATATTCACCATTTTTAATAATTTTAGTGCAATTATTTGCAAGTAGCCCCTTGCACGAGAATAATAAATGGAATAAAATGGAAATGATAAAGGCGGGTTGTTAGGGTTATTGCAAAAATGAGGTGATTATGGATAGGCAGAGATATTTGCATAATGAAATACAGCAGGAACTGGCGAGATGCCTGCGGCTGTACAGAAAACTCAGCATTGAATACAAGTTTTTGCCAACGGGAACGCTTATAACGGATCGTAATGAAAATGTTTATAGGTATGTCAAAGAAAACGATAAGCAATATAAGATAATGCTTAGAGATAATGATTGGAAACTACTACGGCAGTTAAAAAAACGGCGCTATATATCTAAAGGGTTAAAGATATTAAAACAGAGAATAAACGTATTTGAGAGGCTTTTAAAAAATGATACTCTATACGACCCCAAGGCCATCGAAAGAGAGCTTCCTAAACAGTACAGGGGATTAAAAGGAGTCGACATATTTCTCGAGGGCGACATCAATGTAGAAGACTGGATCAATGCATCGTATAGAACCAATCCATTCCCGATCAAAAAACCACACTATACATCAAATGATTTATGTACGAGATCCAAATCAGAAGCCATGATAGCTACAAAAGCAGATGATCGAAAGCTGCTGTATAGGTATGATGCAGAGGTGATACTAGATAACAAGGCTGTCTATCCCGATTTCACGTTTCTCGATACAAAGCGCAGGCGCTTGATCTATCTTGAGCATCTTGGCAGAGTAGATGATGAAAAGTACATGTTTCGTAATTTGAAAAAACTTGAAGAATATGCTGAGTGTGGTATAGTCCTCGGTGATAATCTGTTTATAACTTATGAATCTCAAAACAGGCCTCTCAGTATTAAAGATATCGACGATAAACTTGACGAGATGTTTGGTTGACCACCAAGGTAAGAGTTGATATAGTGAATAATGAAAAGAGGTGGGTTTTTATGACGATAAGATCAGCGGCAACAGTTGTTTTATCATGCCTTATGACAATATTTTTGTTTGCCGGATGCAGTGACATGCAGAGGGCGGAAGATGTTGAAGATTTAAAACCAAATAATTCAGATGTCATCGAACTCAATATAAAAATCATCGAGCCTGATTCAGGCGTAGAAGCATTTGATGTTTGTGCTGAAGATTTCATCAATAGCTTCAACAGTTATTATGCAAAGGACAATGGTTCTGACTACCTGGAGGAAATTTACAAGTGGAAGATGTTTGCGACTGCGCCGATGCTTGACAATACAAAAGAAACGATGATGTATGTTTTTTCTCAAGAACCGGAGGCTAGATCAATGCCTCAAATAAAGATATATGCAGACAGTCCTAAAAGCAGTATATATCAAGTAAGCATGTGTTATGATGATCACAGCTACAGCCCCGAAACTTATGCCATATATGAAGAGCTGTGTTATTATACATTAAAAACAGTTTTCCCTGATAAGAGCAAGAAAGAAATAAATGAGCTAAATAAAAGGCTTCTCTTGGAACTTGACAGAAGCTACACTCCGGATCAAACTGCAACAAACAAAATTCCTGAAGTGAAATACAGTGAAAATGGCATAGGCGTGTATCCCTATAATGTTGCGGGAGACACTATAGAGTTAAGATTCGCACCTCTTGACCAAGAGTAGCGTTTTTGTTAATATACTAAAAGAACAGACGCAAGAAGCGTCATTTTGAGAACCACGAAGGTCAATGTTCCTCCGGAAGCCTGATAAGGGCCCTCCGGGCAGGGCATTATTTTCGTGTTTTTTATTTTTATGCAAAGGGCAGGGCTTCGGCGTTGCCGGGGATTGCATCGGGAGATCATCATGGACAAGAAGCAGACAGCCAAATACATATTAAAAAAAGCAGCACAACTGGTGCTGTCTCTTTTAGTGCTGTCTATCATAGTGTTCTTCGTATCGAGACTTGCACCGGGAGATCCGCTCAAGGCATATTACGGCGAAGCTGTTGAGAGAATGTCGATGGAGCAGTTGGCGGCGGCAGAAGAGCGTCTCGGTCTTAATGATTCGCTTATAGTTCAGTACACAGGCTGGCTTGGCGATGCGATAAAAGGTGATTTCGGCATCTCATATCAGTACAAGCAGCCGGCAGCAGATGTTATAGGGCAGGTGTTTGGAAATACTGCAGCTCTTGCATTCATATCTTTTGCTCTCATATTCATATTAGGCATTTTCCTTGCAATTTTTTGCGTAAGACGCGAAGGCAAGGCTATAGATAAAGTTATATGCAGGATAGGAGTTGCCACCAACAGCGTGCCTGAATTCTTCGTGGCCTTGATACTGATATTGATATTCGCAGCAGGACTGGGCATACTTCCTCAGAGCGGGGCCAATTCAGTAGGTATGGGAGCAGCAAGTTACGGAGCATCAGGAGGGCTTGAAGTATTGACAGACCGTATCGTACATCTGATACTTCCTGTCAGCGCCATCGTGGTATCTCACCTGTGGTACTGCACATATCTTATGCGAAACAAGCTTTCCGACGAAATGATTAAGGACTACATACTCATGCTGAAGGTCAAAGGTCTCAGCGAAAAGCAGATAATATACCGCCATTGCCTTAAGAATATCATGCCTGCATGTATAAGCATAATGGCAATATTCCTGCCGCATCTTCTGGGCGGTGCATATGTGGTGGAGCTGGTATTTTCATATCCGGGTCTTGGCAAGCTGGGCGTGGAAAGCGCACAGTATCACGATTACAACATGTTGATGCTGGTCTGCCTCATCACAGGCGCTATGGTAATAACAGTAAATATCATCGCTCAAATAATAAATGAGAAATTGTCCCCTGAGATAAAAGAAGAAAGGGGGCAGCTCTTATGAAAGAAAGAATAATGAAGAGGGCTGCCAACTCATTTCCTGGCGGCAGATTTCGAAAATCAGCAGAATACAAGAATCGACTTCTGCGATCTCACGAGAAGCCTCCTGTAGTATCTATCTCGATCCTGACCGTGATAATAGCAGGCTGTCTTATATGTGAACTTTTCATACCGTATGATCCGGGCAGGATGATGCTGGATCAGATCGGTCAGGCACCATCAGCAAGCCATATATTCGGGACAGATACCTTGGGCAGAGATTTATTCTCAGTCATATGGCACGGCGGTAGGATATCGATAGCAGTAGGCCTTCTTGCAACGCTGATATCGACCATAATAGCAGTCGTATACGGAACGGCTGCAGGGCTGGCATCAAACAAGGCGGATGATCTCATGATGAGATTCACAGAAATCCTCTTGAGCATCCCACAGATACTGATGGTCATCTTTATCCAGGCCATCTGGGGAGATGCTACAGTGTTATCCATATCTGTAGTCATCGGCATCACCGGCTGGATGGCTGTAGCTAAGATGGTCAGAAGTGAAGTCAAGCAGCTTAGAAATGCGGGGTTCGTGCTGGCGGCAAAGACTATGGGTGCAAGCTTTTTATACATCTTGAGGAAGCACCTGATGCCTAATTTCATGTCAGCCATCATGTTCATGATAGTAACAAACATAGGAAGTGCCATCGCTATGGAAGCAACCCTTAGCTTCATGGGTCTTGGCCTTCCGACAGATATAATATCCTGGGGAAGCCTCATGTCTCTTTCCCAAAGGGCAATGCTCACGGGAGCCTGGTGGATGCTTATTATTCCGGGGGTATTTCTGGTAGCAACTCTTATCTGTATAACAGATATCGGAGAGTATCTGAGAGTGCGAAACAGACGAGAAAGGCACATGTAAGGAGGAAAAATGAAAAACAAAAAACTCTTGGCGATGGTGCTGATGATCATAATGATCACAACGGTATCGCTTACAGGCTGCGGAAAAGCTAAACCAGTATATGACAGCGATACTCTGGTTTACGGCAGTTCCGATTACACTGCCATCAATCCGGCACTCTATGAGCATGGGGAGATAAACCTGCTGCTTTTCGCCGGGCTTACTGCTCATGACGGAGAAAACAATGTGGTTCCGGGACTTGCCGAAAGCTGGTATTTTGATGAAAGCACCAATACATACAGTTTCACATTAAGAGAGGGACTGACATTCCATGACGGAGAACCGCTTACTGCAGAAGATGTTAAGTTCACTATCGAAGCGATAAAAGATCCTGCCAATGGGTCGGAGAATGCATCCAACTTCGAAGATGTGAAAGAAGTCAAAGTCATAGATGATACACACGTTGATATAGTCCTTACTGCACCTAACGTTGCTATGCCGGATTATCTTACGATAGGGATACTGCCAAAGCATATCTTGAAAGGGCAGGACATGACAACATCCGACTTCAACCAGAACCCTGTAGGCGCAGGACCGTATAAGCTGGTCAGCTGGGATATGGGGCAGGCGATCTCCATGGAGAAATTCGACAATTACTATCAGGGATCGCCTAATATCGATGCGGTCATTTTCAAGATCGTAGAAGACACTGATGCCAGAGCGCTGCAGCTTGAATCGGAAGAATTGAACTTTGCACAGATCACGCCGAAGGCAGAGAAAAAGTTTGCAGGAAAAGAAGGGTTCGGCGTATATTCCATGGCAACCTCGGATTACAGAGGCATCATGTATAATTTCAACAGCAAGCTTTTCAAAGAACATAGAGAACTTCCCGCTATCCTGAGTTATGCCATCGATAGAGAGGCTATAATAGACAGTGTGCTTTTGGGACATGGGAAGGCGGCTTATTCCCCGCTTCAGGCAGGATCGTATAATAATGAAAACATAGAGAAGTATGAGTATGATCCCGCTAAAGCTCAAGCCCTTCTTGAAGCGGAAGGCTGGAAGAAGAATGCTGATGGTATATATAAAAAGGGCACACAGACTCTAAGCTTTACCATCAACTGCGCCCAAGGCGATCAGGTGAGGATAGATATGGCGAATATCTGCGCTCAGAATCTCAATGATATGGGAGCGGACGTGAAGGTGGAAGTTCCTGCCGAAGTGGACTGGGCAGGACAGGATGCATACCTCATCGGCTGGGGAAGCCCGTTCGATCCTGACGATCACACATACAAAGTATTCGGCACAGATAAGGGCGCCAACTATAACAGTTATTCTAACAGTGAAGTGGACAGGCTGCTGATGGAAGCAAGACAGATCGAAGATGCAGGGACTAGAAGTGATCTTTATGATCGATTCCAGGAAGAACTGGCGGCTGATCCTGCATATACATTCATCGCATACATCGATGCCATCTATGCCGGTACATCAAACATCAAAGGAATAACAGAAGACACCGTTCTCGGCCATCACGGTGTGGGGATCTTCTGGAATATCCATGAATGGGCCATAACAGAGTAAGTTATATCGATAAACGGAGTTGACAAATGAGCGAGTTGCTTAAGATCAACAACTTAATAGTATCCTTCGAAAACCCTGCAGGTGAACTGACGGCAGTCAAAGGCGTTAGCCTTAGTTTAGATAAAGGGCAGACTCTTGCATTGGTGGGAGAGTCTGGCTGCGGCAAAACTGTGCTTTGCAAAAGCATGCTCAAGATCCTCTGCGAAAGGGGAAGAATAAAGCAGGGTGAAATATTGCTTGATGAGGAAGATCTGATTCCTCTTACAGAAGAAGAAATGCAGACACGCCGCGGCGGAGAGATCACCATGGTGTTTCAGGATCCGATGACAAGCCTGGATCCGGCATTCAGCGTGGGAGAGCAGATAGCCGAAGTCCTTCGCGTCCATAAAGGGCTCGGTAAGGCAGATGCAAAGGCGCGCGCCATCGAATTGATGGAGCTTGTGAAGATACCGGAGGCTGATAAGAGATATGGGCAGAGACCATATCAATTTTCCGGAGGTATGCGTCAGAGAATAGTTATCGCCATCGCTCTTGCGGCAGAGCCAAAGATCTTACTGGCAGATGAACCTACTACGGCCCTTGATGAAGAGACTCAGGAAGAGATCATACACCTGCTTAAAGATGTGCAGGAAAAGACCGGTGTTGCCGTGCTTTTTATCACCCATGATCTCAGCATCGTAGAAGATGTGGCAGATAGGGTGGCAATAATGAAAGATGGAAAGCTGGTGGAAGAAGGCATCGTTGCAGAGGTGTTCAAATCACCTAAACACGAGTATACGAGAAAGCTTCTGGGATATCTTGATTATAAAAAGAATCGTGGGCATCATCACAGAGGAAATGGTTACGGAAATCATGATACCACATCATCTGATATGACATCGGAAGATAAACGGGTGCACGAGCTGCCGTTGATATCAGTGGAGAACCTCAATGTTCGCTATGCGATAGATAAGAAGACGGTAAATCACGTGCTGAAGGATTTCAGTATGGATATATACAGAGGTGAGATAGTTGGTCTTGTGGGAAGATCAGGATGCGGCAAATCGACACTGGCAAGGTGTATAATGGGGCTTGAGAAATTCGAGGAGAAGAGAACGACAAGGGGAACCGATGTCATTAATATTGCAGCCGGTACAAAGATCCGGATGATATTCCAGGATACAGGCGCCGCGTTCAATGACAGGATGACTGTAGGCGAGATAATCGCGGAGCCACTGATAATTGTCAATAATAAAGCGAGCCGCGGAGAAGCACGCGAATTGCGAAGCAAAGAAAATCTCAGAGAAGCCGTTACGTGTGCTTTGCATCAGGTGGAGCTGGATGAAAGCTTCGCGGAGCGAAAACCATATGAACTTTCCGGCGGACAGAGACAGAGGGTGGCCATAGCAAGAGCGATCATAACACGACCTGACATTATAATAGCCGACGAGCCGCTTACCGGTCTTGACGTATCGACCCAGGCTCAGATAGTTCATCTCTTCAAGAAGCTGTCGAAAGAAAACGATATGGCGATACTTTTTATCGCTCACGATCTGCCGATGGTGAATCATATCAGTGATAGAATAATCAATATGGGAGTTTAGAATGGAATAAAATAAGGAATTATGTATATCAGGTAACGATGAAGACCGATATACATAAATTGCAAACACATAGAGTAAAAAATTGAGGAAAAATCAATAATATTCACAAAAAACTCCCTATAATTTAAAAATATAGGGAGTTTTGCTTACTATAGAAAATAGTTTTATGTATATTTTCGATGAAACAAAGGATATATACATAAAACGGGAAAAGATGGTCGAGATCATTTTGATAGCGTATCGTATTCGGCATCTTCGCCTTCGATTTCAAGGACCACTTTATTGGGCAGGCAGATTATGGTTTCACCTGATTTGCTGATCTCGCCCTGATGGATGCAGTCCTGACCGTGGCAATCAGAAAAACTCATTGAAACAACACCATTATTTATGGTAACCTTATTTATATGGTCGTTACGGTCAATGACGATTTCCCTGTTTTCGTCAAGAGAGTAGGAAGCGAACTTTTCACCGTTACAGGAGATGATAAGCTCGCTGCCGGCAGTTTGGCCGAACGATAGGATGTATGACATGGCAAGGCCGACTATTATCAATGCGGCAGCCAGTATTATATCCGCTTTTTTGATCATTTGGACTTTGACCTCCGGGGGTATACGAATTGAAAACTGATAGAAAAAACAACCTAAATAATAGATTTATAAGATCGTGTTTCATAACAGCTCTAGCGGCTTTTATCATTATAACACATACTGCATGCGGTGGCGAGGCTCCGGTATCAAAAACAGACTTTTGCCTGGACACAAGCTGCACTATAACTATATATGATGATATGAAAAAGGCAGATGCAGAGCAGATCATCGAGGATTCATTTGCCCTTATGCGTGATTATGAAAGGATGCTGAGCAAGACCATAAGCACCAGTGACGTGGCTGAAATAAACTCATCCGAGGGACAGTGGACAGAAGTTTCCGATGAAACTATAGAAGTTATAAGAATGGCAAATATGATCGCCTATGAATCAGGAGGGGTCTTTGATATCACAATAGGCAAGGTGACGGATCTGTGGGATTTCAAGAGTGAGGCTCCGCAAGTCCCTGCCGGCGAAGATATCAGTGATGCGCTCAGACATGTGGATTACAAGAGGATAACTACAGGCGGAGGTAGAGTCCTTGTTTCAGATCCTGAAGCTGAGATAGACCTTGGCGGTGTAGCTAAAGGCTATATAGCAGATAAAACAGCTGCTTTTCTTGAAGAAAAAGGTATCATGAGTGCAGTTGTGAATCTGGGCGGCAATGTGGTAGTGATAGGTGAAAAGGATGAAGATACTCCTTGGACCGTTGGAATAGAAAGACCTTTCACGGACAGGAAGGAACTGATCGGTACAGTTGAAGTGACAGATGCTACAGTAGTAACTTCAGGGATCTATGAGAGAAACTTCGAAGAAGACGGTAAGATATATCATCACATCCTGGACCCTGAAACAGGATATCCCGCAGAGACAGACCTTGAAGCAGTGACAATAATCGCGAAAAAAGGCAATTCGGGTTTTTGTGATGCTGTTTCTACTGCATGCTTGATCTTGGGAAAAGACAAGGCAATAGAGTTTATCAGACAGCTGCAGACAAACTATCCGGATAGAGGTATCGAAGCTGCATTTATTGACAATAATGGTGATCTGGTGCAAACTGACGGTATGGATATAAAAGAGGAATAACGTATGTCAGAAAAGAAATCAAGAATGATCGACATAATAGTGCCTTGTTACAATGAAGGCAGAAATATAGATATTTTCTTTGACGATGTTCAGGCGGTCGTTTCCGGGATCGAAGGCTACGAGTTCAGCTATATATTTGTAGACGATGGAAGTGAAGACAGCTCCTTTGACAATATCAAGGAGATCGCAGCAGAAAACGACTGCGTGCATTACATTTCATTCAGCCGTAATTTCGGTAAAGAGGCAGCGATGTACGCAGGCCTCAAAGCGGCCAATGACCGCGCGAGCGATTTTGCTGTGATCATAGATGCGGACCTTCAGCATCCGCCTAAGCTTATCGAGGATATGATAAGAAAGATCGAGGAGACCGGATGTGACAGCTGCGCGGCCAGACGCGTTACAAGAAAAGGAGAACCAAGAGTAAGGAGCATCTTTGCCAGAGCATTTTATAAGATAATGAACCGCTACAGCGATATCGAGATAATAGATGGTGCCGTAGATTTCAGGCTCATGAATCGCAAGATGATAAAGGCAATAGTAAGCATGCCTGAAAACCAGCGTTTCTCCAAGGGGATATTCGCATGGGTGGGATTCCATACAGAGTGGATCGAATTCGAAAACGTTGAGCGTATATCAGGTGAGAGCAAGTGGTCCGTATGGGGACTCACTAAATATGCCATCGCAGGCTTCATAGATTTCGCTGCATCACCTCTCAAAGCGATAGGCGTATTTGGAGGACTTACAACATTGGGCTCTGCCATATATCTCATCATAGAGATCCTCAAGACGCTGATCGTCGGTAAAGATGTGCCCGGTTATGCGTCCATAATCTGCCTGATCCTCTTCTTCGGAGGACTCGTAACTGCTGTCTTAAGCATAATGGGAGAATACATCGGCAGAATGTACATGGAAACAAAGGGCAGACCAATATATATAGAAAAGGAAAGCGATCTGGATGAATAAGATAAAAGGATTTCTGATCAGCAACAAATTGATATTTATCGCATTTATGCTGCCGGTACTGCTCGTGGTACTGGCTTTTGCCGTTACCGGGATATATCCGTTCGGAGATGCGCAGATAGCCGTGATCGATATGTATCATCAGTATGTGCCTTTCCTTGGAGAACTTCAGTACAAGCTTCAGGAAGGCGGCAGCCTGTTTTATACATGGAATGGAGCGGGCGGCAGCAATTTCTGGAACTTGATGGCATATTACGGAGCAAGCCCTCTTAATCTGCTGCTGGTACTTTTCCCTAAGAAACTCATAATGGAAGGGATCACAGCTATACTTCTTATCAAGATAGGTCTTGCAGGAAGCTTCATGGCCATTTATCTTAAGTATCTTGGCAAAGAGTGCAACATGGTAACGGTGGCATTTGCTACTCTTTATGCACTGTGCTCATACGTTATGGCTTACTATTGGTGCATCATGTGGATGGATGCTGTCATGCTGCTACCGCTTTGTATACTGGGGCTGAACAGACTGATCGATGACGGCAGAGCTGTCATGTATGTTGTGAGCCTGGCACTTGTGGTGTTCTCCAACTACTACATGGCAATAATGGTATGCATCTTCATAATGTTCTACTATCCTGTACTGTACTTTCTCAAGGTGAAAGACGGCGGGATAAGAAAATGCGCGATAACTACAGGAAAAGCCGTGGGCTATTCATTCCTGGGGATAGCCATGGCCGCTGTCATGCTGCTTCCTACATATATCAGTATGCAGAGCACTTACTATATTTCATCGGAGATGCCGAAGGATTGGGATATATATAATGATGCGCTAGATGTGATAAATCAACTGCTTCCGTATACGGAACTGACTTTCAGAGAAGGTCTTCCTAATCTTTACTGCGGAATGATCGTTGTTATGATGCTGGTGCTTTATGTGGTGAATGAGAACATAGAACTAAGAGAAAAACTGCTCAACGGCGGATTCTTACTGTTTATGTTCTTCAGCCTCAACACCAATAAGCTGGACTTCGTATGGCACGGACTCCACTTCCCTAACCAGCTTCCATACAGATATACTTTCGTGATATGTTTCATCCTCATAGGTATTGCATACAGAACTATACAGAGAAGGGATGAATTCAAGATAAAGCATCTGTGGACCCTTATGGCTGCAGGCATAGGATATTATCTTATCACTCAGAAACTGATGGAAGATCAGAATTACAGCACAGAGCTCTTTTTCTACGGAGGTCTGGCATGGCTCATACTTTATTCTGCCATCATGATCTTATCACGCAAAGGGCAGCTGATGTCTTCTTCGGTTTCGCTTCTTATCGTGGTTGTCATCGTGGCAGAAATGGCAACAGGAGCATGCACATCCATGGACCGAATAGGCAACAGCTACAGAGAAGGATATTTTGCCAACAGCAGTGATGTCAAGAATCTGGTCGAAGTGGCAAATGAAGAATTCGCCAGGGCTGAAATGGATAAGCTCTACACACTGAATAATCCTGCCATGTATCATTACAGAGGGATATCTCAGTTCTCTTCATCCATAAATGCAGATACTACAGAGATCATGGAAAAGATCGGTATGGATGGATCGCCCGGCAGGAACAGGTTCAACTACAACCAGAAGGATCCCGTATCCAACGCCATGATGAATATAAGATACCTCATAACCAAGAACAGACAGCTTGAAGACAGCGATTTTGTTCAAGTGAGAAGATCAGGCTACTCGAGATTATACGAAAGCAAGTATCCTCTGTCCATCGGCTATATGACGGGCAATGAGATAAGGACATGGAATACCGAAAGCGAAAATCCTTTTGAAGTTCTCGACGACTATGTCCGTGCGGCAACAGCCAATAAATACGAAGGCGTTTTCGAATCCGCAGCAGCACCTGAGACTTCTGCCAAGAACGCTGTCATAAAAACAGTGGCAGACGGTAAGTTCTCTGCAAGGGTGCAGGATAAAAAAAGTTCTGCTGAAGTTGTTCTGAAATACACTGCCGAAGAAACACAGAAATATTATGTATTTATAGAAGCTCAAAACGCAGGTACGATAACAGCAAACAATGGCGATGAGCTTGATGATATATCCATAAGAAACGACTGCGGATCGATCGTGAACCTTGGTACCATGAAAAAAGGCCAGAAGTTTAAAATCATCGTCGAATACCCTAAGGGCAAGGCGGGGGATATCACATGTCACATTCGAAGCCTTGACTACGGCACATGGGATAAGGCGTACGAAATGCTGGCAGATAATATGCTGACGGTGACAGATCATAGTGATAACCATCTTGAAGGGACCATAGATGTCAAAGAATCCGGAGTTCTGGTGACTTCCATACCTTATGACAAGGGCTGGAAGCTGGAAGTCGATGGAAGACAGAAGGAAATACAGGAACTGACAGGAGGCGTGTTCATTTCTGTGCCGCTTGATGAAGGTAAACACGATATAAGCCTTACATTCAGACCGCCGGGACTTATAGCAGGTATGATCATTTCTATACTGTCCATATTGGTGCTGGTTGCTGCCATGGCAATAAGAAAAAGGCAGCTTATGAGTGCCATAGAGCTGCCAGGGATTTCAGAAGATCAGGTATCTCAGCAAGAGGAAGCTGATTGTAATAAAATATAAATAAATCGTCTTCAAGGACGGATATAGGGAGGCCGAGACTTTCGGCTTCCTTTTTTAATTGTTCCGAAGACTTGGACGAAGTGACTTTAAGTACGATATTCATACCGGAAGAGGTGTTCCTTACTTCGATGAAATCAGATGCTGCCTGATCAAGGGTATCGGTCACAAGATCCAGCTTTTGTGAATACAGATTTCTGAGCTTTTTGATATGGGTCCTGTAATTTCCGGTTTCCATGAAAAGGGCCAAGGTGAGCTGTTCCAGCTTGGAGCAAGTCTGAGAATAGTCAGCAGCCATAGAAGAAAACAGCCATGCCATTTCAGCAGGGAGGACCATGTAACTTATTTTGACAGCGGCAAACAACGTACTGGAAAAAGACCCGAGGTATATGACTCTGTCACTGTTTTCAAGACTTTTGAGGGCAGGTATCGGTTTTCCGAAATATCTAAGCTCGCTGTCGTAGTCATCTTCGATGATGTAGCTATCGTTTGCCTTTGCCCAGTTCAAAAGCTCATACCTTCTGCCCACGGGCATCACGGCACCGGTGAACATATTGTTTGAAGGGCTGAGATACGCAGCTGTCCTGACGTTGGCAGGAAGCTTTTCGATCACTAGACCGTCGTCTGCTACGACAACATCTGTGATACTGAAGCCTCTGTCTCGGAAGATGTTTCTTACAGGAAGATATCCCGGAGACTCAAGAGATACATGCTCGATACCCAGCTTTCTCAAAATCGTTGCTAGATGATTGGTGATCTGTTGTGTACCTGCACCGATGATTATCTGTTCCGGACTACAGGATACGCCTCTTGATATGTAAAGGTAGCGGGCTATCTCACGCCGAAGGACAGATTCTCCCTGGGGGTCACCTTCGAAGAAAAGAGTAGATGAATACTCCGTAAGTATTTTGTTCATGCACTTCTTCCACTTGTTGAAATCAAAACACCCCGGGTCGTGCCTGAAAACTTTCGGCTCATCGGCAAGTGCGCTTTGCATATCTGAATACTGTGGAACAGATAAGCCTTTTTCTACAGGTACAGTTGTTTCGGAGTGTGGGAATACCTTGCTGACATAGTAGCCTGACTGGGCTTTGCTGAATATGTAGCCCTCCACAAGCAGCTGGTTGTAGCACTGTTCTATGGTGGTAATAGACAGACCCGTTGATTTTGCAAGGTTTCTAAGGGATGGGAGCTTCTCTCCTTCCAGGATATCTCCGCGGATGATCGCGTTGCTGATATAGTCATATAGCTGCAGGTAATATGGTCTTTTTCGATTTTCATCTAGAGTAGGAAGTATGGCTTTCATCGAATAACTCCTAACTGTTATTATAAAAATAATTATTTCTGTATATTAATTTATATACAATTATAGTTTATCATAGTATACAGCAAACAATTTCGCTTGAAAAGAGGTTTTATTATGAATACAAGAACTAATGCGACAATGAAGGTGGTGCTGTGCGCGCTGATGATGTGCCTTATCATGGTGGCGATATTATTTATAAGGATACCGATACCATTCACTCAAGGATATGTGCATCCGGGAGATGCTTTTATTTTTCTTGCAGTACTTGTTCTAGGATGGAAGTACGGCGCAGTGGCAGCGGCTTTTGGCGGCATGCTGGGAGATGTTCTGGGGGGATTTGCCGCGTGGGCACCGTGGACTTTCTGTATCAAAGGCATAATGGCTATAATAATGGGCCTCATCATAGAAGCTGCTTTTAGGAAAACAGATGCAGGCAGAGCTTGCTTAGTCATTATGGAGATCGTTGCCATGGTGTTGGCGGGAGCTGTGATGACGGCAGGATATTATGCGGCGGAAGGCATCATGTACGGCAACTGGGTAGTGGCAGCACTCGGCGTTCCATGGAACATCGGACAGTTTGCAGTGGGAATGGTTTTGGCATTGCTGTTGGCGGAGGCTTTGTGTAAGACTTCTGCAAAGGCATATTTTACATATAGGCAGCCGACAAAAAACGACTAATATGGCTTTCCAAAAAGGTTAAAGAATGATAAAATGTTCTTTAGCCTTTTAATATAGGAAGGAATATTACTATGAATGAATTAAGAATCAGAGATATAGTTTTAAGACCGGGCCGTCCTAAAGTAGTCGTACCTTTAGTATCACAGCATCCGGCGGAAATAATAGAAGAATGCGAAAATCTGAAGCAGCTGCCTTGCGACATGGTAGAATGGAGAGCAGATTACTACTTTTCTGCCATAGAAGATATCGACAGCTACTTGAGCGATAAAAACGGATACCTTGACATGGTCAAGATCCTGGATGATGTGAATTATATAGTAGGTGAAAAGCCTCTGATATTTACAGTAAGATCTGAAGGTCAGGGAGGCAGTCTTAAGCTTACCAAGAGTCAGCTTGAAAGCGTATACGGACTTGCCGCTGAAATCAAGCTCGTCGATATAATCGATATCGAATTTGCAGGGGCTGACGGAGAAGTCGATACAGAGTGGCTCAGACATCAGATAGATGAGGCTCATAAGCATGGCGTCAAGGTCATGCTTTCTCATCACGAACTGTCTGAAACTCCACAGGCCGGCAAGATAGTCGATATGGTCAAGAAGATGTACGTGATGGGAGCGGATATATGTAAGTTCGCATCTACAGCTTTAGATAAGAAAGATGCAGAAAATGTTATGAAGGCATCAGCCTTCCTTACTAAGAATAACATCGGCCCTATCATCATGATCGCTATGGGAGAAGCAGGCATAGCTACTCGTGTTGCTGCAGGAAAATACGGTTCATGCATGACATTCGCAGCAGGCAAGGGCAATTCTGCGCCGGGACAGGCAGATACATACACTATGAAGAAATGGCTGGACAGCTATTACGGAGAGGAAGCTTAAATGACAGATTTCATCAAAATAGAAAATCTGGTATTTGATTATATTAAGAATGAAGACGGGCATACATTAAGGGCAATCGATGATGTGAGCTTTGAGGTGCAAAGGGGCAGCTTCACGGCTGTCATAGGGCAGAATGGTTCCGGCAAGTCGACGCTTGCTAAAAACATCAACGGGCTTCTCATGCCGACATCAGGGAAAATATATGTGGATGGTCTTGATACATCTGATGAAGCCAACATCTGGGACATTCGCCAGAAGGTAGCGATGGTTTTCCAAAACCCCGATAATCAGATCGTATCATCCATCGTAGAGGACGATGTGGCGTTCGGTCCCGAGAATCTGGGCGTAGATCCCGATGAGATAAGGATGCGCGTTGACGAGGCGCTTATGGGCGTTGAAATGTATGAGCACAGAAAGAAGGCCCCGCATCTTTTGTCAGGCGGACAGAAGCAGCGCATAGCCATTGCGGGAGCTGTTGCTATGGAACCTGAGTGCATCGTGTTCGATGAACCGACAGCGATGCTCGACCCAAGGGGAAGGAAAGAGGTCCTGGATGTTATTAAAAAGCTGAATGCGAAAGGCATCACTGTCCTCCTTATAACTCACTTCATGGAAGAGGCAGCACAGGCTGACAAGATAGTCGTTATGGACGATGGGGTCATTAAGATGGTGGGAACTCCTGATGAGATATTTTTAAGAGCAGAAGAACTTAAGGAACTTAGCCTTGGAGTGCCCCCTGCAGTGGATCTTGCCATGAAACTCAGAGAAAGAGATATAGATATTCCGGAAGGCATCTTGACTATAGATGAGATGGTAGATTACTTATGTCGATAGAAGTAAGAGAATTAACACATATATATAGCGAAGGACTTCCTCATGAGTCTGTTGCCATAGAGGGTGTGAGCTTCAGTGCAGAAGACGGTCAGCTTGTTGGTGTGATCGGACATACAGGGTCCGGCAAGTCGACTCTGATGCAGCACCTCAATGGTCTGCTTAAGCCTAAATCGGGCACTATCGTGATCGGCGATACCGATATCACGGCAAGCGGCGTTGTGATGAGAGATATCAGAAGGAAGATAGGTCTGGTATTCCAGTATCCTGAGTATCAGCTTTTTGAAGAGACCGTTGCCAAGGATGTGGCTTTCGGTCCTGCCAATCTTGGCCTTTCTCAGGAAGAGATCGATAGAAGAGTTGAAGAAGCTGTTGAGATGGTGGGACTTGATTATGATGCCGTCAAAAATGTTTCGCCCTTTGAACTGTCGGGCGGCCAGAAGCGAAGAGTGGCCATAGCGGGCGTCATCGCAATGAAGCCTGAAGTGCTGATCTTGGATGAACCTACGGCAGGACTCAATCCTAAGGCCCACGAAGATATACTGGAGATGGTAAAGACTATACAGGAAAACGAGAAGAATATCGTTTTCCTCGTATCGCATAACATGAATGATATCGCCAGGATGTCCGATAAGGTCTTGGTGATGGATCACGGCAGACTGGTGATGGAAGGAACTCCTCAGGAAGTTTTCTCAAGGGGAGAAGAACTGAAGGCTATGGGGCTTGATATTCCGGACTCTATGGAAATCGTTTCAAGGCTCAACAAGGCGGGAATGAAGATAGAAGGTGCTTGCCTTACCATAGATGAGGCGGCAGATAAGATAGCGAAGATAATAAAGCAAGGTTAGAAGATAATGGCAATTAGAGACATAACTCTTGGACAATACTATCCCGGAAGCTCATGGATCCATAAACTGGATCCGAGGGTCAAGATAATGGCAACGATACTTTATATCGTAGCCCTTTTTGTGGTTCAGGATTTCATCGGATTTGCCATAGCGGCAGCGGGACTTGCAGCAGTGATAATCGTTTCAAAAGTACCGCTCAGCTTCATCCTCAGAGGCCTTAAGCCGGTATTTCTGATAATATCCTTCACATTGATAATCAATATGTTCATGATAAAAGGAGAAGTGCTGGTATCTTTCTGGATATTCGAGATAACGAGAGAAGGTCTTAGAACGGCCATATTCATGGCAATCAGATTGATCCTTTTAATAATAGGTTCATCTCTTCTGACATTGACGACAAAACCGATAAGCTTGACTGACGGTATAGAAGCATTGCTCTCGCCGTTCAAGAGGATAGGCATGCCGGCGCATGAACTGGCAATGATGATGACCATCGCGCTGAGATTCATACCGACCCTCATGGAAGAGACTGACAAGATCATGAAAGCACAGCAAGCCAGAGGTGCAGATTTTGAAAGCGGGAACCTGATGAGTAGAGCTAAAGCTCTCATTCCTATACTGGTGCCTCTTTTCATAAGTGCATTCAGGATAGCTCAAGATCTTGCCATGGCTATGGAAGCAAGATGCTATGGCGGCAATATCAAGAGAACAAGAATGAACGGGATGAAACTGGCGAAGAGAGACCTGGCAGCATCACTGCTTTATGTGGCGTTTTTAGCAGCCATAGTTCTGCAGCGAATACTTATGTAATACGAAAGGAGTTCGGCGAACGCCGACCGGATAGATGAGACAGAGAAAAGCGAAAAACATGGAAGAAAGACTGCAGGCATGCAAGGATTATATGATCCAGCCTGAAGTCAAATACGCGAATATTAGCTCTTTTAACAAGGAATGGAATGACGTCAACGGAGAAAACGGCGAAGCAGTTTCGGACAAAAACTATTTTGATAACAACAATGATATCTATCTGGAGATAGGATGTGGTAAAGGAAACTTCATAATAAAAAAAGCCCTTGCCGATCCGGACAAGAACTTCATTGCAATAGAAGGCCAGGAGACCGTTATCCTAAGAGCTTTGGAAAAAGTGAAAGAGCTGGCCGAAGGCGGAGCTGACCTTTCCAATCTCAAGTTCATGTTGAATTTCGTTCACAGCATGGACGATCTTTTCGAAGAGAACCAGTTATCAGGCATATATCTCAACTTTAGCGATCCTTGGCCCAAGGCTCGCCATGCAAAGCGTCGCTTAACGTATAGAGAAAGGCTTCGTGACTATGCATGGGCACTCAAGCCGGGTGGTTTCGTCGAATTCAAGACTGACAATGATCCGCTGTATGATTCTGCGCTGGAAGAAATAGAAGCAACAGGGTTCCCTATAACAGAACAAACCAGAGACCTTCACAACAGCGATTATGAATCAAGACTCACAACAACCGAGTATGAAGAAAGGTTCAAGGCCAAAGGCAAGAACATCAACTACGTTAAGATAGTTGTTTAAGATATTCTATCGGATCTACAGGCTCGTTGCCTTTCCACATTTCAAAATGAAGATGGTCGGGACTGTTGAATTCAAACATGGTGCTTTGACCGATCTTGCCTATGACTGTACCTTGGGAAACCACTTCACCCAGCTCGATAAGGCCGTCGTTGGCAAGGTTGCTGTATACAGAGATGATCCCATTGCCATGGTTTATTTCAACGGTAACTCCCATCTTGCTGTTTTTATCTATTTTAGTAACTGTACCGCCTGCGCATGCCTGCACGGGCGTTTCTTTTTTTGCTGCTATGTCGATCCCCTTATGGACCATGTACTGATCTAGGGTCTCCCAATATATGGGCATATCCATGGAATACTCCATTATTATTTCGCCATCTACGGGGAAAATATAATCAGATGGATTTTCCGTAATGTTTTGAGGAACATCTTCGCTATCTAAACTATCGATGACTTCGGGCGTAGTTTTATTGATCTCTTCAACTGCTTGCTTTTTTATAACATCGGCAGTTTCCATGCTGTTTTTGACCTTGTCTATGCTGGCTTTGACAACCAGCACAGAAACAAGTGCCATGAGACAAAAACACAGCACCAAGGCGGCAGCGGGTTTACTGCTCGTTTTTTTATCTGATCTCATATATATTTACCTCCTGTGGAGTTATTATCGACAGGGTCGGCAGTTTTAATACTGCCATGAAACTAATTTTAATACTGCTAATTACTTGTAAATAGCCGATTGCCGTGATATTATGATTGGGATTTGAATTTTTTGAGAGGTGACAAAAGTGTCAGAATATATTTTAGCCAGAGGGAATGGCAGAAACATTCCACATGAAGATAAGATTTTCGGAATAAGCAACAGAGCGAAAGCTATGATCGCAGAAAAGGGTCCTGATGCAGTTATCAATGCGACCATTGGTTCGCTGCTGGATGATAACGGAGATTTGGTGGTTCTTTCGTCAGTAGATGAAGTGTTCAAGCATTTGAGCCCGAGAGATTATGCGGACTATGCACCTATCGGCGGTATCGCACCGTTCAAGGAAGCAGTACAGAAGGCTGCCTTCGGAGTGCATCAGCCAAAGGGCTTCACTGAAGCAGTAGCCACACCGGGTGGAACAGGATCGCTCAGAAATGTTATCTCCAACTATTCAGACGGAGGAGATAAGGTGCTGACAAGTGACTGGCACTGGGCTCCATACAATACCATCGCGGGAGAGATCGGAAGATCTATAGATACATTTGAATTCTTTACTCCTGAAAGAAAGTTCAATACTGAGTCTTTCAGAGACAAGGTGAACGAACTTCTCGGAGAACAGGAAAGTCTCGTTATCATAATGAACACACCTGCTCATAACCCTACAGGATACTCATTGACTCTCGAAAATTGGGATAATGTTGTTGCAGTGCTGACAGAAGCAGCTGAATGCGGCAAGGCTATCGCTCTGGTAGTCGATGCAGCATATATCGATTTCGCAGGCGATGAAGAAGAATACAGAAGATTCCTGCCTAAGCTCGAAAATCTTCCTGAAAATGTCATTTCCATCGTAGCATACAGCTTATCAAAGACTTACACTCTCTACGGAACAAGATGCGGTGCCATGATCTGCGTAGCCAAGACTCCTGAGATCGCAGAAGAATTCAAGAGGGTTTGTGAATATTCTTCAAGAGGTTCATGGTCAAACAGTGCCAAGGTGGCACAGGTTATCCTGTCAAGGATCTATGGTGATCCGGGACTTCTGGAAAGAGTAAATGAAGAAAGAGCTCATTACAGAGATATGCTCATCGCCAGAGGAAGAGCGTTCGAAGAGGCTGCTAAGGAAGTAGGGCTTGAAACAGTGCCTTTTGATGCAGGATTCTTTATCTCCATCCCATGCGATAATCCTGATGAGATAAGCGCAGAGCTTGAGAAGCAGGGACTGTTCATCGTACCGCTTGCTAAAGGTCTGAGAGTATCTGTAGCATCCATCTCTGAAGAAAAGTGCAGAAAACTGCCGGCCATCATCAAGGCGGCAATGAAGTAAGAATGAATATGAGAGTAACGCCGACGTTTGAATACGCCGGCGTTTTTTATTATAAAATGATAAAAAATACATTTGACATAAATTTCCTTTTATAGTATTATATGGTTACAATAAGTGGTATTGTTTCAATTATTTTACAATTGAAGATGAAAGGAGATTTAAAACAATGATGAACAGTGGATTTGACAGAGAAGTGCGCTTCGAGATCTTGGAGCATATCGGAGTGCTGTCTACACATTCTACAGGATGGAACAAGGAACTGAATATCGTAAGATGGAACGGAGGACAGCCCAAGTATGATATACGCGACTGGGATCTTGACCATGAACACATGTCCAGGGGTGTGACTCTACATGAGAAAGAGATGAGGCAAATGTTTGACTTGATGAAGAAGCGTCGAATGGAGAATCGCTTCAAAAGGGAAGAACCATCAGCGGCACCTTTGCCTCAGCAGGCAATGCCCGCGGGAGTGAATGATGGATTCGTGCAGAGTCCCGCGCGTGAAGAATCGTTTGATGAGCCTGTTCCACAGGAGATGGTACCGGAAGAGGCTTTTGCAGAACCGGAAGCTGAACAGGCGGCGGTGTTTTAGGAACGCCTCTATGCAGGAGCATCAAATATTTCGTTTGATTGTCACAATATGCTTGATGACCTCGGTTAAACTACCGAGGTCGTTTTTGTGTCAGGGCATACACTTTTATACAGTGCGAAAATACAATAGATATGATATACTAATCTATGTATGGGGTAAAACGTGATTTTGAAAGGAGAAGGGATATGGATATACGAAAACACGGCGACTACGTAGCGTATCAGAACACGATATCGATGGTATATATCAAAGCTGCAAGAGATGTGTTGCCTGGTATAGATATAGAAATAGATAATTCGCTCAATAAAGGCTTTTATACCTTGCCATCGGTACCTGTGACTGAGCAGCAGGTCAAGGCAATATCAGACAGGATGGCAGAGATCATAGCAGCAGATCTTCCTATAATAAAAGAAGACTCATCATACAGACTCGAAGATTACTGCGACTATTTCTGCGGAGGCATGGCGCCTTCTACAGGATATGCGCGACTTTTTGAACTGAGAAAATATGCAGAGGGTGTCTTGTTGAGATTTCCGTATCCGACAGACCCCGATGTGATTCCTGAATATATAGATGATAAAAATCTTCATATAGCTTTCAGCGAAGCGAAGAAATGGCAGCAGCTTTTAGGAGTAAACTACCTGCCGGATCTCAATGAGAAGATAGCGGAAGGCAAGGCCAAAGACCTGATCATTTTGTCAGAAGCGCTCCATGAGAAGAAGATCGCTGAAATGGCTGATATGATCACGGAAGGCAAGAAGAGGATAATACTCATAGCGGGGCCGTCATCTTCCGGCAAGACAACGACAGCCAAACGTCTAAGCATACAGTTGAGGGTGAATGGACTGGATCCACTTTATATGGGAACAGACGACTATTTCGTGGAAAGACATCAGACACCTCTCGACGAAGAAGGGAACCCAGACTACGAGGGGCTGGGCGCTTTGGACATAGAACTGTTCAATAGCAACATGAATGATCTGCTGGCAGGAAAGATAGTGGACCTGCCGGAGTTTGACTTTATTAATGGAACGAAAGTGTTCGGCAAGAGGATAATGTCCATAAGAGAGGATCAGCCGATAATAATAGAAGGTATCCATGCCCTCAACGGGAAGCTGACAGAATTCATTTCGGATGAAGAAAAATTCAAGATATATATCAGCCCGTTTACTCAACTGAACATCGATATGCATAACAGAGTGCCTACTACGGATGCCAGGATGTTGAGGAGAATGGTTAGAGACTATAAGTACAGAGGCAAGTCCGCAGCCGGGACCATCGGACAATGGGCTCAGGTCAGAGCAGGCGAAGATGAAAACATATTTCCATTCAACGGAGAGGCGGACGTGGTGTTCAACACCGTGCTGACTTATGAACTGGCAGTGCTGAAAAAATATGCCCAGCCGCTTCTCGAGGATATAGAAGAAAACAGCCCTGAATACAGTGAGGCTTGCAGACTGCTGGAGCTGATCAAGGGTTTCGATGTGATAGAAGATGAGAGAGCCATCCCCAATAATTCCATACTGAGAGAATTCATAGGCGGCAGTATATTTGTAGAATAACAGGCAAAGCAATCTTTGCCGAAGATAAAGGAGTAAACAAATGATAGCAGTTATAGGTGGCGCAGGACTCAAAGTACAGGTGATGATGATACCTAAAGAAGATGCATATGAACAGCAGCCGCAGATGGGAGATATGTACGATTATAATCAGGTGAATGTGGCGGCACAGATCGCACAGGGCGACGATATCAAGATAGAAAGTAACGGAAGTGCTTTCAACATGGCTTGCTATCTGGCGGAAATGGGGAAGGATGTGACGTTCTTATCCGTTACTGCAGACGATGCCATGGGACTCGCTGTGATAGAACAATTAAAACGTGCCGGAGTGGGATATTCACATGTAGATATAGTAGAAGGCAATACGCCTGTACAGGTGGAACTGCTCAATGTATTGAACGATCCACAGATGGTTTTTGGGAACAGCAAGCTTTATGAAGCCATAACACCGGAGAGAGTACAAGGGTGGTCAGAGGTGCTTGATGGTGCGGAAGCCATCGTGCTTGATGGAGCCATTCCTAAGGAAACGCTGAAATACATAGCTGAAACATATGGCGGCAAGGAAGGAGTGAAGCTGTTCTTCGATCCTGCAGGATATGTGGGTGCTGTCAATTCCAGAGATGTGATAGGCAATTTTTACTGTGTGATGCCGGGAAGAGTTGAAGCAGAGGCTATGGTAAGAAACACTGTTCTCAGTGCAGATCAGCTGATGGAAGCCGGCCAGTTCTTTGAGGACAAGGGAGTCAAGAGGATCATCATAACCATAAAAGGCGGCGGTCTTTACTACAAAGAAGGTGCGTCTGCAGGAGTGCTGGCGCCTGAAAGGGTATTATCATTCGCCATGACATCCGGCGCAGGTGATGTGGTGTCAGCAGCTGTGGTGGCTGCGGACCTGGACGGGAAACCTATAGAAGAAGTCGGAGCCTTCGCTATGCAAAGGGCAGCTGAGTTTCTTGCAGGCAAAAGCGATGAGCGCATGATAGATGTATTGAATGAAAAGAATTGATCGTATTGACATCAGATATAAGGAGGAAATGATATGGATGCTAATATCAAAAAAGCGAATGAGCTGAGAATAAAGACAGTCATCAAGAATCTTGAGAAGAGAAATATGACAGGGTATTACTGTGAAAATGCCGCTGAAGCTGTTGAACAGGTAAAGGCGCTTATTCCTGAAGGAGCGGAAGTCGCATGGGGCGGATCTTTGACTCTCGATCAGATAGGTATTAAGCCGATCCTTAAGGGAAGTAATTACAAGGTGAACGATCCTATGTCTTATGCAGATCCTGCAGAAGGCAGGGAAGCACGCAGACAGGCTTTGCTTTCGGATGTGTTCCTTACAAGTGTCAATGCAGTAACTATGGATGGCGAGATCGTCAACATAGACGGAGTTGGCAACAGAGTAGCAGCGATCGTGTTCGGTCCTAAGAAGGTAATAATGGTAGCAGGTGTCAACAAGCTGGTGCTCAGCGAAGCTGATGCAGTCGACAGGATCAGATGTGATGCGTGTCCTCCTAACGTTACAAGACTGGGAAGAAAAACACCTTGTTCGGTTACAGGCAAATGTACAGAATGCCTCATAAGAGGGGAAACTATCTGCTGTCAGACCAACACTACAAGGTTTTCGGGGATCGATGACAGGATACATGTAGTCCTGGTAAATGAGGTTCTGGGATACTAATTTAACACAATAAAGCAGGGGCAGCGACCATATATAGTGGTCGCTGTTATTTTTTTTCAACAATATATAGAAAAAATATTAAAAAGGCGAAAAATCTAAAAACACAAATTTTAGAAACACCGAAAACAGTGTGTGAGGCATAAGCCCTGAAGGCGTTGAAAACACTGGATTTAGCTTCGTAAAAAAGTGTAAAAAACTTTCTAAAAAACTCTTGCATATTTGCAATGGATGTTATATACTACAAAGGCTTGTGTAAGGCGATGAGGTGGGAAGTTACCTTGCTATAGGAGAATTTCCACTGAGAATTGTCCCCACTCAGATGGGGGCGAAGGGATTCGCTGAATTTTTGTTGTGTGAAAACAATAAGAAACACACGGAAGCGTGTACGAAGCAAGCAAAACCACTGTACACGTTGAAAATTCAACACTTTGAACCCCTTGTACGAGCATAGCGAAAATCTGTACAAAAAACTTTTAGGAGGAAAAAATGAGCGAATTACAGAAAATCAGAATCAAATTAAAGGCTTATGACCACGCACTTCTTGATCAGTCCGCAGCTAAGATCGTTGAGACTGCTAAGAAGACAGGAGCTGAAGTATCAGGTCCTATTCCACTTCCAACAGAAAAGGAAGTAGTAACTATCCTGAGAGCTGTTCACAAGTATAAGGACTCCAGAGAACAGTTCGAACAGAGAACTCACAAGAGATTGATCGACATCACTAGCGCTACAGCTAAGACAACTGATGCACTGACTAAGCTGGACTTACCTGCAGGCGTTGATATCGAAATCAAGCTGTAACAACAGCAAATAAAACTTAAAGGCGAAGGGAACTCCCTTAGTATGACCGGTGAACCGGTCCGCTGTAAGAAACAAGGAGGAAAGATAAACCATGAAAACTATTTTAGGTAAGAAGATGGGCATGACCCAGATCTTCACCGAAGCAGGCGCAGTAGTTCCTGTAACGGTAGTAGAAGCAGGTCCAATGACTGTTACTCAGGTCAAGACTGTTGAAACAGACGGTTACGAAGCAGTACAGGTTGGATTTGAAGATGCGAAGCCACAGAGAGTGAACAAGCCAATGACTGGTCACTTCGAAAAGGCAGGAGTTGCTCCTAAGAAGCACCTGATCGAATTCAGAACAGAAGGCGAAGCTTACGAACTCGGACAGCAGATCACTGTTGCTGATTTCGAAGAAGGCAAGCTGCTGGACGTAACAGGAACTTCCAAGGGTAAGGGAACTCAGGGTAACATCAAGAGACACGGCCACCACAGAGGCCCTATGAGCCACGGCTCAAAGCATAAGAGACTTGCTGGTGCACTGGCAGCAGGTACTTACCCATCAAGAGTATTCAAGGGCAATGCTGGTCCTGGTAGAATGGGTAGAGAAACAGTGACAGTTCAGAACGTTGAGCTGGTAAAAGTTATTGAAGAAAAGAACCTGATGCTGATCAAGGGTGCTGTTCCGGGAAACAAAGGCGGAATCGTTCGCATCCAGTACGCAGTAAAGGGTCAGAAATAGGATGACTTCAGAAAGGAGGAAGTAAAATGTCAAAAGTGACAATGCTGAACATGGCAGGTCAGGAAGTCGGAACAATCGAGTTAAAAGACGCGATCTTCGGCATCGAACCTAACCAGAACGCAGTTCATGCGGTAGTTAAGAATATTTTAGCCAACAGAAGACAGGGTACTCAGTCTGCTAAGACAAGAGCTGAAGTCAGAGGGGGCGGAAGAAAGCCTTTCAGACAGAAGGGAACAGGTCGTCATAGACAGGGAAGCTCCACAGACCCTTCACAGGTAGGAGGCGGTGTGGTATTCGCACCAAAGCCAAGAAGCTACAGATACTCATTACCTAAGAAGCTGAGAAGACTGGCTATGCTGTCAGCTCTCTCATCAAAGGTTGCAGAAAAGGAAATCATCGTTATCGATGAAATCAAGTTCGAAGAACCTAAGACAAAAGAAATGGTAAAGATGCTGGAAGCAGTTAAGGCTGAAAAGAAAGCACTGATCGTAACAGCTGAAAAGGACTACAACGTAGTTAAGTCCGCAGCTAACATTCCTGGAGTAAGAACAGCACTGGTAACAACAATGAACGTATATGACATCATCAATCATACAAACTTCATCGTTACTAAGGAAGCTGTAGAAAAGATTGAGGAGGTGTACTCATAATGAAAACGCCTTACGATGTAATATTAAAGCCTGTTATTTCAGAAAAGAGCATGGACGCAGCACAGGCTAAGAAATACACATTCAAGGTTGCAGTAGACGCTAACAAGACAGAAGTTAAGAACGCAGTTGAAGAAATCTTTGGTGTGGAAGTTGCAAAAGTAAACATTATGAACGTTGTAGGAAAGCAGAAGAGAATGGGAAGATACGTTGGTATGACTGCCGCTACTAAGAAGGCAATCGTAACACTTACTGAAAACAGTAAGGAAATCGAATTCTTCCAGAGTCTGTAAATAACAGGAGGTAGACATAAATGGGAATTAAAAAATACAATCCGACCACTCCTGGTTTAAGAGGAATGACAGTTTCCACATTTGAGGAAATCACTTGCACTACACCGGAAAAGTCTCTGACAGTAACACTGAAGAAGCATTCCGGAAGAAACTCAAGAGGTAAGATCACTGTAAGACACAGAGGCGGCGGATACAGACCTAAGTACAGAATCGTAGACTTCAAGAGAAATAAGGACGGTATTCCTGGTAAAGTTGCTACTATCGAATACGATCCAAACAGAACAGCTAACATCGCTCTGATCAACTATGCAGACGGCGAAAAGAGATATATCATCGCTCCTAACAAACTGAACGTTGGTGACGTGATCGTATCAGGACCGGAAGCTGACATCAAGATCGGTAATGCGCTTCCACTGGCAAACATCCCTGTAGGTACAATCATCCACAACGTGGAACTGAAGCCTGGCAAGGGTGGACAGATGGTAAGATCCGCAGGTAACGGTGCTCAGCTGATGGCTAAGGAAGGCCAGTATGCACAGGTTAGACTTCCTTCCGGCGAAGTTAGAAAAGTAAGAATCGAATGTAGAGCTACAATCGGTGAAGTTGGTAACCTCGATCACCAGAACATCCAGATCGGTAAAGCTGGTAGAAAGAGACACATGGGTATCAGACCTACAGTAAGAGGTTCCGTAATGAACCCTAACGATCACCCTCACGGTGGTGGTGAAGGTAAGGCCGGAATCGGTAGAGTAAGCCCTGTAACTCCTTGGGGTAAGCCTGCTCTTGGTTATAAGACAAGAAAGAAGAAGAAGGCATCCAACAAGTATATCGTAAAGAGAAGAAATGAAAAATAATTAGGAAGGAGCAACTATAATGGGAAGATCACTTAAAAAGGGACCTTTCGTAAACGAAAAGCTGCTGAAAGCTATCATCGATATGAACGCAGCTAACGAAAAGAAAGTCATCAAAACATGGTCAAGACCATCAACAATATTCCCACAGATGGTGGGACACACAATCGCTGTTCATGACGGCAAAAAGCACGTGCCTGTATACATCACAGAAGATATGGTAGGACACAGACTGGGAGAATTTGCTCCTACAAGAACCTACAGAGGCCATGCCGCTGATAAGAAATCAAAGAAGTAAGAAAAGGAGAACATGAGAAATGGAAGCAAAAGCAATTGCAAAATACGTAAGAATGTCTCCTATCAAGCTGAAGCCTGTTACTGATTTAGTAAGAGGAAAAGACTTGGACGAGGCACTGAACATTTTAAAGTTCACACCTGGTAAGGGTGCTGAAATCGTAGAAAAGGTTGTTAAATCAGCAGCTGCTAACGCAGACGTTAAGGAAATGAACACTGACAATCTTTATGTAGCCGAAGTTTATGCTCACCAGGGCCCAACTATGAAGAGATGGAGAGCCGGATCACAGGGTAGAGCATCAATCATCTTAAAGAGATCAAGCCACGTAGGCGTAACTCTTAAAGAAAAGGAGGTTAAGTAATGGGTCAGAAAGTAAGTCCACACGGCCTTAGAGTAGGTGTTATCAAAGATTGGGATTCAAAATGGTATGCTGACAAGAATAAGTTTGCTGACTACCTGATCGAAGACAATAAAGTAAGAGAATTCGTAAAGAAGAAGTTATACGCTGCAGGCGTTTCCAAGGTAGTACTGGAAAGAACTGCAGAAAACAAGCTGAAGGTTATCGTAATGACAGCTAAGCCTGGTATGGTTATCGGAAGATCCGGAGACGGAATCGATGCACTGAAGGCTGAACTGGAAAAGATGACTGGAAAGTCTATCGTAATAGATATCAAAGAAGTTAGAAGAGCAGAACTGGATGCACAGCTGACAGCAGAAAGCATCGCTCAGGCTCTCGAAAGAAGAGTTTCATTCAGAAGAGCTATGAAGCAGGCTATCGGCAGAACAATGAAGGCCGGCGCTAAGGGAATCAAGGTTCTCACATCCGGAAGACTTGGCGGAGCTGAAATCGCTAGATCTGAAAAGTACAGCGAAGGTAACGTTCCACTTCACACTCTGAGAGCTGACATCGACTACGGCTTTGCAGAAGCTGATACAACTTACGGTAAGCTGGGCGTTAAGGTTTGGATCAACCACGGAGAAATCCTCGACAAGGGTCTGAAGAGCGCTGTTCCTGAAGAACAGAAGAGAGATAAGAGGGGTAGAAAAGACGGCGAAAGAAGACCTAGAAGAGATGGTGAAAGAAGACCTAGAAGAGACGACAGAAGAAACGAAAGAGCTGAAGCTCCTAAGGCAGTAAACCCAAGAGTAAGAAAGACTCCAAAGGTTGAACCACAGGTAGAAGAAGCACAGGTTGAAGCAGTAGAAGCAGTAGCTGAAGAATCAGCTGAATAATAGACAAAGGAGGACACTCGTCATGTTAATGCCAAAGCGCGTTAAACGCAGAAGAGTCCACAGAGGCAGAATGAAAGGTAAGGCTACAAAGGGTAACAACATCACTTACGGTGATTTCGGGCTCGTAGCCACTGAATGTGGATGGATAACTTCAAATCAGATCGAAGCAGCCAGAATTGCTATGACAAGATCTGTTAAAAGAGGCGGTAAGGTTTATATCAAGATCTTCCCTCATAAATCAGTAACTAAGAAGCCTGCAGAAGTACGTATGGGTTCCGGTAAAGGTGCTCCTGAGTACTGGGTAGCAGTAGTAAAACCAGGCAGAGTAATGTTCGAAATCGAAGGCGTTACAGAAGCTCAGGCTAGAGAAGCTATGAGACTTGCTGGACACAAGCTGCCGGTTAAGTGTAAATTTGCCATCAAGGAAAAAGAAACAGCAAAGGGTGGTGAAGCATAATGGAATTAAAGAAAATGAGAGAAATGACAGAAGCGGAACTGAATGCTGAACTGATGAAGATGAAGAAAGATCTGTTCAATCTCAGATTCCAGCACGTTACAGGTCAGCTTGAAAACCCTGTTAAGATGCGTGAAACAAAGAAAGATATCGCAAGAGTTAAGACTATCATCAGAGAAAAAGAACTGGCTAAGGTTCAGGGCTAAAAGAAAGGAGGATGTATTATGGCAGTTGAAAGAAACAGAAGAAAGACAAGAGTCGGAATCGTAACAAGCGATAAGATGGATAAGACTGTTGTTGTTGCAGTTGAAGACTTCGTAAGACATTCCCTTTACGGAAAAGCAGTAAAGAGAACTAAGAAAGTCAAGGCTCACGACGAAAACAATGAATGCCAGATTGGCGATAAAGTTAGAATCATGGAAACAAGACCTCTGTCAAAGGACAAGAGATGGAGACTTGTGAACATCGTTGAAAAAGTGAAGTAAAGGAGGCGCCTAGTAATGATTCAGACTGAAACAAGATTAAAGGTTGCTGACAACTCCGGCGCTAAAGAGCTTTTATGCATCCGTATACTGGGAGGCACAAGCCGTCAGTATGCTAACATCGGTGACATCATCGTATGTGCAGTAAAAGACGCAACACCTGGCGGAGTAGTAAAGAAGAGCGACGTTGTAAGAGCTGTTGTAGTTAGATCAAAGAGCGGTGCCAGAAGAGCAGACGGCAGCTACGTTAAGTTTGACCAGAACGCAGCAGTTATCATAAAGGACGATTTACAGCCGGTTGGAACTCGTATCTTCGGACCAGTTGCAAGAGAACTGAGAGATAAGGGCTTCATGAAGATCGTATCCTTAGCACCGGAAGTATTATAGGAGGTTACAGATGCGTATTAAAAAAGATGACACAGTAATCGTACTTGCCGGTAAAGATAAGGGAAAGACTGGTAAAGTATTAAAGGCTATGCCAAAAGAAGGCAGAGTAATAGTAGAAGGCGTTAACGTTCAGACTAAGCACCAGAAGCAGACTCAGAAGGAAGCTGCTGAGATCAAGCATCAGGAAGGTCCGATCAACGTATCAAACGTTATGTACTATGACACAAAAGCAAAGACACCGAGCAGAATCGGTTACAAAGTAGAAGACGGCAAGAAGGTTAGAGTAGCTAAGAAAACCGGCGCCGTAATAGACTAAGAAAGGAGGAGACGATAGTGGCAGCTAGATTAAGAGAAACTTACAAGAACGACGTGTTCCCTGCACTGAGAGAACAGTTCAAATATGAAAACGTAATGGAAATCCCTAAGCTGGAAAAAGTTACAATCAACATGGGTCTGGGCGAAGCTAAGGAAAACGCTAAGATCATGGAAAGTGCCGTTGAAGAAATCAGCCTGATCACAGGTCAGAGACCTGTAGTTACTAAGGCAAGAAAGTCCATCGCTAACTTCAAAGTTAGACAGGGCATGCCTGTAGGCGCTAAGGTTACTTTAAGAGGCGACAACATGTACGAGTTCATCGACAAGCTTTTCAACATCGCTCTTCCAAGAGTAAGAGACTTTAAGGGCGTTAGCAAGAACTCATTCGATGGTAGAGGAAACTACTCAATGGGTATCAAGGAACAGCTCATCTTCCCTGAAATCAACTACGATAAGGTTGAAACAATCAAGGGAATGAACATCGTATTCACAACAACAGCAAAGACAGACGAAGAAGCAGCTGCACTGCTGGCTGGTCTGGGAATGCCGTTTGAGAAGTAATTTAGGAGGCAAACCATGGCAAAAACTTCATTAAAAGTTAAGCAGCAGAGAAAACCTAAGTTTTCAACTCGTGCTTACACAAGATGCAGAATTTGCGGAAGACCACACTCAGTACTGAGAAAGTATGGAATCTGCCGTATCTGTTTCAGAGAGCTTGCTTACAAGGGTGAAATTCCTGGCGTTAAGAAAGCTTCCTGGTAAGAATATATAAGTTAAAACTACTATCCGTTAAGTTGTAAACGTTTGCTCCGGCATACGACACAAAACTGGCGGAGGAAGGAGAACAAGAAAATGACAATGACAGATCCAATTGCGGATATGCTGACAAGAATCAGAAATGCTAACACAGCAGGACATCCGACAGTTGACATTCCTGCTTCAAAGATGAAGAAGTCAATCGCAGGAATCCTTAAGGAAGAGGGCTATATCGAAGATTTCAAGGTAACAGAAGACAACAAGCAGGGTGTCATCACAGTTACAATGAAGTATGGTCCTGATAAAGAAAGAGTAATCAGCGGAATCAGAAAGATTTCAAAGCCTGGCCTGAAGTCATATGCGAAGGCTAACGAAATTCCAAGAGTTCTGGGCGGCCTGGGAATCGCTATCATCTCCACTTCAAAGGGAGTTATCAGCGATAAGGAAGCTAGAAAGCTGGGAATCGGCGGCGAAGTAAT
>JAUNQD010000014.1 GCA_030536355.1 Bacillota bacterium | reverse complement strand
AAAAAAGTAGACAATGTCTTTTTTACATTGTCTACTTTAATCTTACAAGTTCAATTACAGTTACTTCCTTTTTTGATTTTTCAACTTGTTATTTAAGCCCGAATTCCACCAGCTTATTGAAAAGCTGTCTCCTAGATATGGAGAGGATCTCGGATACTTTGTTCAGATCGTTAGGATACTGCTCCAGCAGTTCTTCTATGTATTTTTTCTCTGCCTTGCTGCGGTATTCTTTCAATGTATCAGTATAATCCGTCTCAAATAATTTGTCAGCAGTATCCATCTTTTTTCCTGATAAAATTTCGGATGGCAAATATTCTTCTTTGATTTCACCATGTTCAGATAAAACAAGCAGACGCTCGATAATGTTTCGCAGTTCCCTTACATTGCCCGGGTAATCGTAATCCATCAAAAGCTGTCTTGTTTTATCATCCATATGGATATTCCCCTTGTTCATAGCCTTGCTGTATTTCGCAATAAAATAATCTATGAATAACGGTATATCTTCTTTTCGTTCACGGAGAGGCGGCAGTTCAAGCACTATGGTACTTAATCTGTAGAACAAATCGCTTCTAAAAAGCTCATTGTCCATATCTTCCTTCAGGTTTCTGTTGGTTGCTGTGATAAGCCTGAAATCAACGGTAATAGGTGCGCTGCTTCCCATCCTGTATATTATCTTATTCTCTATGGCCTTCAGAAGCTTTGCCTGCAAGTTTACAGAAACGCCTCCTATTTCATCGAGGAAAAGGGTTCCGCCATTTGCCGCTTCAAAAAGGCCTATCCTTTTTTGGCTGGCTCCTGTAAACGCACCTTTTTCATGTCCGAAAAGTTCGGATTCCAGTATTGATTCTGAAAGGGCCTGACAGTTGAGTTCCATGAAATTGCCGCTTTTACGATTGCTCTTATCATGGATAAAAGATGCCAGCACTTCTTTGCCTGCACCTGATTCTCCGAAAATGAGGATATTTGCTTCACTGGCTGCCGCACGTTCTGCCAGCATCAAAAGCTGATTATACTTAGGGCTGTTGCTTTGAAGCATATACCCTTCATCCAGTTTTTCCTTCAGGATCTCATTAGTTTCCTTAAGGATCTTATTCTCCTTCGTAGCCTTTCTCATTTCCGTAACACGTTTTATTTCCATGAGGAGGACCTCGGTGTCCGTGCCTTTTGTAACATATGTATAGGCCCCGGCTTTCATGGCCTCTACAGCTTTTTCTATAGTTCCGAAGGCAGTCAGCATCAAAACTTCTGTATCATATCCGCGCGCTTTTATTTCCAATAAAAGTTCATGTCCGTCCATTACAGGCATACTGAGATCGGATACTACTACATCAAAGCTGTGCTTTTCTAATAATTCCAGTGCCTCCTGCCCATTATTACATGTCATAACTTGATATCCTTTTGCTTCAAGGATCATCTTTAAGACGTCACAGTAATCTTGTTCATCATCTACGACCAGTATTCTTATATTCTCTGTTATCATCATTCATTCTCCTTGTCATTCTCTGCCGCCTCCATCAAAGGTAATGTGAGGCTGAAGCAAGTTCCTTCTCCAACTGTACTTTCTACCGTGATCTCTCCATTCATCTTTTTCACTTCATTATACACTATATATAATCCCAGCCCTGTACCTCCACTGCCGCCTTTGGTAGTAAAAAACGGATTGAAAATTTCTTCAATGATACCAGGGTCGATTCCTGCTCCGGTATCCTTTACTTCTATTTCAAATGAATCTTCATTCTTAGTAACAACTATGGTAAGTTCACCGTTTTCCTGCATAGCGTCTGTAGCATTGGATATCAAATTGATGAGTATCATATCCAATGACTGAGTTGAAAGTATAGTATGGACTTCCTCCGGACAAACGATATGCACATTTATGTTTTTCTTCTTTATGATGTTCTTATTGAGGATCATCAATGACTTGATATGGTCTTCTATATCCACATGCTGTGCATCATGAGATGGTATTCTGGAAAAGTCCAATAAGTTATTGATTATGAGGCCTGAATTGTCAACGGCTTTTTCTATCTGTTCTATAGCTTTATCGCGGACATTTTGGTCATCCATAGTCTTCAGTACATAGCAGTAATTACGGATCAGCCCAAGCGGATTTCGTATCTCGTGCGCTACGCCTGCTGCCAGCTGTCCGACAGCTATCATCTTATTATCTTGTAACAGCTGTCGCTCGGCCATCCTCTCTCTGGTAACATCCATTCCCATAAACAGAAGCTTTTCTATAGTACCTCTGGCATTTTCAATCGGGAATATATCAAGCACGAGGGTCTGTTTTTTAAGCATTACTTCGATACCGCTGACAGGCTCTCCTTCTGCAGCCTTTTGCGTCAGCTTTTTCAGGCCTTCCTTATAGCCTATGTCCATATCGAGAACATCCCATACCTTACGATTAGCCGTATCAGTATTGACAAAATCATAAAAAGCACGATTTATATCTATGATATTTCCTTCCATATCCAGTTCAGCCAAATAGTATCCTACTCCGTTAAAAGTAGTCTTCAATTCCTGCTTGCTCTCAGTAAGCTGGATCATTCTGTCATTGAGCTCGCGATATAGATTCTTATTAGTCTGATAGTAAATAAAGAATACTATCATGACAGATGCGAAAATGATCAGGATAAACAAATAAATATCCTCGTAGCTGTCATCCATATACAGAGGTGCATTGCCCTCCATCCATTTTTGTCCCATCTCATACGAGAGGCCATACATATCTGCACTTAAGATACATTCATTAAGTATCCCATAAAGCACTTCGTTTTCTTCATCTGTCATTATGCAGACATTCATGCTGTAAATAGACTCTTCAGCAATTATAAAATCTGTTTCTTCACCCATTGCATCAATAACAGTACTGCGATCTCCGATTATAAAGTCTTTCTTATCTTCCCTGACTGCAGCCACTGCTTCTGTCGTCCCCTCTACTTGTGTGAACTCCAGATCATGCTCCCCATATGTGATTTTTTCAAGTTTATCTTGAGACATTCGGTTTTTCACCACGATACCGGACAGATGCTTTTTATCAATGCTATCCTCATGGATAAAAAACGCACCATCCATTTGAAAAACAGGTGAAGTATAGCCGGTTTCAAGATTTGCCGAGCGTATCTCATCAGTGATTATCATCAAGCTGCAATCGGCATTTTCTTTATCTGTCAAATGGACTTCCAAAGATACAGGCGCGAAGACCTCGCATAAATACTCGTAGAGGAAGCCTTCGTCTTCTCCTGTCATCAAATACCTAAGTTCTTCATCTACGTATATAGATACATCTTTATTTTCGTTGATATAGTTTTTCTGTGTGTTATTCAATGAAACAGTTCTGTTTCGTGTCTCGTCTATTTGTTTCTCATCATATTGTAACCCGTACAGGCATATCAGCGCGACGAACACGATGATTGCGGCAAGGACCAGCCACTGAGATAATTTACTTTTCATAGCGGGCCCCCTTTCTGGCAAAACGCTCACCAAAAATCAATAATTCCTGCTGTTCCCAAGATAGTTCTTTATTAGTCTTTCTTGCCAGCAGTGTCAATAATACTCCAACTAACAACCATGATATCGTTATCACAAATTCCGGACCAAGACTTATGGCAAAAAGGCTTTCTTGCAAATACAGTATGAAATACAAGCATGAAACTATCAGAATAATGATCCCGACCTTTAATCCTCCTTTTATATCCAGCGGTCTTGCCAGATCCGGCTCTTTTTTCTTCAAGATCAAAAATGATATTACTACAAATATGTATGAAAAAAGTGCACACATGGAGCTTGTATCAACGAACCATTGGAGGGCATTCATTCCTAAAAATGGAGAAAAGGCACATATACTTCCCACTAATAAAGATGCTGCCCACGGAGACTTGTATTTTTTATGGACCTTGCCAAATATCTCAGGTAATAGTCTCGCACGACCCATAGAGAAAATCAAACGCGTTGCCCCAATAAAAAAGCCATTCCATGACGTCAATATACCAAAGATGCCTCCTATGATAACGACTGTCGAGAATATCTCTCCGTGGAACATATACGCTGCGATATCAGCAACCGGCAATTTGCCGGAAGCCCTGATTTCCAGAGGTGCTGCAAGAGAGATCCCAATTATCAAGAGGAAATACCAGATCATGCTGGCAATGATGCATACCAATACCATTTTACCTATGTTTCTAGATCCGATATTCATCTCTTCAGCCGACTGCGGTATAACGTCAAATCCTATCAACATTGCCGGAACCATTAGGAAAACATATGAAAATCCTTCTCCGTCAACAAATGTTTCTCCTATATTTTCCTTACTCCCGAACACTATGCCTCCAAAGAAAATGATCAACACTATTATCATCAAAGCTGCCGTTGCCATGACTTGAAACAGTGTTGCCGGTCTTATACCGAAAATATTAAGAAACATGATAACTACTGCACCGAAACTTCCCATAAGAGCCCAGGACAAATACACTTGATGCCCTGCTATCTCCCAGAGAGGCACTGCATCGGGGATAGGGAAAACAAAGTCTATAGCAGTTGCAAGTGCTATTCCTTCCCATGCAGCTACACCTAAATAAGCCAGTGCCATGATCCATCCCACGATCCATGCAGCATTTTTCCCCATAGATCTATAGGCGAAAACAAATTCACCTCCTGCCAAAGGAAGCGCAGCTGTAAGTTCTCCATAAGTAATGCCTATAGAAAGGATAATGAGACCGCCTATGGCGAAGGCAGTTAAGGCACCTAACCAGCCTGCTTCATTTACCCATGATGCAGCCATGACGATCCAGCTCCATCCCACCATAGTCCCGAATCCAATGGCAATTATGTCTGTTCTTCCGATTACTTTACTTAATGTATTTCCGCTTTCCTTCATAATGATTACCAACTGTTTGATATAAATAATAATGGAGCAGTTTTATACTACTCCATTATACAAATGATTTATTTTTTTGAAAAGGGATTAAAAAAGTTTCCCTTTAATACCTCTTGTATTTGTCACCAAACATAAGGTACTCAATTTTTTCAATAGGAATTTTACCATTCTTGCCCATCTTATTGATTATGAACAAGATTATGCCGATAACGATCCATCCTCCAACGAGACCCCACTCAACAGGTGCAAGCGGTGTAGGACTGTAGATCGGCAGATACAGTGATGCCATGAAGAGAGCAACTGCAACTGCAAGTATACCTATGACAACGCCGCCCTTTACTTTGAACGGTCTTTCCAGCTCAGGCTCCTTCTTGAGGAGGATCAGGAATGACAATGATACCATGAAGTATGCTACAACTGTACCGAATGCTGCGGCATTTACAAACCAGCCAAGGGCGCTCTTGCCGAGAAGCGGAGATAAAGTTGTGACCACACCTACCAGCAGAATAGCTGCTGTCGGCGAACCGTACTTAGGGTGTACTTTAGCAAATATTTCAGGCAGCATCTTAGCTCTCGCCATTGAGAAGATAACTCTTGAAGCACCTACGATGAATCCGTTCCATGAAGTCAGGATACCGCACATAGCCGCGATTATCATTACTTTACCCCAAACAGGGTTGCCCAGCGCATATGCGAAGCAATTAGCTACAGGAACAGAACTAGGGTCGTTGACATAGCTGTAAAGCACATCACCAGGTGTTGACATAGCAGTTCCTATGATCATGATGATATACCATGTTGCAGCCATAACGATGGAAATTATCATAACTTTACCGATCTTGCCAAGCGGGATATTCATTTCTTCTGCCGCCTGTGGGATAACGTCAAATCCTACGAACATTGCAGGAACAGCAAGTACAACTGCTACGAAACCTGCACCATCTGTGAAGATAGGCTGCATATTCTGCAGATCACCTGTTGTTACTCCGCTAACGAAAAATGCGATACCGCCGATAGCCATAGCAACAGTTGCAGTAGTCTGGAAAATAGCTGATGCTTTAGCTCCTCTGTAATTTAAGATGGTCATGATCACAGCGCCTACGCACCCTATCAATAGGAACATTCCCGTAACCTCTGAACCTTGTAATTCATATAAAACCCCAAGGTCAGGTAAAAGGCCTGCAAACAGGAATCCTAACGCATTGGCCAAAGCAGGACCTTCCCATGCTGCTACGCCTATGTATGCCAATGTTATCATCCAGCCTGTAAACCATGAAGCGTTGTATCCCATAGCTCTAAATGAGAATACTAACTCTCCACCCGCCAGCGGCAATGCAGGAGTCAGTTCTGCATAAGTAAGCCCTACGAATACGGACATTATACCGCCTAAAACAAATGCTAGCATTGCACCGACAGATCCGCCGTTTCCTACCCAGGATCCGGCAAGCATGATCCATCCCCAGCCGATCATAGTACCGAACGCTAATGCCAATACGTCTTTCATACCAAGGGATTTTTGAAGTTCTTGTCTTCCGTTGTTTTGACTCATAACTCTCACCTCATAATAAAATAATAATTGCATCGATTGTTATGCAGCCATTGATTTGGCTTTATGTCATTAATAAGAGCAATGTTCATGCCAAAACACATAAAAAAATTTTTTCTGCTTAAAATGGCTATTTTTCAAGCTTTCTATCCAGCGTATCATTATTAAAACAATTGGAATAAAAACTATTTCGTTTTTATTCAGGAAATTTATTTCCACTGCCTGCAAAAAATTTCAATCAATAAAAGAACCGGTATAATTACCGGCTCTCAGATCTATTCATATTTTGTTATATTTTGATGTCTCCTTCTGCCAAGATGACGCCGCTTCCTCCAACTCTGATGAGACAGCTTTCACCGTCGGCTTTGATGCTGGAAATTATCACTGATGGTCTTCCCATTTTTTCTCCCTGGATGAACTTGCTCTCATCTCCCGATGAGATGAATCCATTCAGGTATCCGTAATATGTAAGAGCGCCATTGGATGTTCCTGTAGCTGCTTCTTCATCTATATCATAAAGAGGTGCGAAGTTTCTGCAGTGACCTGTCGCATCATCTCCGTCTCTTGTGAAAGCATGCACACCCACCACTTCGTATCTTTGGCTGAGATCGGACAGAGCCTTGAAGTCAGGTTCGATAGTTTCCAGGTCTCCCTGAGATACTACAGGCATGATTATGTCAGGAAGTCCTGTAGATATCATCTGCGGTTTAAGTTCAAGGCCTCTTGCTTTCTGATCTTCATAGCTCAATCCCATGATCTTATATAGTTCTTCCAGCTTATCAGCTTCTGTGATTTCGTCTATCTTGACAGGTGTAGCCATATCCATGAGAATCTCCTCGCCCTTGACTTCGATATTAAGATCACCTGAAATAGTATGGTTCATATATGCTCCATCTCCGATATATCCGCCGTATCTTAACGCAGCGAATGAGGCGATGGTAGCATGGCCGCACAGCTCAACTTCTGCTGCCGGCGTGAAATATCTGATATTGAATTCTTTATCGTTGAGTATTTTTATAAATGCTGTTTCGGAATATCTCAACTCCTTGGCAGTTTTGACGCAGATTTCGTCAGTAGGAAAGTCTCTTCCCTGGTCTAAGATAACTACTCCCGCAGGATTTCCTCCGAATAGTTCGTTGGTAAAAGCATCGACTATATAGAACTTCATGATGCGTACCTCCTTTTTCACAAATACATGTATATTTTACTGCATGGAATAGGGGATTGCAATGTAAAAGGGTAATGAAGAATAATTGACAAGGGAAAGCATATCACATATAATGACAGTGACAGATAGAGAAATGATATTATCTATATTGCACCAAAACAAAACCCCGGAGTGGCAGCTCCGGGGTTTTTATGTAGGCTAGTTGCCGCTGTTCCTTCCGTCTAGCCATCTGCAGATAAAATGACAGATAATACCTGCTGCGACGGAAGCTAATATAGAAATGATAAAATCCATTTTGCACCCCCCTTCTGTTGCCAGTATAGGGTGCGACAACACAACTATTATACCATATTTTTCCATTTTTACAAGAACCTAGCGCGGTGCCGTTCTCTTTGATCCATTGTTGATTTAGATAGTAATCTAACCACCTAAACGTAAAGTTCATCCCATAAGATTCTTTTATTCTCTAAGACATTTTCTTTAACAATACTAACCTTAATTGATCCTATTTTCTATTTTTCTCATAATCATTAATTTTCGTTATGTTTAATTTGAATATATTTTCATCAGATGCTTCCATTTTAAGTATATCAATTTTCTTTTTATCTGCTATTATCTTAAGTTTTTTGATATTCTCTAGACTTGTCTTAGTTCCAACAATAATTGCTTTCGGCTTTTGCTGAATATATGATATTATGCTAGGTTTTAATAGTGTCTCCGATATTGAATATAGTCTCCATTCTTCCTCGTACTTCCAAATATCCGCTTTTGTTAAAATAAGTTCTTCCAAATATTTTTGAGGTGGTTCCATCATAAATTTTGTAACATCTGTTGGAACATCAAATGCATATTTAGGTAAATACTCATACATATACTCCGTCATGTCTACCCTTAGATTCGTATATTTTACCTGTTTAAGCCTTAACTTATATTCTATGGAATTCCCCTTATGGTCGAAGCATTGCCTCTCTTTTAGTTTATTAATATCATATGCAATACAAAATCCTTTATGGTCATTTGCATAATGGGCCCACATTAACACCGACATAATGTTGCTCGAAAAGCAAATTTCCTTAATGTTCTTCTGAAATTCCGCTCTGACTTTTGGTATCGATTGAATAATATTACCGTAATACAACATTCTATTAATATTCTTATTTGGATTTCTTTCATCATTTTCAAATTCCATCAACTTACGTAAAACAAAATCATCAATCCCATTAGTCAAATCATCTAGCCCTTTATCTAATTCTTGTTTTATTTTACCAAGCAATCTATTTTTATCTACATATAATAACGTGTCAAATGGATCGTTGAAATGTATTGGTGTAGAAAAATACTCGCGCTCTCTTTCTAAGTTAGTTATAATTCGATTGTCTTCTTCTTCTGTTTTATCCAAAGGACGGAATCGAAATAAACAATTATCTAATTTTGTATTCATTTTCTACCTCTTACTGCCTATTTTACTTTCATAAAGGTCATAGTATTAACATCATGAACAACATCATCATTTCTATAATATGTATCAATATAAAAATGCAACTTGTACTCCTGATCATCTGTAGTAAAAACTCCAGATATAAAAATATTTAATATCATATCAATCCGTACATATTTTTCTTTTGCGCCTCTATATTCCTTTCTTAAATTCGGTACACCAACATATAAATAAAAGTTACCATTAATCGGAACGAACTCAAATAGTCCGTCACATAAAATATATGAGTTTTGTAAATCTATATTTTTTATCAATTCATATGGTGTTGCAGACAAAACGTTGCAATCTTCTATTTTTATAGATATTCCACTTATTTCTCCCCTACCTACATTAGAGAGTTTAATTACTGAATTTAAATACTCTAGATTGCTATCATCAAACCATCCATGATTATATAATATCGTAATTTCGCTGCATAAACGATATTTAACTTCTGTATTTTCAATAATATCTGCCATTAGAACTGGACAATACTGCAATTCTAAATCTTTCTTTCTTTTTTCATTGTTATCATTTATTGTCCACCATACACCATACAATGTTAAAAAACCGCCTATAATAGCACCACCGTATCCAACTATGGCCATTCCAATATCTCTTGGAATAAATCCGTACTCCAAAGATAGTAAAACTATTATTGGGAAAATAATAATAAAAATAACAAGCATAATAACCGCACATTTATTGCATATTAAAAATCTTTTCATTCCAATCGTACACCTTTCTTTAATATGAGACTAAAATTACATTTTAGCTAATTATAACCATCTTTTCTCTGCACAACAACTAACATTTCTATTCTGTGTGTTTTAAACATTTAACTGACCCCTTTGTGCCAATGCACAGATGATATCGCGCCAACGTTCCCTCTGGTCACTCCTACAGTCGCCTGCCTACATTCGGCAGGCTCCTTACGCTGTCCTGATTTGTATTGTGCCTCTGTGCTCGCACAGCTCACACATTTCCACACAAATCAAGCATTAGGAACTCTTCGAGTCCCAATCTATATGCGGACCAAAAAATAAATGAAGACAGGTTAGAACCTGTCTTCATTTATTTTGGCGCGCCATTAGGGACTCGAACCCCAAACCTGCGCATTCGTAGTGCGTTACTCTATCCATTGAGCTAATGGCGCTCGCGCAGAAAATATTATACAACATGGTGGATATGATGTCAAACGAAAATACTCCGTCGTTACCGGACGGAGTATCTCTTGTCAATTGTTTGTAATTAAGGTCGTATTATAGTTTAGGATTTATGGAGTTTGATATGTTTATGGCTTTTCTTATCTGTTCTTAATCTTCCTCTACCGGTACGAAGTATTCCTTGCCTACTCCGCAGTTAGGGCAGATCCAGTTTTCAGGGAGCTCTTCGAATGGTACTCCCGGTGCTACGTTACCGTCTCTATCTCCGATTCTTGGATCGTAGATGTATTCACATGGTTCGCACTTGTATTTCTTATCTAAGTTCTTTGACATTTTCTTTTCCTCCTTCATGTTAGTCTGCTTATTCTTCAGACTATTTTTTATCTTCGTAGTCTTGATTTTCAATCTTGACTTTTTTGGTTAACTTTCTTTGTTGAGCTTATTATACCATTTTAGTAAAGTTTGTCAACACTTTTTTGTAAAAATTTTTTATTTTTTTATAAACGGCTTAATTTCAACGTTTTCGTGCTCATTATTCGGCTTTTTCCATCTGTTCTCTCATACGTATCAAAACTTTTTTCTCTATCCTAGATACTTGCACCTGAGAAATACCCATCACCTTGGCTATCTGCTGCTGAGTCATGTCCTTGAAATACCTAAGCATTATGATCTGCCTTTCTCTATCCTCCAGATCACTGATGGCAGCCTTAAGATCCATCAAGTTGACATTCTGCGTTTCCTCATCAACATAATACCCTCCGTGCATCCCTTCAGGTATCAAAGTATTGTCAAGACTCTCCACATTAGATAAGGAGTCGATAGCCTCCAAGATCTCCATCACGTGCTCCGAAGACGTATCCAGCGCCTTTGCAAGAAAACTGATCTTAGGACTCTTACCGTGCTTGTTATAATACTCCTGCTGTATATTCTTGAGATTTTTCATCTCAGTCTTAAGCTGTCTGCTTATCTTGATCTTGCCATCATCTCGTATGAACCGTTTTATCTCGCCTAATATCATGGGGACAGCATAGGTCGAAAACATCACGTCGTACCTGCAGTCGAATCTGTCTATGGCCTTCACCAGTCCCACAAACCCAACCTGCATCAGATCTTCAGGTTCGTAGTAATTCGACGTGTACTTCATTGCTAAGTTCTTTACCAGTCCGATATTTTGATCGACTATGAGCTCCCGCGCCCGCGCATCGCCCTTCTGTGCTGCTTCTATTAGTTTATATGTATCCTCCTTAGCTACCGGCACATATTTAGATGCCATCGGGCACATCCAGATATTTTGTCATGATAACGGTGGTCCCCTCACCCTTTACTGATCTGACTTTAAGGCGATCCATGAAGCTCTGCATCACCGTGAATCCCATTCCCGATCGTTCTTCGTCATCACCGGTCGTAAACAGCGGCTCCATCGCCTGATCTATATCGTCTATTCCCACTCCTTTATCTTCTATCTTGATGGTAAGCCTGTTGCCTTTTTCCAAAGCGCACTCCATCACTATAGTAGGCACCTCGTTTCCTGCAAAGTTCCCCTCACCGCAAAGCACGCCGTATCCATGTATCACACAGTTGCTGACGGCCTCCGACACTGCTGTCTTGATCTCCGTCAGTTCTTCTACCGTAGGATCAAATGGCATCACGAAGGCCGCCGCCGCAGCCCTGGCAAAAGCCTCATTCTCTGCCAGGGCACTGAATTCCATCTTCAAAACATTTCTCATTTCAAACCTCCATATACAATTGTTCCTCCCCTATAAGAAGGCAAAGTGCGCTTTGCACATCTACCTCTTTAGGGATTATGGAAAACACCCCTGCCATATCGAGAAGTTTTTCTATATATGCAGAGCAGCCTGAAATACATATCCTGCCTCCGCTTTTTGATAACTTCTTGTATCTTCCCAGTGCTATTCCGATGCCTGAACTGTCCATAAATTCTACGCCTTCAAGATCCAGTATCAGATCGCGGCACTGAAAAACCTTCATGGATCTGTCGATGCCATTGCGTATAGGTGCTGCATTATGGTGATCCAGCTCTCCTTTTATGTGGGCTATCAGTACATCCTGCTTGACTTCAAAAACAACTTCCACTAAAAAACCTCCTTTTTTCGGAACGTATCTAATACAAGTATACGTCCTGTCAAGGAGGCTTGTCTTTAGGAGATATTGTCGAAAAACTACTAGTTTTATCAATAAAAAACGCCGCTTGTAAGCGGCGCTCATATTCTGTTTATGCAGGGAAGATATCGATGATCTCTTCTGATTCCACAGCCGCTGCGATAAGTGCTTCGCAGTCCAGCTTGGATTCTGATTCCAGGATCCTATCCAGCTTAGGCTTAGTAGCGGGATGCTTTGGCAGGAATACTGTACAGCAGTCTTCGTAAGGCTGGATGGAAGTTTCGTACGTTCCGATCTCCATCGCCTTGTCCATGATGTCCACCTTATCCATAGCGATCAGTGGTCTCATTACAGGCATTGTAACTGATGCGTCTGTAACTACGAGGGACTCTGCAGTCTGGCTTGCCACCTGACCCAGGTTTTCACCTGTGATCAGCATATTGCAGCCTGTGTTTTCTGCGACTTTCTGTGCGATCCTCATCATGAATCTTCTAACCAGTATAGTTGTTTCTTCTTCAGGGCAGTTCTGTACGATCTGTTCCTGGATAGGCAGCAGATTGATGACATGCATCTTGAAACGTCCGCAGTAAGTAGCAACCAGCCTTGCCAGATCTTCTACTTTTTCCTGTGCTCTCTGGCTTGTATAAGGATATGAATGGAAGTGGATAGCTTCGATCATCATACCTCGCTTAGCCATCATCCATGTTGCTACAGGTGAGTCGATACCGCCTGAAAGCAGTGACAGACCTTTGCCGTTAGTTCCCAGCGGAAGTCCGCCGAATCCTGCGATCTTGTCCTGATAAATATATGATTTTTCCTGTCTAACGTCTACATACAGCAGGCAGTCAGGGTTATGGACATCAACTTTGAGCACCTTGCATCCCTTGAGGACAGCACCGCCGATCAGTCTGCCGATCTCAGGTGACTTGACAGGGAAGTTCTTGTCAGCACGCTTAGCTTCGACCTTGAAAGTCTTAACGCCTCTCTCTTCGATGGCTTCCAGCATGTACTTTACTGCAGCTTCACCGATGGCTTCCATAGTGCTTTCACATTCGATAGCAGGGCTGATCGATGCCACGCCGAAAACCTTGGAGATTTCCTTGATGATAGCCTGCTTGTCAAGGCTCTTGTCTGCTCTTACCCAGATCAGGCCTTCATGTCTCTTGACTGTGATGCCGTCGAACTTTTTGAGAAGCTTCTTGATACGTTCAACCAGCATCCTTTCGAAATACGGTTTGTTCATTCCCTTGAGGGCAACTTCTCCGCATCTTACGATAAAAATATGTTCATTGTTCATGATTTCGCTCATTTAAGTTTCTCCTATCTGAGTATCTTATTTATCTGAAGCTTCCCAGCTTCCTGAATCTCTTGACAGCTCCGCTCACCTTGTCGATCACCATGTCCATTTCTTCCATGGAGTTCATCCTGCCGAAGCTGAACCTGAGAGTTCCTTCGATTTCCTTATCCTTTAATCCCATAGCCTTGAGCACATGGCTCTGCCCCTTCTTATTCGATGAACAAGCTGATCCTGTGCTGACATAGATGCCGTCCTGCTCAAGAGTATGGAGCAAAACTTCTCCTCTCGTTCCCATGAACGTGATGTTGAGAACACTTCCGCAGCACATGCCTGCTTTCTCGCCGGCTTCCTTAGGGCTGTTGATGATGATATCCTTAAGCTCTGCATCAAGACCTTCCATCAGATATTTTCTCATCTCTATGATACGACCCATATCCTTGGCTCTTGTCTTCTCGCTCAGTTCTGCCGCCTCACCGAAACCTGCGATGCCCGGCACATTCTGAGTACCCGAACGCTTTCCCTCTTCCTGTCCGCCGCCTTCTATAAATGCCGGGATGTTCACCTTATCTCTTATCCAAAGTGCGCCCATTCCCTTCGGTCCATGGATCTTATGACCGCTTACAGAAATGGCATCCGCAGCCTTGCAAAGGGGCACCTTGCCGAAGCTCTGCACTGCATCCGTATGGAAGATACCGGGAGCATTCTTAGCCTTCATGATCTCTTTGACTCTATCCACCGGCATTATTGTTCCGGCTTCGTTGTTGACATGCATAAGGCTGACTAAGATGGTCTCATCGTTGATGGCTGCTGTCAGCTGTTCTTCATCGAGCCTGCAGTTTCTGTCCACATCGATATATACAGCCTCAAATCCCTTTTTCTCAAGAGCTTTGAAACACTCCAGCACTGCCGGATGTTCCACACTTGAAGTGATGATACGCTTTCCTCTTCTTCCGAAAGCCTTAGCCGCTCCGAAGATAGCCATGTTGTCTGCTTCAGTTCCGCCTGATGTGAAATAGGCCTTACCTCCTAACATACCCATGGCATCCTGCAGCTGCTTGCGTGCTTTTTTGATGGACTTTTCACTGTCCACGCCCAGCTGGTACAGTGATGACGGATTGCCGAAAACTTCCTCCATGTGTTTTACCATCACAGCTGTGACTTGACTGTATTGTTTAGTTGTCCCGCTGTTATCGAGATAAATCATTTCTTTTCCTTTCGAAAATCGAAAAACTATATTCATAAATAGAAGCAATACCCGGACAAGCCGGACATTGCTTCATTCATTACATTGTTTACTACAGACTATTTAGCGTAGTCGATAGCTCTTGTTTCTCTCACTACGTTGACCTTGATCTGACCAGGGTATTCCAGTTCAGATTCGATCTTCTTGGAGATATCTCTAGCCAGCAGTGCGATAGCATCGTCACCCACTTCATCAGGCTTCGCAATGATTCTGATTTCTCTGCCGGCCTGGATAGCGAACGATCTTTCAACACCTTCAGTAGTGTTAGCGATCTCTTCAAGCTTCTGCAGTCTCTTGATGTAAGATTCGAGAGTTTCTCTTCTTGCTCCAGGTCTTGCTGCTGACAGTGCATCTGCTGCAGCGATGAGCACTGCTTCGATAGACTTAGGTTCGTAGTCTCCGTGGTGCGCAGCCATACCGTTGATAACTGCTTCTGATTCCTTGTACTTCTTCAGCACTTCGATACCGATATCTACGTGAGTACCTTCTCTTTCGTGGTCGAGAGCCTTACCGATGTCGTGGAGCAGACCTGCTCGCTTAGCGAGAGTAACATCAAGTCCCAGTTCTCCTGCCATCAGTCCTGCCAGGTGAGCCACTTCGATGGAGTGCTTCAGCACATTTTGACCGTAGGAAGTTCTGTACTTCAGTCTTCCCAGCAGCTTTATCAGTTCAGGGTGAAGGTTGTGGATACCAACTTCGAATGTAGCCTGTTCGCCTGCATCCTTGATGATAGCGTTAACTTCACGTTCTGATTTTTCTACAGTTTCTTCGATACGAGCCGGATGTATTCTTCCGTCTACGATCAGTTTTTCGAGAGACAGTCTTGCGATCTCTCTTCTTACAGGGTCGAACCCTGAAAGGATAACTGCTTCAGGTGTGTCATCTATGATCAGGTCGATTCCTGTCAGAGTTTCGATAGCTCTGATGTTACGTCCTTCTCTTCCGATGATACGGCCCTTCATTTCGTCATTAGGCAGCGGAACTACAGATACTGTGGATTCGGCCACGTGGTCTGCAGCACATCTCTGGATCGCTCCTGTGATGATTTCCTTAGCCTTCTTATCAGCTTCGTCCTTAGCCTTGTTTTCGATATCCTTATACAAAGCAGCAGCGTCGCTTCTTGCTTCCTTTTCAACTTTCTGCAGGATGATCTCTCTTGCTTCTTCGATGGAATAGCCTGAGATCTTTTCCAGTTCTTCAAGCTGTCTTGCGATCAGCTTATCCATTTCCTGCTGTTTATTGATCAGACTCTTTTCTTTATTTGTGATGCTTTCTTCTTTCTTCTCAATATTTTCAAGTTTTCTGTCTATGGATTCTTCTTTCTGTACCAGTCTTCTTTCTGATTTCTGGATTTCGTTTCTTCTCTCCCTTATTTCCCTCTCTGCGTCACTCCTGTGTCTGTGAGCTTCTTCCTTAGCTTCCAGGATCATTTCCTTCTTCAAAGTTTCAGCTCTGTTCTCAGCGTCCAGGATCAAATTCTTAGCTTTCTGTTCAGCATTTCCGATAGTCTTTTCGCCAACGGTTTTTCTAAGTATATATCCAACCAGCAGCCCTAATGCAAGCGCAACCAGTCCAACTACTATAGGTATGATTATGTTTGCCATACAGTTGCCCTCCTTTTCTTCAGTTTTCAGTTTTCAATTTGCAATTTTATAATCAAATTCAAAGTTACTTGTAAAATATCAAAACATCACCGTAAGGTAATAAATTTTAATTAAAAGCACACAATATTATTATAGACTTTTTTGTTTGTCTAGTCAAGGAAATGGAGGACGCAATATGAACAAATTTTCGCACTTGGTCAAACGATGTGACCACAAGATATTCGCTTCCTCCGTATCGCTGTCACTCATTGGAATATTCACTCTGACAGCCATCACATATGACAAAACGCCCTTCCTTTCCAGGGAGGTTATCATACAATCTGCAGCTCTTGTCATCGGTATCACCTTCGCCTGCGTGATACTGATGCTGGGCTACAGGTATTTCACCGATCTGGAAAAAGTAATATATATTTCAAGCATCATGCTGCTGCTTCTTGTTTATATCCCCGGTCTGGGAACATCGGTCAACGGTGCCAGGTCGTGGATCGATTTGGGTTTCATAAGCTTTCAGCCATCTGAAATAGTCAAGATATCTTTCATATTGCTGATGGCATCGTACTTATCAAGATCAGCCTCTTCACTTTCGGATAACATCGGTATCTTGTCGGCAGCCCTTTACGGGCTCCCTTTTATTTTGCTTGTTTCTCGCGAAGATTTTGGCAGCGGATGCATCTACTGTGCCATTTGGCTCTTCATGATATTCTGTTCCGGGCTCAAACTTAAGATCATCGGTCGTTTCGCCCTGGTTTTTACCATGATGCTGCCCATGTTCTATTTTTTTCTGGCAGATTATCAAAAAGAAAGGATCGACGCCTTTCTGGATCCTGCCGATCTGGATCTCCCCGGAAACTATCAAGTATGGAATTCAAAAGTCGCCATAGGATCAGGCGGTCTCTTCGGGAAGGGCTGGATGAATGGGACCCAGAGCAGTCTTGGCTTTCTTCCCGTCCCACAGTCTGATTTCATCTTCGCAGCTTCCGTTGAAATCATCGGTTTCTGCGGTGGTCTTGTCATCATCCTACTGTTCGCTCTCTTGATATATCGTGCTCTTATGATCACCCGATATGCCAAAGACTTGCAAGGCGCCTTGACCGGTGCCGGCATCGCAGGTATGTTTTTCTTTCAGTCATTCGAAAACATCGCTATGACCATGGGTCTGATGCCCGTCACAGGCATAACTCTGCCCTTCATGAGCTACGGAGGTACTTCTATGGTCTCTGCATGGATGGGTGTAGGCCTTCTGCTCAGTGTCAGCTGCAGGCAGCGACTCTGATACTGAAACAACGGAAGCCTTTGCATCATAAGCAGCTCATAGAAAAAGCCGGCTTGACGCCGGCTTATTTTAGCTTAATATCCTTGCTGCTATATCCATAAAGTTTCTTTCTATGTATGTGCCATTTTTGCAAACGATAGGAATGCCCTTGTTTGTCGAAATATGTATGTTTTCATCGTACTGTATAAGTCCTGCCACAGGACTTTTGAACATTTCCATGATGTCCGACAACGCCGGAACTAGGCCTGCCTGCATCAGCTCGACCTTGACCTTATTCACAACGATATATATATTCTGCATTCCTTGCTCTCTAAGGTATCTTTCTGTAGTGTCCGCATCCCTGAGTGACGCCACCTCAGGCTCTGTTACGATGACTGTTTTGTCAGCAGAAGCTCTTGCCACATCGAAGGCATCGCCTATACCTGCAGGACAGTCGACTATGATGTAGTCGAAGTATTTTCTCAATTTATTGCAGAGTACTTCCATATGGAGAGGAGTCATGTCGCGATCATCACGTCTCGGTGATGCTGCCATGAAATACAGAGTGTTGAAGCCATCCACCTTGAGCATGGCTTTTTTGATACGGCAAATCCCGGAAACAACATCCATTATGTTATAGATGACCTTGTTTTCCATACCCAAATAGATGTCCATGTTCCTGAGGCCCATGTCCATATCAAGAAGCATTACTCTGCTTCCATGTCTGGCAAGAGTCGCACCCAGATTGACGGAAAACATTGTTTTCCCTGTGCCACCTTTACCTGATGAAACTAAAATGACTTTTCCCATCGTGAAATTTCTCCGTACTTTCCTATGATTTCTCTGGCTACAGGAGCAGCGTTTGATGCAGCCCTGCCCTGTACCAGCATAACGGCCACCGCTATCTGAGGGTCATCGGCAGGAGCCAATGCCACTGTCCATGCGAAATTATCGTAATTATCCTTATATGCGTCAATGTCTTCAGACGTTATGTCTCTGCTACTGAGATTCATCACAGCTCTGCGTAACGCGATGGTCTCCGAATCGTAGATATCCGGATACTCGCTCATCAGCCTGTCCGCTTCTGCCACTGCTTGTGAAAATGATACATCAGGAGCTATCAGATGCAGATGTCTTCTGAGGTAATCTTTCTCGTCAATGGTATCGATCTTACCTGCGCGTTGCGCCGTGCCCGTTTTCCCTGCGACCTCATAAGGAAACTCGCTAAAAGTTCCATACAAGGATCCGCCCGGTTCGGAAGCCACCTTCGTCATAGCATCGATGACCTTTCCCAAGTCACCCTTGTTTACGGCCGGACCGATACTTCTTGAAGATTCCTCATCATAAATCAAAGTCAGATCATTTCTGATACCGTCGTTACCCAGTGCAGCAATATACGAAACCATCTGCACAGGAGTATAAGCATTATCTCCCTGTCCGATCGATATGTTGTACGTATCTCCGATCGTCCATCCGGAACCGTCACAATACGTATTCTTGCATACCTCAGCCAGCTGTCTGACATTATCTCTATTTATAAAATCTTCCTTTTTTAGTTTGCCTATTAATTCATTTAAAGTCAAGTCTTTAAATGTCCAATTTATTATTTTTTCTATATTTTTTCCAAAGTTTTCGTTATCTTTAATGGCACTCTTTTCAAAATATGTTTCGGCGTTCGCATAAAGATGATCCTTCAGAGCGGCTTTATTGGCACTTACTTTCAAAGCCTCTGATGGCAGACGCCCGGCACTTTCTTCTATTTCTATGCCTGTCTTATCTCCAAGACCTAATCTTGATGCAGTTTCCAGTATAACATCGCTTCCGATCCTCTCGGCGACCTTATAAAAGTAATAATTGCATGATACTCTTATGGCGTCATACATGTTCGTATAACCGTGAGTGCTGCCGTAACTGTTCCACAGATAACAACCGAAGCTTTGACTTCCGATCCTGACCCTTCCCTTATCATAAATAGTCATCTCTGCATCGATACCTTCACTGAGTGCAGCCAGTGCAGTTACAGGCTTGAATGTAGAACCGGGCTGTACGGCGCTCATGGTGGCGATATTATACAAAGGTGCAGGACTCAAAGGGTCGTTGGGATTCTTCTGCTGAAGCGATCTCCATTTGCTACTGCTTATGCCTCCGACAAAATCATTGGGGTCAAAGTCAGGATAGCTGGCAATAGCAAGGACCTGACCTGTTTCAACATCGACCGCCACAGCTGCTCCTGATCCGACCTTCGGAGCATATACCATGCTTCTTTCACCGTATTTACTGCTGAATACACCTCCACGCGAAGCTTGTTCAATCGCCCTTTCCAATGCAGCTTCTGTAGTTTCTTGAAGCCTGTTATCTATGGTAAGCCTGACTGTATCTCCTTTTTTCACACTGCTTTTTCCGATCAGCTTCGTTACATTTCCCAGGGAATCCACTTGAAGTCTGCTGACTGCATCTTCACCCTTCAATACATCTTCGCATAATCTTTCTATGCCTGTCTTGCCGATCATCGCGTCCTTTCTGTAGCCTTTATCGATGATGTATTCTTCCTCTTGGTCTTCCGATATTCGTCCCATATACCCTATGATATGTGAGGCGAATGCACCCTTGGGATACTCACGAACGTAGTTTGTCGCGATGGTTATGCCAGGATATCCGGCCGCTTGTATTTTTTTCACTGTCCCTGAAGTTACATCTTCAGCCAGCACTATGGGCATATACGATAAATAGTCCTTGTTTCCAAGGGCTTCACTGACTTGTTGTTCAGTTACCGAAATATCTTCTCCTTCAGACCTTAAAATCTTCAGGATCTCTGAGGCAGACTCCAATGCCGCTGCCCTTTTAACATCCACCCGGCTTATCACCACCGAGTGTTCTGCTCTGCTTGAAGCTATGATATCCCCGTTCCTGTCCACGATATCTCCGCGAGGGGCCGTTTCATATACAAATCTGTTGGACATATCTTCGGCATAGGAATCCCATTTTTCGTTTTCTATTACAGTCAGCATCAGAAGTCTCACAACAAGCACGGCACCTAAAGCAGCCATGAAGCAAGTTATAAGTCTGTGCTTTGATTTCTTTTCTGCCGACAATCCCTAAAGCCCTCCAACAAAAACTACGTTCACATCATCCCTGACGCCCTCATGCTCACATACTTGCCATCACCTATGATTATATGATCAAGTACGGGAATACCCAGGATCTCTCCCGCTTCCATCAAGCGCCTATTGGTGGTGATATCCATCTCACTGGGAGTGGGATCGCCGCTTGGATGATTATGTACGAAGATGACTGATCCGGCACTTCTCCTGACGGCATCAACGAAAACTTCTCTGGGATGAGTCGTGCTGGAACACAGATCTCCTATGGAAACCTCTGTCTCCTCTATTATCTGCCCCTTTGCATTTATCATTATGCTTAAGAAGTGTTCTTTCTTGTAATAGCGCATCCTCTCCATGAAAATGTCTGCAATATGGGAAGAACTCTTTATTACTTCCTTTTCCTCCGCAGGCACAGAAGCTATCCGCTTACCCAATTCCACCGCCGCCAGTATCTCACATGCTCTGGCCTTGCCTATACCTTTCACTCTGCTCAGTTCCTCCGGTCTACAGTCAGACAAATACTTTATCCCGGTCCTGTCCAGAGATATGATTTCTGCCGCCACTTCCATGGCCGATCTTTCCTTGGTCCCACTGCCGACGAGTATCGACAGTATCTCCATGTTCGACAGCTTCTCCTTGCCCTCTTTCAACAGTTTTTCCCTCGGCCTTTCGCTGTCAGGCAATTCTCTGATATTCATTTTTCCCAATCCTCCTTTTTTTATCAGCTTTGTTTATTTTACCATATTTTACCATTCTATCAACAAATTTTCTTCCTTCAATGTTTGTTGTATAAATATTTTTTTCTTCTCAGGAAATAATAAATGAGGAAAAGATTTTTATTGGAGGTAATCAAAATGGATATCAACAAAAGCATCAAATGTACAGTAGAGGATTGTCAGCACCACGCTAATACTGCAGACTACTGCTCACTGGACTGCATCACTGTCGGCAGCCACGAATGCAATCCTAAGACTGATCAGTGTACAGACTGTCTTTCATTCGAAAGAAAATAGCCTGAAATAGAATCAGGCCATTTTAAGCAGGTCAGGCACTTCCCCTCTGATTTTTGCATATAGTAAAAAATCTACAGAGGGGGATACATAATGAGCGTTTCTTTTCCTAATCCACTGACCGAAAAAGAGGAAAAGTATTATATCGAAGCCAGCGAAAACGGAGACGAGGAAGCTAAAAAAATTCTGATCGAACGAAACCTCAGACTTGTCGCCCATGTGGCAAGGAAATATTCTTCCCAGTTCCATACCATGGATGACTTCATTTCCATAGGTACTATCGGTCTGATAAAAGCAGTGAATACTTATAGCAGCAGCCGCTCCACACGTTTAGCCACTTATGCAGCAAGATGCATAGAAAATGAGATCCTTATGGTCATAAGATCATCGAAAAAGAACAATGCTGAAGTTTCCATTAATGTTCCCATCGGAACAGATAAAGACGGCAACGAAATAAGTCTCAATGATATACTCGGCACAGATCCCGATGAGATAGCTGATGATCTCGATCTCAAGATCCGTATCCGCAAGATGATCGATACCCTGGATCATATCCTTACTGACAGAGAAAAGAAGGTGCTGATATATCGTTACGGGATCCTGGGCGTCACTCCGAGAACACAACGTGAAGTAGCTGCCATTTTAGGTATCAGTCGTTCATACGTATCGAGGATAGAGAAAAAAGCCCTCGAAAAACTTCGTGAATCCCTGGCCGAACCGGATACCGTCTGACAAAACAATACTTTCCTCAAGCGAGAGTCGGTCTGCTGTAGCTACCCGACTCTTCAAGGTATTCAATTATCTTTCTCATGATCGGTCCTGCCGTTCCATTTCCCGAAGAACCCCCTTCTACCAATACTGTTATCACATATTCAGGTTCCTTATACGGCGTGAATCCTGTTATCCATCCATGACTTGTTTCATCTCCGGTTTCACCATACTGAGCTGTTCCCGTCTTGACTGCCGCAACAGGTTCACCCTCATCGTCGATCCCTAAAATACGTCCGGTCCCCTGCATTACAGTAAGCCCCATCATCTCACGGAGTTCATCTGCCGTTTCAGATGATATGACTTTTCTGTCATCCTGCTCTTCATCCATCAAAAGATGTATGCCCTTATCTACCCCTCCATTTGCTATGATATTTGTCATAGCTGCATTCTGCAATGGAGTAGTCAACATTTCTCCCTGCCCTATACATAAATTGCCGACCCCGTTTCCTATATATTCCTCTTCTGTCATGACATGACCTGATCCTTCCTGCGGATATCCCTCTAAAACCTTTCCGCCCAGCCCCATCTCTTCTGCCATTTCAACGATTTTATCTGCTCCGACTTCCTGCCCCAGCCGGATAAAAAAACTGTTGCATGATTCAGCAAAAGCATTTTTGAAACTTATCTCTCCATGTCCTTCTTCACCTCCTGTAAGGCATCCTATGGTTATACCGTCAAGCTCCACATGCCCGCTGCACGTATATGACTTGTCTATATCTACCCCATTTTCCAATGCTGCCGCTGCCACCACGATTTTAAATACGGAGCCCGGTGGGTATTCGCCTTGGGTCACTTTGTTGATCAATTCATCCTTCCCCTTTTTTATATGCTCTGTCACATCATTGGGATCGAACGTCGGAGTACATGCCATGGCTGCTACTCCTCCCGTCGAAGTGTCCAGCACTACAACGGCACAGTTGTTATCCTCTTCTCCAATTATTTCCTCCACTTCTTCCTGAAGCTCTTTATCTATAGTCGTCCTTATCCCTTCAGTAACATAAGAATCGTTGTTTCCATCCGATGCGATGATAAGACCTCTTCCGGGCAATATATTTCCTTTGACGTCTGCTGCCGCATACACCCGCCTGTTCAACCCTGAAAGTCTGTCATCATACATGAGCTCCAGCCCCGCAGCCCCCGATGAATCCTTCTTGTTGACATATCCTATGAGATGAGGAGCCGTCTGTCTATCTCCGTATCTGGCTGAAGCTTGCAGGATATATGCACCGTTATCTTCTATGAGTTTTCGTCCCACTTTCTTATCATATCGATGAGATGAATACACCTGATGTCCTTCATTGTCGCTGCTGACAGGCCCTGCATCCATCTTTCTCAACAACTGCTTAGCCCTTTCGTTGAAATTTTCATTCTTGATGATATAGATATATTGTTTTTCATCAGCAACGAGAGGCTGCCCGTATCTATCGTATATGATCCCCCTCGTATTGCTTCCTTCCAAAGCAATAAGGGACTGAGCCCTGGTAGCCGCCGACAGATCTTCGTGGCCCAGCACCTGTATGTATGCCAGACGAAGAGTAAGTGCCAGTATCATCACTGCTAAAGCTATCACTATTATTTTCAGTCTTTTCATGATCTTCTCCCTTTATAGGTCATAAAAACAAAACTCCTTCACATGGTATTTTTACCATGCAAAGGAGCACTTATTCTTTCTTATTCAAGTTTATGTTTTGCCGGCTATTTAAGGCTATGCATGAAAAGCCCACTGCCCAGCTTCGGCTCGAACCAAGTGGATTTTGGCGGCATTATCATGCCGTTGTCAGCCACTTCCAAAAGGTCCGCCATACTTACAGGATATACAGCAAAGGCTACCTTCATATCGCTTTCGGCCCTTTTCTTCAGTTCATTTAATCCTCTGATGCCTCCGACAAAATCTATCCTCTTATCTACCCTCGGTTCCTTGATCCCCAATATCGGATCCAACAGTCGATCCTGCAGCACCGATACATCCAAAGATTCGATGATACCTTCAGGAATGATTTCTTCAGACGCGCTCAGCTTATACCATCTACCTTCAAGATACATGGAAAACACATGCTTTGCCTCAGGATAATACGGCTCTTCTCCAAGATCTTCCACAGCAAAGCCGGCGGCCTGCACCTTTGCGAAAAACTCTTCCGAAGTCAGTCCGTTCAGGTCCTTTACCACTCTGTTGTAATCAAAGATCTTAAGGTCTTCATCAGGGAATATGGCTGCCATGAAAAAGTTGAATTCTTCTTTACCTGTATATTCAGGGATTTCTTCACGTCTCAGTTCACCCACCTTGCAGGCCGATGCACTTCTGTGATGTCCGTCCGCTATGTATAATGCCGGTATCTCACCGAACAAACTTACCAGACCATCTATGATCCGTTCATCGTCCATCACCCACAGGATATGCTGCACACCGTCTGCAGCAGTCACGTCGTAAACAGGCTCGTTTCCTGCCGCGAAGCCTTCCATCATGCTGCGGATCCTCTTATCGTCCCTGTAAGTCAGAAAAACAGGCTCCGTATTTGTGTCACATATATCGAAATGATTTATCCTGTCGATCTCTTTTTCGACTCTTGTCAGTTCATGCTTTTTGATGCTGTTGGATCTGTACTCATCCACAGAAACACAGCCGACGATGCCTGTCTGTACCCTGCCGTCCATTATCTGACGATAAAGATAAAGCGCCGGTTTCTCTTCGTTGATGAATACTCCGTCCTTCAGGAAATCCTCTATATTTTCTTTGGCTTTTTCATATACCGATATGTCGTATTGATTATCCTGCTGAGGCAAATCTATCTCCGCTCTGCTGATATGCAGGAAGCTGTATGGATTACCTGCAGCCATTTCAGACGCTTCTTTTCTATTCATAACATCATAAGGCAACGCAACTACCTTTGATGCATATTCACTTGCCGGTCTTATCGCTCTGAATGGTCTGACTGTTGCCATCTATTTTATCTCCTTCAATATTGCTTCTGTTACTTGTTCGATATTCATTCCTGTGCTGTCGATCTCAGTGGCATCCTCAGCCTTCCTAAGAGGATTGAGGGCTCTGGTCATATCGTTATGATCCCTGTTTTCGATGTCTCTCAGCACTTCTTCAAATGTTATTACTTCGCCTTTTTCAATAAGCTCTTTATGGCGTCTTTCTGCTCTTTCTTCAGCAGAAGCTGTCAGGAAAAACTTGTACTCTGCATCCTTCAAAACATTGGTGCAAATATCGCGTCCGTCCATGATGACACTTTTTCTGGCTCCCATGCCTCTCTGTATCTCAACCAGCTTTTCTCTCACCATCGGCAAAGCCGAGCACTTGGATGCCAGCTGTGATACTTCAGACGTTCTGATCAGGTTGTTTACGATCTCGCCGTCAAGGATGATGTCTCCACTGACAAAATCTATGTCTGTTGCGTCAAGCATAGATTTTAGCTGATCGCATTCTTCGAACGGGATTCCTTCTCTGTTCATCTTGTATCCGACAGCTCTGTACATAGCCCCCGTATCGATGTAATCTATGTTCAATTTCTTGGCTACAGACTTGGCGATGGTGCTTTTGCCCGCACCACTCGGTCCGTCTATGGCAACTCTGAAAACTTCTTTCATTTTCTTTTCCTCGTTTAGTATTCCTAGTTCTTTTTGGTAGTAAGCAGCTTCTCGATTTCTGCAACGAAAGTATTCACATCAGTGAACTGTCTGTATACTGATGCAAAACGCACGTAAGCTACTTCGTCCAGCTCTTTCAGGCGTTCCATAACAAGTTCGCCGATGAAAGTGCTTTCGATTTCTTTTTCCATCATGTTGTTGAGACCTCTTTCGATCTCGTCAACGATCTTTTCCATTTCTGCCAATGTTACAGGTCTCTTTTCGCAAGCTCTGATTATTCCGTTGAGAAGCTTGGTTCTATCGAATGCCTGACGGCTTCCATCCTTCTTGATGACCATCAGTATCATCTCTTCCACCTTCTCATAAGTTGTAAATCTTCTTCCGCAAGCTTCACATTCACGTCTTCTTCTGATGGCATGTCCATCTTCTGTATGTCTTGAATCTATAACCTTGCTGTCATCGTTCTCACAATAAGGGCATCTCATTTGGCAACCTCCTTAATAAATACGACTAAATATCGACCTTTTCCTGAAAAAACCATATATGCAGTATTTTACTACATATTGTGGTTATCGTCAATCTATGATGGGGGGTACATCTACCAGTATCACGTCTTCTCCTATTGTTCTCACATGTTTCCATTTTATAACGAAGTCGCTTGTTTCTTTGCCGAAGAGTTTGATGAACCCCTTGTCTCCCGGCAGTACGATACCGTCTATTCGCCCTTCCTGCAGATTTATCTCGATGTCGCACACGAATCCCATGCTTTTGCCGTCATATATGTTGATGACCTCCTTGTTTCTGATGTCTTCTGTGTTGAGCATGCTAAGCCTCCTTTTTCTGTAGTTTGTACAAGTATATGCGGAGTGCTGCGAAATATGCAAAGACCTCTTTATAAAGCGCACTGCACTGACTGAGAAAAGTTCCGTCTGCTGTGTTCCTCACAACCACTTTCTAGGATCTTTCGTGAAGATTGGAATGTCAGGAAAACTCGTTCCTTCGTCACTCAAACAGTTCCTGACATTGGACCAATCTTCTAACTCAAGTCGATCCTGAAAGTGTTTTTGTTCGTCACAATGCATACTGCACTTTTCCTAGTCAGCGTGGTGGACATTATGAGGAGCAACCATATTTTCAGAACTGACGCGAACTAAGAAATTGGCTAAGCGGCTTCGTGCTGTTTGAAGGAGCCTGCGACTGAGTTCACGAAGCGCTCCAATTTCTGTGAGCAGTTCCAGAAAATATTTGCGACGAATACCGGACACGGAGGTGACTGGGGAAAGTGGAGTATCCTATTTTGTGACAAAAAAACAGAGCATGCATAAAGCACGCTCTGCGTTTTGCATATGTATTGAGTTTGCCGAAAGAGCTCGACTTACGAGCTTAGCTCTTGATCTCGCCCTTATTGAGACGATCGAAGTAGCTCTTAGTTTCCTTAACGATGACTCCTGAAAGTGCCAGAAGTGCGATAAGGTTAGGTGCAGCCATACATGCATTGAGGATGTCTGCAATAGTCCATACTGCTGATACTGTCAGGAATGGTCCGATCAGAACAGCCAGGATGTATAACCATCTGAATACTGTTACAGCTTTCATGTTGCCGTTTGCCAGGTATTCCAGTGATCTTTCTGCATAGTAGTCCCATCCGAGGATAGTAGTGAATGCGAAGAATGCCAGTGCTACCATAAGTACTGCAGCACCTATCTGCGGATTCCAAGCAAGTCCGTTACCGAATGCGAATGCTGTTACGTCAACACCTTCCAGACCATTAGCTACTGAGAAGTCATAAGCTCCTGATACCATGATAGTCAGACCTGTCATTGAGCAGATGATAACTGTATCGATGAAAGTACCTGTCATGGATACGAGACCCTGTCTTACAGGTTCTTTAGTCTGTGCTGCTGCTGCTGCGATAGGTGCAGAACCGAGACCTGATTCGTTGGAGAATATACCTCTTGCTACACCTTTCTGCATAGCGATCATCAGTGCTCCGAGGGCTCCGCCTGCAGCTGCTCTGAGGCCGAATGCTCCTGCGAAGATTTCAGTAATGGCCCAGCCGATCTTGTCAGCATTAGCTATAAGGATAGCTACGCAGATAATAACATAAGCGATAGCCATGAAAGGAACTACGATAGTAGTTACACTTGCGATTCTCTGGATACCGCCGATAACTACGAGAGCAGTGAGAACTGCTACTACGATAGCTGTGATAACGATAGCCCATGAGTAATCAGCACCGAAAAGATGTACTGTGTGCTGGTTGTTAGGGTCAAAGAAGTTTTTTGTAGCTGATGCGATACCGTTTACCTGTGTGATAGTACCGATACCGAGGAGACCTGCGCCGCATGCGAAGATCGCAAACAATTTAGCCAGCCACTTCCACTTCTGTCCCATACCGTTTTCGATATAGTAGAAAGGTCCGCCCAGGAATCTTCCGCCTTCTTTTTCTACTCTGAACTTAACTGCCAGTAAACCTTCGGAATACTTAGTTGCCATTCCGAAACAAGCTGCCAGTACCATCCAGAATAAAGCTCCCGGACCACCTGCGATAACTGCTGTAGCAACTCCGACGATATTACCTGTACCTACTGTAGCAGCCATCGCTGTACAGAGAGCACCGAAGCTTGTTACTTCGCCGATACCGTCTTCTTCATTCTTGACCATGTACTTGAGGGCTCTTGGCAGATGTCTGAACTGCAGTACGCCCAGTCTGATAGTAAGGAATATACCTGTACCCATGATGAGTACGATGAGAGGTACGCCCCATACGATCCCATCGATCCATTCAAGGAATGATGTGAATGATGTGAATTTGTCCATTTTTGTTTTTTCTCCTTCTCCTGAAAAATAAATAATAAAAAAAGCCGACACTTATAGTTCGACTTCCGGAGAGGACTTAAATGCAAATAATAACTAAACTATCTGCTCTGTCCTTTTGCCTGAGAGATTACACGACCGGTCGTATTTGCGGACAACCAGAAGTGCGTACACCTTCGGCGCTCATAATGAGACTCTCCAGAGAATCATAGTTTCTTCGCCCCATACAAAAACTGTAAGGCTTGATAGATAACTAACGAGTCGATACTATCACACCTTACAGTTCATTGCAACAAATTATTTGCTCAATATATATTATTTTTATGCTATCGGCATAATTATTTTGTTTTAGCGTTATCAAGTATGAATTCAAGGACCTTTTGATAGAGCAGTTCCATCCTGACATATTCATCCATGGTCCTGCCTGTCTGTGATTGGATCATTTTTTCATCATATCCCATGGCCTCGAATTCAGCGATAAGTTCGTTTTCTTCCTTCTCTGTATACTTAAGACCCTCCTTGGCAGCTATATACTCTATAAGCATCTCCTGCTTCACTCTCAATCTGCTGCTGTCTTCATTAACAGTAGCAAATTCTTCTTCATCGCCGAAGTCATAGCTTGCAAGCATTTCCTCACGGGACATTCCGTATGATTTAGCCATTTCATCTATCTGCTTACTGTTGAAGTCCACATAATGATCTACTATTTTGTCCGGGTACTTTATGACTTTAGTATTGTCCAAAGCCTGTGACCATAATTCAGTCTGCTGATTTCCGATTTCTTCAGCCTCCTTATTCTCGTATATCATCTTTTCGATGGCAGCTTCATAAGCTTCTATGGAATCATATTCTGTAGTACTCTTCACAAAATCAAGATCATATTCAGGTGTAGTTACTCTTGTAGCAGAATTGATTGTCACATTGAACACCACATCCTGCCCTGCCAGGGAACTTTCACCGTAATCTTCAGGGAATGTCAATTCCAGCTTCACCTTTTGCCCTACCTTCTTGCCAATAAGTCCATCTTCAAAACCATCGATGAAGGAATCACTTCCGATCACAAGATCATGCCCTTCAGCAGATCCACCATCGAATTTCTTGCCGTCCTTCTTCCCTACATAATCTATATTGACAGTGTCTCCATCAGCTATAACATCGCCTTTCGGGATTTCTTCAGATGCAGCCGCAGCTTCCAGTTCACTATCGATCTGTGCCTGTATCTCATCTTCAGTTACTTCCACTGTAAATCCCGCTACTTCAAGCCCCTTATAGTCTCCCACTTCAATATATTCATCAAGATCAAGATCGTCATATGATACCGAAGCACCACATGCCGTAAGACCCAGCATCAAGCAGATACATGCACTTATAACAAACAGTTTTTTCTTCATCAAAGTTCTCCTTATGTTTAACTACTTATTGATTCTTAACTCAATACATCTTATGTATACGCTGCATGGTCGCATCAAGCTCAGCCATAGATCTGGCACAACGCTTCAACTCTTCTGCCACATATCCCGGCATATTTTCTTTATTCTTATACTTAAGCTCATGCTCAAGGCTTGCCCACGTGTCCATAGCTATCGTTCTTATCTGTATTTCGACCGGCATATGATAAGTCCTGTCGGACAAAAATATCGGAACTTCCACCACGAGATGAAGGCTCCTGTATCCACTTTCTTTCGGCTCCTTGATGTAGTCTGTCCTTCTTATGAGCTTGATGTCGTCCTGCCTCAGGAGACTACTTTCTACGGCATATATATCATCGATATAATTACATATGACACGTACACCTGCAAAATCCGTGATCTTATATATGGATGAAACCTCCATCGGCCAGCCTTTCCTGCCGATCTTCTCTATGATGCTGTCCATAGTCTTAAGGCGCGACTGCATATGATGTATCGGATTGTAATCGTGTTTCAATCGATATTCGATATCCAATACTTCCAGCTTGGTGCTCACTTCTTTTATCGCCGCACTATACCTCATCTTAAGATCTTTGAAAACCCCTGCCACCTCTTTAGCATCATCCAGCGTTACCGCAAGCTCCGGCGGGACCATTGATTCGTTGATTTCATACATCTCATTATCCTCACTTATTAGTTCATTTACTCCTTTTTTTAAATATTACCATATTATTTTGTGTTTTTGGTGTTCAAATATAAATATATTATATATATGTAGAAACATTTTTGAATTGTTTAATTAATCTGTAAATTCTGATTTTTTCCTTGCAAAACCGGTTTCATAATAGTATAATGTGACACAAAGGATTTAAAACATTTTTATGTTTCTATACAAAAGGAGGTCTGTATTATGAAAAAGGACTTTAACAAATACTTTGAAAGTACAACTCTCGATTACGATATCAATAGAGGAGTTGTAGAAAAACTGCTCATGGATGCACTCAAATATGACTTTTATGGAGTAGTAGTTGATGGATATCATCTTCCTCTGGCTTGGGATTATCTTGAAGGCAGCGGTATACAAGCTGCTACAGTATGCGGCTTCCCTCTCGGAACTTGCGGAACTAATTCCAAGTGTGCGGAAGCGTTCGAAGCCATCAAGGACGGCGCTGAAGAAATCGATGCTATGATGAACATGGCTGCCATCAAGGACAAGAAGTTCGACTATGTTGCCAGCGAAGTCACTGCTCTGAGAGAGATCTGCAAGAGTGAAAACGTTAAGCTGAAGATCATTCTGGAAACTGCATTCCTTACCGATGATGAGATCGTAAGACTGTGTGAGATCGGAATGAACTGTGGTGTTGACTGCATCAGAGACTCCTCAGGGTTCAATCAGATCGGTGCAACCCCTCGTACAGTTAAACTGATCAAGGATACTGTAGGGGACAAATGCAAGATCAAAGCATGTGGTAAGATCTGGACTCTGGCTCAGGCAATGGAACTGATCGAAGCAGGTGCCGATACCATTGGTACCGATGCAGCCATGGAAATCATGGAAGAATACAAAGCTTCACAAAAATAGACAATAGCTAGCTACACAACATCTCATTATACATAACAAGACCCGGGAGCATCACGCCCCGGGTCTTTGCATTCATCTATGAATACTGATTTTTATACATATTTTTTCATATAGTTAAGTGCGTTCTTTTCAAGCCTTGATACCTGGGCCTGACTTATCGAGATCTCTTCTGCCACCTCCATCTGAGTCTTTCCCTCGAAAAACCTCAATGTCAATATATGCTGTTCTCTCGGGGACAGCTTCTTCATGGCCTCCGAAAGGGACAGATTCTCGATCCACCTGGCATCGGTGTTCTTCATATCCTTTATCTGATCCATCACATACAGCGGATCACCATCATCATTGAACACCGGCTCAAACAGCGATATAGGATCCTGGATCGAATCCAGAGCCAGCACCACATCTTCCTTCTTGGCATCAAGTTCCTTGGCAACTTCTTCAACAGTCGGTTCACGCTGCAGCTCCCTGTTCAGCTTTTCTCTGGCAGTCAGCGCCTTGTATGCCATATCTCTCATCGATCTTGAGACCCTTATACTGTTATTGTCCCTAAGATATCTCCTGACCTCACCGATTATCATCGGTACAGCATACGTACTGAATTTGACGCCATGAGACATATCAAAATTATCAAGAGCCTTGATCAGGCCGACACATCCCACCTGGAACAAGTCATCGGGATTTTCACCTCGTCCCGAAAACTTCTGTATGACGCTCAATACAAGCCTCAGATTCCCCCTTATGAACTCATCTCTCACTTCCCTGTTTCCGGCCTTTATGGCCTTAAGCATCTCCTGCATCTCCTTGTCTTTGTACCTGGGCAGACTAGAAGTGTTAACGCCACAAATCTCAACTTTACTGGCCATAAAACATTACCCCGCATCCCTTTTGCTCCCCTTAAAGCAACGCCCTGCGTCGTAATATATTTATGTGCAGTTAGGTCCTCTTTTATTCTATTATTTCACAGCTTTTTTAAAGATCTCAAGCCCCTCATCGATCTCTTCGTAGGTGATGGTGAGCGGCGGCAAAAGACGTACTTTTTCCTTGGCTGTAAGGGTCATCAAGCCCTCTGCCAAAGCGTCCTTCACGAAGTCGGCTGCAGCCTTTGCATCAAGAGATACTCCCATCATGAAGCCCATGCCCGAAACCTCTGAAACCCCCGGGATTTCAAGGAGCCCGGCCTTCAGATATGCGCTCTTTTTCCTAACCTCTTCAAGGAAGTTTTCATCTATCCTACCAAGGATATGATCAGCTCCCGCGCACGCCACCGGGTTTCCTCCGAAGGTCGTACCGTGGTTGCCCGGCTGAAGCACATCGCAAGTTTTTTCTCCGAACAAAACTCCTCCGAGAGGTAAGCCTCCGCCTATTCCTTTCGCAAAGGTCACAATGTCGGGTCTTATGCCGTAATGCTCGTATGCAAAGAATCTTCCGGTCCTTCCGATCCCGGTCTGGACTTCGTCAATGATAAGCAGGATATCATTCTTCGCGCAAAGCTCGGCTGCGGCGTCCACGAAGGATCTGTCGAGAGGTCTGACACCTCCTTCTCCCTGGATAAGTTCCATCATTATCGCACATGTATTTTCATCGACCAGTGCCTTCAGCTCATCCGTATTATTGGCTTCACAGTATTTGAAACCATCAAGCAGAGGTGTGAAATCCTTATGATAAACATCCTGTCCGGTAGCTGTCATAGCTCCCATGGTCCTGCCATGGAATGAATTTTTGAGAGTTATGATATCTGTAACAGATGCACCCTTTTTTGTCGCTCCGTATTTTCTGGCGGCCTTGATGGCAGTTTCATTGACTTCCGCCCCTGAATTGCCAAAATATACTTTTGACATTCCTGTCCTGTCAGTCAGCTTCTTCGCTGCGCTAACCTGCGGCTCAGTATAATATAGGTTCGATGTATGCTGGACTTTTCCAAGCTGCTCGGTAACAGCTTTTATCCATCCTTCATCGCAGTATCCCAGACAGTTTACGCCTATCCCTGCCGTAAAATCTATGTATTTCCTGCCATCGGTATCATAGCAGTAAACACCTTTGCCGTGATCTGCTACCATGTCATGTCTGGCGTATGTGGAGACTATTCTTTCTTTGTCCAGTGCTTTGATTTCGTTACTGTTCATTATCCCAGTTTTTTTATTTCCTTTCTCAGCCTTCCTATTATCTTCTTTTCAAGCCTTGATATGTATGACTGTGATATTCCCATGATATCTGCCACTTCTTTCTGTGTCAACTCCTTTCCTCCCACAAGGCCGAATCTCATTTCTACGATCTCCCTCTCCCTTCCCGAAAGGGTGTCCATAGCAATATCCAGGAGTTTCCTGTTGACCTCTTCTTCGATGTGCCCATATACTTCGTCGTTTTCCGTTCCCAATATATCCGAAAGCAGCAGTTCGTTGCCGTCCCAATCTATATTGAGGGGTTCATCGAGAGAAACTTCGCCCTTCGTCTTATTGCTTCTTCTCAAAAACATCAATATTTCGTTTTCTATACATCGGGATGCGTACGTTGCCAGCTTGATTTTTTTCTCTATCTTGAAGGTATTTATGGCTTTTATCAAGCCTATGGTACCGATCGATATCAAGTCTTCCACATTGACACCGGCACTCTCAAACCTGCGTGCGATATACACTACCAGCCTGAGGTTATGCTCTATCAGCAGATCACGAGCCTCCTTGCTTCCTCCCATGAATTCCGCTATAGCCTTTTCCTCTTCTTCAGCAGAAAGAGGCGGCGGCAATGTGTCGCTTCCTCCTATATAAAACACCTCATTACCATGGAGAAACACCATGTTTCTTATCTTATGTATCAGCTCTCTTGTCTTCATCTCACGTATCAGCTTCTTTAGCCTCATCATCAACATCTTCTCTTATCCTTCCCTCTAAAAAATACTGCCTTTGATGTTTCCCGAAAGCAGGAGTTCATATCCCCCGCCGTTCGGCATCATATCAGGGCCTGTCACTCCATCAGTGTCTGTCATACCATCCTTGCGTCCCATATGGAACTCTCCCGGGTTTCTCGCAACTATAAACCCGTCTATCTTCATCTCACTGCATCGTTCATGTCCGGGCAGCGGCTCTGATGCCAGCTCCGCATGATTCACCCTTACTGCTTCGAGCATCCCTTTGCCGCCTACAGTTTCATAAGGAATGAGGGCCAGCTTGTTTTCCGAAACCAGTCCTCCGGTTTTCATTCTCTGCCATAAATTTTCCGATGCCACAGAAACAGGCTTACCACTGATGGGATCTCTAAGGTGATTGCCTGTGTCGAGAAAACCTCTTGCCGTCAATTCGTATCCTCCTGCTTTTAGTTTGACCAGATAACTATGCTCATCATACAGTTTGATGGTTCTGATGGTTTTTATGGTCTGCCTCACTGTCATATATCCCAGCATTATGAATATCGCCAGCATGGCAGCCTTCATATCTCCTGTATATATGCCTGCTGCCGTATATATCCCCTGCTGCTGCGTCAGAAGCAAAAGGCCCATGGTTATACCACCCATGAAGTATGTAACCAAAATAAAAACGATGACCTCCCTCCGGATGAAAACTCGCACCAAACTGCTAAAACCTCGCACCTGTTTGCCGAAACCTCGCCCTTGACATCCGAACGCAACTATGCAGACCGCGACAGCGAAGAACAACTCCATAAGAACCAGGACCGTGCCCTTTGCACCTATAAAGATCACCAAGGAAAATGCTCCGCACATGAGGCTTCCTCCAAGAAGCCTCAGCTTGGCGGCCCTGCCTCCGAAAGTCACTCCGCATATATCCCCTGTCAGATACAGCAAGACTGCACCTATCACCGCATTCTCTATGAACAGCAATTCACCATAGACGACCATGTCCCCCTCCTATACGCCTCATTTTCTCAACTATGACTCATTTATCTCGACCCACGATAGATTATACATTTCCGAGTGAGCGGAATTTGTCGTAATAGGAGCTCGAACTAAAGTTTGCATTAAAAAAGAGAGTTTTCGTGTGAAAACTCTCTGATTTGTCTATGTTATTTGATTTACAGAGCCTTCTTAGCTGTTTCGCACAGTGCTGCGAAAGCTGCAGGATCGTAGATTGCCATTTCTGACAGCATCTTTCTGTTGATTTCGATTCCTGACTTCTTCAGACCGTTCATCAGCTTGCTGTATGAGATATCGTTCATTCTTGCAGCAGCGTTGATTCTAGCGATCCACATTCTTCTGTATTCTCTCTTCTTGTTCTTTCTTCCAACGTAAGCTGATCTCAGAGCTCTCATTGTAGCAGGCTTAGCTGCCTTGAAAGTCTTGCTTCTAGCACCGTAGAAGCCCTTAGCCATCTTTAATACTTTTTTATGTCTCTTGTGTGCGTTTACACCTTTTTTTACTCTTGCCATTTCTTTACCTCCTTATTTGCTCAGTACTGCCTTGATTCTCTTCAGATCTGCACTTGTTAAAGTAGTTGCCTTTCTCAGGCCTCTCTTTCTCTTCTGGCTCTTCTTAGTAAGGATATGGCTCTTGTATGCTTTATTTCTCTTTACTTTACCTGAACCTGTTATCTTGAATCTTTTGCATGCGCCTCTGTGAGACTTCATCTTATTTTTTGCCATGGTGTATTTTCCTCCCGTGTTTATATTGTTTTGCTTATTTATCGTTTTTTGGCGTAAGGATCATAGTAAGACTTCTGCCTTCAAAGTTAGGCTTCTTGTCGATAGTTCCAACTTCTGAAACTGCTTCGGCAAACTTCTCCATAACTTCCATTCCTCTGGCAACATAGTCCTTTTCTCTGCCTCTGAATCTGAGGCTGACCTTCAGCTTATCTCCATCCTTCAGGAATTTAGCTCCTGTCTTCGCCTTTACCATGATGTCATGGTCTTCGATGAATGTTGACAGTCTGATTTCTTTTACCTGAGTAGTCTTCTGCTTTTTCTTAGCTTCCTTTTCTTTCTTCTGAAGCTCGTACTTGTACTTACCGTAGTCAAGGATCTTGCAAACAGGCGGTTCTGCCTTAGGTGCGATGCAAACCAGATCCAGCTTCTTGTTTTCTGCCAGGTCCATTGCTTCGTCTCTGCTCATAACTCCCAGCTGAGTACCATCAGTATCGATTACTCTAAGTTCTTTCGCACGAATTTCTTCGTTGATCATAGCTTCCTTGCTAATTGTCTTACACCTCCATTAACCTGAGCGCGTTTTGGCCCCAGGCCATAAAAAAAGCGGATACAAGTATCCGCCTCAAATCCACGTTCGTAACGGCACCATAAGGCACCAAAACTTACTGATTATTGACCTAGGTAACTCTCGTCTCTAGGTGAGAAGCGGATGACTTCTTCTTACTACCTCGAATAATATACCATATGCAAAGGGCGCACGCAAGCATTTTTTTCGCTTTTTCATGCAAAATTCACAGCTTCTCTTCGGCATACGGTTCCGGCCGGAAAGCCGCATGCTTTCCTACAAGTCTACCTTCCAAAGCCCGTGGTTGTTGCAGTATGCGTACACTGCGATCGGCTTATCGACAGGCTCTTCCGCCGAAACTCCGAATGTCGCCCTCGGCTCTTCTCCGGGCTCGAGCCTTACAAACTGACCGCCCCTCTTGGTCTGCAGATAGATCCACTCGATGAAGTGTTCTGATTCCATCGGATGGCTTATCTCGCCCACATCGACTCTGACAGTTCCTTCGTGTCTGCTCACCTTCGGCAGATGCTTTTCTTTGGCTCCGTCAGCGTCCTTCGGATGCAGCAGTGACATTTCTTCACCGCAGCACATCACGTCATCTCCGTCTCCCACGATAAATGCGATAGTCGTACCGCATTTCTTACATCTCAAAAATTTAACATCTTCCATCTCTTAACCCCTTTTCATTTTTGTTACGGAGGGCACCCCCATGCCCCCGCGGCAGCGAGCCTACAGCCCGGCGGGCACCCCCATGCCCCCGCGGCAGCGAGCCTACAGCCCCAGACTCTGCGCTATCTGCTCTTTGGAGCGAAGTCCTACCATAGTATCTACAGGCTTACCGTCCTTGAAAAACATCAGTGTAGGGATGCTCATCACTCCGAATTTGATCGCCAGTTCCTGCTGCTCATCGATATTGATCTTGCCGATCTTGATCTGGTCGTATTCACCCGCCATCTCATCCAGCACAGGACCCTGCATCATGCACGGACCACACCAGCCTGCCCAGAAATCCACCAGTACCGGCTTATCTGAATTAAGTACTTCGGCTTCGAAATTTTCTTTAGTGATCTTGATTATATCCATTTCATACCTCTTTTCTACTATATTATTATAACCTGAACTCAATATATCATAAGTATTTTATCTATTACTGTAATATAATCACATTTATACTGGACTGTCAAGGTATAAATTATTTTATAGTCCGCCGATGCGATACATTTTTGTATCATTCACCTTGTAATGACTTCGCCGCAATAGTATAATTACATTATTAGTAATACAATCATTACTTATTCGTGTTTCATTTTTAAGGAGGGCAAAATGCCGGATCGTTTTTCAGACAGCTTGAAGCTTGCCAAACTGCTTCCTATACTGGACAGCATCACCGACGCAGTTTTCATCGATGATAAGGATGGATTCTGTATTTGGTGCAATAAATCATGTGAAGAATTATACAACATATCTATAGACGATGTGCGCGGCAAACACGTTGATGTGCTGGAGCGCACAGGGATCTTCTCACCATCGGTAACGAGAAGAGTGCTTGATGAAAAGAGAGAGATCACCATCATACATGAAAACAGACATGGTAAGAAATTGCTGACTACAGGCATGCCTATCTTTGACGATGCCGGCAAGATCATGAAGATCATCACCACATCGAGAGACATCACACAGCTGACAGGCAGCAACGACACCCTCGAGATCACGCCTACGCCGCTGATAAATGTCAACGACATACATGATATGGATCTTGATTTTGACGAGACCGATATCATCGCCGAAAGTCTAACCATGCAGAACGTACTATCTCTGGCGAGAAAACTTGCAACTGTGAATTCCACCGTGCTGATAACGGGAGAGTCAGGTGTCGGCAAAGGCCTCATAGCAAGACTTCTCCATGAAGAGGGCAACAGATCTGAGGGACCATTCGTCACAGTCAACTGTGGAGCCATCCCTGAAAACCTGATAGAGTCCGAGCTCTTCGGTTACGTTCCCGGCGCCTTCACCGGTTCCAGAGCAGAAGGAAAACGCGGCCTATTCGAAGCGGCTCAGCACGGAACTATCTTTCTTGACGAAATCTCGGAGCTGCCACTCAATCTGCAAGTAAACTTGCTCAGAGTCATCCAAGAACGTGAGATCACGCCGGTCGGCGGTGTAGAATCCATTCCTATTGATGTAAGAATAGTTTCAGCCACCAATAAATCACTGCGTGAACTTGTTAAGCAAGGTAAATTCAGAGAAGACTTATTCTACAGACTCAACGTAGTTCCCGTGAATGTGCCTCCGCTGAGGGATAGACCGGAAGATTTGCTGCCATTGATCCACAGCAACCTGCTGAAGTGCAATGAGAAACTCAACGAAAACAAAAGCATCAGCCCCGATGCTCTGGCCCTGCTGTTCAAATACCCTTGGCCGGGAAACATCCGTGAGCTTCAGAACATTATAGAGAGGCTGACCATCACCACCAATGGCGATCTGATCACAGAAGATAATTTGCCAATATTCCTCAAACAGGAAGCCATGACCAATGCCAATACCAATGTCAATCTGTCCCTGGCGGAAGCTATGGAAAAGGCAGAAAAGGCTATTTTGGAAAGGGCTCTGGCTGACTACGGTTCAACACGTGCCATGGCAAAAGCTCTGCAGGTAAGTCAGCCTACCATCGTTAGAAAACTTCATAAGTACGATCTTACGAGCGTTGAGTAGCATGTGCATTAATAAGAGTTTTTTTTGATTATTTATTTGCTGTTTTTCGCAGCATATATTTGCGATACATTTTTGTATCAGTGATACAATTTTGAATCACAGGGTGAAATGCCCATTTTTCAACGACTTTTGCCTTTTGTCATAAACATAACAATAAAGCGATACATTTCTGTATCGCTTTTATTTTTTGTTCTAGCCCCGATACTGCACTGTTTTTATCCAGCGATTCTTGTATACATTATACTTCCTTTTTCCTTATATCTTAAAACGGCTGAATTTCAACGTTTTAAGCATGAAAACTGCCCTTTGCATAAAAATAATTGTTTTTTTCGTGTGACACTCCCCATGTTTGGCACGGCTATTGCTTTAATATATGACAGCAAGTATGGAATCACAGATGGAACGCTCATCTGCATGAAATACATGACATTTTTAACAATTATTATAAGGAGGACATTTAAATGACAATGAATTCACATGATTACGTTGCAAGTCTGGTAGCAAAGGCAAAGGCTGCTCAGGAAATCGCTAATGGTTTTACTCAGGAGGATGTAGATCTTCTTACAGGAGCTGTTGCTTATGCTTTAACTAAACCTGAAGTTGCTCTGAAATTCGGTGAAATGCTGGTTGAAGAATCCGGAATGGGTATTCCTGAACACAAGCAGGCTAAGATGTACGGTAAGGTAAAGGGCTCATACTTCCAGATGAAAGACAAGAAGTCAGTTGGCCTCATTGACGTAGATGAAAAGATGGGTATGGAAACATACGCTAAGCCAATGGGCGTTATCGGTGCTATCATCCCTGTAACAAACGGCGAAGCTACTCCTGTAGTTAAGTCACTGATGGCTCTGAAGACAAGAAACGCTATCATCCTGGCCCCACATCCAAAAGCAAGAAAAACTAACCTGGCAGTAACTACACTGATCAGAGAAACTATCGCTAAGCTGGGCTACCCTGCTGACCTGGTACAGGCTATCGAACCTGAATATGTATCAGTAGAAACTTCACAGGAACTGATGCTGCAGGTTGACTTCATCCTGGCAACAGGCGGAACTCCAATGGTACGTCAGGCTTACTCATCCGGTAACCCTGCTATCGGCGTTGGTACAGGTAACGTAGTATCCATCATCGACGGAACTACTGACCTGAATGAAGTTGCAGAAATGATCGTAAGATCAAAGTCATTCGACCACGCTACTTCATGCTCAACAGAAAACAACATCATCGTTCTGGAAGAATGCTACGATGCATGGGCAGCTGCTATGGAAAAGGCCGGCGCTGTACTGCTGAAGGAAGACTCAGCTGAAAAGGCAGCACTGCTGAAGACTCTGTGGCCTGAATCACCTGCTAACCACGACCTGAACAGACAGATCGTAGCTCAGGGAGCTGAAGCTATCGCTAAGGCTGCTGGAATCGAAGTACCTGCAGGAACTAAGATGCTGATGGCTGAAGAAAACGGCGGATACGGCAACGATTATCCATTCACAGGCGAAAAGCTGTCACCTGTTTCCGGTATCAGAAAGGCTAAGGACTTTGATGATGCAGTAGATAAGATGATGAAGATCCTTGATTACCAGGGTAAGGGACACAGCTGCGGTATCCACACTGCACTGCCTGAAAGAGTAACTAAGCTGGGCGAAGTTATCCCTGTATGTAAGGTTTGCGTTAACCAGCCTCAGTCACTGACTAACTCAGGTTCATGGACTTGCGGATTCCCTATCTCCATGACTCTGGGCTGCGGAACTTGGGGACACAACAGCATCTCCCACAACGCTACTTGGAAGGATCTTTTAAACTTCACATACGTATCAAGACCTATCCCTTCATTCCAGCCAACAGACGAAGAACTGTTCGACGCTGCTATCAAGGCTAAGGTTGATGCATAAGCCAAGTTATATACATAACGAAGCGATAAACCAATAATAACTAGAATAACCGGGGTGCATCACACGGTGCACCCTTTGCATAAGAGTTTACTCTTTTAGAAAAAAGGAGGATTAATAAAATGTCAGCAATTAGAGAAAAGAGCTTAAAATATAACATTCATTCATGGTCAGCACAGGGTGCACTGAAGCCTATCGTTGTTACTAAGGCAGAAGGCATCTACTTCTGGGACGAAGACGGCAAGAGATATGCAGATATGTCTTCACAGCTGGTAAACTCAAACCTGGGTCACGGCAATAAGGCTATCATCGATGCCATCTGTGAACAGGCTCAGAAGATCCCATTCATGGGTCCCGGATTTGCTATGGACTGCAGATCAGATGCTGCTGAAGCAGTAGTTGAACTGACAGGACTGAAGGGCGCTAAAGTATTCTTCACAAACGCAGGTGCTGAAGCTAACGAAAATGCTATCAAGATCGCTAGACAGTTCACAGGCAAGCAGAAAGTTTTCTCACAGTACAGATGCTATCACGGTTCATCAGCAGGCGCAGGTATGCTGACAGGTGAACCTAGACACTTCTTCAACGAACCGGGTGGTCCTGGATTCGTTAAGTACGATGGACCTTATGCTTACAGAGCACCTAAGGCTTGCAACTTCGAAAACGAAGATGACGTAGCTGATTTCTATCTGGAACTGCTGGAAAATCAGATCCTGTACGAAGGACCTGAAAACATCGCAGGAATCTGGCTGGAATCCATCGTTGGTTCCAACGGTATCCTGATCGCTCCAGTTAAATGGTATCAGGGCGTTAGAGCTCTCTGCGACAAGTACGAGATCCTGATGGTAGCTGACGAAGTTATGGCAGGATGGTACAGAACAGGTAAGCCTTTCGCATTCATGAACTTCGATTATCAGCCTGACATCATCACTTTCGCTAAGGGCGTTACTTGCGGATACGTTCCTCTGGGCGGCGTTGTTGTTAAGGAAGAGATCGCTAAGTTCTTCGATGAAACTGCTCTGGGATGCGGACTTACTTACTCAGCTCATCCTATGGGTTGTGCTGCTGCAGTAGCAACAATCAAGGAATACAAGGATCAGGACATCGAAAACAAGATGAAGGTTACAGGCAAAGTTCTGGCTGACATCCTGGACGGATATGTAGATGCTCATCCATGCGTTGGCGAAGTTAGACACATCGGTCTGTTCTCCGCTATCGAACTGGTTAAGGATAAGGCAACAAGAGAACCTATCGTTCCATTCGGAAAAGACCCTGAAGGCCTGATGAAGAAAATCCTGGGAATGCTGGTTGCAGAAGGTTTCTGGACTTACACTCACGAAAACATGATCATCGTTGCTCCTCCTCTCATCATCAGTGAAGAAGAGCTGAAAGAACAGATGGCTATCATGGATAAGGTTCTTGATTCAGTAGACAAGATGATCTAAGATCACGACTAATCAAAGTAACGATATTATGATCTTAATGATCAGTAACATCAATAAAAACTCCTATATAAAAAAGAAGACGTTCTGCGGAACGCCTTCTTTTTTTATTGTTTAGCTCATCTGTATATATGTTTATTGATTTTGTGAGGCATCTTGTGATTTTCTCTGATTTCTTCGGTCGGATTATTGCCATTTTCTTCCATTTTATGTATAATTACATTACTTCTACTCTCATATACATAAAACATCCCATCAATTCATTGTCGCAGCCTATATTTGGTTCTATTTAAGGGGAAAAAGGAGGAAAAATGGAGATTTATAAGAATTATCTAGAGAATTTTATGTATATTCATCAAAAGCTTAAATCTATATACATAAAAGAGCTTAAATCACTCCCGAAAGGCAAGCTCATTGGATACCTTAACAATAACAAATACCAATACTACCATTCAGAAACCGTCAACGGTAACTACACTCGCCACGGCATCGGAAAAAATGATCATCTTAAACAACAACTGGCACGCAAGGAATACCTGACCAAGGTCATCCCTATTCTTGAATCCAACATCAAGACATTATCAAAAGCATTGACTGATTATCAAAGCATAACACCGGACTCCATCATCAATAAAATGTCTGACGTATATAAGTCCCTGCCAAAACAATATTTCATCGATAAATCAATAATGCCTGATGAACTTCAGCAATGGATGGACGCTTCGTTTGACCAGAGCACTTTTAATCTTCATGAGAAAATACACACCACTTCCAGGGATCTTAAAGTCCGAACAAAATCCGAATTGATAATTGCTGAGCTACTATATTCATACAATATCGCCTTCAGATATGAACAACGTTTATATATTAGAGATAAACGATTCGCTCCTGACTTCACAATCAAACTACCAAACGGTAAGATCTTTTATTGGGAACATGTCGGACTTACCAATAGCTATGGATATATGAATGATCATTATTACAAATTAAAATACTATCAATACCAAAATATCGTCCCATGGAATAATCTTATCCTTACCTACGATAACGAAGCGGGCGAACTCAACACACAAATCATCCATTCAGAAATAAAAAACAAATTACTTATTTGAAATAAAAAAGCTGCTGGGCCCCGAAAAGCCCAAAGCAGCTTTATTTATTTCTACATATTAAAAATATCTAAACACACCTTTTACCTTGCCAAGGATCTTAGCATCCTTAACGATGATAGGACTCATAGTAGAGTTTTCAGGCTGAAGTCTGATATGATCAGCTTCCTTATAGAATGTCTTGACAGTAGCTTCGCTCTCGAATCCGTCTACCATAGCAACAACTATCTCTCCATTACGAGCTGTTTGCTGCTGTTCTACCAGTATGTAGTCTCCATCCATAATGCCAACTTCTATCATACTTTCGCCCTTAACCGTCAGCATGAAGTTGGTTCCGCTTCCTACAAATCTTGCCGGCATAGGGAAGCTGTCTTCCACATTCTGTTCTGCCAGTATAGGTGTTCCTGCAGCGATACGTCCCACGATAGGAATGTCTACCATCTCTTCACGGATCTGAGATACATTATCGTAGCCGGCACCAGGGCTCATATCATACTTGGCTTCTGCCGCAGCTTCAGCATCGACGTCCACGATCATCAATGCTCTTGGCTTGGAAGGGTCTTTCTTGATATATCCATGCTTTACCAGATTATCTATATCCTTGTGAGCAGTGGAGGTCGACTTGATGTTCAGCGCAGAGCATATTTCTCTCACTGTAGGCGGATATCCCTTCTGTCTTATCTCTTCCTTCATGTAATTCAATATTTTTTGTTCTCTGTCTTTCAACATTGCAACGTCCTCCTAACAAACGATTGGATCCTATTACTACGAACATCATACCACGACGCGAACAAAAAGTAAACACATGTTTGCGTTCTGTTCTGAATTTATTCGGATCAATATAATATTTTCATCCATTTAAACGCTCTACGTTTTGACAATTCGATAATAGCAATACCAACTATCAAAGTCGTAACCACAACTATAATATATCGTATCCCTGTATGTTCGATCATGTAATAGCCATTCTCTATCATATATCGATTCAAATAGAAATGTATTAATATATGTAACCCGAACAGCATAACTGAAATCTCACGACATTTTTTCCCTAAGTCAGCCCTTTTCTCCTTATTCTGTACTATGAAACATGCAGTAAGAAAAACGCATATGGCTGCAGGCATGGTAAAAAACATCATATCTTTTTCACCACTATTATGATGGCTGCAAACTATACCTGCCTCAGCAAACATGAGAATCAAAAAAACGATGCTCCATTTCAAATAGCCAATATTTTTTATCCTATAGCTATTCTTTTTTATCAAATAACCTGCTGTAACAAACGGAGTCCCGAAAAACAGCCCATTACGTGTAGTAACGAAAATTTTGTAGTACTGCTCTATCCATTCAAAACCTAGTCCCATCAAAAGGTCTTTGTATGAGTTTCCCAAAACTCCAATAAAATACAGAAGAACAACTATTCCGATCAAAGCTTTATCATTCAAACGCAGTTTACTCACCATCAACTTAAGCGCTGCAATAGCAAACACCAAAGCAATCAAATACCATAAATGCATATACCCTCCAACCAGTATAAACTGCTTTACAGTATCAATGAGGAACTGCTTATCCACCATTCCAAGGTCAACACGATAGAAGCTTTGAGGAATATACAGTATGTTATAAACTATGTACAATAACACCACATGTTTAAGATACTTGTATATACCCTTCCCATCTATCTTGCCGGCAGCAAAAAACCCCGATGAAATGAAAAAAAATGGAACAGCTAAACGACAAATCACATGATTGAAATAATGTGAGAATCCTACGTCTATGCTTGCAAAAACAGGATAATGGATAGACACTATCAACAGTGCACACACGACCTTGAAATAATCGACAGCTATCCATTCTTCCTTTTCGCTCAGCAAATACGAAGTTTCTTTTGCCATAAATGCTCCATTTTGTTTTCGATTCTATAAAATATTTTTTACCTAACCAGCAATTTCTTGATCCCTGCTTCAAGCCCGTCCAGAGTCAGCTCGAACATCGGGAACACATCCTTGATGGCATTGATGGTCTTGGAACCATACGTCCAATCCCACGATATCTTTTCGATAGGGTTGAGCCAGATACATTTCTTGTATCTTCTCTTGAATTTCTTCAGCCAGTCGATACCCAGCTCTTCATTCCATAATCCAATGAAAGAGTTTCCGCCCTTCTTATAAAGCTCAGACGGTGCCATAGCAGCATCTCCCACGAAGATCACCTTGTACTCACTATCCAGGTTTCTAAGCACCCAATCAGTTTCCACCCACTCACCACGCTTGCAGTAAGGAGTAGTGTACAGATGATCATATATACAATTATGGAAATAATAAACCTTCAGATCCTTGAAGTGATTTGCCTGGCTTACTGCCTGGAACAATCTGTTACAAAGCTTGCTGTACATCAGCATCGATCCATCCGAGTCGATCAGCAGCAGCACCTTTACAGTGTTCTTTCTAGGCTTATCGAACACCAGCTTCAGCATTCCCGCATTATCACAAGTCTCATCGATGGTCGCATCGATATCCAGCTCAGTCTTCTGAGCCTCGACCTTGGATGAAAACTGACGCAGCTTACGGAACGCCATCTGGAATTGTCTTATATCTAATATCTTATCCTGCCTAAAATCCTTGAAGTTTCTTTCGCCCGCGATCTGCACCGCTGACTTGAGACGACCTTCTCCGCCCGGTCTGATCCCGCTGGTATGGAATCCGCCGTGACCCATGGTTGAAGTACCGCCCGTACCGATCCAGTAGCAGCCGCCATCGTGCTTTTCCTTCTGTTCTTCGATACGTTCATACCACATCTGCATCAGCTCTTCGAATTCCTTTTCGAATTCGTCGCCGTTGCCTTCATCACGGTAATTTATATCCTTATTGAGCCACTCCCAGAATACTTCCGGAAGATCCTCAGGAGTTTCAATCCCTTTGAAATACTCGGCAAATACCGAGTCAAACTTATCGTATTCCGACTCAGTCTTCACCAGTATGCTTCGGCACAGATAATAGAATCCGGTCAGAGATGATCCGGCCAGCCCCTTATCCAGCGCCTCAACAAGAGTCATCCACTCATTCAGTGAAACCTCCAGGCCCTTCGCTCTAAGCAGGTAAAAAAATTCTAAAAACATATTTTTACCGTCCTTTTCTATGATTCAGATCTACCGCCCGAATCTTACCATCTTCTCAGCGAATAACCCTTTTCCTTGATTTCATGCATTACGTCGATATCCTGATTCTTCTTCAGCAGAACGCCCAGGAACGGCATTTCCTTGCTCAGATCTTCAACATCCACGCCACTGATCATCAGTGCCTGGATCCAGTCAAGCAGCTCGGAAGTGCTTGGCTTCTTCTGCAGATCATCCATTTCTCTCAGTTCATAGAAAGCCTTCAGTGCATTCTGGCAAAGCTTCCAGTCGATATCTCCGAAGTGTACTCTGATGATTTCTTCCATCTTATCTCTGTCAGGGAATTCGATGTAGTGGAAGATACATCTTCTCAGGAATGCGTCAGGCAGTTCCTTTTC
>JAUNQD010000030.1 GCA_030536355.1 Bacillota bacterium | reverse complement strand
ATGGTTGACCGCGAGATCGAAACCAGAAGACTCGAAGAGGAAGCTGAGGCTGAAGAAGCAGAAGAAGCTGCTGAAGAAGAAAAGACTGAAGAAGGAGGGGAAAACTAATGAGTGAAAGAGTAGATGTAGTACAGAACTTTGAAGCTGTTGAAGTTTCCCAGCTTCTGACTGAAGTTAAGGATCTGAAGGCTGACGGATATAGATTCGCTCAGGCATGTGCTACAGTTGTTGATGATAAGATCGAAATCATCTATTCATTCGACAAGGCACATCAGCTGAAGAACTTAAGAATAACTGTTGCTCAAGGAGAAGAAGTAGAAAGCATCACAGGCGATTATTGGCCTGCATTCATCTATGAAAATGAGATGCACGACCTGTTCGGTGTACAGTTCAACCACAGCGCACTGGACTATCAGGGTAACTTCTTTAAGGTTGCAGAACCTACTCCATGGAATCCGAAGAAATAGGAAAGGAAGGTAATTGATATGGCTAAAAGAACAGTAATTCCTTTCGGACCACAGCATCCGGTACTTCCGGAACCTGTACATCTTGACCTGGTAGTTGAAGATGAAACAGTAGTGGAAGCTATTCCATCTATCGGATTTATCCATAGAGGACTGGAAAAGCTTGTGGAAAAAAGGGACTATTCCCAGATGGTATATGTAATTGAAAGAATCTGCGGTATCTGCAGTTTCGGACACGGCTGGGGCGCAGCTGCAGCAGTAGAAGGAGCTATGGGTGTCAAGGTTCCTGAAAGAGCAGAATATCTGAGAACTATACTCCACGAATTATCAAGACTCCACAGCCATCTTCTGTGGCTGGGACTTCTGGCAGACGCATTTGGTTTCGAAAGTTTATTCAACCACTGCTGGAGAGTAAGAGAAACAGTACTTGATATCCTCGAAAAAACTACAGGCGGCAGAGTTATCTTCTCCATCTGTAAGGTTGGCGGACTCAATAAGGACATTGATAACGAAACACTTAAGGAGATCGTAGAAACTCTCGAAGGAATCAAGGCAGAAATAAAAGAACTGACTGACGTATTCATCGAAGACGATTCAGTTAAGAACAGAATGGTAGGCGTAGGCGTTCTTTCTAAGGCAGATGCTGAAGAACTGTGCGCAGTAGGACCTGTTGCAAGAGGCTCCGGCGTTTACCAGGATATGAGAATGACTAACAACCATGGCGTATATGGCGAACTGGATTTCGAACCTGTTATCGAAACAGCAGGAGACTGCTATGCTAGATGTAAGGTAAGAATCGGCGAAGTATTCCAGTCCATCGAATTGATCGCCAAGGCTGTAGCTAAGATCCCTGAAGGACCTGTAAGTGTTCCTGTTAAGGGAAATGTTGAAGGCGAATATATGCTGAGACTTGAACAGCCTAGAGGAGAAGCATTCTACTATGCTAAGGGAGCTAACTCCAAGTTCCTGCAGAGAATGCGTGTAAGAACTCCGACCAACATGAACATTCCGGCATTAGTTAAAACTCTGCAGGGTTGTGATCTGGCAGACGTGCCTATCCTGATCCTTACGATCGACCCTTGCATCAGCTGTACAGAAAGGTAGGTGAGAGAATGAAAACTTTTAGAATCGCTAAAGTACTCTTCAAGAGTATGTTCAAAAAGCCTGCAACTCTCATGTACCCTGTAGTACCTAGGGAATGGCAGGAAAGAACAAGAGGAAGCATCGACCTTTACAAAGATGACTGCATCCTTTGTGGTATCTGCGGAAGAAGATGCCCTGCTGACGCTATCGAAGTAGATAGAAAAGCCGGCACATGGACTATCCACAGAATGCAGTGCATCCAGTGCGGAGAATGTGTAGCTGCTTGCCCTAAGAAGTGCCTCGGCATGAACAATCAGTACACTGAACCACAGGCAGAAAAAGTTGTTGATACATACGAAGTTGAACTGAAGAAGGATGAATCCAAGGGTAAGACATCTGCTGGAGATCTGACTTGTAAGACTGAAGATTGTGTATACTGCGGACTTTGCGCTAAGGTTTGCCCTGCTGATGCTCTCAAGGTCGACAGAAAAGAAAAAATCTGGGAAGTTGACAAGGAAGCATGTGCTAAGTGTGAAGCTTGCGTAGAAAAGTGCCCTAAGAAGTGCCTTTCCATGGGTGAAGCTAAAGCTGAAGAAGCTAAGGCAGAAGAAAAGCCTGCTGCTTCCGAAGGAGAAGAAAAGCTCACTTGCAACCTGGAAGATTGCATTTACTGCGGACTTTGCGCTAAGAACTGCCCATGCGATGCTTTGACAGTTGACAGAAAAGAAAAGGTTTGGAAGGTCGACGAAGAAGCATGCGTTAAGTGTGGTGCTTGTCTCGAAAAGTGTCCTAAGGAATGCCTGTCCATAGGCTAAACTGAAGCAGAATGATAGATCTGCTGCAGAGTGTGTGGAACAAGTGCCCATGTGACACCGCTTGTGCATGGATCAACTATCGATTTGCGGACGGATATATATACTATATATAATAGTAGATAAAATTCTATGCGGGTGGTTTGAACTGCCCGCATAATTTTTACCGAGACTTGTCAATAAACATCTTGACATTGACAGCCTGGTAATATACAATTATCTAGCGACTTTATGAAAATAATTAGGAGGAGAGCAGTTACTGCTCTTACTTTAAGTTAAACGGAGGACATAAAAATGAGAGTAAAGGTTACACTTGCGTGTACAGAATGTAAGCAGAGAAATTACATGACAATCAAGAACAAGAAGAACGATCCTGATCGTATCGAAATGAGCAAATACTGCAAGTTCTGCAAGAAGCATACTGTTCATAAGGAAACAAAATAAGGGAAATAAGGGAGTAGAACTATTATGGCAAAGACGTCAAAACCAAAGGCTACGACCTCTACAAGGAAAAAAATGAGCGCGGCAGCTGCTTCTACAGCGAACAAGCCTAGAAAAAAGGGCCGCATCAAGGAGTACTTCAAGGGCGTTAAGCTGGAAATGAAGAAGGTAGTATGGCCGACTAAGAAAGAACTGGGTTCTTTCACAGCAGTTGTACTTGTTACCTGTGCCGCTTTTGCACTTGTGTTCTGGGCTATCGATTCAGGAGTACTGGCAGCAATCAAGGCTGTTTGTTTCTAAAGAAATTAGGATAGGAGCTTAGGGTACAATGGAAAACAGCGAAAAGAAGAAGCTGGATCTCGAAGGACTGGAAGGTCTGAGAGGTGACGGCGAGGCTAAATGGTATGTAGTACATACTTACTCAGGCCACGAAAACAAAGTAAAAGTTAATATTGAAAAAATCGTCGAGAACAGAGGCATGCAGGATCTCATCCTCGATGTTATTGTCCCTACAGAAGACAGAGTAGAAGTTAAGAACGGGCAGCGTAAGGTAAAAACCAGAAAAATGTTCCCGGGATACGTTCTTGTCAAAATGATAGTTACTAATGAATCATGGTATCTCGTTAGAAACACTCAGGGTGTTACTGGATTCGTAGGACATGGTTCAAATCCTGTTCCTCTTACTGTAGAAGAAGTAAGAAGAATGGGCATCGAAAAAATATACATCGATCTGGATGTGGAAGTTGGCGATACAGTTAAGGTTATCAATGGACCATTCGAAAACTTCATGGGAGTTGTTGAAGAGGTCAATATGGAAAAACAGACACTGAGAGCCAAGGTATCTATGTTCGGACGAGACACACCTGTAGAGTTGGATTTTGCTCAGGTAGACAAAATGTAGCGAAATCTTTCTTATATCGACCCCGTAGGGGAATCTTAAGAAAGGAGAACGAAAATGGCTAAGAAAATCGCGGGTTATATCAAACTCCAGATTCCAGCCGGCAATGCTAACCCAGCACCTCCAGTAGGTCCTGCTTTAGGTCAGCACGGTGTTAACATCATGGATTTCTGTAAGCAGTTCAACGCTAAAACTCAGGATCAGCCAGGAATGATCATTCCTGTAGTAATCACAGTTTATGCGGACCACTCTTTCTCATTCATCACTAAGACACCGCCTGCAGCAGTATTACTGAAGAAGGCAGCAGGTCTTGATGCAGCATCAGGTGAGCCTAACAAGACTAAGGTGGCTACACTGTCATATGCACAGGCAGAAGAGATCGCTAAGACAAAGATGCCGGATCTGAATGCAGCAAGCCTTGAAGCAGCAACAGAAATGATCAAGGGTACTGCAAGAAGCATGGGAATCGTTATTGAAGACTAATTTAAGGTGGGAGCCAAAGATTGCTTATAAGCATAGGCGTTAATACCACAAGGAGGAAAACAAAATGCCTAAAAGAGGTAAGAATTACAAAGAAGCAGTTAAATTATTTGACAAAGCTGAACTTCATGATCTTGATCAGGCTATGGAAATCGTTATCAAGGCTTCCAAGGCTAAGTTCGATGAAACTGTAGAAGTTCACACAAGACTGGGCGTAGACGGAAGACACGCTGACCAGCAGGTTAGAGGCGCTATCGTACTTCCTCACGGAACAGGTAAAGAAAAGAGAGTATTAGTATTTGCTAAGGGACCTAAGGCAACAGAAGCACAGGAAGCCGGCGCTGAATTCGTAGGAGCTGAAGAAATGGCTCAGAAGATCCAGAGCGAAGGTTGGTTTGACTTCGACGTTGTTATCGCAACACCTGACATGATGGGCGTTGTAGGTAGACTGGGTAAGATCCTGGGACCTAAGGGACTCATGCCAAATCCTAAGTCCGGAACAGTAACTATGGACGTAGCTAAGGCTATCGCTGAAGTTAAGGCTGGTAAGGTTGAATACCGTCTGGACAAAACAAATATCATCCACACACCTATAGGCAAGGTATCATTCGGACCTGAAAAGCTGGCTGATAACTTCAACGCACTGATCGGAGCTATCATCAAGGCTAAGCCTGCAGCAGCTAAGGGCCAGTACCTGAAGAGCGTAACAGTTGCTTCAACTATGGGACCTGGAGTAAAGATCAACCCTATGAAACTGGGTCAGTAAGATCTGATTAAGTAAGAAAATAAAGAACCAAAGACAGCAGGCGAACCCCTAGCCCGATTTGCAGAGCAAATCGATGGCAGGTGTCATGCAACGCTTTCCCAAATCTATGATTTGGCTGAAAGCGACTGCGGGGCATAGATTATAGGTGTTCTTAATTTCCTGCCGAGGTACAATGTAAATATATGTGCCTTGTTGTCTTGGAAGATGGCAAGGCGTTTTTATAGCGTACCTGATTCGCAGCGAAAGCTGCAACCAATATTTAGAAAGGAGAACGCATAATAATGAAAGAAGCTCAGAAGCAGAAGCAGTTAATTATTGACGAGATCAAAGACAAATTTGAGAGAGCTGAATCAGCTGTAGTTATCGATTACATCGGTATCACAGTTGCACAGGCAGATGCTATGAGAAAAAAGCTTCGTGAAGCTAATGTAGACTACACAGTTTACAAGAACACTCTCGTTAAGAGAGCTATCGCAGGAACAGAGTGGGAAGCTCTGGGCGAAGTTCTTGAAGGACCAAGTGGATTCGCATTCAGCTATGACGATGCAACAGCACCTGCAAGAGTTCTGAATGACTCAATCAAAGAATACAAGAAGATGGAATTCAAGGGTGGTGTAGTAGAAGGCGCTGTATACGGCAAGGAAGATATGCAGGCAATCGCTAACATCCCATCAAGAGAAGTCCTCATTTCCAAGTTTATGGGAAGCATCCAGTCACCTATCGCAAACTTTGCGAGAGTGGTACAGCAGATCGCAGAAAGCAAAGAAGCTTAAAACACTTTGCCCCGCGAGCTGCCTAGCGAGTGGCTAGGCAAAGTTTTCGCTAGGGATGCCCGAGAGCACGAAGTGCGATTGGCTAGCAGCCCGAACGTGAGCGAGACGAAACTAAAACACTTTTAAATTGAAAATAAGAATATAAAGGAGAAATAAAATGAATAAAGAACAGATCATCGAAGCTATAAAAGAGATGTCAGTACTCGAACTTAACGAACTGGTTAAGGCTTGTGAAGAAGAATTTGGCGTAAGCGCAGCAGCAGGCGTTGTTGTAGCAGCAGCAGGCGGCGCAGCAGCAGAAGAAGAAGAACAGACTGAATTCACAGTAGTTCTGAAGGAAGTTGGATCAGAAAAGATCAAGGTTATCAAGGCTGTAAGAGAAATCACTGGCCTGGGACTGAAGGAAGCTAAGGAAATCGTAGACGGAGCACCTTCAAACCTGAAGGAAGGCTGCGAAAAGGCAGAAGCAGAAGCTTTCAAGGCTCAGCTGGAAGAAGTTGGCGCAGTAGTAGAACTGAAATAAGATCATTCGTCAGAACCGCAGCGCTTCAGCGCGTGGCGGTTTACGGCGAGTTTAGATTGCGGTCGACAATATTCGACAAAAATCGCGGATCGATATTCGATCCGCTTTTTTATTGCCTTGAACAGATTTCAAAAAACATTCAGGAACCATGTCGAATTGTGCTTTATAGTGTTGAAAAATGTTTAGGCCTCATGTGTAATTGTATTATCTATAATTATGAGCTAGTTTAAAATTTCGTGTATTATGCTTAAAACTAAATAAGAAGGAGAAGAACGATGAAAAAAAGATTATTAGCGATCATCGCTACTGTTGCTATGGTAGTTGCGATGATGCCTAGTATGGTTTTTGGTGAAAGTTACACAGAGTGGACAAGTGACAACTCACTTCCTACATCAGGAACTTATAAGCTTACTAAAAATGTAACGTTAACTAATAATGTAACCATTGGCGCATGGAGTGGCTCAACAAGCACATTAACATTAGATTTAAATGGATATACAGTAAAGCTAACAGGTTCTAAGAATAACATTTTATATGTACAGAACTCAGGGAAGCTTATTATAGAAGACTCTGTCGGAACTGGTAAAATAACAAATGAAGGTGTTACTACTACAACTAACTATGTAATTCAAGTTAAAGGTAGCTGCGAGATTAAAGGTGGTACAATAGAAAATACACTTTCAAGTGGAGCGGCTGTTCATGTACAAGGTGAAACCAAGCAAGCTAGTTGTATTTTAAATGGAGGGAAAATCCTAAATTCATATGCTTCGGGTGCAAAAGCCGTTAATGTTGCAAGCAAAGCAATATTTACAATGAATGGTGGCATTGTTGAAAGTAAGGCCACAGGAACAGGTGGAGAAACTTCTGCTATCAATGGTGGTTTGATTGAAATTGCTGGCGGTAAAATCGTTACACCAGGAACAGCTGTTGAATCAAATAATGATGTGAAAGTTACTGGTGGAGAAATCGAAGCTGGTACATATGCATTCAAAACAAACAAACTTGTTGTTGATCCTGCGGAAGGGAAAACTGTAGATGTTTCTGCAGGTGTTTCAGTATTCAATCCGCTTTTAAATAATAGCAATAACAACAGCATTAAGGGTGGAAACTTTGATGCCCCTATGTTAAGTAAACCGTGCGAATATGATGATAGCGTTGTTGGTGTAACAGGAGGAACATTCAAGAACGGCAATGAAATCATGGATGTAAAAGAATTCATTGGTGGAGAACTTATACAAGATGCAAGTGGTGCAGTTGTTGAAAAACCAGCTCCTGCACCAACACAGCCTACAGCTCCAGCTAAACCTACAGATTCCCCTAACACTGGCGACAACACTGTAGCTCCATTCGCAGTAGCTGGACTGGTTCTGGCAGCAATGGCAGCAGCTGTAGTAGCTAGAAGAAGATATAACTAATTTAGGTTAGTATATTATAGGTATTAGTTATAAATAAATAAGCATAATAAGCGTTTTACGGACCGAGGATAACACCTCGGTCCTTTTATTATGTGTTTTGCGATGGTTGAAACTTTACGGGACACACCACAAAACAAAATTAACTATAAATGGAAAAATATTGAAAATAACAATTTGCCATGATATAATTCCTATACCATAGATTGTTGCAATAATTGCATTAGAAGTCTATAATAAAAGGAGGTAAATAAATGGGTAAAATCAGAGAACTAAAAGACCTCAATCTTCTCGATCGTTTTTTGTTTGCAGAGGCAGCAGAAGATCAAGAGTTTGTAGAGTTATTGTTAGAGATAATTTTAGGCAAGGACATTGTATTAAAACAACTGCCACAGACAGAAAAAGAAGAGCGAAGGACTATTTGGAACAGACAAATTAAACTGGATGTATTGGCAACAGGGGAAGATGATGCTCTGTATGATACAGAAGTACAGAAGAAAAACACATACAATTTGCCTAAAAGGACTAGACTTTATCATAGTTTGATAGGGAGCAGACTACTACATCCGGGAAGTATAGATTTTAACGAAATGAACGATGTCTTCGTAATAATGATAATGCCATTTGATCTCTTTGGCGAAGGATTATATAAATATTCGTTTAAGATGTCATGTGAAGAAATACCGGGATTAAAGCTTGAAGATGGCATAACAACAATATTCCTAAACACAAGAGGTAAAAATACGAAAGGCGTTAGTCAAGAACTCATAGATTTGCTTAGATATTTTGAGAAAACAACGGAAGCTATGGTGGCTGTATCAAACAGTGACAAATTAAAACGGATTAATAGTAAGATTGAAGATATACGAAGAAATGAAGAGGTGGGGGTGAAATTTATGCAAGCTTGGGAAGAAAAGATATTGGATAAACAGGAAGCTCATGAAGAAGGTTTTGCAGAGGGTATTGCAAAAACTGCATCAAAAATGAAAGAAGACAATATGCCTGTAGAAACTATTGCTAAATACACAGGACTATCAGTAGAAGAAATCGAAAAATTATAAATCAATCAATGACAATCTGGACCGAGGATCACACCTCGGTCTTTTTCTCTTGATACAGTATGTGAATCTATAAATGTGGGATAAAATCACAGTATTCTCCCAAGAAAGATATAACCATCAACAATTCAAGAGAAACCATGATGTGACGAGAGAGTATATGGGGATATTTCGTGTCAAAACTCCCATAAAACACAAGACCTTAACGAATTCAAGAGAACCCGTCTGGAAACACCCACCACAAAAAACACCTGAAAATATTTTCCAACAACACCTTGACGATTTGACAAGCTTGTGATATCATATTAAACTGCCCTGCAAATGTAATTTTGTTTAGGTGAATCCGATTTTGCTAGTAAAATAAGGAGTGATAACTATGCCAAATCCTATAAAATTAGGTAGAAAAGAACGTATGACCTTTTCCAAGATCAACGAAGTGGCAGAGATGCCTAATCTGATCCAAATTCAGACAGATTCGTATGACTGGTTCGTAAGAGAAGGTCTTCGTGAGGTTTTTGAGGACATTTCACCAATCAAGGATTACGCGGACAATTTAGTTCTCGAATTCATTGATTACTCACTTACAGACCCTCCTAAGTATGAACAGGAAGAATGTAAGGAAAGAGATGTAACTTATGCAGCTCCACTTAAAGTTAGAGTAAGACTCGTTAATAAGGAAACAGGCGAAGTCAAGGAACAGGAAGTATTCATGGGAGATTTCCCTCTCATGACAGAAAAGGGTACCTTTATTTATAATGGTGCCGAAAGAGTAGTAGTTACTCAGCTTGTTCGTTCCCCTGGACCTTACTATGACAAAGAAATCGACAAGTCAGGTAAGAACTTATTCTCAACTCAGGTTATCCCTAACAGAGGTGCTTGGCTTGAGTATGAAACTGACTCCAACGAAATCATTTCCGTAAGAGTCGACAGAACAAGAAAACAGCCTGTTACTACCCTCCTCAGAGCACTGGGAATGGGAAGCAACCAGGAAATCATAGATATCTTCGGAGAAGAACCAAGACTGCTGAAGACATTAGAAAAAGACACAACTACCAACTATGAGGAAGGTCTTAAGGAAATTTATAAGAAACTGAGACCTGGTGAACCTCCTACACTGGAAAGTGCACAGTCTCTCTTCACTTCAATGTTCTTCGATCCTAAGCGTTACGATCTTGCCAAGGTAGGAAGATATAAGTATAACAAAAAGCTGGGACTTTTCAATCGTATTTCAGGCGCAGTAGCTGCTGAACCTGTTATCGATCCTAATACAGGTGAGATCCTGGCAGATGCAGGCCAGAAGATGGATAAGGATCTGGCTAAGCAGATCGAAAATGCCGGCGTAGAATACGTAATGGTTCAGAGTGCTTATGATGAAAACGTTTCAACTAAGGTAATCGGTAACCAGTTCGTAGACATCAAGACATATATCGAATTTGACATCTCAGACATCAACGTGGCTGAAGATGTATATTACCCTGTGCTCATGGAGATCCTGCAGGAAAACGAAGATCAGGATTCCATCAAGGAAGCTCTTCAGCTGAGAAAGAATGAGCTTTCTCCTAAGCACATCCTGGTAGCAGACGTGATCGCATCAGTCAGCTACATCCTGAACCTGAACTATGGTATCGGTAACATAGACGATATCGACCACCTGGGCAACAGAAGACTGAGAACAGTAGGCGAACTGCTGCAGAACCAGATCAGGATCGGTCTGTCCAGAATGGAAAGAACTATAAAAGAAAGAATGACTACTCAGGACATCGCAGAAGTAACTCCTCAGGGACTGATGAACATCAGACCTGTTACTGCTGCAGTTAAGGAGTTCTTCGGAAGTTCACAGCTGTCACAGTTTATGGACCAGACAAATCCACTGGCAGAACTTACTCATAAGAGAAGACTTTCTGCACTAGGTCCTGGCGGACTTTCCAGAGAAAGAGCCGGATTCGAAGTTAGAGACGTACATCACTCCCACTACGGAAGAATGTGTCCTATCGAAACTCCTGAAGGTCCTAACATCGGTCTGATCGGTTCCCTGACAACATATGGGATCATCAACCAGTACGGATTCATTGAAACTCCATATAGAGTAGTAGATAAAGCTACAGGCGTAGTTACAGAAGAAATACATTATCTGACTGCAGATGATGAAGAAGATAAGATCGTAGCACAGGCGAACGAACCTCTCGATTCAGAAGGAAGATTCGCTAACATGAAGGTTGCTGCCAGAGGTGTTGGCGGTGAAATCGACCTGGTTCCAAGAGAAGCAGTAGATTACATGGACGTATCACCTAAGCAGGTAGTATCCGTTGCTACAGCTATGATCCCATTCCTTGAAAACGACGACGCGAACCGTGCCCTGATGGGATCTAACATGCAGCGTCAGGCAGTGCCTCTCATGGTAACTGAAGCGCCTATCGTAGGAACAGGTATGGAACATAAGGCGGCTAAGGATTCAGGCGTTGTTATCATCGCTAAGCATTCCGGAACTATCGATTTTGTTGATGCAGACAAGATCGTAGTACTGAGAGATGATGGTGAAGGTAAGGATGAATACAAGCTGCTCAAGTTCAAGCGTTCCAACCAGGGAACTTGTATCAACCAGAGACCTATCGTTTTCAACGGAGAACATGTTGAAAAGGGTGAAGTTATCGCAGACGGACCTTCCACAGAAAACGGTGAAGTAGCTCTTGGTAAGAACCTGCTCATCGGCTTCATGACTTGGGAAGGCTACAACTACGAAGACGCTATCATCCTGAACGAAAGACTGATCATGGAAGACGTTCTTACGTCCATCCATATTGAAAAATACGAAGCAGAAGCCAGAGATACTAAGCTGGGACCTGAAGAAATCACAAGAGATATCCCTAACGTGGGTGAAGATGCTCTGAAGGACCTGGACGAAGAAGGTATCATCAGAAAGGGTGCTGAAGTAAATTCATCTGATATCCTGGTAGGTAAGGTAACACCTAAGGGTGAAACTGAACTGACAGCAGAAGAAAGACTTCTCCGTGCTATCTTCGGTGAAAAGGCAAGAGAAGTAAGAGATACTTCACTGAGAGTACCTCACGGTGAAACAGGTATCGTAGTTGACGTTAAGATCTTCTCAAGAGAAAACGGCGACGAACTGCCACCTGGAGTAAACAAACTGGTAAGATGCTATATCGCAACTAAGAGAAAGATCAACGTTGGTGACAAGATGGCGGGAAGACACGGTAACAAGGGTGTTATCTCAAGGATCCTGCCTGAAGAAGATATGCCGTTCCTTGAAAATGGACAGTCCCTGCAGGTAATGCTGAACCCTCTGGGCGTACCATCCCGAATGAACGTAGGTCAGGTACTGGAAGTTCACCTTGGCCTTGCAGCTAAGAATGAAGGCTGGCATATCGCAACACCTGTATTTGATGGTGCCAACGAAAAGGATATCATTAAGCTGCTTGGTGAAAACAACTTCGATGAAAGCGGTAAGCTGTGGCTCAGAGACGGACGTACAGGCGAATATTTCGATAATCCTGTAACTGTCGGCTATATGTATATGCTGAAGCTGCATCACCTGGTAGACGATAAGATCCATGCAAGAAGTACCGGTCCTTACTCACTGGTAACTCAGCAGCCTCTGGGCGGTAAAGCTCAGTTCGGCGGACAGCGTTTCGGTGAAATGGAAGTATGGGCACTGGAAGCTTACGGTGCTGCTTATACACTGCAGGAAATCCTGACAGTCAAGTCCGACGATATCGTAGGCAGAGTTAAGACTTATGAATCTATCGTTAAGGGCGAAAACATTCCTGAGCCTGGAATCCCTGAATCATTCAAGGTATTGATCAAGGAAATGCAGAGCTTATGTCTCGATGTCAAAGTCCTCACTGAAGACAATGAAGAAATCGAGATCAAGGAAACCAGCGAAATGGAAGATATGCCTGTTATCGAAGACATGGTAGACGTTGAGCTGGAAGAAGGATCAGAAGAAGGCGACGAAAGTGAAATCGCTGAAGAAGAATTCGATGATGAATTCAAAGATGACGATGAAGATGATTTCGTAGTGCTTGATGATGATAGTGAAGAATTATAGGAAAGGGGAAGTGACAGATGAGCGATAACAATAATTATGAATTGAATAATTTCGAATCTCTGCAGATCGGTCTGGCGTCAACTGAAAAGATCCTGACATGGTCACACGGAGAAGTTACTAAGCCTGAAACTATAAACTACAGAACTCTCAAACCTGAAAAAGACGGTCTTTTCTGTGAAAAGATCTTCGGACCTACTAAGGACTGGGAGTGCCATTGCGGTAAATATAAGAGAATCAGATATAAGGGTATCGTCTGCGACAAGTGCGGAGTAGAAGTTACTAAGGCGAAGGTAAGAAGAGAAAGAATGGGCCACATCAAGCTGGCATCACCTGTTTCTCACATCTGGTATTTCAAGGGCATCCCTTCAAGAATGGGCCTTGTTCTTGACATTTCACCTAGAACACTTGAAAAGGTGCTTTACTTTGCAAACTTCATCGTTACAGATCCCGGCAATACTGAATTCGCATACAAGGAAATCCTGACAGAAGATCAGTACAGAGAAGCGAAGGATAATCCTGCCAACAAATTCAAGGCAGGAATGGGTGCTGAAGCTGTAAGAGAACTGCTGACTCATATCGATCTTGATGAACTGTCACAGGATCTGAGACAGAAGCTGGTCAATGCAACAGGACAGAAGAAGATCAGAATCGTAAGAAGACTGGAAGTCATCGAAGCACTGAGAACTTCAGGCAACAGACCTGAATGGATGGTGCTGGAAGTGATCCCTGTTATCCCTCCTGACCTGAGACCTATGGTACAGCTGGACGGCGGCAGATTCGCAACATCCGATCTGAACGACCTGTACAGACGTGTTATCAACAGAAACAACAGACTTAACAGACTCCTTGAACTGGGAGCACCTGACATTATCGTAAGAAATGAGAAGAGAATGCTGCAGGAAGCAGTTGACGCTCTCATCGATAACGGCAGAAGAGGCAGACCTGTTACAGGTCCCGGATCAAGACCGCTTAAGTCATTATCAGATATGCTCAAGGGTAAGCAGGGTAGATTTAGACAGAACCTGCTGGGTAAGAGAGTTGACTACTCAGGCCGTTCCGTAATCGTAGTAGGACCTGAACTGCGTTTCTGGCAGTGTGGTCTTCCTAAGAAGATGGCCCTTGAACTGTTCAAGCCATTCATCATGAAGAAGCTCGTTGAAAACGGCAACGCTCATAACATCAAGAGCGCTAAGAGAATGGTAGAAAAGGTAAGACCTGAGGTTTGGGACGTTCTCGAAGGCGTTATCAAGGAGCATCCTGTAATGCTGAACCGTGCCCCTACTCTCCACAGACTGGGTATTCAGGCATTCGAACCTGTACTTGTAGAAGGTAAGGCTATCAAGCTTCACCCACTGGCATGTACAGCCTTCAATGCTGACTTCGACGGAGACCAGATGGCGGTACACGTACCGCTGAGCGTAGAAGCACAGGCAGAAGCAAGATTCCTGATGCTTTCCGTTAACAACATCCTGGCACCTAAGGATGGATCTCCTATCACAACTCCTACTCAGGACATGATCCTGGGAAGTTACTACCTGACTCATCCTGGACAGGAAGAAGGCAAGAGAAATTCTGCTGCTGAAAAGGGCGATGGAAAGGTCTTCACAGACATTTCCGAAATGCTGATGGCATACCAGAACGGTACTGTTGGTCTGCATGCAAGAGTCAAGGTAAGAATGTATGCAGGAGAAGATGATAAGAGAGGTAAGCTGGTAGAATCAACTGTAGGTAGATTCATCTTCAACCAGCAGATCCCTCAGGATCTTGGTTACGTAGAAGACAGAGAAGCAGATCCTTATTCACTGGAAATCGACTTCCTGTGCGATAAGAAAAAGCTGGGACAGATCATCGACAGATGTTATCGTATCCACGGCAATACTAAGACTGCTATCATGCTTGACTATATCAAGGATATGGGATTCCATTATTCAACTATCGCAGCTATCACTATCAGTATCGCAGATATGGAAATTCCTGAAGCTAAGGCTGGAATCATAGCAGATGCTGAAGCCATGGTAGATAAGTACGAAATGGCATTCAGAAGAGGTCTCGTATCCGATCAGGAAAGATATGAAAAGGTAGTAGAAATATGGAACAAGACTACTGACGATGTGGCAGATGCACTGATGAATTCACTGGATTCACTGAACAACCTGTTCATCATGGCTCATTCCGGAGCAAGAGGTAGTAAGAACCAGATCAGACAGATCGGTGGTATGAGAGGTCTGATGGCGAGTGCGACAGGTAAAACTATCGAAATCCCTATCAAGGCTAACTTCCGTGAAGGTCTGTCAGTACTGGAATACTTCATTTCATCAAACGGTGCGAGAAAGGGTCTGGCCGATACAGCCCTCAGAACTGCCGACTCCGGTTATTTGACAAGAAGACTGGTTGACGTTTCACATAATGTTATCGTTAGAGAAGATGACTGCGGTACTGATGAAGGTATCGAAGTTAAGGCCTTCACTGACGGTAAGGAAGTTATTGAAAAGCTCAAGGATCGTATCGTAGGCAGAACTGCTCTGCTGGATATTTGTCATCCTGAAACAGGCAAGCTGATAGTTGAACAGGATCAGGAAATCACTGAAGATGCTGCTGAAGCTATCGAAGCTGCAGGCATCGAATCAGTAGCCATCAGATCAGTAATGACTTGCCACAGCAAGACTGGCGTGTGCGCTAAGTGTTACGGCAGAAACCTGGCAACAGGTGAAGCTGTAAACATTGGTGAAGCTGTTGGTATCACAGCAGCGCAGTCCATCGGTGAACCTGGTACACAGCTGACAATGAGAACATTCCATACAGGCGGTGTAGCCGGATCCGATATCACTCACGGTCTGCCAAGAGTAGAAGAACTCTTCGAAGCAAGAAAACCTAAGGGTCTTGCGATCATCTGTGAAGCTGACGGTACAGTAGTATCGATCGAGCCGACTATGGATAACAAGACTGAAGTCAAGGTCAGAGGCGAAGAAGAAAGAATCTACGAAATCCCTTACGGAGCACGTATAGCTGTTGCAGAAGGCGAATACGTTCTGGCCGGCGACAATATCACTAAGGGTCCTCTCGATCCTAAGGATATCTTAAGACTCAATGGCGTTGAAGGTGTTTACCAGTACCTGCTGAAGGAAGTACAGCGTGTATATAAGAATCAGGGTGTAGATATCAACGATAAGCATATCGAAGTTATCGTAGGACAGATGCTCAGCAAGATGAAGGTCAACGATCCGGGAGATACAGGACTCCTTCCTGGAGGACAGTACAACAAGTTCGAGATCGATGAAGCCAACGAAGCTGCTATAGCAGCAGGCGGACAGCCGGCAGATGCTGAAAGACTGCTCCTCGGTATCACTAAGGCTTCACTGGCAACCAACTCATTCCTGTCAGCGGCATCTTTCCAGGAAACTACAAGAGTACTGACTGATGCAGCCATCAAGGGCAAGAATGACAAGCTGCAGGGCCTTAAGGAAAACGTTATCATCGGTAAGCTGATCCCTGCCGGAACAGGCATGAAGAAGTACAGATCCATCGACCTGGATTACGGTGTGAACACTGCACTGATCGAAGCATACAGACAGATGCAGATGGAGATGGAAATGGAAGATGACGACGACGATATGGAAGGAATCGTACCTGAAATGGGTACTGCTGGCGACCTGGCTGCAGCTGAAGAATTCGCTGCTGAGATGGAAGCCGGTCCGGAGCTTGAAATCGTTGAATACGAAGAGTAAAACGTCACAAATAATAACACAAAATTATTGACATAATATCGATTGGCGTGATAAAATATATGCTGGTCTGGGCTGCGCAAAAGCCCGACCGGCATATTTTAATTTTGAAGAAAGGAGAAAAAGGATGCCTACAATTAACCAATTAGTACGTCAGGGCAGAACCAGCAGTGAAAAGAAGTCAACAGCTCCTGCTCTTAACAAGGGAATGAACTCCCTGAGAAGAGTTGCGACTGATGTTAGCTCCCCTCAGAAAAGAGGCGTATGCACATCAGTAAAGACTGTTACTCCTAAGAAGCCAAATTCAGCTCTTAGAAAAGTTGCAAGAGTTCGTCTCACTAACGGAATCGAAGTTACAGCATACATCCCTGGAATCGGACATAACCTTCAGGAACACAGTGTTGTACTGATCAGAGGCGGAAGAGTTAAGGACCTCCCAGGTGTAAGATATCACATCGTTAGAGGTACACTCGATACTGCAGGTGTTGCAGACAGAAGACAGGCTCGTTCCAAGTATGGAGCTAAGAGACCTAAGCAGAAGTAGTAATCGGTAAATTTTAAGTGCCTTTGACCTATTCAATATATAGATCAATGTGCACCGCGCACGCAATGATCGTAGTCACTCATTAGACCGGGTTGTTGTGTTCGAGTACCGAAGTTAATTTAACAGGAGGGAAGAGAAGTGCCAAGAAAAGGAAATGTACCTAAGCGTGAAGTACTTCCAGATCCGGTATACGGTAGCGTTGTTGTAGCTAAGCTGATCAACAGCGTTATGCTGGACGGAAAGAAAGGTGTAGCTCAGAAGATCGTATACGATGCTTTCGAACAGATCAAGGAAGCAACTGGCGAAGAACCTTTGGAAGTATTTGAAAAAGCAATGAACAACATTATGCCGGTTCTTGAAGTTAAAGCTAGAAGAGTTGGTGGTGCGAACTACCAGGTTCCAATCGAAGTAAGAGCTGACAGACGTCAGACACTGGGACTCAGATGGCTTACTAAGTACACAAGAGCTAGAGGCGAAAAGACTATGTCAGACAGACTGGCAAAGGAACTGATGGATGCTGCAAACAACACAGGCGCATCAGTTAAGAAAAAAGAAGATACTCATAAGATGGCAGAAGCTAACAAGGCATTTGCACATTACAGATGGTAATATGATGCGATTAGTATCATAATAAAAGCAGGAAGGAGGATAATATGTCAAAAAGAAGTTTTCCGTTAGAAAAGACTAGAAATATAGGCATTATGGCGCATATCGACGCCGGAAAAACTACTACCACAGAAAGAATTCTGTTCTATACTGGAAGAACTCATAAGCTTGGCGAAACTCACGAAGGTGGAGCCACTATGGACTGGATGGAGCAGGAACAGGAACGTGGTATCACAATTACCTCTGCTGCTACTACAGCCCAGTGGAAAGACACTAGAATCAATATCATCGATACACCGGGACACGTAGACTTTACTGTAGAAGTTGAACGTTCACTGAGAGTTCTGGACGGAGCCGTAACAGTACTTTGTGCTAAGGGCGGGGTTGAACCTCAGTCAGAAACTGTATGGAGACAGGCAGAAAAGTATGGTGTTCCACGTATGGTTTTCGTAAACAAGATGGACATCATGGGTGCTAACTTCTATCGTGTCGTAGACATGATCAAGGACAGACTGAAGGCTAATGCAGTGCCTATCCAGCTGCCTATCGGGAAGGAAGAAACCTTTGTAGGAATCATCGACCTGGTTGAAATGAAGGCCGAAATCTACAAGGATGACCTCGGTAAAGAATACGAAACAGCAGAGATCCCTGCAGACCTGGCTGACGATGCTCAGATGTGGCATGATCAGCTGGTAGAATCAGTTGCTGAACTTGATGAAGAGCTGATGATGAAGTTCCTCGAAGGAGAAGAAATCACAGTTAAGGAAATCAAGGAAACTATCAGAAAGGCAACTATTGCAGGAGAAATGATCCCTGTAACATGCGGATCTGCATACAGAAACAAGGGCGTTCAGCTGATGCTCGACGCAGTTCTCGACTACATGCCATCCCCTGTAGATATCCCGCCAATCAAGGGTATCGTTCCGGGAAGAGATGTAGAAGAAGAAAGACCTGCGGATGACAACGGTCCATTCTCAGCCTTAGCCTTCAAGATCATGGCTGACCCATATGTGGGTAAGCTGGCATTCTTCAGAGTATACTCAGGAACACTGGATTCAGGTTCTTATGTGTACAACTCAACGAAGGACAAGAAGGAGAGAGTAGGAAGAATACTTCAGATGCATGCCAATAAGAGAGAGGATATCGAGAAGGTATACTCGGGCGACATCGCAGCAGCAGTAGGACTTAAAGTCACTACTACAGGAGATACTCTGTGCGACGAAAAGCACGAAATAATATTGGAGTCAATGGAATTCCCTGATCCGGTAATCGAAATCGCTATCGAGCCTAAGACTAAGGCCGGACAGGAAAAGATGGGTATTGCTCTTGCCAAGCTGGCAGAAGAAGACCCAACATTCAAGACTTATACAAACGAAGATACTGGTCAGACTATCATCGCCGGAATGGGTGAGCTTCACTTGGAAATCATCGTGGACAGACTCTTAAGAGAATTTAAGGTCGAAGCCAACGTAGGTAAGCCACAGGTTTCATACAAGGAAACTATCACCGGATCTGCAGATGTAGATCACAAGTATGCGAAGCAGTCCGGAGGACGTGGACAGTATGGACATGTCAAGATCAAGGTTTACTCAAGAGAACCGGGCGAAGGCTTCGAATTCAAGAATTCAATCGTTGGTGGTGCTATTCCTAAGGAATACATCCCTAAGATCGAAGAAGGTATCAAGGAAGCTATGGAAACCGGTCCTATGGCAGGATATCAGATGGTTGACCTGGGAGTTGAGCTTTATGATGGTTCATACCACGAAGTAGACTCATCAGAAATGGCATTCAAGATCGCAGCTTCAATGGCATTCAGAGAAGCAGCTAAGAAGGCTAACCCTGTACTGCTCGAACCGATCTTCAAGGTTGAAGTTACAGTTCCTGATGAATACATGGGAGATGTAATCGGAGACATCAGCTCAAGAAGAGGAAGAATCGAAGGTTCAGACATGAACAACGGTGCAGTAGCAGTTAGAGGATACGTTCCTCTGTCCAACATGTTTGGATACGCTACAGACCTGAGATCAAAGACTCAGGGTAGAGGTGTTTATGTAATGCAGTTCGACCACTTCGAAAAGTTACCTGACAATTTAGTAGATTCTATTAACAAATAATAAAGGAGAATTAAAATGGCAAAAGCTAAATTTGAAAGAACTAAGCCGCATATCAACATCGGTACAATCGGTCACGTTGACCACGGTAAGACAACTCTGACAGCTGCAATCACAACTACACTGCAGAACAGATACGGTC
>JAUNQD010000029.1 GCA_030536355.1 Bacillota bacterium | reverse complement strand
AGCAAAGAGTTGTATACTCTTCACTCTATATATTACGAATTTGAATTTGTAGAGGTGAATGATATGAGTATAATACAAACTTTTTATGATAGTTTAGCAACTCAATATGATAAATTATTTCTTGATTGGCAATCTACAATAAAGGAACAGGCAGAAGTTCTAAATCGAATATTTCATAATAATGGATTTGATAATACAGCCGAAATCCTTGATTGTGCTTGTGGAATTGGAACACAGGCTATCGGTATTGCTTCACTTGGATATAATGTTACGGCGTCTGATTTAAGTGCTGGCGAACTTATCGAAGCAGAAAAAAGAGCAAAAGCAAATAATGTAGAAATTTGCTTTAAGCAGGCTAATTTCTGTTCATTATCAGATACATTTACAGAGAAGTTTGACATTGTTATTGCTATGGATAATGCACTACCACATATGCTGACAAGTACTGATTTGGAATCGGCAATTAAGAGCATTGTTAATCAAATTAAAGAAAATGGAATATTTGTTGCGAGTATCAGAGATTATGATAGTTTGTTGATGGAAAAACCACCATATTCTCCACCATATATCCATAAAACAGATAAGGGACAAAGAGTTTCATTTCAAACATGGGAGTGGAATGATGATAACTATAAACTAATTCAGTATATCATTGATGATGAGGAATCATTGCAAGTGAATAAATTTGAATGTGAATATAGGGCAACTCGTAGAGAAGAAATGACAAAAATAATGCTTTCTTGTGGCTGTAGTAAGGTTGAGTGGAAGTTCCCTGAAGAAACAGGATTTTATCAACCAATTGTAGTTGCAAGGAAATAGACAAATTCCAATTTGTAACTATAAAGTTGTTTGGATAATCTGTCGCAAGACTTGATTATATATTATTTATTTAAGGAGATTGCTTTTTGAGAAAAACTAGCAGAACACTGGAGATTGTAGCATAACCGGGAGGTTATGTGTAATACGATCTCGCACAGACCTCCCAGCATTGCAGTCAACAATCATCAGGAGGAAAAAATAATGAATAAAAATGACTATATTATCCGTTTAGAAAGAAAAGAAGAACACCGTGAAGTTGAAAATCTTGTAAGAGAATCTTTCTGGAATGTGTACCGTCCGGGATGTCTGGAACACTATGTGCTGAATCAGCTGCGTAATGATCCTGCATTCGTTAACGAACTTGATTTTGTTATAGAAAAAAACGGCAAAACCATCGGTCAGAATATGTTCATGAAAACGGTGATCAAAGCTGATAATGGTGGAGAGATCCCGATTCTCACTATGGGACCAATATGCATATCGCCTGAACTTAAGAGAAATGGATATGGCAAGATACTGTTGGACTATTCACTTGAAAAAGCTACAGAACTTGGTTATGGCGCCGTATGCTTTGAAGGTAATATTGAGTTTTATGGAAAGAGTGGGTTCACTTTTGCCAGAGAATACGGAATACGTTATCATGGATTACCTGACGGAGCAGATGATTCTTTCTTCCTCTGCAAAGAGCTTATTCCGGGATATTTGGATGATATCACTGGAGAATATGCGACACCTCAGGGATACTTTGTGGACGAAAACAAAGCTGAGGAATTCGATAAAGAATTTGCTTATAAAGAAAAATTGAAACTTTCGGGACAACTTTTCTAAGTAAACGAGTAAGAAGCAGTGTTTTCATGCGTGATACGAATCGTGTCGCGCATGTGACACTGCGTTTCTTTCTATTTAGTAAGATTTACTATTCTTTCCAGATCAAGGCCTGCTTCCTTTGCACGAAGAAGTGCGAGCCTTAAATTTCCTACTTCTTCAGGCTTGTGAGCATCACTTGATATGATGAACTTTGCATCTGTTTTTGCACACATCTTAATATGCTTTACTGAAAGGTGTGCGTGCTGAGCATTAATCTCCATAAGAGTGTTGGTATCTGCACATGCCTTTGCAATTTCAACCATGTCAAAGTGTGCTTTGTCACCCGGATGGGTGAGAATCTTAATATCGTTCTCATAAAGGGCGTTTAGAACCATCTGAGTATTCTTCAACATCAGATCCTTACTCCTGATTCCCTTAGAATAAGTTCTAAAGTTCTCCAGACAGTATGCATCGTCAAGGCCGTAGTGATAACCTGCTATGACAAAGTCATATTGGCTGAATTCATCAGGTCTTATGTCAAGGCTGTTTCCTTTATTGATTATGTTCGCCTCAATACCAAGATACACCTTTATATCATCAAACTCGTTATTCAGTTCCGTTATTATCCTTCTCATTTCAGGAACAGATTCACGTTTCATTCCATGCTCGTTATGGCCTGGCCCATGATCAGTTATAGCTATTGCCTTTAGTCCCAACTGCCTTGCATGCAGGACATTCTCGCGTATTGTTCCCTTACCGTGTGAAAAGACAGTATGCGTGTGATAATCTACTGTCAATTTGTAACTCATTTATATATTTCTCCTGTTTTTAACCGTATTTTTGTAGTATATCATAGATATTGCAATAGGTGTACTTTTTTCCATCACCATATTTTATTCTTTTCCTTGTTTCGAGTCCTATGTCCTTCGTCGGCAGGTGCGAGCGGTATGTTTGTTGCCAGCATCAGAGATTATGATGAATTATTAAAGACAAAGCCTTCATATTCACCTCCATACATCCACGATACGGAGAATGGGCAGCGTGTTTCATTCCAGACATGGAGGTGGGAAGGTGAGAACTACAAGCTTGTTCAGTATATTATATATACAAGAGAATCATATTCTAACGATAAAAGGTCCTTGGCTTTTATAGCCTAAGGACCTTTCGTTATTATATAAAGATATTATGCCCCATATCCGATGGCTACTGCCAGCAGCAGGAAGGCGATATTTACGACCATCATCAGCAGCTGGATGCCGATGGTGAACTTGAACCATTTTGGGTAGCTGACTACTGTAACTCCGAGAGTTATCATCAACAATGGGTTCGTAGGATAGAGCATGTTTGTGAATCCGTCACCGAAGCAGAATGCCTGTACTGCCATCTGGCTTGTGAGTCCAACAAGATCTGCCAAAGGCGCAATGATAGGGATAAGCAGGAATGCCTTGGCTGAGCCTGATCCGATGAAGAAGTTGAGTATCAGCACCAGCAGATAGATCATGATGATCGCACCGTAAGGTCCCATCTGAGTCACCTTATCGGATACATAGTAAAGAATAGTGTCCATGATTCCACCATTGCTGATGATCAGTTTAACAGACATGGCCATCAGGATAGGCAGTGCACTTGGTGCGATGGCGCCTACGCCTGATACGAAGTCTTTGAAGATATTCCCACCGTAGCGTGATGCCTTTGCAGCTATCAAACCGCCAACCAGGAAGAACAGAGCCATCATAGGCAGTGAGAACCCTGAAAGGGCCGGAACGAAGAAGCCTGCTACGACGTAGAGAATGACCAGAACGAGAGCGGCAGCGAAGATTTTCACTGTAGTGCCCAGATACTGTTCATTGGCGAGAGTAGGCAGTGCGCTCATGTCAGAATATCTTTCTCTCATGGATGAATCTTCTTCATATATGGAAGACTTTAATGGGTCTTTTTCTATTTTCTTAGCATAGCGTGACAAGAAAGTATAAAGGATCAGAAAGCTGACAATGAAAACTAGGATCCTGAATCCCAGACCTGAGAAAGCAGGAAGTCCTGCCAGTTCCTGTGCAACGCCCAGCGTGAACGGGTTGAGTGTGGCTGATGAGAACCCAAAGCCTGCTGCCAGTGCACTCATACCGAGACCTGTCAGTGAGTCCCACCCCATGGCGTGTGACAGGAGTATAACGATAGGGACCAGTGCAACCAGTTCTTCAAACAGTCCGAATACTGAACCAAAAAGCATGAAGAAGAGGATCAATACGGCCATCAGCTTGTACTTGGAGTCTTTGAAGCGTTCTACAAGTACGGACATTATGTACTGGAGCATGCCGCTCTTATCAAGCACTGTGAATACGCCGCCGATGATGAAGATAAACAGGATGATGGATATAACTGTTACCGCATCGCTGCTCCAGAGGACTTCGATAGGCGCTGTGAACCATCTCCAGATCGGATAGCCGCCTTCGCCTGTGAACCGGAAAGTGCCCGGTACGATACTTTCTTTACCGTCGATGAGTGTATGCTCGAATGTTCCTGCAGGAATGATGTGTGTCATGATGCCGGCTGCCATCATAAGGCAGAAGAGAATCAGAACTGATGTCACGAAGGCTTTCGTGCTTATCTGGATCCCTGCATCTGAATTGTTGTTATTGTTGTTTGACATTTTGTTTCTCCGTTTTTTATAGTGTTGTATGGCTTGCCGTTATTTGCTGAAATTCTTGGCGTAGCCGTCATTGATATATTCATAAATCACTTTGGCGCCGAACTTGAGTGCATTTACAGGGACTCTTTCGTTGGCATTGTGGGACAGATCTGTGAAATCATAGTCGTCAGGCAGATCCATCGGCGTGAAGCCGTAGCTTTGAACGCCGGCTCTAGCCAGGAAGCGGGCATCTGTTACTGCCTGTAGAACGAATGGTACAGGATAGCCGTTAGGATCGGCTTTTTTGATGGCTGCTGCCATAGATTCGTAAAGCTTCAGGTCTATTCCTGCCATTCCTTCGTCGTAGTTGAGGACCTCGATCTCGAAATCACTACCGATCAGTGATTTGATGTCTGCGATCGCTTCTTCTATAGTGCATTCAGGGACCATCCTCAGGTCACACTTGCACCATACATTTGATGGGATCACATTGACTGCACTGCCGCCGCCAACTACCGTAACGTTGAGGCTGTTATGTAGCAGCGGGTCGAAGAGGTTGCCTGCTGTACCAAGGAGTGCCAGCAGTTTATCTGTCAGTGATGGCTTGAGCAGCAGTTTGATGCCGAAGCCGATGACTCCGCCGAAGCTCCTTGACATTTCTTCCATCATATATCTTACTGATGGAGCGATCCTGACAGGAAGACGTTTTTTACTCAGCTTGGCGATCGCCTCCGCTAGCCTTTCCATAGCTGTACCTGAATGCTTCATAGAAGCATGTCCTCCTTCGCCCTTAGCTGTGATTTTTATTTCAGCTACCTGCTTTTCTCCTATCTGGATAGGGTAGAGTTTCTTGCCCATGATCTTCAATGAGAAGCCGCCGATTTCACCGATGGCGTATTTCATCCCTTCGAATTGATCAAGATGATTTTCTACCAGGTACTTCATGCCGTAGTCGGAAGTGCCTTCCTCATCGCTGACTGCGATATAGTAAATGTCAAATGGCAAGTCGATCTTGCCTTCTTTAGTTTCTTCGATGATTTTCAGCAGGACCTCCAGCATCATGCCGTGTTCGCCTTTCATATCGATGGCACCGCGCCCCCAAAGGTACCCATCTTCGATGATGCCTGCGAAAGGATCCTTGTCCCATACCTGATCTTCTGTTGGCACAACGTCTATGTGACCGTACATAACGAACGGCGGGATATTAGGATCGGGATTTCTAGATTCCAGCTTGGCGAAGAGATTAGGCCTTGCTTCATCGTTGCTGATAAGCCATGTCTCCATGCCTGCTTCATCTAATATGTCTTTGATGAAAAGTATGCAGTCTTTCTCCGGATTCACACCGTTGGTAGTGTCGAAACGGATCAGTTTTTGAGCCAGAGAGACTGCATCGTAGTTGAATAAGTCTTGTTTCATATATGCCTCCGAATTAGTACAGGTTGTACTCGAGCTAAATTTTTACTCGCGTAAAATTTGGTTATATTTTAACATATACCCATTTGAAGTCAATTGATTTCAAAACATCGACGGCTATGTTATACTTAATTAGCAATATAGTTACATATATGACCGAAGAAACAGAGGAAGGGTTATGTCATACAAAAAAAGCGAAGCTACGAGGAAAAAAATACTGGATGCCGCGAGAGCGCACTTTGCAGATAAAGGATATCATGCTACGGATCTGAAAGAGATAGCAGCAGGAGCAGGCATGGCTCACACAGGCGTGTATTATTATTTCAAGAGAAAGCAGGATATAGCGGAGGCTATATATGCTGAAGAGACTGAAGCCATCATCGAAGAGGTTGAAAGAGTCAGGAGAGAAGAGACATGTGACCCGTTGTTTCTCTGCATATTGCAGTATGTGATGATCGTGCGTAGGTTGGCGATGGATCCTGTGACTGAGGCGTGCTTTTTTGATATGATCAACTATCGCGGATATGACCGTGATGAGATGAAGCGTGTCAGAAACAGTTACTATGCGGCGCTGGATGAACTGTTCAAAAGTCGCGGCATGGACATGACTGATGATGAGATGACCATATATATATTGACAAGCGATGCTTATGCGAAAGCGCTGCTTGCTGCGATCAAGAGCGGAGTTATAGAGTATTCGGTGGAGGAAGCACTGGATCACTTTTTTAGACATCTGCTGCTTCCTGATCTTGGGATAAGCTTTGTGGAATATGCGGAGTGCAGAGATCGGGTCATCAAATATCTGGACGAAAGAGAAACTACATAAGTAGGCACCGGTACTTGAATGCTTGAAAAACGAAAAAAAATAAAATTTTCAATCTGGATAAAAAAAGTATTGATTAATGTGGATTAATGTGGTATAGTATCCTCAAGAAGAAACAAAACCTAAATATTTTTATATAAAAGGCAATAAGGAGGATATGAACATGAAAAGCGTACTTAATATAAACAGAGATAATTTCGAAAGAGAAGTAATGGAATCAAAACAGCCGGTATTACTGGACTTCTATGCACCATGGTGCGGACCTTGCCGCATGGTAGCTCCTGCTATGGAAGAAATCGCTAATGAGCGTGAGGATATCAAAGTCGGCAAAGTCGATATCGAAGACCAGAAGGAACTGGCTGACAGATTCGGTGTACTGAGCGTTCCGGCACTGGTAGTTATGAAGGATGGCAAGATCATCAACAGAGCGATCGGTGCAAGACCTAAGGAAGATATCCTGAGTCTGGTAGTATAAGAATAAAACAATGGAATAAACACGTATCGGGTGGAGGCCGCAAGGTCTCCATTTTATTATGTAGTCGTTATTATTTTATGGTATAATCATTCCATATGAACATAAACACGACAAGGAGATAAACATGACGACCAACTATCAATTCACAGGAACTGACGACTATATAATCAACGACGATCTGATGCTGACAATGAACATAGCGATAAAGATGAACAAGCCGCTGCTGGTAAAGGGCGAGCCGGGCACAGGCAAGACAGCACTGGCAGAATCTATCGCCAAGGCCCTCGACATGCCCCTCATAACATGGAGCATCAAGTCCACCACCAAGGCTCAGGACGGCCTTTATCAGTACGACGTAGTAAAACGTCTCTACGACAGTGAACTGGGAAACGAAGGTGTTGAAGACATCAAGAGATACATCAAACTGGGCAAGATCGGTGAAGCATTCACTTCAGATAAACAGTGCGTGCTCCTCATCGACGAGATCGACAAAGCCGACATAGAATTCCCCAACGACCTCCTTTGGGAACTGGACAGAATGGAGTTTTACATCCCGGAAACCGACGAAACCATCAAGGCGAACCATAAGCCGATAGTAATAATAACCTCAAACGCTGAAAAAGAGCTGCCTGATGCTTTTCTGCGCAGGTGCGCTTTCCATTACATAGATTTTCCGGACGAAAAGCTGATGAGAGAGATCGTTTTGGCTCATTATCCGGACATCGAAGAGGAATTGATGACTCAGACCATGGACGCCTTTTTCTATGTGCGTGAGTACTATGAGCTTAAGAAAAAGCCGAGCACCTCCGAGCTTCTCGACTGGATAAATGCTTTGCAGCTGGCAGGGATACCTACAGATAACTTGAGGCGTGACCTTCCGCTGATGAGCTTTCTTCTCAAAAAAGATGAAGACAGAGATACAGTGAAGAATCCTTACGGAGGCCTGAGATAATGTTTTTGGGATTTTTGCTTTATCTTCGCGACGGCGGATTCAAAGTTTCTCTCAAGGATTGGCTGACACTTATCGAGGGACTTCAAATGGGCCTTCATAACCAAAGTTTGCGAGGCTTCTATATATTGAGCAGAGCGCTTCTCGTCAAGACGGAGACGGATCTGGATAAATACGAAGAGCTCTTCGATAGCTTTTTCGGGAAGATTTCATCTGAACAACTTGAGGCGGAGATTTCAGAGCTGGCTTCCGACATGCAAAGGGCACAGCATCTCTTCGCAGACTATATGGGCAAGAAAGGGGTGACTCCGCAGGCGGTGGCTATGGCGCTGGAGGATCGGGCAGAAGCCATAGTGGCGGTGGAAGCTGCGGATGGTGCTGCTGACGAGGAAGTGTCGCATATCCGCGGACAGCAGGCGGGAGGTTCTATGATACAGGGTGCCGGAGGCAAGTCGATAGTCCATGCCAAAGGTGACCGTAGATTCAGGGACTGGCGTACTGATTGCACCATAGAGTCAAGACAGTTCCAGATGGCATTCAGACTGTTGAGAGAACTTTCGAGAAAGCTTGAAACAAGCGAAGAAGAATTAGATATAAAAGGAACGATAGAGCATACGTGTAAGCGAGGCGGTATCCTTGATATAAGGATGCAGCCGCCAAGGAAGAACAGATTGAAGGTGATGGTGCTGATAGATTCGGGTGGATCTATGAAGCCGTATGAGGAACTTTGCAGTTTGTTGTTCCAGTCACTCAATAAGGCGAATACATTCTCCGATCTGAAAATATATTATTTCCATAACTGTGTGGAAGGAGAACTATATAAGGATCCTTCCATAGATCCGGATGAAACTGTCAGGACTGAGTGGGTTTTGAGGAATATATCAGCCGATTACAAGGTCATATTTGTAGGAGATGCTGATATGTCGAGATATGAACTTGAAACTAAATGGTTCGAAAGATTCAGAGAAAAATACAAGAAGTGCATATGGCTCCATCCTCAGGAAAAAGAAGAAAATATCGCGTGGATGAGTGAATCTTTCATTGAAATAGACAAGATATTCCCGATGTTCAGGCTGTCTATAGACGGACTTAAGGATGGGATGTATAGGTTGATGAGAGATAGTTGAGCCCCATACCTGTGTGTGAATATTTAGAAATTACAACAAATATTCTTTACTATAAAAACTTATGGAGGCGTTTTACCGCCTGTGATATACTGAAAGCACTGAAAGCATTGCAAAACAGTGCTTTTTATTATGCATAAACTTTGTCCGTAATAATCAATTACATATTCAATCGTTATTTTATTCACTTTTAACCTTAAGGAGGTAATCAAAATGAGTGAACAAAAGAAAGTGGCATGCGTCGAACGCGTTATGCAGCAGAGTTCAGGCTTACACAGAACAATGCCTATTAAATCTGCTGTTATGGTAGGCGTAGGCGGAACCCTGGGAACAGGTCTGTTCCTGAGCTCCGGTGACGTACTTTCAACAGTAGGTCCTTGGGGCGCTATCATTCTTTACATCATCGGTGGATTCATCGCATGGCTTATGACTGCATGTCTGGGCGAAATGTCAGCTGCAATGCCTGTATCAGGTGCACAGCAGGCTTACGCTACAGAATTCTGCGGTCCTGCTCTCGGTATGACTATCGGCTGGGTAGGCTGGGTAGGCGGAGCTACTACTATCTCAGCACAGGTAGTTGCAAGTGCTATCATCATGAGAGACGTTATTCCTGGATCACCTACATGGTTATGGATCGTTGTATTCGCATTAGTAATGCTCGGACTGAATATGCTGGATGCTAAACTGTTTGGTGAAATCTCGTTCTGGGCTTCAACTCTGAAGCTGCTGCTGGTAGTTGCATTCATCATCGTTGGTGCGGCTATGCTGTTCGGCGGATTCGGATATGATGCTGCTGCAGTATCACACAGTGCTGGCGAAGAAAAGATCACATTATTAGCAATGTGCGGATGTATCCTGACTTCATTCTATGCATACGCAGGAACAGAAATCATCGGTTCAACTGCAGGCGAACTGAAAGATGAAAACAAGATGGGTAAGACAATCAACCTGACAATCATCGTTCTGCTTGCAGTAGTATTAGTATGTATCGCATTCGTTTGCATGCTGCTCCCTGCTGACCAGGCTGACGTTCTCGGCTCACCATTTGCTTACATCTTCAGAAACGCAGGTCTTGACAGTGCTGCTCTGGTTGTAAACCTCATCGTACTGACATCAGCCCTGACTTCAGGAAACTACTTCGTATACGAAAGTTCAAGATACCTCTGGTCAATGGCTAAGTTCGGACAGGCACCTAAGTTCTTCGCAACTACAAATAAGAAGGGCGTTCCTGTAAGAGCTCTGGGTATCTCAATGATCTGCGGAATGGCTGCTATCATTGCTGAATTCGTTGCTCCTGATACTGTATACGTATTTATCCTGTACCTGATCGGTGGATGTAACATCTTCCTGTACACTGTGATTTGCGCATCTTGCTACAAATTCAGAAAGAAGTATATTGCTGACGGCGGTAAGGTAGAAGATCTGAAGTACAAGACTCCTGCATTCCCACTGGTTCCTATCCTGGGTATCATCGCATTCATGCTGATGCTGGTTGCTACTCTGGTTGACCCTGGCGAAAGAGTTGGTATCATCGTATGCGCTATCCTGTACTTAGCTATTTACATCGGCTGCAGGATCTTTGTTAAGAAGAAGGGCGCTGATGCTGTTAAAAACGTTAGCGTATAATCTATCCTTCCGAGGAGGGAAATAGCATGATTAGTAAAGACAGAATATATGAAAACTTGGAACGGCTCGTTGCCGTTCCAAGTGTATCAGGAACTGTTAATGAAGACCTGGGTGCAGTCAAGCTTGAAGAAATGCTTTATGAGATCCCGTATTTTGCGGAACATAGAGAAAATGTCAAGCTGGTTCCACTGGAAAATGATGTTCTGGGAAGAAGGATCGTAACTGCATACCTGGAATGCTGTCCTGAAAGCAAGAAGGTGGTTCTTCTGGTAGGTCACTACGATGTAGTAGACGTAGAAGAGTTCGGACACTTGAAGAAGGAAGCATACGATATCGAAGTAATCACAAAACGCATCAATGAGCTGCCTATGGACGAGGAAACTCGTAAGGATTATGAAAGCGGAGAATGGTATTTCGGAAGAGGAACTGCCGACATGAAGATCGGTCATGCTCTTTCTCTGGAACTGCTTCGCCACTATTCTGAAGAAGGCGGCATCAACGGTAACCTGCTTTATGTAGGTGTATGCGGAGAAGAAACCAACTCTGAAGGAATGCTTAGAGCCGTTCCTTTCTTCAATCAGTTCAAGGAAGAAAAAGGCGTGGAATATGAAGCACTGCTTATGCCGGAATGCTACATGGTAGAGAATCAGGCAACTGATCCTAACCACTACATCCATTACGGTTCACAGGGCAAGCTTATGCCTATGTTCTTCTTTGTAGGTTCAGCAACTCATGCTGAGGAACCATTCCTTGGTATAGACCCGCTGCTCTTGTCAAATGAAGTTTACAAGAGAATGCAGCTGAATCCTGATTTTGTTGAATCGGTTGGTGCAGATGTTGGTGTATCACCTGTAGCACTGAAGAGCATGGACCTGAAGACTACATATTCATGTTCAACTCCGTTATATGCTGCAGCATATTACACTTTGTCAACACTGTGTCTGGATCCTAAAGAAACAGTGAAGAAACTTACTGACATCGCAGAAGAAAGCTTCAGAGAAGCTATCAACTTCGTTGATATGCGAGAAAAAGCATACATCGAAAAGACCGGTATACATCCGGCTAAACTTAATTGTGAGCCATGCATCAAAACATTCGATCAGCTTTATAAAGAAGCTAAAGAAGCATATGATGGCGATTTCGATGAATGCATCAAAGAACTCATTAAAGAAGAAATGAAACCGGGCGTTGAAATGCAGGACGTTACGATCAAGATCGTTAAGAAGGCTTATGAAACAGCCCCTGCTAAACAGCCTATGATCATAATATCATTCATTCCACCGTATTATCCTGACGTTATGCCGGATAAGACGGAGGAAAGAGCAGCAAGACTTTTAGAAGCAGTTGAAGATATCATCGAGTTCGCTAAAAATGAATTCGGTGAAAGTTTGAAGACAAAAGATTATTACGGAGTATCAGACTTGGCATTCACTGCTTTGGACGAAAGCAAGGATTATGACTACTTGTTCAGTAACATAGTAGGGGCGAACCAGATGTGGACGCTTCCTACAGAAGACATGAAGAAGTTCTCTGTACCGGGAATCGTTCTGGGATGCTATGGCAAAGATCTGCATAAGCATACAGAAAGACTTCACAAGAAGTATAACTTCGAAGTGATACCTGTTCTGTATGAACGTATCATCAACAAGCTTCTTGGATAAATTGTTGAAATGATATAAGCCCTGAGGATAAATATCCTCGGGGCTTTTTATTTGACAAGAAAGGATCGGCAGTCTTTCTTCTGTTCATTGAGCCTATGTATGTGCTATAATGAGTCATATTTTTAATAATGAGAGGAAGTAAATGACGAAAACCAATACAAACAGATGGATAATATTGATAATGGGAATGATCATCTTGCTGTTCCTGGGCCTGATATACGGCTGGTCCATATTCAGAGCACCGCTCAGTGAGTTTTTCCCTGATTGGAACACATCTCAGATGTCGATGGCGTTTACCGTGTCGATGATTTTCTTTTGTCTGGGAGGATTCTTCTCCGGACAGATGCTGAAGAAAGTCAGCCACAAAGTCATGCTGACAGGAGCAGCGGCAGTGCTGTTCATAGGGTTTTTCGGTGTATCTATGCTTGATACGGGAAACTCTGCCAAAAGCCTGATAATGCTGTATCTGATGTACGGCATGCTGGGCGGAGGCGGCGTAGGCATAGGATACAACTGTGTCATCAGCACGGTAAACAAGTGGTTTCCTGATAAAGCGGGACTGGCTTCCGGCGTTATGATGATGGGATTCGGACTCGGCGGGATAGTTCTCGGCGGAATTGTCAATGTGCTTATAGGAAGTGTGGGGCTGTTTGCGACATTCAAGATCTTAGCTGTCGCTATAGCTGTGATCCTTTTGCTTGGGGTCACTCTTCTGAAGACTCCTCATGCAAAGGTTCAGGCAGTCTCTTCGCTAGGATCAGTAGATGAAGAAAACTACTCGCCTATGCAGATGATGAAAGAGGCAAGCTTCTGGTTTTTTGTGATCTGGTGCATCCTGCTCAATTCTGCAGGTCTTCTCGTTATCAACAATGCAGCAACCATCGCAGTCGCATTCGGTGCACCTGCAGTGCTGGGACTTGTGGTTTCAGTATGTAACGGTGTGGGAAGAGTATTCATTGGAGAGGTATTCGACAGGACAGGCAGGAAGATATCCATGCTTCTCAACACGATCTTCGTATGTGCAGCGGGAGTATTCCTGTTGGTGGGAGATATGTCAACAGCGGCTATCGTAATCATTGTGGGGTTGCTCTTCACAGGGCTTGGTTACGGCGGAACACCTACATTAAGCTCTGCTTTCATAATGAAGCAGTTCGGACCTAAATATTATCCGGTGAATTTCAGTATATGTAATTTCTCGCTGATACCTGCAGCCATCATCGGACCGATGGTATCAAGCTGGCTTATAGATAAATCCAACGGTGCTTATACAGGATCATTCATCATGATGATCGTGCTGGCAGTGCTAGCTGCGGCAGCGTGGGTGATGGTGGATAAAAAAACTCGATGCATGTAGCATCGAGTTTTTGCTTATTCTGTACTCTTTTTTTTAGCTGATTGCTCATCGATGTTTTCTTCATCAATCAGTTCAGCAGGCTTCTTTGCCGGGTTGAACAGGAATCTGTTTACTAGGAATGATACTGCAAGGCCTATCACTGTATCGGTGAATCGCTGGATACTGTGGACTACAGGACCGATTTCAGGGTCTGTTTGATTCATTGCTACGAAGAGGAATACCACACAGCAGATGACGATAGCATCAGGACTCTTGAATAAGTTGCAGAGGCTGATGACTACGATTATGAACAGCGATAGGAGTATCATATCCGACATGGCTTCGTCCAGCATTCTGGCTAAGTATATATATGCCATACCGGATACGGCACCGATAAAAGTGCCTACCAGTCTGAACAATCCTGTATGCAGTGATTCATCTACCGAGTCCTTCATACAGATTATGGCCGTCACACATGCCAGAAATGCATTAGATGTGTCGGTGAATCCAAACTGCTCTATCAGCATATATACAACTAAACACAGGAAGATCGATATTGCTGTTTTGATGGTACGAAAACCTATAGGACTGGCATGTTCGATTACCCAGACCTGCTCTTCCAGACCTTCTTCGGTGCGCTTTGCTTTTTTGAAGAATATCCTTATTCTTTGTCTCAGCTTGTTCATTTCTCGTACCCCTAAGTTTTTTAATGTCAAACATGGATGTCCAACTTTGTATCAGTATAAGTTAATATGGACGAAAAATCAATCGAGATATGGTATAATCATCATATGTAATAGAGTTACGGATAAAAGTCATATGGATCTATATGATACAGATAAAACGGAGGAATACCTATGAAATTCACACCGGATAAAGTAGTATTCGATTTTTGCAAGGACAACACACCGATCGCGGCTATCGATGTTCCGGCAACAATAGAAGTTGCGACGAAAGATTGCTTCTCCAACCAGCTTCGTGAGCCGGGCGATACCCTTGACGCTCTGGATTGGGATGCGACTAACCCGGTGACGGGGCCGATATTCATAAACGGTGCGCAGCCCGGCGATACCTTGAAGGTGATAATAGATAAGATAGATGTAGATGCAAAGGGCACCGTATGTGCCATAGAAGGGGAAGGGACTATAGGTCATAAGGTAGTCGGTTCTCATTCAAAGATCGTTCCCGTAAAGGACGGCTTCGCCGAGTTCTCTGATGATATAAAGATCCCCATAAAGCCAATGATAGGTGTTATCGGGGTGGCTCCGGCTGAAGGCAGCATCAACAGCGGTACTCCGGGGAAACACGGTGGCAATATGGATAATATCATGGTATGCGAAGAGGCAGTGCTTTATCTGCCTGTAGCAGTAGAAGGCGGGCTGCTTGCTCTCGGTGATGTCCATGCTGTTATGGGCGACGGTGAAGTAGGAGTGACAGGACTTGAGATCCCTGCAGATGTGACTCTCACAGTAGAGATCATCAAGGGACAGGCGCCTGAATATCCTATCCTCGAAAATGATGAAGTCTTCAGCGTTATAGTATCTAAGGAAACTGTAGATGAAGCAGCTGAAGCCGCATCGGAACTGATGCTGGAATTCCTTGAACCAAGGATGGATATGAAGACAGAAGAGATAGTCATGCTCATGAGTCTTGTGGGAAATGTGGATATATGCCAGATCGTAGATCCTCTCAAGACAGTCAGATTCGTATTTCCTAAGAAATATATGGCGAGAGCAGAATTCTAAAGTAATCAACTTACAGAAATCATTTTTGTAACACGATATTATGATACACGAGGAGAGAAAATGTACGAACTGATACAAGTTTCGGGAAACAGTTATTATATACAGAGTCCTGCCAAGATAGGTTTATACAGACTGAACGATAGTGAAGTCTGCCTCATAGACAGTGGGAACGATAAAGATGCCGGAAGAAAGATAAAAAAAGTCCTTGAATCCAATGGCTGGACTTTGAAAACCATATACAATACTCATTCAAACTCTGATCATATAGGAGGGAATAAGTATCTGCAGGGACAGTTCGCGTGCGATATATACGCACCGGGCATCGAGTGTGACTTCACCAATCATCCTGTACTTGAGCCGTCATTGATATACGGAGGGTATGCGCCTAAAGACTTGAGGCATAAATTTATTTTAGCTCAGCCTAGTGAAGCTCAGTTGCTTACCGCAGACAAGCTGCCTGAAGGATGGGGGCTGATCGAGCTGCCGGGACATTTCTTCGATATGGCAGGTTTCAGGACACCTGATGATGTGGTTTATCTAGCTGACTGCCTGTCCAGCCGTGAGACTATAGATAAATATAAGATAGGCTTCATATATGATGTAGCAGCTTACCTTGAGACGCTGGAAAAAGTGAAGACAATGGAAGCTAAGATATTCGTTCCGTCACATGCTGATCCGACAAAGGATATAGCAGAGCTGGCTCAGTATAATATAGATAAAGTAAATGAAGTGGCTGACAAGATCGTAGATATATGTGCAGAGCCGATCAGCTTCGAGAAGATCCTGCAGACGTTGTTCACGGATTATGATCTTGTGATGAATTTCGAGCAGCATGCCCTGGTGGGAAGCACAGTAAGATCATATTTGGCTTGGCTCAAGGATATAGGCAGGCTCGACGTAGAGTTTACAGATAACATGCTTCTTTGGAAGCAGGTGTAAATTGCAAGAAAAATAATAAAGGGGAAAAAGGATGCAGTATTTGATTTCATTCCTTGAAGGAATAATAACATTCATATCGCCGTGCATATTGCCGATGCTGCCGATATATATTACGTATTTTGCCGGCGGAGGCGAGAGGACACCGAGAAAGACGCTTGCGAATTCCATAGGCTTTGTACTTGGTTTCACTGTCGTATTCGTATTGATGGGCATGCTGGCCGGAACGGCCGGTGGATTCCTGAGAGAATACCAGACAGCAGTAAATGTGATCACCGGAGCCATAGTGATCATATTCGGGCTGAGTTTTCTGGAAGTCTTCAAATTTAATATATTCAAAGGCATAAACAAGCAGATGGAAACACGTGATATGGGATTTTTCTCAGCGCTTGTTTTCGGACTCGTGTTTTCCATCGGATGGACACCATGTGTAGGTGCATTTCTGGGTTCTGCATTGATGCTGGCGTCACAGCAGGGACAGGCACTTACAGGAATGTTCATGCTTCTGGCGTATTCCATAGGACTTGGGATCCCGTTCATCATCAGTGCACTTCTGATAGATCAGCTCAAGTCAGCATTCGGATGGATAAAGAAGAATTATAAAGTTATAAATATAGTGTGCGGGGTATTCCTTATAATCATAGGATTGCTGATGGCAACAGGCATGATGGGATATTTCCTTGGGATGTTGAGCTAAAGGAGGGGTAAGCATGAAAAAGCGAACGATCGCATTGATAATAGCATTAGTTTTCATCATAGGCGGAGCAGCTGTTGGTTATTATCTGTTGGGGATGTCGGAAGAACAACAGCTCGAAGGCGGAAGCGGAGGATCTGCAGCACCTGACTTCCTTATTTACGACAGTGAAGGTAATGAAGTGACTATGGATGACTTTGAAGGGAAACCTATAGTCTTGAATTTCTGGGCCAGCTGGTGCGGACCATGTCGAAGCGAGATGGAAGATTTCGAAAGTCAATACCAAGAACTGGGTGACAAAGTCGAATTCGTCATGGTCAATCTTACTGACGGAGGCAGAGAAACTGTAGATTCGGCAATGGATTTCATAAATGGTGAGGGGTATAGCTTCCCGGTGTATTTCGATAAAGATATGACTGCAGCTGAAAGCTATGAGGCATATTCCATACCGGTAACATATTTTATAGATGCCGGTGGCAATATCGTATATAATTCCATCGGAGCTATGAGCGAGTACGCTCTCAGTGAGGGGATAAAGATGATATATGATGCTAAATAGAATTATAAAAACAAACCCTGCTTAGAATATCAAGCAGGGTCTTCTATTGCTATTTCTTATTGACGAGCCATTCCCAGATCAGGATAACGATACCAAGCCCAAGTGGAAGAATGCACTTTGACGGTTCGATCCAGGCAATAAAGTCAAGTTTTACTAGTATGCCGAATATGATGGCTCCGATACCGCAGCCGAAACAAAACAGATGCATTGTTTGTGAAACGTTCATGATAATTAACTCCTTATGTATGTTATAATAAAATCTACAATACTATCGCATGTATAAGATGATTCTATATGAATCAAGCGGCTTCGTCAAGAAGCGAGGAGGAAAATATGCAAGGTTACAACTGTATCATGGTATTCGATAAAGAAGAAAAACATCTTCTGTTTTGTAAGCGTCTCTGGGATCCTTATGAAGGAAAGTTCAATTTGGTGGGAGGCAAGATAGATGAAGGAGAAGAAGGTTTTCATGCCGCATACAGGGAGCTTTGCGAAGAGACAGGTATAACAGATGAGGATATAGAACTTACACATATGATGGATTTTACATACTATAATCAGGGATGCTATGTGGAAGTATATGTGGGTACATTATTGAACGATGTTGAACTTGTACCTGAAGATCATCCGCTTTGCTGGCTGCCGCTTGATGAAGATTTCTTCGATCTTGATAAGTTCGCCGGAGAAGGCAATATCGGACATATGCTTCAGCAAGTGAGGGATTATGGGATAGGAGAAAAAAGAAAATAATCAAATAAAAAATAAAATGCACCGTGAAGAGGATTTAGAAGTGATTTTTTGAGAATCAAGTCTGGAAGGTGCATTTTATTATGATGAATATTAATATGTTTGCGATCGATAAACTGCTTGCTATAAGGAACATGCGTCTAACAAATTGTTATAATTCACATCCTGCGTCATTTTCACTGCGTAGCCTATATCTACAAGCCACCACGTTCCTAATGTGAAAAGCAGCATTCCTAATTTACATAAGAAGACTTTTATTCCACTTTGGTAAAGCCTGTCTATACCGAATATCCCAAGGAAAATCGCTAATATAAGCGTTACTTTGGGATTTTTTAATTTGATGTCAACAGGCAGGCTTCCTGTTTCATCTAGCATGGTTTCTATCTCAGCTAAATGGTGGGAGCCGAAGTATTTTTTGATTTCTGTCTTATCCATGATGTTCCCTCCAAGTTATTTCATTTATATATTAGCAAAGCAGTTAAGAAAAATAACTCGACCAAGAGTATTAAAACCCGTATAAGTACAGTATTAAATTGGAATTAGAGGGGTCTAATACTTGAGTATGATATAAGACTAGGCTGCAATTAGCACTTTTTGATTAGTCTTTAATACCTTGGTTGGATTGTTATAAATAGTAAGATAGTAAGAATGAATAAAATGGCAGAGTAATTTAATTCATTTAATTTTTTAGTGAGGAGGAATTATTATGGGTAAAAAAATTCCTATGTGGCAATGTATCCTCGTTATGATCGTTATGATCGCTCTGATCTTCTGGGGCGTAATGATCGACACAGATGCCGGTGAAGCTCACGTAGTTCTCATCTTGGCAGGTGCATTCGCTGCTCTTATCGCCATGGCAAATGGCTGGAAGTGGAAGGTAATGGAAAAGGGTATCCTGGCTGCTATCGACAGAACAATGCAGGCTATCCTCATCCTCGGCGTTGTAGGTTTCATGCTCGGTTCATGGATGGCCGGCGGTGTTATTCCTTCAATGATGTACTTCGGTATCAAGGTTATCGCACCTTCGATCTTCCTGTTCACAGCATGTCTGCTGTGCTCAATCGTATCACTGGCAACAGGTTCATCATGGTCAACAGCTGGTTCCATGGGTGTTGCTCTGGTAGGTGTTGGTGTTGCTCTTGGATTCCCTGCAGCTATGACAGCTGGTGCTTGCGTATCAGGTGCATACTTCGGAGACAAGATGTCCCCACTGTCAGACACAACTAACCTGGCTCCTGCAGTTGCCGGATCAACTCTGTTCGACCACATCGGACACATGATCAAGACAACTGGTCCTTCACTGGTTATCGCTCTGATCGCTTACCTGGTAATGGGATTCATGGGAGATCACGCCGGTTCAGCTGACACAGCTACAATCGACGCTATCCTGACATTCATCACAGATAACTACAATGTAAGCATCATCTGCCTGATCCCACCAATCTTCGTAATCGTAGCAGTAGCTCTGAAGCTGCCTGCACTGCCTGCACTTATCGGTGGTGTTGTACTGGGCGTACCATTCTTCCCTATGCAGGGTAACAGCCTGAAGAACGTACCTTCACTGCTGAACTATGGTACTGCAGTAGAAGTTGCTGAAGATGCTGACCCTGTTATCCAGGAAGTAGCTGGACTGCTGTCAACAGACGGTGGACAGGGAATGATGTGGACTATCTCCCTCATCATGTGTGCTATGGTATTCGGTGGTATCGTTGACTGCACCGGTATCATGGGTAATATCGCTGAAGGACTGCTGAAGCTGGCTAGAGGAACAAGAGGCGGACTGGTAACAGTTACTATCGTATCTTGCATCGTTGTAAACATCCTCTGCTGCGACCAGTACCTGGCAATCATCCTGCCTGGCAGAATGTACAAGGAAGCTTTCGAAGACAGAAAACTGGCTCCAAAGAACCTGTCAA
>JAUNQD010000013.1 GCA_030536355.1 Bacillota bacterium | reverse complement strand
TATAAATGCTAATCTAAAAGTGAGCCACTTTTAGTAAAAACGCTCGCTTGAAAGTGAGCCACTTTCATATTACTCTGAACGTAATCTTAGGTTCAGAGGTGATAAAGGTGGTAATTTCAGTGAACGACTACAAACAAATCCGGCAGCGCTATCTAAATGGCGAAAGCCAGCGCAGCATTGCCAAATCAATGGGCATTTCTCGCAACACCGTCAAAAAGTACTGTGAAGGCGAGAATGTACCTTGGGAGCGTAAAACTCCCGAACGTGAAGCATCAGTACTTACTGAAGATGTCCTTGCATTCATCACGTCATGCCTCGAAGAAGATGAGGCAGAAGGTTTGAAGAAGCAGCGACATACAGCAAGACGAATTTTTGACCGCCTCGTTGAAGAAAAAGGCTTCGAAGGCGGCGAATCTACGATACGGCGTGCTGTCCACGAGATCCGTGGTAAGATGCCGCAGGCATTCGTTCCACTTCAGTTCGATCCTGCTGATGCGATCCAGGTCGATTGGGGTGAAGCTACAGTCTATCTCAATGGCGAAAAAACTGTCGTAAATCTGTTTTGTGCCAGACTGTGCTACAGCTGTCGTCCTGTAGTTCTTGCATACAGACGTCAAAATGAAGAGAGCTTTCTGGATGCATTCGTTAATATCTTCAATATCCTGGGCGGCACCACTGCAAGAGTCATCTTTGACAATGGTAAGGTTGCAGTCAAGGAAGGTTTCGGCGCACATGCCAGAATGCAGGAAGGATATTCTGCACTGAGTGCTCACTATGGTTTTGATGCTGTATTCTGTAATCCTGCTGAAGGTCACGAAAAGGGTCTTGTTGAAGGCCTCGTTGGCTGGGCTCGCCGTAACATATGCGTACCAGTACCAAAAGTAACGGACATGCAGGACCTGAATTATGAGCTCATGGCAAGATGCTTAAAATATGAAAAGCACAAAATTCGCGGCAAGAAAGCAACTGTTGGAGAAATGTTCAGAGAAGAAAGGCATCTTCTTCGCAGGCTTCCTCCGTATGTCTTTGAAACCGCAAAATGTATGAATGTGCGTGTGAATGCATTTTCTACAGTACGCTTCAAAACAAATACATATTCTGTTCCGGTGAAATATGTTGGCTATGAAGTCAGCATCAAAGGTTATCCGGAAACAGTAGAAATATATTACAAGGGTGAACTGATTTCTACCCATACAAGACTTGTTGGTAAAAACCTGTTTTCCTATCATTTAGATCATTACTTGCCGTTACTAAAGCAACGCCCGAGAGCGATCTTTGATGCTGCTCCGGTAAAACAGAACATTCCACCGGAAGTTCTGGAAGAACTGAAAGCACAGAAAAAGCATGATAATGTCATAAATCTTTTAGAACATTTTGCTGCTAAAACAACAGAAACAAAACCTGTAATATCTGATCCTGTTATCGTTCAATCTGTTGACCTCCACCAGTATGATGCACTGCGCATCGGAAAGGAGGTGAACTGATATGAACATCGCTTTAGATGAACAGATAAAACTGCTGTCCAAACAGCTTAAAATACCTACATTTGCGGGTTATCATAATATCCAGGGTCACGCTGATCCTAACAGTACATTCGGCGAACTACTGCTTGAACTTATGCGTACTGAATACGAGCAGCGTCAAGAAAACAACAATCGCCGGAGACTAAAACAGGCGAACTTTCCATTCACTAAGACCATTGATGAGCTGGATCTCAGCCGTTATGATGGTCAAATATCTGACCTGTTCATCCGTGAACTTGCCAGCTGCAGGTTCATTGATGAGAAGAAAAATCTTGTCATGATCGGCAATCCCGGCAGAGGGAAAACTCACATGGCGATCGGTATAGGTCTCAAGGCCTGTGCTAGTGGTAAGAGTGTTCTGTTCAAGAACGCTGCCTCATTATCGACCGAATTATCAGAAGCAAAGGACAACTATGCTCTCGGCAAACTGGAGAAAAGAATCCAGAAAGTCGATTTGCTGATAATCGATGAAATGGGCTATGTAAGTTTTGACCGTTTCCAGTCAGAACTGTTATTTAAAGTTATTGCTGACAGAAGTGAGCGCGGAAGCACTATCGTTACTACCAATCTGGCGTTTTCGGAATGGACGAACCTTTTCGAAAACACTGCTATGGTAGCAGCTCTGGTAGACCGTCTTACATTCAGATCATATATTCTTGATATGAATGGGGACTCCTACCGTCTGGATCATTCGAAGAACGGTGCTTAGGTGGCTCACTTTCAAATGAGCACAAGTGGCTCAAAATCAAACGAGCACGTGGCTCACTTTCTAATTGACATTCACAATTTGAACAGTCTGACTTGGAAAATATATAACGATGAATATAGATATATTAGTAGGATATTAGAATTTCTTTTAATTGAATATGAAAACCTATTTGGAGTGGATTACATGAATAACGAGGAATGCATTATTTACAATGATCCAAATGCCAAATGTCCTATGCTAATAACGAATTCTAGTCCGATACATATTCGCTTAGCCCAATCATCAACAAGTTATTGGGCTCAAATGATTTATCAATTATCTCATGAATTATGTCACTATGCATTTAGACAAGCAAAACTTGATAAAAGTTATACACTCAGTTGGTTTGAAGAAATTGTCTGTGAATCAATGTCATTATATGCTTTAGATTATACATCAAAGAATTGGATGAAATGCGAATTAAGTGGAATTAACCAAGAATATAATAAAGCCATAGAAGATTATTTTAATAATGAACTAAATAGTGATTGCAATGATGGATTTAAAAATGCAATAAAAAAAGATGCATTAAAAGAATATGAGAAAATGGAAAAAGAGAATAGAGTGTCAAGAAAAAAGGAACGTAATATTATATATTCTGCAATACGAAATAATCCTAGAAATGTAAGATGTTTAATGAATTATCAGGAGTATTTAATTGTCCCTGATTTGATCAGTATTAACTTTACAGAATGGAAAAAAGCCACCGCATGTAGTTTATTAGATATAATTGAAAGTTTTTTTAATAGTTAGCTCTAGAGTAATTAATATTTAAATTAGGTTTAGATATTTCGAATATAAATAAAGTGATGATATGCAAAACGACTTAATCATCAATAATGTGTATTATTATGTTATAATTTATAATGCAGTAACTGTATACAGATAAAATTGAAAAAGGTGATTTTGCAATGAACGTAACATTTTTGATAGGAAATGGTTTTGATCTTAATTTAGGATTGGAAACAAGGTACTCTGATTTTTATAAATACTATTTAGAAAATGATCCAGAAGATTTGATATCTAAGTCAATAAAAAAAGTCTATGAATTGTGGTCAGACTTAGAACTCGGATTAGGAATCTTGTTAGAAGATATTGATGAAAACCAAATAGAAGAATTTTTGGATAGTAAAGCAACTTTAGAGAAATTATTGGTGAAATATCTTAAAACTCAAAATGAGAGAGTAAAGTTTACTGATGAAGCTAAAATACTTGAAGCGTTTAAAACCGCTGTAGTTGGGTTAAATGGTGACTTTAATAAAGAGGATAGAGATCAATATAGTAAGACTATAAAAAATACTCGTGAAATAATACAGTATTCATTTATTGTATTTAATTATACAGATGTGTTGGATAGAATTATCAATATAGCGATTAAAGATGAAAATTACTTTGCAAGTCATGTGGCTGGTGGAGCAAGGTATATAGATGTTATCGATACACCCATCCATATACATGGAGAACTAACTGAGAACTTAGTGCTAGGATTAGATAATATTAATCAGGTGCGAAATGAAAAAATAAAAAATGACCCAAGAATTATAAATTATATAATAAAAGCAAACCTTAATAGAGAGTTAGGAGAAGGTAATATTGAACTGACGAAAGATAAAATAGATAAGAGCACCATCATTTGTATCTATGGAATGTCATTAGGAGAAACAGACGGAATGTGGTGGGAATATCTTATAGAATGGTTAGGAAGATCATCTGAGAATAGATTAGTTATTTATGGAGATGAAAGAGGCGATATAAAATTATTAGGACAGGAACGAATAAGACATAGAGATGCAAATCGTAAAATTATGATAGAAAGAGGGCGGTGTGAAGATAACGATATTATAAATAGGATATCCAATAGAATTATTATAGTACCAAAATCTAAAATCTTCGATTTTGAAAATATCTCTATACTAGAAAGTAGTATTAAACCTAACAAGTGATTTATAAAAATATTACTTTCACCCCCAATCACCCCAAAACCCAGCCCTTTGCACAAAACCAAAAACAACCACAAACCTGCCCTTTACATAAATAACATACCAGCATCTCAATCACAGCTCGTTAATACGGACTGTGATTTTATTATGCAGAAAACAATGCCAAAACAAGAAATGGTCGTATACGAAATGATAAGAAATCGAAATAAAGAGAAGCGGATATTTTGGGAGAAAAGATTTCGCCATCTTTAGAGACAGTTGCTATCCATATGTGATGAAAGTTGTGGATAAAGATCATATTGAACACGTTTATTGGATAGATAAGGATACGGATGCGGAGAAGCTTGCCAGGTGTGTTGGGAGAGTGGTAGTCGCATAATTTGCGATAACCACTTCATGTGTCGCAAAATTTGCGACAGTTCAAAAGTAAAGGAATGCGGGGGGTGTTATATTTTTTGAGAGGATTCGACAAAATTCGACAAAACAAAGATTAGCAAATGGGTATAATATGAATATAAGTTCCCAAATATAAATAACAAAGAAGGAGTAATAAATGGTTGAATATACCCAAGAATTAGAGAATATAAAATTTATTACATACAACGAAATCTCTTATTTATCAGATAAAGTCACTGCGTATTTTGAATCATTGCATCCAAGAACAATAACTTTTAGATACAATTTTCAATGTAATAATATGTCTTGTGCTGCAGAATCTATAAAAGATTTTAAGGAACTCACATATGGGTCGAGTGATTTTCGTTTAATCTCAATGCAGATCATGGCACTTTTTGATTCAAAAGAACATATTAGAATTAATTATTTACTTGGTTATTCTGTCTCGGCATCATCAAAAGTTATGTTAAGTGATTTTGTGCAAAATATGAATTTTAATGTCCAGAAAAGGGAAGAAAATGAAATGACTGAATCGGTTATAATTGAACGCAATATTTCTTCGGACAATAGTAAAACAATTGTTGCAACAGGAAATAATATCATTATTGGAAGCACAAATAGCAGTATTAATGATGTAGATAATAAAGAAATTAAAAAATCAGATGCCAAAGAAAAGTATAATATAAAAACTTTTCTGCGTAATACATTTGAAAGCATAGCTGGGAATGCTATCTGGTGTGCGATAGGGGGAATATTAGCATTAATATTTGGATATTCTGTAATTAATTAAATCAATGGGATGAATTTCTCAAAAGTATTTACAGATCTGCCTTTTACATAAAAGGAAAGAATTTTAATAAAAATTAAATAGCAAGGTCTTATCCGGCCGGGCCACACACGGGCATGAACGTGCGAGGATGATTGCGGTGAATCCGCAGTTGTTTTCGCGCGTTTTTTATTTTAAGGAGGAAATGAAGACATGAAAGAAAAATCTAATTACAATAGTCCATTTGGGATAAGTTGGAGTGAACTGAATAAAGAACTTTTTACACCTGAAGAGATTGCAGAAAGCGATGCGAGGATTCGTGCACTAGAAGGGTTACAGCAAATACAAGAAGGGAAGACTAAAAATTTTAATGAAGTATGCGAGAGGCTAGAAAATAAATATGCAAATGCAGAGGATTACACGTCACATAGAATTAAATCTGTTAATCCATTACCAAACTATAAACTGAACATACAGTTTGAAGAAGGAGAGACAAAAATATACGATGTGTCATTGCTGTTTGATAAGTGGCCAGCATTTAAGAGATTTGTTGAAGATCCTGAACTATTCGAAGCAGTTAAAGTTGATAAGGCTGGATATGGAATTGTATGGAATAATGACTTAGATATATCCTGCAATGAGCTATATGATAATGGCGAAACTATCTAAGATGTTTTATACATACTGTTTACACACGTATAAATACGTGTTAAAATATAACGAAAGAGGGCCAAGGATTTAATGAAAGTTTCAGAATTGCTAAAACTATTAAGACGTAGTGGGTATTGCTATTTTGTTGAACATGGTGCAGAACACGATAAATGGCACAGCAGCCTAACTGGAAAAGACTTTAGAATACCTAGACATAAAAGTAAAGAATTACCACCGGGAACTGCAAATCGAATTTTAAAAGATGCCGGATTAAAGTAAAGGTATATCAAATAATATTTTATTAGAGTAAATTATGAGGAGGATTAGATTTATGAAATATGTATATCCTGCAATATTTACCGCAGAAGAAAACAATGCATACTCAGTATATTTCCCCGATTTGGAAGGATGTTACACTTGTGGAGATAATCTGGAAGACGCATTGTATATGGCAGAAGACGTGTTGGCATTTACATTATACGATTACGAGAAAGGGGCGCAGAAAGTTCCTGAAGCAAGTGAACTGCAGGCAATCGAAACAAACGATAATGAATTTGTAAACTATATAACTTGTGATACTTTTGAATATCGTAAAAGACATAACAATAGAGCAGTCAAGAAAACTCTGACTATCCCTGAATGGCTTAATGAAGAAGCGATAGCAAAGGGCATAAATTTTTCTCAAGTGCTTCAAGATGGTTTAAAGAAACAGTTGGGAATATTCTGATGCAATATTTCCCATACGAAATGTGATATAATCACAGATAACACACATAAGGAGATATATCATGAACCCAATAATCATCAACCGCATATACCGACATTTCAAAGGCGACTACTACCTCTTAGTAGACATCGCCAAACATTCCGAAACAGGCGAAGACTACGTAGTATACCGCAAGCTTTATGACGACGGCAGCCTTTGGGTACGCCCGCTGGACATGTTCATGGAAGAAGTCGATCACGATAAATATCCGGAAGTCGAGCAGAAATATAGATTCCAGCTGCAAGACATCAAGAGTGTGAGAGACTGATCAGAAGGAGGTAAGTGATGCCCATCCAAATCGTACGAAATGATATAACAAAAATGCACGTAGACGCCATCGTCAATGCAGCAAATAATAAGCTGATGCCGGGCGGCGGAGTTTGCGGAGCCATACATAAGGCAGCAGGCCCGCAGCTTGCCGCAGAGTGCAGCCTGCTTGGCGGATGCGATACCGGAGCAGTTAAAGCGACCTTTGGATATGATCTGCCTGCAAAATACGTGATACATACGGTAGGTCCAGTGTGGCACGGCGGAGAGTACGGAGAGAGAGAAGCCCTAAGCTCATGCTACAAAGAGTCCTTGGCTTTAGCAAAAGAAAAAGGCTGCGAGACCATCGCGTTCCCACTGATCTCTTCAGGTATATTCGGCTATCCTAAGAAAGAGGCTCTAAGAGTCGCCATGGATGCCATCAGCAGCTTCCTTATGGACAATGAGATGATGGTGTATCTTGCTGTCTTCGATAAGGATGCCCTGAGCGTAAGCAAAGCGCTCTTTGCCAATATAGAAGAGTATATAGATGAGCATTACGTTGATGAAGCAAAACTGCTGGATAGCTATCGCAGACGCATGCAGGAAGAAGAACTGAACTGTTTTGAAAAAGGTGCATATGCACCGGCGGCGTCTATCGGTGCTGCTTACCAAAGTGACACAGCACCTTCTGACGGTGATCTAGATGACTGGCTTGACGCCATAGACGAAAGCTTTTCGGAAATGGTACTTCGCAAGATCGAAGAAAAGGGTATGACAAATGCTGAATGTTACAAGAAAGCCAATATAGACAAAAAGCATTTCTCTAAGATAAAGTCAAATACAAATTATAAGCCGAAGAAGAACAATGCATTGGCGCTTGCCATCGCACTGGAACTTTCCCTAGATGAGACGAAAGAACTGTTGATGAAGGCTGGGCTGGCATTATCTCACAGCAACAGATTCGACATCATAGTCGAATACTTCATAGTGCACAAGCAGTACGACATCTACGAGATCAATGAGGCATTGTTCAACTACGACCAGCCGCTGCTTGGCGGGGCTATAGAATAAATTTTTTCAAGGTCGCCTGCTATGCGACCTTTTGCATATCAAATACTCCTATAATGAGACCATAAGTTAAAGAAAATCAATATCAGGAGGATGAAGATATGAGAAAAAGAACAACAGAATTAGTATTTATTATCGATAGAAGCGGATCGATGCACGGCCTTGAAGCAGATACCATCGGCGGATTCAACTCCATGCTGGAAAAGCAGAAGAACGAAGAAGGACACGCATATGTATCTACAGTACTGTTCAACGACAGAAGCGAAGTGATCCACGATCGCCTAAATATCAAAAGAGTGAGCCTGATGACAGGTCGTCATTACATACCGGGCGGATGCACAGCACTGCTGGATGCAGTGGGAGGCGCTATCAAACACATCGGAAATATCCATAAATATTCCCGAAAGTCAGATGTACCTGAAAAGACACTCTTCGTCATAATCACTGACGGCATGGAAAACGCGAGCCATAAGTATTCAGCAGCTCAAATAAAAGAAATGATAAATCGTCAGCAGAAGGAATACGGCTGGGAATTCATTTTCCTCGGTGCTAACATCGATGCAGTAGCAGCAGCCGAAGATATAGGGATAAGTGAAGACAGAGCAGTGAAGTTCTGCTGCGATGAGGCAGGGACGGAACTCAACTATAAGACCATCGATAGAGCTGTAAGCTCATTCAGACAGTGCGCTTCACTTCCTGCAGATTGGAAGGATGATATAGAAGCTGACGAAAGAAAAAGGGGAAGTAGATAAGGAGGGGTAAATATGTATGGATCAATATTAGGTGATATCATAGGAAGCCCATTTGAATTTGACAGAGGAAACAAGAGCAAGGAGTTCGAGCTCTTTTCACCCGGGTGTGAATTCACTGACGATACTGTAATGACAATAGCAGTGGCAGAAGCACTGATGAAGGTAGAAAAAGATGCAGATGATGAGACTATAAAAGAAAGTATGGTCAAATCACTCAAATACTGGGGCAAAAAATACCCCGATGCAGGATACGGAGCGCGCTTTGGAATGTGGCTGCTGCTGGATGATCCTGAACCTTACAACAGCTGCGGTAACGGATCGGCAATGAGAGTAGCTGCTGCAGGCTGGATGGCAGACACATTAGAGGAAACAAGACGCTTGGCAAGACTTTCGGCAGAAGTGACCCATAATCATCCTGAAGGAATAAAGGGTGCAGAAGCCACTGCAGCTGCAATATTCATGGCAAGAAACGGCTCTGCCAAAGAAGAAATCAAACGATACATCATCGAAGAATTCGACTACGACCTCAGCCGTACCTGCGACGAAATCAGGCCGACATACTATCATACTGAGCTTTGCCAGCAGACAGTACCGGAGGCCATCACAGCTTTCATGGAAGGCAGCGACTTCGAAGATGTGATCAGAACAGCAGTATCCCTTGGCGGTGACTGTGACACATTGACCTGCATCGCAGGAAGTATTGCAGAAGCGTACTACGGGGTATCCGATAAGCTTAAAGAAGAAGCGAAAGCCAGGATCGAAAGTGATATGAGAACAGTGCTTGAATCGTTTGACGATATGAGGAGACTAATAAATGGCTAAATGTAAAATCAAAAATGGTAAAGGCAAGTGCGGCACATGCAGGATATACATCATCGCGATAGCAGTACTGATCATCGCATGCGCAGTCATATACATAGCTGATTACTACCATGCCGACGAGGCATCTATAGAAGTATATACAGAACAATACGACAATGAGGTCACAGTAGAAACACCGGATAAAGACACAACTGTATTCATACCGCAGGACCCTATAGCCGGATTTATATTCTATCCGGGCGGGAAAGTAGAGGCCTCGGCATACGAACCGCTGATGACAGCCTGTGCCGATAAGGGACTTCTCTGCATACTGGTAGAAATGCCCGGAAACCTGGCAGTCCTTGATGTAAAGGCTGCAGACGGCCTTCAGGAAATGTATCCCGAAGTAGAAGAGTGGTACATAGGCGGACATTCCCTTGGCGGATCCATGGCTGCATCATACGCATCTGATCGTGCCGATCGATTGTCAGGAGTGATACTGCTGGGAGCATACTCCACAGCAGATCTTAAAGCCGCAGACCTGGATGTTCTCAGTATATACGGCAGTGAAGATAAAGTTTTGAACAAGATGAAGTATGAAGATAATCTGACAAACCTTCCTGATGATCACAAAGAGATCGTCATAGATGGCGGATGCCATGCAGGCTTCGGCATGTATGGAGCACAAGACGGAGACGGTAAACCGACAATAACATCGGAAGAACAGATAGCGATCACAGCTGAAGAAATAATAAAATGGATAGTATCAAAAGAATAAAAATGATATAATAAATCAAGGTCTTATCCGGCCGGGCCATTCGCAGGCATATAGTGCGTGAGGATTAATTTTTTAGTCCTCACGTTTTTTGTTTTTTGAAAGGAGAAGAGAATGACGAACATAAAAAAAGAAACGAGCAATTGCTTTCGGGAATAAATCCGTACACGCTTCGAAACCCATTTCTTGATTACATCATATACCCACATGTGTCACTTGTCAATCTACAATCATTGCTTGATGGAAGACTAAACTCGATTCCTATCTAAAAATACTTCAAGAATAACAAAAAGCCGCTATCAAGCGGCTTTTCTCATCTTATTATCTCTCATAAACCTTCTCACCGTTGATCCAGGTCTCTAAAACCTTGACCTGATCGATCTCATCAGACGGTATATCAAGTATATCTCTGTCAAGAATGATGAAGTCGGCAGCATAGCCGGGTTTCAGTATACCCACATCGGTAAATCCAACGAATGGAGCTGCCTCGGCAGTATAGAGGCGTATCGCTGTCTCGATATCGATGCGATGTTCTTGACCTGTATCAGTGCCATCCCAGGCCTTGCGTGTCACAGCGCTCTTAAGGTTGACAAACGGATCTGATGGAGTTGCCCAGCTTGTAGCAGGCGCATCTGAACTTAGAGAAGTACGGATACCCATGTCGAGCCATTTAGCGACAGGGTAGCTGGCGAGGATGCGGTCTTCAGGAAGATTCTTCAGGTAACTTTCGATCTCTGCATAGACGAACACGGGCTGTGTGCTCCAAGCCATATCAGAAGCAGCAGCCAGCTTCATAGCTCGCTCTGTAGGCATAGCCACGTGCTCAAGACGAATAGCAGGTATATTATCGGGCATCCAGTTATTTTCTTTCCAAGTCAGATCTACGGCTCTGTCGATAGCCTTAGCCCCCATAACATGTATGCTAAGCTGGCACTTGTGCGCTTTGCAAAAATCAAGGGCTTCTTTTATCTCTTCTTCAGAACATACAGGCATGCCGTATTCAACATCAGTATCTTCCTCATTAACAGGCAAGTAAGGGGAATCGCACCATGCAGTCCTGCCTGAAACACTGCCGTCACCCAGCAGCTTCACACCGGAAATACGGAACATCCCATCGGCATTAAAAGCAGGATCTTCAGTTATCAGCTGATGACCATGTTTTCTGATCAAATGATAGGCACTGTACGCAGCAAGCTTGTTTTTGAAACCGAGAGCTGCAGCTTTATCATATATTTCACGGTAACGGTCGATCTCGTTTTCTTCCATATCTGAAACAGTTGTAAGTCCCTGCGACAACAGTATTTTCCCGAGGGCGACGAAGTCTTGTGCGATTTTCTCATTTGTTTGTTTAGGCATAAGATCCATAGCTAAACGCATAGCTGTTTCATAGAGAAGACCATCAGGTTCGCCGTTTTCATCTCTGCCGATCTTACCGCCTTCGGGATCAGGAGTGTCTTTAGTGATCCCGGCCATGTCCAGCACATAACTGTTCACTGCACACATATGTGCACATATACGCATCACGAATACAGGTGCATCGCTGCATCCGCGGTCAAGATCGTATCTGTTAGGAGCACGATGTTCCGCCAGCTTGCCTTCATCATATCCCCAGCCCTGGATCCATACATCCGGACCTTGTGCTTCTCGCTTTTCTGCGATAGCCTCTACTAGCTCTTCAATAGAATCGATGGCAGGAGGGAGGGCAGATATCTGAGTTGCGAAGTCAGCCAGCAGCATAGCGTGCATATGGCAGTCTACGAACCCCGGGAGCATGCGTCTTCCACCAAGATCGAAGATTTCTTCAGCTTCGGATCTTAATGCAGCTGCATCAGCATTGCCGCCGATCCACGCGATCCTGCCGTCTTTGACAGCCATAGCTTCCGCATAAGGTGAGCCTTTATCTGATGTGAATATTTTACCGTTTATAAATAACTTATCGCATTTCATGTTCGGTCTCCTTAACATTATTAGGTATAAATCATGATACACCCGATTACATTTGCCAACAACCCTTTGATTTAGTAAAATATCAATAAAGAGACAGATGCTAACTGTATTTGGAGGATGCTATGGCAAAAACAGTTACAAATAAATTAAGGACCTTATATATCATGGATGCTCTTCTTGAGAAAAGCGATGAGAACAATCGCCTCTCGACTAAGGCTCTGCTGGAAATGCTTGAGTCAAACGGAATCACAGCAGACAGGAAGAGTATCTATGACGATATCGAGACACTCCAAACTTGGGGAATGGACATACTATATACTAAGGAGAAGCCTGCAGGCTACTATCTGGCAAGCCGCAAGTTCGAGCTGCCGGAGCTTAAGCTTCTTGTTGATGCAGTCCAGTCATCCAAATTCATAACTGTCAAGAAATCACGTGAGCTGATCAAAAAACTGGAGAGTCTGGCCAGTGCCGGAGAAGCCAAGAAGCTTCAGAGAGAAGTATACATAGCCGATCGTATCAAGACAGGCAACGAAAGCATATATTACAACGTGGATAAGCTCCACGATGCCATCCAGGCCAATAAGAAAATCAGTTTCATATATTACAAGTGGAATACCGATAAAGAGCTTGTAGCTCGTAACAATGGTAAGCCTATAGCAGTAAGCCCATGGTCACTTACCTGGGACGATGAAAATTATTATATGCTGGGATTCGATGCATCATCAGGTATAGTCAAGCATTACAGAGTAGATAAGATGCAAAACATCACGCTTCTCGATGAGTCAAGGGACGGCGAAGAAGCATTCAAAGATTTCGATCTTGCCAAGTTCGCCAAGAATACCTTCGGTATGTATGGCGGCCATCTTGAGGCTGTGACTATGGAGTTCGATAACGGATTGATAGGTGTAGTGCTCGACAGATTCGGAACAGATGTGATAATCCAGAAGACAAGCGAAGATAGATTCAGGATCAGACATGAAGCGGCTGTAAGCGGTCAGTTCTATGGCTGGATCGCAGGTCTTGGTACAGGCGTCAAGATTATTTCGCCGCAGCACGTTGCCGATGGATTCAAGACTTATCTGACTGATGTTATCGCCGGATATGAATAATAAGGAGACAGTTAATGAACGAAATGATTTTCTCATCGGTTTTCCCATTCTGGGATAAGCTTGATGATAATGATAAAACAGCCATCAAAGATGGTCATATAACTAAAACTTTTGAAAAAGGCTCTGTAGTCCATCGAAGCGATATGGGATGTCAGGGCGCTATCCTGATACAAAAAGGTGCTTTCAGGGTATATATAATATCCGAAGAAGGACGAGAAGTGACACTTTTCAGGATAAGAGAAGGGGAGTGCTGTGTGCTTTCCGCATCGTGCCTTCTCGACTCCATACAGTTCGACATTTTCATCGAGACAGCAGAAAAAACAGAGGCCGTAGTTATCCCTACGACGATCCTCAACCACATCATGGAGGAAAACCCTTACGTGGGGCTTTACATGTATCAGCAGGCCACTGAGCGCTTCTCAGAGGTGATGTGGACCATGCAGCAGATCTTGTTCATGGCCATCGATAAGAGAGTTGCCATATATCTGTGGGACGAAAGTATTTCTAGAGGACAGACTACCATCAAAACTACTCATGATGAGATCGCCAGAAATATCGGAAGTGCACGTGAAGTGGTGACTAAAGTCCTCAATTACTTCGCTGAAGAAGGTGTCGTGACTCTCGGCCGCGGCAGGATCGAAATAGCAGATAAAGAAAAACTCAAGACATATTTATAACTTATGTGACAAACTTACATACGAAAACATATATTTCGGGTATTATCATAAAAAAAGAACAGATGACTCACCTGTTCTTATACATCATAAAAATACCCATAATAATCGACAGTAACATAGCGGCGATCAGTGCTATCAGGATGAATCTAGGCATTGGCGTCGCTATTACTGCGTTTATAAGCATGACAGCAAACAGCAGAGCAGCCAACATTTTAACGACTTCCAGCATCGACCTTGTTATACTGTAGAGCCTCGCCTTGTTTTCAGCAGTGACTTTCACCGGCATGTTCCAGGTGTTAGGGAACCTCATCAGAACAGTGATCAAAACGAACATGAACCATGCCAGCACCATCATAAATATCAATGAACCTTTGCCGCCGTAGCCGTCAGCCACACCTGCGAAGTTGTAATGGGTAGGTATCTGATCGGGGATATGCGACCAGCTTACAAGAATGAATACAGTGGATCCCAGAAGGGCGAGGAAGCCTATGATATTCATTATCAAATAAATGACTTTTCTATTCATTTCAATTCTCCGTTTATCTAATTATAATTCTATCGAATTATCTCGTTAAAGATTATACCATAAAACATCATGTTCAAAAACATTTCTCTTTCCAACTACTTCCTCTTGAAACGCGAACAAATGTTCGTTATAATATGATCGAGGTGCAAAGGGCACTATGTGTGCAAAGAAAGGGGTGAAGGGATGCTTGTGTTTCATGTGGATGCCAACAGCGCATATCTCAGCTGGACAGCAGCTGCGCTGCTGGAGGATGGCTATGATGTAGATCTTCGTACCATACCGTCAGCCATAGCAGGAGACCCCAATAACAGGCACGGTATCATCCTTACCAAATCCATTCCGGCCAAGAAGTACGGGATAATGACGGGAGAGAGTTTGATGGAAGCACGGAAGAAATGTCCCGGCCTTATTGTCCATCCGCCTGATTACGATCTGTATCTTGACTGCAGTGATGCCATGTATTCCATATTATATGAATATACGCCTCTGATACAGAGATACAGTGTCGATGAGAATTTCTGCGATATGAGCAGGTGTCCGGAAGCTGTAAGAGATCCTGTCGGTGTAGCCAATGAAATAAAAGAACGCATCAAACATGAACTGGGCTTTACGGTGAACATCGGTATAGGGAATAATAAACTCTGCGCCAAGATGGCAGGAGAACTCAAGAAACCGGACATGGTCCATACATTGTGGCCCGAAGAGATAGCGGATAAATTATGGCCGCTTCCCGTAAGGGAACTGTTCATGGTAGGAAGAGCTACTGAGAAGAAACTCAAAAAATTCGGTATAAATACAATAGGAAATCTTGCAAAAGCTCAGCCGGAGTTTTTAAGATCTTTTCTTCACAGTCACGGTGTTTTGGTCCATCAGTATGCCAACGGGATCGACGATGCTAACGTTATCGTAAACGATGAAGTTATGCAAAAAGGGCTTGGGAACGGTCTAACTTATGCATATGACCTTCAGACCGCAGAAGAAATATCGAAGGAACTCCTTGCCCTTTGCGAAAGGGTCGGGACAAGGCTGCGCAGGAAAAAATGTTTAGCGGGCCTTATTACAGTCCATTTCAGAAACAGCGATCTCAGGGGATACAGTCATCAGTTGAAGCTGCCGGGATATGTAGGAACGACAGATGAGATATTTGAAACAGCGAAAGCTTTGGCATCAGAGATGTGGCACGGAGAGCCTGTAAGAGCCATGAGTGTCTCTGTGAGCGAGTTTTGCAGAGAAGATGAAGTGCAGCTCAATATGTTCGATAAAAGCGGCAGAGACAAAAATGAGAAGCTTGATCATACTATAGATAATATAAGAAAAATATTCGGAGAAAGAAGTATTTTCAGAGGAACATTTGCCAATTCGGACATATCACCGATACAAGGCGGAGTGAATGACGGCAATTACCTTATGATGGGAGGGTTCAAGACATGAAGGACAATGGAGGCGATAGCCCATGAAAATAGTAGCTAAACCGATCAAGACATTAGCGGTATTCCAGTATGATGATGGGACACCGGTGCCGTATAAATTCAAGGTAAAAGGCGGGGGATGTGATCCTGAAGAAGAGATCACTGTTACTGTAAATTCAGTTATGCATATCGACAGGACCAGGATAGCAGGAAAAGAAAGTATAGTGTATCATTGTCAGAGCTTCATAGGTGATATGGAGAAAAGATATGAACTTAAATATATAATCCCGGAATGCAGGTGGGTGCTTTATAAGATATAAAAAGTAAAAGGTATACTTCTATAAGGTCAAATGTTTTTTGCCTTTATCGTGATAATGCGTTATAATGTTAAAAATGATATCAGGGAGGTATAAGCATGTTTAAGGATTGGAATTACAAAAAGCACGCTGCGTTCGTAAGCGGCATATATCTTGGGTTATGGGCTATCGATATGACATTGGGCTATATGGTAGCGAAAAAAGCATTTGCCAAGATGGAAGAGCAAAAGAAGTTGAAATAGCGATCGGAAATCATGTATAATGATCGCCGTGCAATAAATCAAGAAAGGGACATCACAGACATGCCGATAACAGACTTATTGGAACGAAATCATAAATTATACGGAGATGAAGTTGCTCTCGTCGAACTTAATCCGCTTATAAAAGATGCCAGAAGAAGGACTTGGAAGGAATATGACCTGGTCCAGCAGACATCAGCAACACCATACAGAAGAGAGATAACATGGAGCGTATTCGATGAGAAGGCCAACAGAGTAGCTAATATGCTGCTTTCGAGAGGGGTCAAGAAGGGTGACAGAGTTGCCATCCTTATGTTCAACTGCCTCGAATGGCTGCCTATATATTTCGGCATATTGAAGGCAGGTGCTATAGCTGTGCCGTTCAACTTCAGATTCGACTCTGACGAGATAAAATACTGCGCTGATCTGGCAGAGATACAAGTACTTATTTTCGGACCTGAATTCATAGGAAGAATAGAAGCTATCGAAGAAGAACTTTCCAGAGGAAGGCTGCTCATATATTTCGGGGACGGATGTCCTACGTTCGCAGAAAGCTACAGAGAACTGGTCGCTGACTGTCCAAGTTCCGCACCCCTTGTAAGGCTTGATGAAGAAGATAATGCAGCTATCTATTTTTCATCAGGTACTACAGGATTCCCGAAAGCTATTTTACATAATCATGAAAGCCTTTTGCAGGCGGCTCAGATGGAGCAGAAGCACCACGACACAGGAAGAGATGACGTGTTCCTTTGCATACCGCCTCTCTACCATACAGGTGCTAAATTCCACTGGATGGGCAGTCTTTGTGCAGGAAGCAAGGCTGTACTGCTTACAGGAACTACTCCTGAGATAATTCTTGAAGCTGTATCCAACGAGAAGGCGACTATCATGTTCCTGCTGGTACCATGGGCACAGGCTATTCTTGATGCTCTTGACAGAGGTGAACTCAATATAGAAGATTATGAACTTAAGCAGTGGAGATTGATGCACATTGGTGCTCAGCCTGTACCTTCATCACTTATAAATCACTGGCACGATTACTTCCCGGGACAGATGTATGATACCAACTACGGACTTTCTGAATCTGCAGGTCCGGGATGCGTACATCTGGGAACAGATAATGTTCACAAGGTGGGAGCTATCGGAGTTCCGGGTTACAGGTGGAAATGTAAGATCGTTGATGAAGAAGGCTGTGAAGTTGAAAAGGGCGGAGTAGGCGAACTTTGTGTCAAGGGTCCGGGACTGATGACTTGTTACTACAACGATCCTGAAGCCACTGCCAATACACTCAAAGACGGCTGGCTCTTCACAGGAGATATGGCCATGCAGGATGAAGACGGTTTCTATTTCCTGGTAGACCGTAAGAAAGATGTTATCATCTCTGGAGGTGAAAACATCTATCCTGTACAGATAGAAAACTTCCTGGCGGCATATCCTAAGGTAAAGGATGTTGCAGTTATAGGTCTTCCTGATAAGCGCCTTGGTGAGATCACAGGTGCGATCATCGCAGTAAAAGACGGCATGGAATGTACAGAAGAAGAAATCAACGATTTCTGCAAGCAGCTTCCTAGATATAAGAGACCTAAACAGATCATCTTCGCAGATGTGCCCAGAAATGCCACAGGGAAGATCGAGAAGCCTGAACTTCGGAAGAGATATGGCGCAGAACGGCTCGTTGAACAACAGAACATGGCATAGAAACATAAAAAATCAAATGTATAACAACCAAGCCCCCGTACATAAACTCGTATGGGGGTGTTTTTATGTTTAAAAATGTATTTGAGAATATGTCAAAAGAAGGGAAGGCATATGCATTCTTTATAATTCTCTGTGAAGCAGTAGGGCTGATATCGGGACTTATCAGCATGATGGGTATGATGGACCTTGATGATGTGATCCAATCTGATTTGACGCCGCCGTCAATACTGTTCCCGATCGTATGGACTATACTATACGCGCTTATGGGGATCGGTGCTGCGCGAGTATACCTGGCTGAAGAATCATTGGAACAGATAAAGGGACTAATAGTATTTTTTCTGCAGCTGGCGGTCAACTTCATTTGGAGTATCATATTCTTCAATCTGCAGGCCTTCCAACTGGCATTCTGGTGGCTGTTGTTGCTGTGGGTACTGATAATCATAATGATAGTGTTGTTTTGGAAATCCGACCGTCTGGCTGCGATCCTGCAGATCCCGTACCTTCTTTGGGTTACATTTGCAGGTTACCTGACATACATGATATGGATGCTCAACTGATGGAAGACGTCATTATAGAAGTAAAAAATCTGACGAAAAAATACGGCAAATATCCTGTGCTCCATAACATAACCTTCAGCATTTTCGAAGGGCAGATCACAGCGATTTTAGGACCAAACGGTGCAGGCAAAAGTACGCTTCTAAATATCTTGTGTACAGACCTGTCCTTTGATCAAGGAGAAATACGTATTGCAGGTAATAAGCTGGGGCGAGAAAACAAATTTATACGAAAAAATGTAGGCATAGTGTTTCAAAACGGAGTTCTTGATGAAAGGCTCACCATTGGTGAGAACCTCCGTGTAAGAGGCGGATTTTACGGTTTAAAGGGCAAGAGATTAGCGGAAAATATAAGTAAAGCGGCTGATATGACGGGAATAAAGAATTTACTGCTTTGGGAGTACGGGAAATTGTCAGGAGGACAGAAGAGAAGAAGCGACATTGCAAGAGCTCTAATACATGCGCCCCATATACTGTTTTTGGACGAACCTACATCTGGACTTGATCCGGAGATGAGAAGGATGGTATGGCAGGCAATAAAGCGGATCAGAGAAGAAACGGGTATGACGGTAGTGATGACGACCCATTATATGGAGGAGGCGGCTTTTGCAGATAAGATAATAGTGATCAACAAAGGTAGCATAGCTTTTCAAGGGACAGTTATGGATATAAGAGAAAAATTCGCCAAAGATAAGCTCATTTTATATACAGGAGACAAAATAACGGAACTGGAGATTTCGAATACCGGTGATGCATTGAAAATACTGGCCGCTATCAATAACAACTACGAAGATTTCGAAGTGATAAAGGGCAGTATGGAAAACGCATATCTGAATATTATTGGGGAGACACAGATACGATGAACTTTGGCTTGCGAAATATAAAACTTTTTTTTAAAGATAAAACTACGGTTGTCCTGTCATTGCTGGCCGAAATCATAATCATGGTTCTTTACATAATATTTATTAGGGACAACTTGCTTCAGCGTTTTCCTATGATTGAAAACGCTGAATTGATAATGGATTCATGGATGATAGCTGGGATATTAGGGATAACACCTCTTACTGCAGCCATGGGAGCCTATGGTGTTATGATAAATGATAAAGCCGGAAGAATAGAACGTGATTTCAAAACATCGCCAATGGGTCGCGTTAAGATGATAAACGGATATCTGTTCAGCGCATCAGTTTCCGGCATTATAATGTCGCTGGTCATTCTGATACTGGCACAAATATATTTGATCATATGTTATGGCGAAACAGCTGCAAAAGGTCAGCTATCAACGGTTTTTCTGCTTATGATCATCAACTCTGTATGTTCATCAGCAATTGTAATATTGCCGCTCTCATTATTAAAAAGCAGCAATGCCTTGTCGGCATGCTGCACGATAATAGGTTCATTGATAGGTTTTCTAACAGGCATATATTTGCCGATAGGGAGTCTTAATGAAACTGTAATACTGCTCATCAAAGCGTTCCCCATATCACATATGGTTGTTTTGTTAAGAAAAAGCCTGACTTCACGATTTGTAGAGTTTAACATGAGTCCGGAAAAAGCCATTTATTTCAGAGAGTATATGGGTATGGATTTTATGATAAATGAAGAAGTCATGACTTCGACCATGAGCTTGCTTATTGTTGCCGGTTCAGCAGCCACAAGCGTTATTATCGTCTATGCGAAGGGAAGATCATCTTGATTCCTCATGCAAAGCGCAGATCATTTTCACAACTTCCGAAGGATCGGCTTCAAATGGACAGTTTTCTGAAAGACTTTTCAAGTCTTCCATCAAAGAAGTAGTGATTATTTTATATGCACCTGTCATATTTCCGCATGAAGCTCGCCTCATAATGCCGGGCACATTCAATATTTCTTTTTTACAGCACGATGGGCTTTCACAGTACATACATTTGCCGGCGGCTTTCATGACAGATGCTGTATCTTCTGAAAAACATTCATATATCCAATCTTTAGTGACAGGTCTATCAAGTTCCACAACATGATCCTTCATGCCGGAAGTCCATTTATATGGTTTCAGCCCTTTTTTCTTAAGAACAGCATTTGCAGCTGTTATTCCTGATACAGTTACTGTAGGAGTTCCTGTTCCCATGGTGGTAGATTCGCCGCAGCAGTACAAGCCTTGCCATTTTGTCCTTATGGGCTGTCGTTTCATCATGTGCTGACCAAGCATTTGTTTAGGTCCTGCTGCTGCACCGCCGTTTTTCATTGTAAATCGCTGAACGGTGAAAGGTGATGCCAGTTGGTGATATGTCAAATGCTCAGAAATTCCGGCAAAGCACTTCTCCAGGATGTTTATTATTCGAGCTGATTCTTGTTCCTTTTGGCTGCTATAGTATTCATCAGAATAGCAACTTGCATATCTTTCATCCGGAGTGCCGTAATATTTTTTAAAATCGATATTTGCGCCCCAGTTGATGAAAGAGGGACCAATGGCTATAATGATATGGTGATTTTCATCACATAATGTATGGTCGTCGATGGATGGTATGTAGACAGTTATTTCTTTTTCATCCAGCACACCGGGATCCGATGCTAACATTTCCACGGCACAGCAATCGGCAGGGATAACGGATTTGTCGGCAAGACCATAGAACACCAGACATGGATATGTGGGTTCTTGAGAATATGCCCAGCGTAGCAAAGCATCTGACACCATTTCATCGGGCAGTAACTTACCATAAAGATCCCAAACGGTTCCAGAATATATAACATTATCTGCACCGATAGCAGTACCGTTAGCCAAAAGAACACCGGACGCTTTTGCATTGTTGAAAATAATTCTTTCAACGCAAGAGTCATAGTATATTTGACCATCGTTTTCTTCTATGACCTTTTCCAATATGCCGGGCAGGAAGAGGGTGGAACCGGCAGGATACCAACTGCCGCCCGTGTGATTATCGATGAACATCACGGCAGCTAGGATAGCAGGAGCTTCGGAAACTGAGGCGTAGCAGTAGGTGGATGTAAGCTTGTCGAAGAACTTTAGTATTTCATGATCATCGAAATATTTCATAAGAAGCTGTTTGGCGCTCATGTTCATGTATGAAAGAAACTTGCCATATGCGATAGGATGTCTGATGAAACTGAACAGACCTTTGGTAATATCCATTTCATCAGGGGTGGTATATGATGGGTTTTCACTTATTACTTTTTCATACATATCATGCATTTCATTGTAAAACTTCTTGATGTTAGATGTTTGCCCGGGAAAAATCTTTCCTAATGCATCAGTGAATGCCTCAATATTTTCTGTGAATTCTATGCGGTGACCGCTGTAATCCATGGCATAGAGTTTATCGTGTCTGATAACATGGAACGGTTCTTCAAGACAGTTGAACAGAAATCTGTGTGCGTTGAATCCATCTTTACCAAAACCGAAGAGCATGGACGAGCCTTGATCGAAGATTGCAGCCTTGCCATCAATGTGTCTTTTGAATATACCGCAGGAACCACCGGGGCTCGATGCTTGTTCGCATACTGCGACGCTCAGCCCGCGTTTTGCCAGAAGTGAGGCGGCCGTAAGGCCGGAAAGGCCTGCGCCTATAATCAGACAGTCATACTTCATTTGTTCCTCCTTAAATTATAATGATAAAGTATATGTGATAAAAGTATGTACAGATTCGTATATAGAGATGATTTCATATATAGTTCATATTCATATGTTTTAATAAATTGAGGACTTATGTCCAAATCGGCGAAACATTGACAATTTTGCGTTTTGCGTGATAAGATATTTTGTCAGATCATGTTCGATTCAAGCAATGTGAACAGTGATATAGGTGGACATTTATGAAGAAAAAAGACACATGGCTTAAATATAGACATAGGGTAGTAACGGCAATTTTAAGACCGTTTTTTATGGTATATTGTAAATTGAAATATCATGTAGATATACAGCCTTTCGAAGAACAGAGAGGAAGACAGTATCTGGTATTGATGAACCACCAAACCGGGTTCGACCAATTTTTTATAGCAGGCTCATTCAAAGGCCCTATTTACTACATAGCCACTGAAGATATCTTCTCGCTGGGATTCCTGTCGAGAGCTCTCAGATGGCTGGTAGCCCCGATACCTATCAAGAAGCAGACTATGGATATCCAGGCTGTCAAAAACTGCCTCAAGGTAGCCAAGGAAGGCGGAACTATCGCACTGGCACCTGAAGGCAACCGTACATACAGCGGCAAGACGGAATACATAAAGCCGGGTATCATCAGCCTCATCAAGAAACTTAAACTGCCAATAGCTATATATCGTATAGAAGGCGGATACGGTGCGATGCCACGCTGGAGCGATGTGGTCAGAAAAGGTAAGATGAAGTCATATGTAAGCAGAGTCATCGAACCGGAAGAAGCTAAGGCAATGTCAAATGATGAGCTTTATGAAGTCATCTGCAGCGAACTCTATGTAGATGAAGCCGTGGCAGATGCTGAATTCCATCATAAGAATCTGGCAGAGTATATGGAAAGAATGGTATACATCTGTCCAACATGCGGATTCAGTACTTTTGAGAGTCATGGCGATATAGTAGAGTGTAAGAAGTGCGGTATCAAGGTCAGGTATCTTCCAACGAAAGAACTTGAAGGAATAGGAAAAGAATTTCCGTTCAAGTTCGCTAAAAACTGGTACGAGTATCAGAACGATACTATTAACAGTATGACTATCGAAGATCTGAAAGATAAAATCGACTACACAGAAAAAGCCGGTCTGTGGGAAGTCAAAGTATATAAGAATAAATATAAAATAGCCGATGATCAGCTGATCACGTTAAAAGGGGACAAGATCACTGTAGGCGACGATCTGGTATTTGATTTCGAAGAGACAGATGCCGTAACGATGTTGGGAAAGAACAAGGTGAACATTTATCATAAGGATAAGGTTTACCAGCTCAAGGGGAACGAGCGCTTCAACGGGCTCAAGTATGTTAATGTCTTTAACAGATATAAGAATATCAGAGAGGAAAACGAAAATGTCAAATTTTTGGGACTATAGTAACTGGGGAACTATCAATATCGTAGCAGTTCTTCTTCTTAGCCTTATCGTAGCGACAATACTTAAGAACTTGATTCCTATCCTTCACAAATCACTGATACCGACATCAGTGCTGGGCGGATTCATTTTGCTTATAATAGCAGGCATATACAAGACTGTGACCGGTCAGTTCTTCTTTGACACAGCATTTTTCAATGGACAAGGTACGGCTGTCCTCGAAACCATAACATATCATGCATTGGCGCTCGGATTCACAGCATCTGCGCTTAAAACATCAAAAAATAAGATGAACAAGCAGCGCACTATGGAAATCTTCGATTCAGGTGTGACCACCGTTGCTACATATCTTGTGCAGGCTATCCTCGGTATGGGTATAACAATGATAGCAGCTGCATTTATCATAAATAATTTCTTCCCTGCTGCAGGTATACTCGTTCCATTCGGATATGGTCAGGGGTCGGGACAAGCTATGAACTTTGGCGGTATATTCGAAGCTGATTTTGGATTCAATGGCGGTAAAAGTTTTGGCCTTACTATAGCAGCACTCGGATTCTTATCTGCAGCATTTGGCGGCGTTATCCATCTGAATATCCTGAAAAAGCGCGGCGTTGTCACAGCTTTTGATACAAGTTCATCGATAGAAAAAGTTACATTTGAAGATATAGAAGAAGCAAATGAGATCCCTATGCAGGGCAGCATGGATAAGATGACTGTTCAGGTTGGCTTCATCTGCGGTACATATCTGCTTGCCTATGCCATGATGTTCGTTCTCGGTATTTTAGTTCCGGGATTCAAATCCACTATTTACGGATTCAACTTTATCCTTGGCGTACTGGCAGCTGTAATAGTAAAAGCTGTCCTCAATCTGCTCAATAAGAAGAGTATTGTCAAGAGAGGGTATACTAATAACTTCCTGCTTACAAGATGCAGTAACTTCTTCTTCGATATCATGATCGTTGCAGGGATAGCAGCTATCAGATTGAGCGTTCTGGAAAAATACTGGGGCATCATGCTTGTTCTCGGCATAACAGCTGCATTTGCAACATATTTCTATGTAAGATTCATTTCAGTTAAGCTGTTCCCTGAATATCCTGAAGAGCAGTTCCTGGCAATGTACGGAATGCTGACAGGTACTGCCAGCACAGGTGTTATCCTGCTCAGAGAAATCGATGCTAACTTCGATACACCGGCAGCAGACAACCTTGTTTACCAGACCTTCCCTGCTATAGCATTCGGATTCCCTATGATGCTTCTGGCAACATTCGCACCTAAGAATCCTGTGGTATGTCTGATCATCCTTATAGCATTCTTTGCCGTGATGAATGTGATCCTGTTCAGAAGACAGATATTCAGGCGTAAGAAAAAGGCTTAAGTTATTACGGTTATCATGAAGGGAAATGATTATGAGATTTGAAGATAAGAAAATCAATGAATTCACGGAAGTCCTGGCTTCCAAAGAAGCAGTTCCGGGCGGCGGCGGTGCCAGTGCACTTGTAGGTTCCATCGGGATCGCCCTCGGTAATATGGTGGGTTCGCTCACGACCGGCAAGAAAAAATATGCCGATGTGGAAGAAGATATACAGAAACTGATGGCAGAAGGAGACAGCCTTCGCGTAGAGCTTTTATCCCTGATGGACAAAGACGCTGAAGCTTTTGCACCTCTTGCCAAAGCTTACGGAATCCCTAAGGACGATTCTTCCAGAGACGAAGTGATGGAAAAGGCACTTGATGTGGCTTGTCAGGCTCCTATGGATATAATGCGTACCGTATGCAAAGCTCTGGATGTCATCGAAGGCTTCGCTGCAAAGGGCTCAGCTCTCGCTATCTCCGACGCAGGCGTAGGTGCAGTATGCTGCAAAGCAGCTCTGCAGGGTGCATCACTTAACGTGTTCATCAACACTAAATCGATGAAAGACAGAGCAAAAGCAGAAGCACTGGAAGCAGAAGCTAACGGGATGCTGGATAAATACTGCAGACTTGCTGATGAGATATACGCAGTGGTGGTTGAACGTATCAAATAGTTTGCATTACAGGTAACTGTATGAGAAAATATTGAGGCAAATACTTGTAGTATCTGCCTTTTTCTGTTTTAATAGTGCTTATAAATATTGAAATTTCAACGATGCAACTAACGGTTGACAAAATTCCAAGTGCGGTTGGTGGAGTATTTTGAGGCATATTTGATAAGATGAGCCCAAGAAAACGAAAGGGTGGTTTTTATGAATATATCAAACAGGATCATAAGACTTAGAAAACAAAAAGGTTGGTCACAGGAAGAATTGGCAGAAAAGCTGGATGTGTCTAGGCAGTCAGTATCGAAGTGGGAGAGCAGTGCAAGTGTACCTGATCTTACCAGGATATTGCAGATGTCGGAATTATTCGGAGTTACTACAGATTATCTGTTGAAGGGAGACGGAGACACTTTGTCCGCAGGATCTGCCGAAATCGAAATCAACAGTTATATTGAAGAAGAAAAAAGCAACATGCTTTGCGATGAACAGATAAAAAGCTTTCTCAAGGATACAGCGCACTTTGCATATATGATAGCTTTAGGTGTCGTACTATGCATATTATCGCCAGCACTTCTTATAGGTTTAGCGGGCTGTGTTGTGGAAGAAGGTCCGGGATTTATATCAGAAACTGTATTTGTGATCATCGGTTTGCTTGCGCTTATGATAATGGTTGCTGTAGCTGTTAAGATCTTTATCAGCAACAGCGTTTATATGAACAGATATAAATATATAAAAAATGGTGAATTTGTTCTTAGCGTCGGTCAGATAGAAGATATAGATAAGATGTTCTCGGAGTTTGAACCGAAATTTGGTAAAGGTATTAGTTTAGGAGTGGGACTTTGTATATTGAGCCCGATACCGTTGATAATAACTGCAGTGATGGAGATGAGCGATGTTATCGTTGTGCTGATGGTACCGGTACTTCTTATTATGATAGCGATCGCTGTCAACAAATTCGTGAAACTGGGGCTTATCAGAGAAGGATATATGCAGCTTCTGAAACAGGAAGAGTTCGAGCCGGCAAACAGAAAGAAAGCCGAGCTTGAAGAAAGGGTAGGTGGTATATACTGGCCTGTAGTAGTTGCCATATATCTTGCATGGAGTTTTATCGGTGATGCATGGGCAAGATCATGGCTCATCTTCCCGATTGCAGGATTGATTTTTGCTGCACTTGTGAATGCCCTTAAGAAATCATAATAATTGCAATAAAAATGGGACTGATCATCAGTCCCATTTATTTTATTTGCTTAGTGGCTTCCGCAGTTTCCGCCGCCGCATGAATGTCCGCCGCCATGGCTTCCGCAGCTATGTCCGTGACTTCCGCAAGAGTGACCTTCGCCATGATGATGGTCGCCGTGGTGGTTGCACTGAACATTAGGGTTGAAGATCAGCTTACCTGCCAGATATGCTGCTACAGCTTCATCAGCATTGCCGCTGCATCCGCCCATTAGCTGGATGCCTGCCTGAGCCAGTGCCATCTTAGCGCCGCCGCCGATACCGCCGCAGATGAGTACATCTACTTTATGAGCTGCAAGGAATCCGCCGAGTGCACCGTGACCGCTTCCTTCAGTAGGGATAACTTCACTTGAGATGATTTCTTTATTTTCTACTGTGTAGATCTTAAATGTTTCGGTATGACCGAAATGCTGAAAGATATTTCCGTTTTCATAAGTAACTGCGATTTTCATTGAATATGACCTCCTTATAAATAAGTTTTTGACATATGTTGTATATGAACATAATAACATTTTAACTGACATATGTCAATAAATTATAAAATGTTGAAATTTCAACGTTTAACAGTTATAAAAAAATTAAAAATAATTGTTGACAAACTGGACGATAGTGGTATAATTAAATTGTACCAAAAAGGTGCACAATAAAAATATTCAATTTGATTCTAAATGAAAACGAAAACGAAAATAAAAAGCATTAACAAGGAGGAAATAATAATGAAGTTTTATGTATGTGAACACTGTGGAAACAAAATCACTTTCGTAGAAAGCAAGGGCGTACCTGTAATGTGCTGTGGTCAGAAGATGACTGAACTGGTTCCTAACACAGTAGATGCTGCTCAGGAAAAGCATGTACCTGTAGTAGAACAGGATGGAGATAAAGTAGTAGTTAAAGTTGGTTCAGTTGAACATCCAATGGTAGAAGAACATTTCATCCAGTGGGTAGCAGTAGAAACTGAAAAGGGAAGCCAGATCAAGTATCTGAAGGCTGGCGAAAAACCTGAAGCTGTATTCGACCTGGCAGGAGAAAAGCTGGTTGCTGTTTATGAATACTGCAACCTCCACGGACTCTGGAAGGCATAAGCCATGGCAGTAAGGCTCAATGACGATCCTAAGATCGTCGATATGATCAAAGAGGGGCTTAAGAAAAAGGACGGGTATTGTCCGTGCAGGATAGAGATCAAAGAAGAAAACAAGTGTATCTGCGAAGAATTCAAAGCGCAGATAGCGGACCCGGATTTTGAAGGGTACTGCCACTGCATGCTGTATTATAAATCTAAGGATTGATTTTTCTTACATACAGTGGTACTATAAAAACAGGAAAATACTAGTTTAAGAATTTGCCTAATCTATATTAGGCAAATTTTTATGCTGTAAATAATAATATAGCCATAAATTATCAAGAGGTGCATGATGCAGAATCAGGAAAAGCAGAAACAGAATAAAGTACCAACGCACAATAAAATGGGAGAGATGCCTGTAGGAAGACTTATATTGAATATGTCTTGGCCTGCAATACTCTCAATGCTTATTCAGGCGTTTTATAATGTAGTAGACAGCTTTTTCGTATCAAGACTCGGTGAAGAAGCACTTGCTGCACTTACATATGTCAATCCGATACAGTTTCTCATAATTTCATTCGGAGTAGGTACCGGAGTTGGTATAAACTCACTAATTTCAAGACGTCTCGGTGCAGGGAGAATAGAAGAGGCAAATTTGGCAGCGTGCCATGGATACAGGCTTGCATTCTTTAACTGGGGCCTGTTTGCAATCATTGGACTGTTCTTCGCTAAACCTATAATGAATCTGATGTCAGATAATCCATATATAATCGAAAGCGGCGTTATCTATATGCAGATAATCACGATAGGCTGTGTTTTCGTAATGGTGCAGATATCTACAGAAAAGATCCTGCAGGCTACAGGAAACATGACACTCCCTATGATTTGCAGCATAGTAGGCGCTGTCACTAATATCATCCTTGACCCTATACTCATTTTCGGTTACGGTCCTTTTCCTGAAATGGGAGTTGCGGGAGCAGCGATCGCGACAGTGTTTGGTCAGTTTTTATCGATGTGTCTCGGTCAATATTTGCTGTTTGCTAAGGAACATTCTGTAAAAGTACGATTCAGAGGATGGAAGTTTGATAAATATATCGTCAAAGATATATATGCAGTAGGAGCACCATCAATATTGATGCAGTCTATAGGATCTGTTATGCAGTTCGGGATGAATCTGATCCTGGGAAGCCTTACTGAAACTGCAGTTGCAGTAATGGGTGTATACGGAAGACTTCAGTCATTCGTATTCATGCCTGTATTCGGTATGAATCAGGGAGTAATGCCAATCATGGGATACAACTACGGAGCAAGAAATAGAAAGAGATTGATGGAAACATACAAAAAGGGATTTCTCATCGCACTTGGTATCATGTCCGTAGGACTTGTGATATTCCAGCTGTTCCCTAGTCAGCTTCTCAGCATATTCAATGCACAAGGCAGTCAGAGCATGTACGATATAGGCATCCCGGCTCTCAGAGCTATAAGCTGGTGTTTCATACCTGCTTCGTTCGGTATCATGACATCATCCATATTCCAGGCGACAGGTCACGGATTCATCAGTCTGTGGGCGTCACTCATAAGACAGCTTGTAGGTATCCTGCCGTTAGCATGGATACTTGCGAAGATCGGCGGCATTACGCTCGTTTGGTATTCATTCCCGCTGGCAGAAATTTTAGGAACTGCATTCCTTATCATAATGCTCGTACACATTTACAAAAACGAAATAAAGCGCTTGGACGAAATGGCCTAGCGCTTTCGAATAAAAAATAAATAAGTATTTATCTCGGATAGAGGATGGTGATCGGTTCGCCGTCCTCTATTCTGTATTCAGAATCAAGTTCCACAAGATCATAAATAAGAGGGTCTTGGATCAGTGTTGCCCAAGCTTCATATGTAGCTTTGATAAAGTCTTCATTCAATGGGATCTCACCATTCAAAAGAGGGCAGGGATATGGAAGTTCTCCGCTATGATATATCATATACAAATTACCGTCTTCGTCCATATGTGGTGCCAGAGGAAAAGTCCTGCATTGCAAAGGGCGATTTTTTCTGTCGCAAAACGGCGCCTTTGTACATTGGAGAAAGTATACTTTACCGTGCCAGCTCTCAGGAAATTCATAATCCTCAGCCATGCACCAGCCCCATGAAAGCCAGTCTTCATCACGTGTGAAGAGTTTTTCTTCTCCCGGAAGCAGGTAGATGCCCATATCCGGATCTTGACATGTGCAGCAGGAAGCACCGCATAATTTGCCGCAGTCATAATCTACAGGAGAAACTTTATCAAGCATACTATATATTGATTTGAATGTGTCTTTTTTGATTGAACTTTTCATAAAGGTATTATACAATATACAATGGCAAAGAAAAACAAAAAAATCACTTCATATATATAAATATATATATGAATAATATAATATAGATTAAACAATCAAAAAAAGGAAGTAAAAAGCATTAGAGAAAGGATGTAATACTTATGAGATTAGGTATAGACGTAGGATCGACTACTGTAAAACTTATTCTGCTGGACAGCGATGACAAGATCATTTACAGCAGATATGAAAGACACATGTCCAACGTCTTTGAAACAGTTGTTGATTTATTGAGAAAAATGTATGAAGAAATCGGTGATGTAAGTCTCAGAACTGTTATTACGGGTTCGGGTGGACTTTCACTATCGAATGTATTGAGCATACCATTCGAACAGGAAGTAGTCACATGCAGTGCTGCTGTTGAGGCACTCATCCCTGAAACTGATGTTGCTATCGAACTTGGCGGAGAAGATGCTAAGATAACTTTTTACGGACAGACCATCGAACAGAGAATGAATGGTACTTGCGCAGGGGGCACAGGTGCATTCATCGACCAGATGGCAGTTCTTCTCAATACAGATGCATCGGGACTTAACGAAGCTGCTAAGAAGCATAAGATGATATATCCGATCGCAGCAAGGTGCGGAGTATTCGCTAAGACAGATATCCAGCCTCTCATCAATGAAGGTGCGCCAGTAGAAGACTTGGCGGCATCAATATTTCAGGCAGTAGTAAATCAGACTATCAGCGGTCTGGCTTGCGGCCATACCATCAAAGGCAAGGTAGCGTTCCTTGGCGGACCTCTGTCATTCCTGAGTGAACTGAGAAAGAGATTCATCGATACGCTTCAGCTGACAGATGATGAAATAATCTTCCCTGAAGATTCCAAATACTTCGTTGCTATTGGTGCTGCGATGAATTCATCAAAGTATGATGCAGTGGATTTCAGCGAGATCATAGCCAGGATCGATAATGCCGATCCATCTGCATTATCCGATACTAAACACGTGGATCCGCTCTTCGTAGATTCTGATGACTATAAGAAATTCCACGAAAGACATAAGCAGGATACTATCAAGAGAAAAGATATCAAGAAGGCAAAAGGCAAAGTCTTCCTCGGAATAGATGCAGGCTCAACAACTACAAAGGCTGCACTTATCGATGAAGATAAGAATCTGCTTTATTCTTACTATACAGGTAACGAAGGAAAGCCTCTGGAAGCTACGATGAATATGCTGAAAGAGCTGTATTCGCTTCTTCCGCCTAAGGCTTATATAGCTAACGTTACTGCTACAGGCTACGGTGAAGGTCTTATCAAGGCCGCGTTCAAGGCAGACATGGGTGAGATCGAAACTATGGCACATTACAAGGCTGCCGAAGAATTCCTGCCTGGTGTAGACTTCATCCTGGACATCGGCGGACAGGATATGAAGTGCATGAGGATAAGAGACGGTGCCATCTACAACATCATGCTCAATGAAGCATGTTCATCAGGCTGCGGCTCATTCATCGAAACTTATGCTAAATCCGTGAACATGGACGTAGAGTCATTTGCCAGAGAAGCGCTCTTTGCCAAATCTCCTGTAGACCTGGGAACAAGATGTACCGTATTTATGAATTCCAAGGTAAAGCAGGCTCAGAAGGAAGGCGCTACTATCGGAGATATCTCAGCGGGACTTTCTTATTCAGTAATAAAGAATGCACTTTACAAGGTTATCAAACTTAGAAACCCTGAAGAAGCTGGTGAGAAGATCGTCGTTCAGGGCGGTACTTTCCTCAATGACGCCGTTCTTAGAGCCATCGAAAACATCATGGGCAAAAATATCGTAAGACCTGATATCGCAGGACTTATGGGTGCTTACGGTGCCGCACTTATTGCCAGGGAAAACTACGTTGAAGATACTACTTCATCCATCATCACTATGGATGAAATGGTGAAATTCCATGTTGAAACGAGTCACATCAGATGTAAGGGCTGTGAAAACAACTGCCTGATGACTATCAATAAGTTCAATGACGGAACGAGATTCTTCACAGGAAACAGATGTGAAAGAGGGGAAGGCAAGTCAACAGACGAGTCTAAGAAGCTCCCTAATATGTTCGAATACAAGCTGCAGAGACTTTTCCAGTATAAGCCTCTGACAGTAGAACAGTCTAAGAGAGGTGTCATCGGTATACCTAGAGTCCTCAACATGTATGAGAACTATCCGTTCTGGCATGTGCTCTTCACAAGACTTGGCTTCAGCGTGATGCTGTCACCTACATCAAATAAAGAAATATACGAGAGAGGTATGGAAACCATCTCTTCAGATACTGCATGTTATCCGGCCAAGATGGTCCACGGACATATCAAGTGGCTGGTTGAACACGGCGCTAAGTGGATATTTTATCCAAGCATCAACTATGAACGCATAGAAGATGAAACAGCACCTAATCATTACAATTGTCCAATCGTTGCTACATATCCTGAAGTTATCGCAGGAAATATGGATGATGTATTTGCTGATAATGACGTCATCTTCTCACATCCGTTCCTGCCGTATGATAATGATGAGTTCTTGGCTCGTGAGCTCTATAAGATGCTGAGAAGAACAGGCGTAGGTAGACTTGAGCTGGAAGATGCCATCAAGGTAGCGAGAGCTGAAGACAGAAGATTCAAGGGCGATATCAAGAAAAAGGGCGAAGCTGCGCTCAGATGGGCAAGAGAGCATAAGAAAAAGGCTGTTGTCCTCGCAGGAAGACCTTATCATCTTGACCCCGAAATCAACCACGGTATCGATAAGATCATAACATCATTCGATATGGTCGTACTTACAGAAGACTCGGTAGCTCACCTCGGCAAGCTGAACAGACCTATCAGAGTCCTCGACCAGTGGATGTACCACTCAAGACTTTACAAGGCGGCAACATTTGTAGGAACTACAGATGATGTTGAGATCGTACAGCTCAATTCATTCGGCTGTGGTCTTGATGCCGTAACTACAGACCAGGTAGAAGAAATCACTAAGAAAAACAACAAGCTTTATACAGTTCTCAAGATAGACGAAGGAACTAACATGGGTGCTGCAAAGATCAGAATAAGATCTCTTAAGGCAGCTATGGATGAACGTACAAAGAACAGAGTAAAGCACGTGGATGACAATTCTCCTTATCAGAGAAAGTTCTTTACTAAGGAGATGAGAAAAGATTATACGATGCTTATACCTGAAATGGCGCCAATGCACTTCCAGTTCCTCGAAACTGCATTGGGCAAGGCAGGATATAAGGCTAAGAGACTTCCGACTGTAGATAAGAATGCAGTTGAAGAAGGTCTGAAGTACATCAACAACGATGCATGCTATCCTACTATTGTTTCACTGGGACAGATAATTTCTTACCTGAAATCAGGTGAAGTGGATCTTGATAAGGTAGCTATCTTCATGAGCCAGACTGGCGGACAGTGCCGTGCAAGTAACTACGTAGCACTTCTGAGAAAGGCCCTGAAAGACATGGATATGGAACAGATCCCTGTAGTATCCGTCAACATGTCAGGTCTTGAATCAAATCCGGGATTCAACCTCTTATCACCTAAGCTGATCAAGAGAGCCCTTATGGGAATGATATACGGCGACCTTTTCATGAGAGTTCTTTACAAGACCAGACCTTATGAAGCTGTTCCCGGTTCAGCTGATGAGCTGTTCGAGAAATGGTCAAGAGTTGCCAGACGTAACGTACATACAGGCAGCATGAGGAAGTTCAAAACTACTATAGCGGGTATCGTCAGAGACTTCGATGCGCTGCCACTGCAGGAAGGCCTGAAGAAGCCTAAGGTAGGCGTTGTAGGTGAGATCCTCGTTAAGTATCATCCTAATGCCAACAACGATATCGTAAGCATCATCGAACAAGAAGGCGGAGAAGCTGTAGTTCTCGACCTCATTGACTTCTTCATGTACGGAATGCACAGTAAAGAGTTTAACTACAGAAACCTCAGCGGAACATCCAAACAGGCCTTTGGCAACAAGGTCGCCATCAAGGTAGTTGAATGGTTCAGAAAACCGCTCCGTAAGGCACTTAGAGAAAGTAAACGTTTCCATGAGCCTTCACACATCGAACATATAGCAGAAAAGGCGCAGGAAGTTGCATCTCTTGGCAATCAGTGCGGTGAAGGCTGGCTGCTGGCAGGTGAAATGGTTGAACTTATCGATGACGGTGTAGAGAACATAGTATGTATGCAGCCGTTCGCATGTCTGCCTAACCATGTAACAGGCAAGGGTATGATGAAGCCGCTGAGAAAGAGAAATCCTAAAGCAAATATAGCAGCTATCGACTACGATCCGGGTGCATCAGATGTAAACCAGCTCAATCGTATCAAGCTGATGATGGCTACTGCTCACAAGAACCTGCAGGATGCCGATAAAGAGTAATATAGTATCCCTAAGGAGGTACAAATGATTTTAGAGACTAAGGATCTTAAGATCCGCCCAACAGAGATGGATGATCTTGAACTGTTTTATGTATGGGAACGTGATCCTGCTGTGACTGAATTTTTCAGTATCGGTGATGATCAGACAAGAGATGAACTGTATCAGAAGTATTTCAATGACTTGCAGAATAATGCGGCCAGACAGTTTACTATAGAGCTTAAAGGTGAATGCGAGAATACAGTCATCGGTCGTATAGTTATCGGTGACATTATCGAAGGCTGGAAGGCAGAGATCTGGAGGATCTATATAGCCGATACTGCTCTTAGAGGCTGCGGCTACGGCAGACAGGCGATGGAAGCTGTCATGAAGTACTGCTTCGAAGAGCTGAAGCTGGAAAGACTGTACCTCGACCATTACACAGGAAATCCTGCCAGATACTTATATTTGAATCTCGGATTCAAGCCTGAAGGGTGTCTGCGTAATAACTGTCGTAAAAACGGCATCCTTTATGACGTGCATCTGCTATCGATGCTTAGAGAAGAATACGAAGCCCTGAAATAAGAGAATATATATCCTTGAATTTATAAAAAAATAGGTGTATACTATTTCAGGAAAATTTTAAAAAGGTTAGGAGGTGTCTCCATGGGAAGACACGGTACAATTGCAGGTAGAAAAGCGGCACAGGATTCCAGACGTGCGGCAATGTTCACAAAATACGGAAGAGCTATCATCGTAGCAGCTAAAGCAGGCGGAGACCCTGACTACAATGCTACACTGAGAGTTGCTATAGAAAAGGCTAAAGCCATCGGCATGCCTAATGACAACATCAAGAGAGCTATCAAGAAGGGTACCGGCGAACTGGCAGGCGAAACTTACGAAGAACTGGTATTTGAAGGTTACGGAGTAGGCGGAGTTGCTGTTATCGTAGAAACTCTGACAGACAACAGAAACAGAACTTCTTCATCAGTAAGAGCTGCTTTTGATAAGTACGGCGGCAACCTGGGAACTCCGGGATGCGTATCATACATGTTCGCGAGAAAAGGCGTTCTGATCATCGAAAAGACAGACGATATCGACGAAGATGCTCTGATGGAAACTGCTCTTGAAGCAGGAGCTGATGACATGATCACTCACGAAGACAGCTTCGAGATCCAGACAGAACCTGCTGCTTATACAGACGTTCACAGTGCTCTGACAGAAGCAGGATATGAACTGGTTGATTCCGACATCGAATTCGTTCCTTCAATGGAAGCTGCTCCAAGCGGAGATGACCAGATCAAGAATCTGAAAAAGATGCTGGATGTACTGGAAGATAACGACGACGTTCAGAAAGTTCATCACAACTGCAGCTTAGATCTGGAAGACTAAGATCAAATCCTCTTGTGCTTGTAAAAAGTGCAAGGGGTTTTTTATAGGAGAAGTTATATGACTGAAAAGGATCTTTGGGTTTACCGGCGATATCTTCAGTTGGTTTAGAAGTTTGACATAGGATATAATGACAATCATGAGAAACAATAAAGACTTCACAAAACGACCTTTACAGGTCTTTATAAGCTATTTCAAACCACATTACAAGCTGTTCATCCTGGACTTATCATGTGCGCTGATAGCATCACTTATCGATCTGGCTTTCCCGCTTGTGGCTAGGCGTGCGATGTATGATATGCTTCCGGGAAAGGAATATCATACTTTTTTCACGGTAATGATCATCGTGGCTTTAGCATTCCTCATAAGGGTAGCTATGAACTACACTATCACTTACTGGGGTCATATGTTTGGTGTGCGTGTGGAGGCAGATCTCAGGGATGACCTGTTCGCCCATATACAGACGCTGGATTTCAAGTTCTTCGATAAGAATAAGACAGGGCAGCTGATGAACAGGATGACAGGGGACTTGTTTGAGATCACTGAGCTGGCGCATCATGGTCCGGAGGATCTGTTCATAGCGGCTATCACCATAATAGGTTCAGCTATCATCATGGCTTCCATCCAGTGGCAGTTGGCTCTTCTTATAATAATCATAATTCCGATTTTCCTGTTCATCGTTATCTTATGCAGGAGAAGGATGTCACTTACGTCAAAAAGAGTCAAGGTAAAGATGGCTGAGATAAACGGCGAGATCGAATCGGGACTTTCGGGCATCAGGACTTCTAAGGCGTTTGCCAATGAAACTGCAGACTACAATAAGTTTGCCGCTGCCAACGAACAGTTCAAGACGGCCAAGTGCGACACTTATAAGGCTTTTGGCACATTCAACTCAAGCCTTGAGTATTTCCTTTGCATCATGCCTGTAGCAATATTGGCATGCGGCGGATGGCTGATCATGAGAGATGATATGGATTATGTGGATCTGATCACGTTTTATCTTTTTGTCAGCACATTCATCAATCCGCTTAGGAAACTTTCCAACTTCGCTGAATTGTTCATGAACGGATGGGCAGGGCTGTCAAGATTCATAGATGTGATGCGTATGGAACCGGATATCAAAGATCCGGCGGAGCCGAAAGAATTTTGCATACAGGAAGGCACCATATCTTTCGAACGAGTGCGCTTTGCATATAACGAAGATGTGGAAGTGCTTCACGACATAAACCTTGATATAGAAGGCGGCAAGTCTATAGCTATAGTAGGACCTTCGGGAGGCGGAAAGAGTACTCTGTGCCAGCTCATCCCTAGGTTTTATGATGTGAACGAGGGATGTATCAAGATAGATGGTATCGATATAAGAGATGTGAAAAAGTCAGAGCTTCGCAAAGCCATCGGTATCATTCAGCAGGACGTATTCCTCTATGCCGATACTATTATGGAAAACATCAGATACGGCAGACCGGATGCGACTGATGAAGAAGTAATGGAAGCGGCCAAGAAGGCTGAGATATACGACGACATAATGGATATGCCGGATAAGTTCGACACTTATACAGGTGAGAGAGGCGTGCTGCTCAGCGGCGGTCAGAAACAGAGAGTGGCAATCGCTCGTATCTTCCTCAAGAATCCGCCTATACTTATCCTGGATGAGGCGACTTCTGCGCTCGATACAGTGACTGAATCGAAGATACAGCAGGCCTTCGATAAATTGGCTGAAGGCAGGACGTCTATAATCATAGCTCACAGACTGTCTACCATCAAAAATGTCGACAGGATAGTGCTGATCGATGACGGCGTGATCGCTGAAGAGGGGTCACACGATGAACTGATGGTTATAGATGGCAAATATGCTGAACTTTACCGCGTTAATACGATATGATTTGACTTGCATTTTCCATATGTTGTTTTTATAATATAATAGCAGACAGCATATAATAGCAATAGATCCTGAAGTGTGCGTTGAGGACTTTATAATTCAACCTACGTAACGACATTGGGAGCCCGAGTTTCCGTCGTGGATGTCAAGCCTCCTTAGAGTGGAAGGCAGAAGCAAGAACAGGGCACCCCCCTATCAGTGATAGGGTGTGAATTATTTATCCTTGACGGCATGTCGGGATTTTTTTTGCCATAATTTTGGACATAAAATGTATTTGAACTTTAATGGGAGATTTAAGTGTGGTAAAATTAAACGGATATATTTCAGTAATATAAGGAGATCGTACTATTGAAAGCATTAACATCGAAGGAAATATTAGACAAGGTATCGGATTCATCTATAAATAAGGCAGGAGGAAGTTTTAAAACGATCTTTCTGCTGGCTGTGCTTGCAGGTGCATATATAGCTATAGGAGGATTCGCATCGACTATGGCTTCATATAATCTGACTTCCGATCCGTCCACATTCGGTTTGGGTAGACTTGTTGCGGGATGTGTATTCCCGGTAGGTCTGATGATGGTAGTTCTGTGCGGAGCTGAACTGTTCACAGGAAACTGCTTGATGGTTACGGGAGTAGCTGACAAGAAGATAAGATTCAGCGGCATGTTCAGGAACTGGGCAATAGTTTACATAGGAAACTTGATAGGCGCGCTGATTTTCGCATATTTCGTATTTTATACTGATTCACTGGATGCAAGTGACGGGCTTCTGGGGGCAATGGTGATCAAGACGGCTATAGGTAAAGTTAACCTGGACTTCGGTAAGGCTGTAGTGCTTGGTATCATGTGTAACTGGCTCGTTTGCCTGGCTGTGTGGATGGCGACTGGAGCGCAGGCAACTGTTAGTAAAATATTTGCAAGCTTCTTCATGATCCTGCCTTTCGTTATCGGCGGATTCGAGCACTGTGTTGCCAATATGTATTTCATACCTGTAGGTATGATGGCAGCTACAAACGAAGCTTACGTGAATGTATTGGGTCTTGATGTGTCAAGTCTTACTGTCGGTGCCTTTGTTCTTAAGAATCTTGTTCCTGTAACTATCGGAAATATCATTGGCGGAAGCGGATTCGTAGGAATGATGTACTGGTTGATACATAGAAAATAATCTTGGGAGCATCGAAGAAATCAGATGAACAGAGAGTACATGAAAGAAATCGAAATCAATGAAATAGAAGGATTTCGCATAGGCAATGCACAGGATAAGGAGGGCGGTACAGGTTGTACCGCCATTTTGTGTGATGAGGGTGCAGCAGCCGGAGTCGATGTACGCGGCGGCGGTCCGGCTACAAGAGAAACCGATCTTCTGGATCCAGTGAAAATGGTCGATAAAGTCCATGCTGTTTTACTTTCGGGAGGCAGTGCTTACGGTCTAGATGCTGCGACCGGAGTCATGAAGTATCTGGAGGAGAAGAACATAGGATTCGATGTGGGAATAGGCAAAGTGCCTATCGTCCCTGCGGCGTGCTTGTTCGATCTGGTTTCCGGAGACCCAAAGTGCAGACCTGATGCTGACATGGGCCATGCAGCATGCATTGCTTCTGAAAAAAACTACCCTGAAAAGGGCAATTTCGGTGCCGGCACAGGAGCAACTATAGGCAAGTTCCTCGGTATTGAACGTGTTATGAAAGGCGGTCTTGGTACATACGCAGTACAGATTGGTGAGCTGAAAATCGGAGCAGTTGTGGCTGTGAATTGCCTTGGAGATGTTTTTGATATTGATACAAATAAACAGATTGCCGGTATCTTAAACGAAGATAAGAACACATTGGCCAGCACTCGAGATATCATGTGGAGCACAATAGAACAGCAGAAGAATGTTTTTACAGGCAATACTACTATTGGCTGTATCATAACAAATGCTAACCTGACAAAGGCGCAATGCAGTAAGCTTGCTTCCATGGCTCATAATGGATATGCCGCAGCAATCAAGCCTGTGCATACTTCGGCTGACGGAGACAGCATATTCTATCTTGCAAAGGGTGATGTAGAGGTGAACCCTGATGCTCTCGGTGATCTGGGGGCTTATGTGATAGCCAAGGCCATCGCGGAAGGTGTAAAAAACGCAGAGTCAGCATATGGCTTTAAGGCCATGTGTGATCTTTAATTAATAAAAGGTGGATGTACTATGAAAAGAATAGCTATTATCGACGGTAACAGCTTAATAAACAGAGCTTACTATGCCATGAGAAACCCTATGATAACGAAAGAGGGAATATTTACACAAGGCATATTTGGGTTTTTAAATATGCTTGAAAAAATACGCAAGGATTACGAACCTGAATACATGGCAATAGCTTATGACTTAAAAGCGCCGACATTCAGACATAAGGAATACGATGAATACAAGGCGGGTAGGAGAAAGATGCCGCCTGAACTTGCTATGCAGATACCTTTGCTCAAGGATGTGCTTAGTGCTATGAATATCAAACAGCTAGAGATAGAGGGATTTGAAGCTGATGATATCATCGGAACTGTAGCGAAAGAAGCAGAGGCTGCAGGGCTCGAGCCTTATATCATTACAGGAGACAAGGATGAGCTGCAGCTGGCCACAGATGTAACGAAGATCATCTTCACTAAGAAGGGCGTATCCGAGTTTGATATGTATGATAGACAGGCCATGATCGAGAAATATGGACTTACTCCTGAGCAGTTCATAGATCTCAAAGGTCTAATGGGTGATAAGTCAGACAACATCCCGGGGATACCGGGAGTAGGTGAAAAGGGTGCAACTAAACTTCTGCTGGAGTACGGCAGTGTAGAGAATATCATTGCGAATGTCGATAACTTGAAACCTGCAGGTATCAAGGCGAAGGTAGAAGAACATGCACAGCTTGCAATGATGAGCAAGAAACTTGCCACTATCAATGTAAATGTGCCTATTGAGATCGATCTGGAAGAAATGCGTCTTACAGAACCTGATTACGACGAATTGATCAAGCTTTATAAGAAGCTTGAATTCAATAAATTCCTCAAAAAACTCAAGGTAAGCGATAATGATGTTTTTGAAGAAAACGCTGAATCAGAGATCGTTTTAGCTGATGCAGGATCATTCGAGAAGATTCTGGTGGATTCAAATGATAGGCTCTCATCACTTATTCTTTCAGGAGAGATAATCATAAAGGTATTTGGAGACAACAACCATTTGACTAAACCTGTGATCGAGGGTGTAGCTGTCATCAATAATAATAAATATTATTATTTTGATTACCAGAAGTTAAGTGGATTTGACGGTTGGCTGGCTTCACAGGATGTAACATTGGCGGGACACGATGTAAAGCGTGACGTTTATATGCTCATGTGCGTCGGTGCTGTTATCGATGATGTATCTTATGATACTGCGATAGCACAGTATGTGTTGGATTCAGGAAGAAGCAACTATAGTCTCTCTGCACTCTCTAATGAGTACCTTCACATGTCGGTTGAAGAAGAAGCAGATTTCATGGCTTCCAACGGTCAAGTGGATCTGTTTACAGACAACACGAAACTGTTTATGGACTATGGGTTCAAAGTATGCTTCGCTGTGCTGAACCTGATGCCTTTGCAGAAGAAAAATCTTGCAGATGAAGATCTCGAGAAAATCTTCTATGAAGTTGAGTTGCCTCTCGTAAAGGTCATGGCCGGCATGGAGAAGGAAGGCTTCAAGGTAGATAAAGAAGAGCTTATCGCCTTCGGTGAAATGCTTTCTTTTGAAATCAATGGACTTACAGATAAGATCTACGAAGCGGCAGGAGAAACTTTCAACATCAATTCTCCTGTACAGCTCGGAGAGATCCTTTTCGAAAAATTAGAGCTTCCTGCCGGAAAGAAGACTAAGAGAGGTTATTCTACAAGTGCTGAGGTTCTCGAAAAGATCAAAGATAAACATCCGATAGTAGTCGATGTTCTTGAGTACAGGACTTTGGCTAAGCTTAAGAGCACATATATCGATGGATTGCTGCCGCTGATAGCTTCCGATGGTAAGGTGCATGCTCACTTCCAGCAGACTGTAACAACTACAGGAAGGCTCAGCTGTACTGAACCTAATCTGCAGAACATACCGATAAGACAGGAGCTGGGAAGGAAGCTTCGTAAAGCTTTTGTTCCTGAGGGCGAAGGATGTCTGCTGATAGGTGCCGACTATTCACAGATCGAACTGAGGGTCCTTGCTCATATGGCAGGAGACGATGTCCTTATCGAAGCATTCAACAATGGAGAAGATATCCATAGAGCTACTGCTTCAAATGTACTTGGTGTGCCAGAAGATGAGATAACTGTTGAAGAAAGAAGCAGAGCCAAGGCAGTCAACTTCGGTGTGATATACGGAATGAGCGCCTTTGGGCTCAGCACAGAATTGAACATCACGAGAAAAGAAGCTGATGATTATATAAACGCATACTTCGCGAAGCATACAGCCGTAAAATCCTTCATGGACGAACAAGTTGCCCTTTGCAAGGAAAACGGATATGTCACTACTGTTATGGGAAGAAAGAGATACATCAAGGAGATCATGGCAACTGCATATATGGTGAGACAAGTAGGTGAGAGACTTGCCATGAACACGCCGATACAGGGAAGTGCAGCGGACATCATCAAGATCGCCATGGTTAAAGTATATGATGCCATCAAGAAACAGGGCCTTAAGTCGAGACTGATCCTTCAGGTGCATGACGAATTGATCATTAATACCTATGAGGATGAGAAAGATGTGGTGGCTCAGCTGTTGGTTGAAAATATGGAGTCGGCTTATGATTTGGCTGTTAAATTGAAGGCAGATCTTAATGTAGGAGATAACTGGTACGAATTGAAATAGGAGTACGTGATGGGTAATAAAGCAAGAGTAGTTGGACTTACCGGGGGTATAGGTACCGGTAAGTCTACTGCTGCAGAATATTTGAAGAAAAAAGGTTTCGCACATATCGATGCAGATCAGATAGGCAGAGATATAACTGCTGACGGCAGTCCTATGCTTCCTGTCCTTGATAGTATTTTTGGACCTACAGGAGAGTATGGTGTTGAAGGGTTTGATATCCTTAGAGAAGACGGCAGTTTAGATCGCAAAGCTTTAGCTTCCATAGTGTTTACTGATATGGATAGGAAACTGAAGCTGGATGAAGTGATGTTCAAAGCTATCATAGCTGAAACTAAGCGCCTTGTAGAAGTTTATTCACAAGATGAACCTGTAGGTATATTGATCGATGCTCCGTTGCTGTTTGAAGCAGGTCTTGACAAAGAGTGTGATCTTGTTTTGCTGATAGTTGCTGATATGGACGTGAGGATACATAGAGTTTGTGCTCGTGACGGAGCTACGCAGCAGGAAGTAAGAAACAGGATAAACAGTCAGATGAGTGATGAAGAAAAGATATCAAGGTCACATGTAGTAGTAGATAATTCTGGAAGTCTTGGAGAATTGGAGAAACAGCTAGAGGACTTTTTCTCTAAATTTTCAAAAAATTCTTGACAATGCTTTAGCGCGGTGATATATTAAGGGCAAGAAAGGAGAGGGGCTGAAAGCCCAGTGAATTTCGATAAAATAGATAAACTTATAATCAAAGATGATGTAAGGAAAGAAAGGGAGTGATTCCACCAGAAGTGTATAGAGAAGAACAAAGATAATACCAGTTGCTAAAGTTAGATCGCCGGAAGAAGTGGTGATAGGGACTGATCCGATAGCAAAGGGGAAACTTCAAAGGATTGCTGGACATGGACTAGAGCGGGGAAAACCGCAGATGTAAAGAACATTAACGAGAAAGTCTGAAGAGGTCAACGATCGGAAGGTGGAAGCTTTGCAAACAAAAATACTATAAAAGGATCAGAACGAAAGCAACTGGTATTATTATGCAATGAATCATGTCGAAGAGGAGATGAACGGAATAAAAAAGCCCACCATAAAGAAAAAATTGGTGAAGCAGGCTTTTTTCTTATTTTTTGCTAAAAACAAAATAATGTTGTTGACAAAACGTGTATAAATCCGTATTATAGAGTGGTACGGTTCGCCACGGTATATATAATATGCGGCCTTGGCGGAATAGGCAGACGCGCACGTTTGAGGGGCGTGTGGGAGACCGTGCCGGTTCAAGTCCGGCAGGCCGCACCAAAACAAGCTACCCGAAGAGTGATGTAATCACGATTCGTTGGTAGCTTTTTCGCTAGAGGCGCCAAAGAGCACGAAGTGCGATTTGCTAGCGACTCGAACGTGAAAGAGAATATCGACGAAGATTCCCCTGAGTCGATGAAAGAGACCATTAAGGTCTTTTTTTATTATACAAAAGTATATTCATTCTAATTTATTGAAATACAATAAGTTTAGGTTTATAATATATGATTATGTATAAAGGGGAAACAGGAGGAAAATATGCTTTCTAAGTTTAGCGTACAAAAACCATTTACGATTTTGGTAGCAGTTATTATAATACTTGTTTTTGGTGTCATTTCTTTTATTAAAATGACCCCAGATCTATTTCCAAGTATCAATACTCCATTTGCTATCGTGATGACGACATATCCGGGTGCAAGCCCTGAAGAAGCGGAAATCGAGATCACTGAGCCTATGGAGCAGCAGCTGGCTACACTACCGAATTTGAAGAACATTACATCCATCTCGGGTGCCAACTATTCTATAGTTTCACTTGAATTTTCAGATGATGTTAATATGGATGCGATTTCTGTAGATATAAGAGATAAGATCGACCAGATAGAAGGATATTTGCCTGAAATGGCAGGGACTCCGCTAGTTATGAAGATCAATCTTGATATGGTGCCTGTAGTTACTGCCGCAGTTGGAATGGAAGGTAAATCTGCAGGCGAAGTATCGCAATTCATGAAAGAAGAACTTGAAAATCCTTTAGAAGGTGTTGAAGGTGTAGCTTCTTTATCTACCATGGGATTGATCACGGATAATATTCAGGTAGTGCTTTCTCAAGATAAAATCAACGAAATAAATGCCAAAGTGGCTTCTGCCATCAATGGGCAGCTGGGTTCAGCGGAAAAGCAGATAAAAGATGGAATAAATGCGGCAAATAGTGGTAAACAACAGTTGACTCAAGGGAAACAAGGTATAGTATCTGGATATGATCAGCTCCTTTCAGCTGAAAAACAAATGAAATCTAAGCTTGAAGATTTGAAGAAAATTCCTGAAAGTTCACCTGAATATCCTCAAGCGGCTTTATTAATACCTATACTTGAAAAACAATTAGAAGAACTCGAAGCTCAAATCAAGGCGAACTCATTTACTTTAAGTACGCAGTATGCTGATCTTGCTGTGGCTGAAAACACTATAAATGACACTGTAAATCAACTTCAGCAGGCTCTGGCTGAGGTACAAAGCTCCAAAGAAGCTGCTTTGGCCAGCGCTGACATGACAGGCGTTCTTACCATGAACACCATTTCAGCTATATTAGGTGCGCAGAATTTCTCGATGCCAGCAGGGTATGTTTCCGATGGTGAGGCAGAGATCTTAGTAAGTGTTGGAGATAAAATTAAAGATAAAAATGAACTGGAAAACCTGATCCTTATGGATCTTGGTATCGATGGCGTAGAACCTATCAGACTCAGTGATATAGCTACGGTAACTTACAGCAATATGGCTGCCGATACCTATGCTAAGATCAATGGTGAAAACGGTGTTCTGCTAAGCTTCACTAAGCAGTCCAGCTATGCCACAGCAGTAGTTTCGGACAATATATCCGAAAAGTTTGAAGAACTGGAAAATAAGTATGATGAATTGGAATTCACAATGCTTTCGGACCAGGGAGAATATATCCATATAGTCATCAATTCTGTATTACAGAACTTGTTGTTAGGTGCTATTTTCGCGATCCTTATCTTGTTTATATTCTTGAGAGATATAAGACCGACTGCGATTACAGCAATAAGTATCCCGATTAGTGTGATATTTGCTATAGTTTTGATGTACTTCTCGGGAGTTACATTGAACATGATCTCCTTGTCAGGTCTTGCTATTGGTGTAGGTATGCTGGTAGATAACTCTATCGTAGTTATCGAAAATATATACAGGTTAAGAACCCTTGGATACAGCAAGATCCAAGCTGCAGTTTCAGGTGCAGTCCAGGTGGCAGGAGCTATCACTGCATCCACATTGACTACTATATGTGTATTCGTACCTATCGTTTTCGTGGACGGTATGACGAAAACATTGTTCGTGGATCTGGCTTTAACTGTGGCATATTCACTGCTTGCAAGCCTTATCATAGCACTCACTTTAGTTCCTGCTATGGCTAAAGGGATGCTTAATGAAATACCGGATAAAGCTATGCTCAATCAAGATGGTAAGTTCATAAATAAGTATCGCGGAATTGCAGCATGGAGCCTTTGCCACAAAAGGATACTCATTATAGGAGCAGTAATATTGCTCTTTGCATCATGTGGAATAGCTATGCTTAGAGGGTTCATATTCATGCCTTCTATGACTACACCTCAGATTTCTGCCACTATCCAAATGCCGGAAGACAGCACTTTTGAGGAAACTACAAAAGTAACGGATATCATTGCCGAAGAAGTTGCGAAAGTAGATGGCGTTGAGACTGTAGGCGCAATGATGTCGAGCAACATGATGGGTATGCTGGGCATGTCCGGTGGAGAAGAAGACACTACGTCTACTATGCTTTATATAGTTCTCGACGAAAAGAAAGCTGAGAATGGTAAAATAATTGCCAAGAAGATGGAAAAATTGGGCAAGAAACATAATTGTGAAATCGTAACATCAGCTGATATGGACATGACATCTATGATGGGTGGTGCAGGTGTTACAATAAACCTTTATGGTGAGGATCTTGACGCTTTAAGAGAGACGGGAGCTTCCATCGAACGTGAACTCAACAAGATGGGAGTATTCGAAGAAGTATCTGATGTAAATGCAGAAAGTACCGAAGAACTTAAAATCATAGTAAATAAAAATCTCGCTATGAAGGAAGGACTTACTGTTGCCCAAGTTTTCCAGCAGGTTTCTGAAAAACTTACTAAAGAATCTACATCTACAAGCCTTAAACAGGAAGGGTATTCCGTTGATGTCGTGGTAGAGAACAGCTCATCAGGGATGACAAGATCTGAATTGGAAAATCTGCAGCTTACAGTCAGCAAACAGGATGGCTCCAAGTCCACTGTTTCTTTGACATCTATTGCGGATATCGAAACTGACGCTTCTCTCAACATGATAAATCACGATAATCAGAAGAGAAGTCTTCAGGTAACGGCCACTCTCAAAGATGGGTATAATATAACTCACGTCACTTCCGATGTGAAGAACATGATTTCAGACAAAGAACTTGTTCCTGATGAAATCACGATAGAATATGGCGGCGAAAATGAAGAAATCATGAAAGCAATGAAACAGATGCTGTTGATGCTCATAGTTGGATTTATTCTGGTTTACTTGATCATGGTTGCTCAGTTCCAGTCGCTGAGATCTCCGTTTATAATCATATTCTCCATACCTTTGGCATTTACAGGTGGTATGTTGGCACTGATAATATGCGGTATGGAAGTAAGTGTCATTGCTATGATGGGATTCGTTATGCTTATGGGTATAGTAGTCAACAATGCCATCGTATTGGTAGATTGTATCAATAGATTCAGACTTGAAGGAATGGAAATGGATGAAGCGATCATATCTGCAGGAGCAGTAAGAATGAGGCCTGTACTTATGACTGCAGCAACAACTGTACTTGGGCTTGTTCCGTTGGCATTAGGTATTGGTACAGGGGCTGAAATGGTTCAGCCTGTAGCGATAGTAAGTATTGGAGGACTCATATATGCAACACTTACGACCCTTATTATCATTCCTGTAATGTATAAGTTTTTCGCAAAAAAACACATGGAGAAAATTAAAGAAGAAGAACTTGAAATAGTAACGGTATAATGCTATAATTGTAGCGTTACGCCGGCGTGATGGAATTGGCAGACGTGCGGGACTCAAAATCCCGTGGTGGCAACACCGTATGGGTTCGACCCCCATCGCCGGCACCATTTCAAAAGAAAGTAAATAAGCTAAAACAATAATTGTACTCGAATAGGAGGAGTAGTAAATGGGCGGACAGTTATCTATGATTTTACCTTTAATTATTCTGTTATTAGTAATGTATTTCTTACTGATCAGACCACAGAAGAAGAGAGAAAAAGAAGTAAACGCTATGAGAAGCGGTGTTCAGGTAGGAGATGAAATCATCACTATCGGCGGAATCTGCGGTAAAATCGTTAAGACTAAAGAAGAATCACTCATCATCCAGGTTGGAGCTGACAAAGTTAAGTTTGAAATCATGAGATGGGCTGTATCAAAGGTTGTTGAAGAAGGCAAGAAACCTGCTAATGGAAAACCTGAAAAGTACGAAGCTGACGATGAAGAAGCAGAAGTTAAGAAGGCAAAGCCTAAGAGAATGAAGAAGGCTGCACCTGTTGAAGAACCTGTAGAAGAAGTGGTTGAAGAGGCCGTTGCAGA
>JAUNQD010000012.1 GCA_030536355.1 Bacillota bacterium | reverse complement strand
TCGATGATGTAGATTCCGTTTCTTTCTGTGAAGATGTAAGGAGCCATTTTAGGGTTCCATCTTCTAGTCTGGTGTCCGAAGTGCACACCTGCTTCGAGTAACTGTTTCATTGAAATTACTGCCATTTTTGTTTTCTCCTCTCGGTTTTCTTCTTCCACCGCAGCATCCTTGAGAACAACCCTCGTCTTACTTCTGCGAAGGCACCGGCTCTCATAAAGCCGCCGTGTGTAAACTATATGCTTTTGATGTCAAAACGCATGACACCAACGATAACTATACTACAAAACTCCCTTGATTACAAGAAAAACTTTGCATTTTTCAACGCCTTTTCAGGATATTTTTTATTGAGATATTGTTCGAACACTCTCCTTGCTCTGCCGTATGCATCTTTGCCCATATATATCCTGATATCCGGTAATATGAATATTTCACGACCGCGCATCCAAACGATCTCATCCATGTTTATCACATAGCTCCTATGGCAATACATGAACCTATCATCAAGCTGTGAAATAATCTCAGAAAACCTTCCGTAAAACTCTATCTCTTCATATTTCTCACACCCACACATTTTAGCATGAAGCCGTATCTTACGAAGGTTTTTCTCCATATAAACTATATCTTCCACGCGGAACACGAAAACCGCCTGACGTTTTTTGATAATAAGCTCTGACATAATAATTCCCCTCCTTATGGTATATATCTATTCTTCCATAAGCAGGGGATATTTTTCGTCTGATATCAAATCATTTCTTCGGATTTATCTACAAAATCACCTTTACACTAGTCTTCCATGGTTTCTCTGTATGTGATCAAGTCTTCTGCGATTTCATTAGCTGCGATAGAAACAGGTTTATCTACATCTTCTTCAGTCAGCTTAGGGATACCTTCTGTGATGTCTCTTGATCTCTTGGCAGCCAGTATCACCAGAGTGTATTTGCTGTCTACCTTTTCTCTTATTTCATTGATGGATGGATATAACATTATAATTCCTCCTTATATCTATTGATTATCCTCTCGACCTCTTCATCGTTGATCTTGCTGTGTTCTGCGGATATTATCGCTTTGACACGACCCACAGCATCCTGCAGATCTTCGTTAACTACCCTGTAATCATATTCATCTATTGACGATATCTCCTTAAGAGCAGCTCCCAGTCTTCTGGCCATGGTCTCTTCGGTCTCAGAGCCCCTTCCAAGTATGCGGTTCTTCAGTTCATCGATGGACGGCGGCAGAATGAAGATAAATATCCCTTCGGGATAAGATTTCTTGATCTGCAAAGCGCCCTGTACATCTATTTCAAGGATGACGTTGATGCCTTCAGCCATCCAGTCCATGACTTGCTTCTTAGGCGTTCCGTAGAAATTACCATAAACATCGGCATATTCCATGAACCCATCTTCAGCTATCAGAGATATGAAAGCAGAATGATCTACGAAGTGATAATGCACTCCGTCTATTTCCCCTTCTCTCGGTTTTCTTGTAGTCATCGAGACTGACAGTTTCAGCGTCTTATCTTCATCCAGGATCTCCTTACAGATAGTTCCCTTACCTGCACCGGACGGACCCGAGATAACGAACAGTTTACCTTTTGTCATGCGTCTTCTCCTGAAATATCTAAACTGTAACTGATATATTTTACCATTAATAAATCATTACTTCAAGAATAATATTGACCATTATTCGATATTTTGTACCTGTTCGCGTATCTTTTCTATCTCACTTTTTGTTTCCAGCATGAGTGAAGTGATTTCAAGGTCGTTTGCCTTGGATCCAATAGTGTTAGCTTCTCTGTTCATTTCCTGAACAAGGAAATCCAGTTTTTTACCTACAGGTTCCTTACTCTTAGTCAGGATATCAGCCAGCTGCTTCATGTGGCTGTCCAATCTGACAAGTTCTTCTGTGATATTTGATTTATCTGCGAAAACCGCTGCTTCAACGAGGATCCTTTCTTCAGGAATATCCACTCCGTCTTCCAGCAGCTCTTTGATACGGGCATACATCTTATCTGTATAGTCCTTCACTACCATAGGAGCGCGTTCTTCGATCTTTGACACGATATCTCTGATCATCTGTCCGCGCATCAAAAGATCCTGTGCTAGTTTTTCACCTTCGGCCACTCTCATATTATCAAGATTCTCAGCTGCAAGGGTCACTGCCTTTTCCATAACAGTCATCACTTCGTCTTCGTCCGCAACGTCAGGGATAGCCTTCATAACGTCAGGCATAGATGCCAGCAATCTGATATCTATATCTCCTGCCAGCTCATATGTATCTCTCAAAGTTACCAAGTTCTTCATGTACTGATCTGCTGCCAGCGTATTGAGCTTGATAAGCATATCGTCCTCTGTGAGGCTTTCCACGATAATGCTTACTTCAGCCTTACCGCGCTTTACATTCTTTCTGATGAGGGATTTGAGCTTTTCCTCTGCGAAAGAATATCTCTTAGGCATCTTGATATTGATGTCCGCATAACGATGATTTACTGTTTTTATTTCTGCTGTTATGTTTCTCTTGCCGTCGGAATACTCGCCGCGGCCGAAACCTGTCATACTTTTGATCATTTTTTCTCCATTCTGTTTCTAAGTGTGATAATATAGTATAACACAAAACTTGCGAGGAGGAAACATATATGTCCTTTGACGGCATGGTCACATACGCCGCAGTGAAAGAATTCCGAGACAAACTGACTCTCGGTAAGATAGAAAAGATATATCAGCCGCAGCCTGAGCAGCTGCTTTTTAACATACACACTAAGCAAGGCAAACAGAAGCTTTTCATCTCATCTGCCGGAAATCATTCCGCTGCCTATCTGGTGAATGAAACTCCCGAAAATCCACCTGAACCGCCTGTGTTCTGTATGGTCCTTCGCAAACATCTGTCTGCCGCCCGTATCAGCGATATCGTCCAGCACGAAAACGACCGTATCATCGAGATCATCATGGAGACAGTCAATGAACTGGGCTTTTCGGTGAACAAGAAGCTTATCATCGAACTGATGGGCAAGCACAGCAACATCCTGCTCATAGACATGGCGACAGACAAGATCATCGACAGCATCAAACACGTATCCATCGATGTCAACAGAGCCAGACAGATCCTGCCGGGCAAGGCATATCAATACCCGCCTGCACAGGAAAAGACTCCGTTTACTGAGATAACAGCCGATGATATGCAAAGGCTCACCTCTTCGGAACTCCAGCCGGAAAGGGCTATCATGTCTGAAGTCCAGGGGATCTCTCCGGCTCTCGCCGAAAGCATCGCTGCTGCAGACAGTGCCTCCGGCGATCCTGATGTCTATGATCCTGATGCATGCTTCGATGCGCTTCGCAGCATCATCTATTCCATAGATGAAGGCAAGCCATCACCTGTGGTATACGTTGATGAAACAGGCAAGCCGGTTGATTTTCATATCACTCCGCTTAGCGTATATGAAAATTCCTATGATGCTATCGAGTTCGATACATTAAGCGAAGCTGCTGCATACTTCTTCAGTCACAGAGAATCTTCCAATACCATCAAACAAAAATCAAATGATCTAATGCGTGTAGTAAAGTCACATCTCGATAAGCTGAAGCTGAAGACACAGAGGCTCAACGAAGATCTGGTGAAAGCCGAGAATTCAGAGAAGTATCGTATCTACGGAGAACTGCTTACAGCAAACCTCCATCTGGCCAAGCCGGGTTCATCATCCATAACTGTCCTCAATTATTATGACGGTTCACAGCTGGATATACCTCTTGATCCTAAGTTCTCGCCATCCAAGAATGCACAGAACTACTATAAAAAATACGGCAAGTCTAAGACTGCCGTCAAAGAAAAGAAAGTCCAGCTTGAAGAAGTAGGGCGCGAGATCGAATATTTGGATTCTGTAATTTCATTCATCGACCGCGCAGCTTCCATCGAAGAAATCGATCTCATCAAGCAGGAACTCATAGAATCAGGGTTCATCAGATTCCGCAAGACAAGAAAGGAACAAAAAAAGGCTTCAAAACCTAAGCCTTATTCATACACTATATCTTCCGGCAAAACAGTCCTTGTCGGAAGGAACAACAAAGAAAACGACTGGCTGACTCTCAAGAAAGCCTCCGGTACGGATATGTGGTTCCATACTAAGGACATCCCGGGTTCCCACGCCATCCTCTTCCTTGAGGGCACCGAACCTACAGAAGAAGATCTGTTTGAAACAGCTGCCATCGCAGCATTTCACAGCAAAGGCGCTGACTCAGAAAACGTGCCTGTAGACTACACTAAAGTCCGCCATGTAAAGAAACCTTCCGGGGCTAAGCCGGGCATGGTGATCTTCTATCATAACAGAACACTGTATGTGACACCAAAACTTCCTGAAACCAAATAAAAAAGCTCTGATCTACAGAGCTTTTATCCAATCTATCATCTTAGCAATAACTTCATCGCCGGTGCTTTCTTTGTTCCCATTGTGGATCTCATGATACAGCCCCGGCAGTTCAACGTACTCAAAGGCGTCTCCCTTTTCGGTGAGGCGCTTTGCTATTTTACGGCTGCCATTTACATCACATATCTTATCTGCATCACCATGCATCAAGATGGTTGGTATCTTTGCAGATCTTCCGTTATCTTCATGAGTTCCTTCTTCAAGACCCAGTCCGATCTCAAATCCATCTACTGCACATGCTACGGAAATCTTGCTATGTACCATAGGGTTCGTGCTGTAAGGTTTTACCGACAAAGGGTTGCCCAATATTGCCTCGTCTACTGATGAACTGATGGTCATCTGCGGAACCACTTTTGCCAAAGATTTTACCAACACATAAAGCGCTTTCGGTATAGGTCTCACCAGTCTGATCCACGGAGCTGAAATTATATATCCACACGGTTTATCATTGAGACGCCCTCTTGATCTGTAGTCAAGAGTCACATTTCCTCCCATGCTGTGTCCGTACAGAACGATCGGCTTTCCGGGATACTTGGCTTCCGCACATTCCAAAAGTGCACTAACATCTTCAAGAACATCTTCTCTTGGTGCACAGTGTCCTTTCTTTCCTACGGATTCTCCATGTCCTCTCTGGTCATGTGCGAGAACCGCTATATTTTCCTTACGGAATGCTTCGGCAACTCTGTCAAATCTACCGCCGTACTCACCTATACCATGAACTATGCATACTACCTTTTCAGGATTTTCCAATTGCCATGAATACCCCTGGATCTTTCCTTCCGGTAAATCTCTTAATATAAATTTTTCATACATATCAGTTACCTCCATTGATCGTTTCTGTAAGTCCAACTTATTAAATATGCTGTAAACTTCCAAATAACTCCTTAAAAATTACAACTCATTCGATATGGTTTGTTAGGTTTTAGAATATATAATAAAATTTGGTCGTACAACTCCATTATAATCGTCAGGCGAATCCAGTGAAGGATCCATCAAATCAGAAAGGAGGGCGCACTATGGAAAAGTCATGCACATTATGCGGCTGCTCGTACGGAGATCTCTACACGTTCAAAGCCGGTCATGTATGTGAAAACTGTGTCAGAATGCTGAAATCGGATTTCGGTTCTGATGCTCATGTGCGAACCAGTGATAGATTCTGATACATCACCTTTTTCGTCGGCCTTTATAAGCGGAGTTGTGCTTTTTTTGCGCATTGAGGCGCTTCTTTGTCTTTGGTTTCATCACTGAATATCCGAATTTGCCAATAGGATTCTTTCTCAATGCAAAATAATGACCATGGTTATACGCAAGTAAACCTGCTTCTTCAAGACAGAACCTGCCTGTCTCATCCATAAGCTCCTCATCTACAGAAACACTGACTATTTCCGCCATAAACATATCGTGTGTTCCCAGTTCTTTGATTTCAGTCACACGGCACTCGATGTTAACAGGCGATTCTCCGATGGAAGGACATTTTACCACCTTGCTCTTTTCTGCAGTCAGCTTCTGTTCCTTGAATTTATCCACATCGCGTCCTGAACGTACACCGCAGTAGTCTGTAGCGAATGCCAGATCTTCTGTTGTCAGGTTTATTACAAATTCACCTGTTCTTTTTATTATATCATGAGAGTATCTTTCTTTTCTGACGGACACATATGTCATAGGCGGATCTGAATTGATTATCCCGGTCCAAGCTATGGTAATTATATTCTTAGTTTCTCCATCACCGCATGTCACCATCACTACCGGAACAGGATTGAGCATGGTGCCCGGTTTAAATGTTATCTTGCTCATCTTAACTTCTCCAATACTTTTTCAAAATCTTCCGGAAGAGGACTATCAAACTCCATATACTCCCCTGTAGACGGATGAACGAAACCTAAAACACCTGCATGGAGCATCTGGCGTTTTGCACCAAGTTTAGCTGCATTCTTACTCTTAGTCGGTCCATACAGTTCGTCTCCAAGTAAAGGATGTTTGATATATGACATATGAACTCTAATCTGATGTGTCCTGCCTGTTTCCAGTTGAGCTTCGATCAGCGTGTAATTTCCGAAACGCTCAATGACTCTGTAATGAGTCACTGCATTTTTTGAGTTGATGTCCGTTACGGCATTTCTCAATCTATTGGATGGATCTCTGCCTATCGGTTTGTCGATAGTACCATCATCTTCCTTGATATTGCTGTACACTATAGCCCTGTATTTTCTTGTCAAAGAATGATCTGCCAGCTGCTGCGATAACGATGCATGTGCTCTATCGTTCTTGGCCACCATCAGAAGTCCGCTGGTATCTTTATCTATTCTATGAACGATACCGGGTCTGATAACTCCGTTTATTGATGATAGATCATCACCGCAATGATGCATCAAGGCATTGACCAATGTGCCGGTATAATTACCGGGAGCCGGATGGACCACCATGCCGGCAGGTTTATTCACAACCAGAACATCATCATCTTCATATACTATATCGAGAGGAATATTCTCTGCTTCAACTTCAAGTTTTTCAGGTTCAGGTATATCGATGGCAACCTTGCTGCCTACCGATGCTTTAAGTTTCTTTTCACGGCAAACATTACCATCCACATATATTCTATCGTTTTCAAACAACTTCTGTATGAAACTTCTGGAAAACTCCTCAAGGCATGCAGAAAGAACCAGATCCAATCTGGTTCCTTTCATTTCTTCACTTATTATAATTTCTATTCTTTGCTGAACATCACTCATTGCCTTCGTTTTTCCTTTCGAACAACAACACGTCAAGTATCATAAGTCCACAGCCTACACAGATGAATATGTCAGCCACATTGAACACAGGAAACACTCTGAAATCAAACAGATCCACAACATAGCCCAATGATATCCTGTCTATCAGGTTCCCCAGACCGCCTCCGCAAATAAACGCTATCGATGTTAGCATTAGAGGCTCCCATTTCTTTCTCATGAGAAACAATAATACCAAGCCTGCTGTTATCATCAATAAAGGCAATGCTATGAGCACTACCCACTGTTCCTGCCACATACTGAATGCCGCACCTCTGTTCTGCACGTATGTGAAATGAAAAATATCTTTGATCACAGGAATAGTTTCCCAAGGAGCCATATTCGATACCACTATTCTTTTTATTATCCTGTCAAGCAGTATAACGGCTGCTGTTATCAAATAGTAAACCATACGAAAATGGGGCGGGATTGCCCCGCCTCCTTAAAATTTAACGCTTCTTACATTTCTAAATGTATTTGATGATGCATTGGATGATGCGCCGGCAGATGCATTATGTAAGCCTCTGCCAACCTGTGTAGCTTTCAAGTCAAAATTGAAGCTGTCGTTTCCGGGAAGATCATCAAAATCGTCCACTCCCAGTTCAGGGAACATTTCACCGCTGAGAGATTCGAATCTCTGCAGCTCGGATTCCAAAAGTTGCTTATATCTGCTTCTGAAGTTTATGAACCTTGTCTTGAGTGCTGCACTTTCTTCAGTGATCCTGTCAGCCATTTCTCTGGCTTCCTTAGTCATCAGCTGTGCATCCAGTTCAGCATTCTTGAGAAGTATGTCTGCTCTCTTTTCTGCGCTTGATGAAATATCAGCCATCAATGTTTTAGCAGCTTCGAGAGTTTCAAGAACTGTTCCTTCAGTTCCTCTGTGACGTTCCAGTTCCATAACCAATCTGCTGTTTTCTTCTCTTGTTGCTCTCAGTTCTTCCAGTAATCTCTCAAGGTCTATAGTTATTTCATCCAGGAATTCATTTACTTCTTCTTCCTTATAACCTCTAACTCCTCTTGTGAATTCTTTTTCTTGTATATCGATAGGTCTGATCATTATTTCAATCCTCCGTATATCTCAAACTATTTCCACGGATTAACATCATCGCTTCCACCGAAGCTGTATGGCTTGTTCTCACCTTCTGAGAAAATCGCAACATTTTCCGGTGCAAATACGAAAATGTTGTTTGCAACTTTCTGTACATTACCGTTAAGTGCATATGTAGCTCCGCCAAGAAAGTCAAAAATCTTTCTTGCTGTATCTGCATCCAGTTTTTCCAAATTTACGATTATTGGTTTTCTGCTCTTAAGGCTGTCCACCAGTTTAGAACATTCATCAAAGCCTTTAGGTTCGATCACTACCAGCTTGAATGCATTTGTCAAAGCTTTTACTGTTCTGTTCTGCATAGGCACCACATTGTTGTCAAATTTTGCCGGTGGAGCTATAGGCTGACGTGGTTCCATAGGCTTACGATCATAATAGCTTCCCTGCTTGTTATAGTCTTCAACCTCTTCGATTTCATCCTCTTCGTACTCTTCAAATCCCATAAGATCCTTAAACTTATCAAATACGCCCATGGTTACCTCCTACTTATTATAATTTCTTTCTCCAAATATGGCACTGCCAACTCTTACCAGGTTGGATCCTGCTTCTATTGCAACCGGAAAGTCGTGTGACATTCCCATTGATAAATATTTGAAATCCAGCATAGGATGATCGATCTTGCCAAATTCATCGTACTGTTTTTTCACATCTCCAAAGTATACTTTGATATCTTCAGGATCATCCGCATAAGGAGCGATACACATAAGACCCTTTATCCTGATATTTTCACATGTGTCTAATATTTCTTTGATAAGAGCTTCTGTTTCAGCTGTTGTGATCCCAAACTTGCTTTCTTCTTCAGCTGAATTCACCTGGATCAGGATATCCATCACGATTCCGTGCTGACCTGCCCTCTTGTTGATTTCTGCAGCCAATTTGTATGAATCAACCGAATGTATCATTGAAACCTTATCAATGATGTATTTTACCTTATTCGTCTGAAGGTGACCGATCATATGCCATTTTACCGGTTTTACCGCATCGAACTTGTCCATGATTTCCTGAACTTTATTCTCGCCGATGTCAGTTACGCCTGCATCGATAGCTATATTGATCTCCTCCGGAGTTCTCGTCTTGCTTACTGCGCAAAGGAGCACGTCTTCTGCTTTTCGGCCGCACTTTTCAGCGCAAAGCTTTATCTGTTCGTTTATTATCCCGAGATTTCCTCTTATGTCCTCCATCGAGCTATTCCTCCTTTGACTCTTCCTTCTTTTCCTTAGCTTCTTCCTTCAAATCTTTTTCCAAGGCACCTTTCGGATTTTTCAACACTTCATCATATACGTCTACCGTATAAACCTGGTATCCGTCTTCATCATAAAATGTCACATCTTCTATTGCCGAATGTTTATCATCGTATGCTATAACCTTTATCCTGGTGAAATTATAGTCACCATTTTTATCTACGACATATACACCTTTATATCCGTTCTTCTCGATTATGCACTTATTGTCTATGATAAGCCCCTCATTATCGCTTGTAACGATGTTGATTTTTTCGGCTCTGCTTTCTGCCAAGGCCTCATAAAAAACATTGAGGTAGAATATGACTTTGTAATCCTTGCCGTTTTCTTCTTTTTTGATGCTGTACACTTCTGCATTGACATCACCTTCCGGCAGTTCCAAAACAACAGACTTTCCCTCACTGTAAGTTTCAGCAGTTTCTTTATCTACCCAACACAGTATGTACCAGTAGTCATCCCATGTAACCTTGTAAATAGGTTCTCCTTTTATGACGGACTTACGCTCAAGATCCGCATTGTTAAAAGACAGTTTTTTAACAGTGTCTTTTTGGATCTTGTTCATCATATCAGGTTTGAGATAATTCTCATAGCCGTCTATAGTCAAACTGAACACACCGCTGATAGGTGCACTATACTCTTTATAAAGGCCGTCATACCCTTTTAGCCTTTCAGTATATTCACCAAACCTAGGAGTCTTATCACTTGACTTCTTGTCCTTTTCTACAGCAACCAAAGTATGCCCTCGCTTTATGGCGGTTCCTTCTTCGACAAGATAATCTATATCCCCTGATTCAGATGCGATACCGATGCTTTCATCCTTGATGAAATAGCCTGTCGTCTCATATGATAATTTGATATTCCCCGGCTCCAAGATCTGCGTAGTTTCAAACACATCTGTTACTCTAGGTAAAATCTCGATAACGACATATAGTATGAGCAATGCTGCAACATAAATACATATTGCCTTTTTTGTCTTCTTAGTAAGTTTCTTTTTCATCACTTTATTTTACACCAAAGATTACCTGCTTGCAATGAGCTACAGGTCTATTTTATCTATTTCTTTGACTATTTTAGCTTCATCTTTGGTGAATTTACCATGATTCTTTATAAATCCTTCATAAAGGTCAGGGCGTCGCTCTTTAGTCAGCTTGAGTGCTTCCCTGAACTTCCACAAGTCTATCAATTTATGGTTGCCGCTCACCAATACCTCAGGCACTCCCATACCTCTGTATTCTCTTGGCTTGGTGTACTGTGGGTGTTCCAAAAGACCTGAGTAGATGGATTCATCCAAAGCTGAGTTTTCATTTCCCAGGACATCGGGCAGCATCCTTGCAACGGAATCTATGACTACCATCGCAGGAAGTTCACCGCCCGTCAGCACGTAATCTCCGATCGATATCTCCTCCATGTTCCAATAATCAATGACTCTCTGATCCACACCTTCATAGTGTCCGCACAGTATAACGAACTCGTCTAGATTAGCCAGCTCGTTTATTTTCTCACTGTCCAAAATCTTGCCGCGAGGAGACATATATATTATCTTCTTTCCCTCAGCCTTTATGGATTCCAGTGCGCCGAAAATAGGATCAGCCATCATCACCATGCCGCCGCCGCCTCCAAAAGGATAATCGTCTGCTTTATTGTGCTTGTCATTGCTGAAATCTCTTATATCGGTAGTCCTCACTTCCAATATTCCTTTTTCCCCTGCTCTTCCCAGGATGCTGCTGCCTACTACAGGTCCGAACATCTCAGGGAATAGTGTAAGTACATCTATCTTCATCTTTTTCTCCAATCAAACATCGCGAACTTAAAGTTCCAGCAGACCTTCAGGCAGTTTCACCTTTATTTCACGTGTATCAAGATCTATATCAAGAACGAACTCATCTACTCTAGGTAAGAGCAGCTGTTTTCCGTTTTCTCTTTCGATTTCAAATACATCCTGTGCTGTGTTCTGGATCACATCCGTTACCTTCCCAAGAACTACGCCTTCTTCTGTCACCGTCATTCCTATGAGATCTCTTATATAGAATTCGCCTTCTTCCAGCTCAGGAAGATCATCTTCCGTAATGAAGATTTCCCTGCCCTTTGCAGCTTCGGCAGCATTCCTGTCATTGATCCCTTCCAGCTTCAGGATAACCATATTCTTCTGAAGTCTTACGTTTTCTACCTGCAGCAGGTCCTTTCCTACGTACATTTCAGGAGTGATCTCATAGATTTCGGAGCTGTCCGAATAATTGTATACTTTGACTTCGCCCTTTAGTCCCACTGCATTTACGATTTTTCCTACTTTTATTTTTTCCATTCTTCTTTTCCCTTGTTAGCCATGGAATTATCCCGGCCGATAATAAAACATAGGCACATATATCCTTGAATACATGTGCCCTACATTCGTCTCTATTGAACTATCTCAACTACCACCTTGGCGTTTGCCTTGGTAGCTGCAGCTTTAACAACGGTACGGATAGCCTTGGCGATACGGCCCTGTTTGCCGATCACCTTACCCATATCGTCTGAAGCTACTTTCAGTTGTATAACAGTAGTGCCATTGGACTGTGATTCCGAAACTTCTACAGCTTCCGGATGTTCAACTAGTGACTTAGCAATTGCACTAACTAATTCTACCATTGGCTTCACCGCTTTCTTATAAGATACCAGTTGTTTTGAAGAGTCTCTTTACTGTGTCTGTAGGCTGAGCTCCGTTTCCTAACCATTTCTTAGCCAGTTCTTCGTCGATCTTGATGTCAGCTGGTTCTGTCATCGGGTTGTAGTAACCGATTTCTTCGATGAACTTACCGTCTCTAGGTGCTCTAGCATCTGCAACAACTACTCTGTAGAAAGGCTTCTTGTGTGCTCCCATTCTCTTCAGTCTGATTTTTACCATTTTTGTTTCCTCCTAAAAATATCAAAATAATTAATTATCATTTATACTGTAAAGGGCTTACATTCCCCTAAACATTCTACCCATTTTGCCTTTGCCGCCCATCATGCTCTTCATCATTTTCTTCGATTCTTCATAGCGCTTGACGAGCTGATTGATCTTGGATACCGGCTGACCGCAGCCTGCTGCTATCCTTCGTCTTCTGCTGGCATTAAGTATTGATGGATTTTCTCTTTCTTCCTTAGTCATACTGAGGATGATGGCTTCCATCTGAACGAATTCCTTCTCGCTCTTTTCCATATCAAGATTCTTCATGGCCTTGTTGTTCATGCCCGGCATCATGCCGAGTACTGAACCGATACCGCCCATCTTCTTGATCTGTCCCATCTGATCCAGAAAGTCTTCCAGCGTGAACTTGTTTCGACGCATCTTCTTTTCCAGTTCGATAGCTTTTTTCTCGTCGTAATCTTCCTGAGCTTTTTCGATGAGAGTGAGCATGTCGCCCATTCCCAGGATACGGCTTGCCATTCTTTCAGGATGGAAAGGTTCCAGTGCATCGAATTTTTCACCCATACCGACGAACTTGATCGGTCTTCCTGTCACTTTCTTAGTGGAAAGTGCAGCACCGCCTCGTGAGTCACCGTCCATCTTAGTCATTATGATACCGTCGATGCCCAGCTTATCATTGAAGCCTTCCGCAGCATTGACAGCATCCTGACCTGTGAGGGCGTCTACTACGAGGAGTATTTCGTGAGGCTTTACAGCCTTCTTGAGAACTGCCAGTTCTTCCATCAGTTCTTCATCTATCTGAAGACGTCCGGCTGTATCGACGATCAGTACGTTGCAGCCCAGTCTTTCAGCTTCCTTGATGGCAGCCAGTGCGATCTTTTCAGGTTCTCTTGACTCTCTCATGGTGAATACAGGAGTGTCAACAGTCTTACCTACTACTTCCAGCTGATCTATCGCAGCCGGTCTGTATATATCGCATGCGCAGAGCATTGGTTTCTTACCGTTTTTCTTCAGGTAGTTTGCCAGCTTACCGCAGGTAGTTGTTTTACCTGTACCCTGCAGACCTACCATCATGTAAACTGTGAATCCCTTAGGGGAATAAGTCAGCTTGCTGCCTGTTCCTCCCATCAGCTCGATCAGTTCTTCATTTACTATCTTGATTACCTGCTGTCCCGGAGTCAGGCTGGCCATAACTGTTTCGCCAAGGCACTTTTCCTTAACGCTTGCTACGAACTCCTTAACTACCTTGAAGTTTACGTCCGCTTCCAGCAGCGCCAGTTTGACTTCTCGCATAGCCGTATTTATATCGGCTTCTGTGAGACTTCCTTTTCCCTTGAGTCCTTTAAAGACCCCTTGCAGTTTTTCCGATAATCCTTCAAATGCCATATGATCATTCCTCCAAATTATCTATTATATCTTTAACTTTTTTGAGATTTCCTATAATGTCACTCGATGCATCCAGCGACTCGATCACACTATCGATGATGCCATCGATCTGCTTCACCGCATCACTGCTCTTCTGAAACTTTGCCACAAGACCAAGCTTTTCTTCGTAACCGTTCAGCGACTTCTCAGCATTCTTCAGTGCATCGTGTACACCTTGTCTGCTGATGCCGAACTCGTCGGCGATCTCTGCCAGAGTAAGGTTTTCTTCATGGTAAAGCTCCATGACCTCCCTCTGTCTTTTGGAGAGGAGCTGACCATAAAAATCATATAACAGGCTTGCCTGTGTTATGTCATCTATCCTCATATTCTCATCTCCTTCGGTCTTCTGTTGCATCCGCTTTTGACAAGCAAAAACACTTGACACATTATCAACCTATGATAGTATATCCCACCATTCCGTTAGTGTCAAGTATTTTTGCTTGAAATATTGATGAAAACTTTTTTATTTTATGTTGCATTTACCACATACTTATGCAATTAATTATATTAGAATCAGGTCATAACACAAAACCTCAGATCAGTTGTTCAAAAGGAGAAAACGATATGATAAGAAAGATAATAAAAATAGATGAAGAAAAGTGTAACGGCTGCGGACTTTGTGCTGAGGCTTGTCATGAAGGCGCTATCGGTATGGTGAACGGCAAGGCCAAACTGCTGCGTGACGACTACTGCGACGGACTGGGCGACTGCCTTCCTGTATGTCCCGTAGATGCCATCTCATTCGAAGAAAGAGAAGCTGCAGCATACGATGAAGCTGCAGTCAAAGCGAACATGGCTGCTAAGGCTACCGGCTGCAGCGGCGGATGTCCGGGCTCACAGGCAAGATCCATCGAAGCATCGCCTTGCTCATGTCCATCAAGCCCTGCTTCTGAAGCTGACATCCCTAGCGCACTGACTCACTGGCCTGTACAGATCAAACTGGCTCCGATCAACGCACCATACTTCGACGGTGCAGACCTGCTGATCGCTGCAGACTGCTGTGCTTATGCGTACGGCAACTTCCACGGTAAATTCATGAAGGGCAAGAAAACTCTCATCGGCTGTCCTAAGCTGGACATGATCGACTATTCAGAAAAGCTGACAGCGATCCTCGCAAACAACGATATCAAGAGCGTGACAGTTACAAGAATGGTAGTACCTTGCTGCGGAGGCATCGAATACGCAGTCAAGCAGGCCGTAGCTAACAGCGGCAAAGACATCCCGCTGGAAATCGTAACTGTAGACCTGGACGGAAGTCTTATATAAATGCGAAAAGCATCAATAAATCCTACATATAAAGAAATAAACTTAAAAACCGGGGAGCTTTGACACTCTCCGGTTTTGCTTTTAAATTATTTAAGTCTTCCGATCATCCAACGATCAAGCACCACACTACAGGCACTATCAGCGCAGGCAGTATATTCAATGTCTTACAATCTTTTATTCCGAGGATCGCAAGCCCCGAACTAAGGATCAAAGCTCCGCCTACTATGGAAAGCTCCGTCATCATAGTTTCGGTAATAAAATCTCCTACCAGTAAGGTAAGACCATAAATACTTCCCTGCCAGCAGAACAATATGGCTGCTGTTGCCATTATGCCGATGCCGTATGTGGAAGCCAGCACCATAGATGTAACGAAATCCAGGGTAGCATTGGTAAACAGGAATGTATGATCTCCATAAAGTGCACTTTGGACAGGTCCCAGGATTGAAAGTGTTCCTATACAGAACAGCAGTGCCCCCGTTATTATCCCCTGCCCCAGCCTGGCATCTCCCGATGCCTTGGCCGAAATATTATTTATACGATCATTAAGCTTGAGAACAGTACCTATAAGGCTGCCCAACGCAAGACTGGCAATAAAAAGCACCGGGTACTGGCTATCAGGCATGTTCTGGACCATAGCGTTGGCGCCAAGCCCAAGAGATGCAAGTCCCATGGCCGTGAACAGACACTGGCTGTACTCTTCCTTTATTACCTTTTTGACAAGACCGCCTATGAGGCTGCCCGTTATTATAAGTCCTACGTTAACAAATGTTCCTATCATGATTTCCTCGTTTAGTTGAATTCTACAGGTTCATGTTCCTGCAAAGATGCCAAAAATCCCTTTTCCCAAAGTTTGTCTTGTATGATGTCCAGCAACTGTACGCTGTCTGCGAATACAGTATGATAATGATATCCGCTGGTCACGTTCATCAGCAGATTGGACTTGCCGCTTGCTATCTTTTCCATGAACTTCTCTATATCGTGGCGCGATTTGATATCCATGTCAGCTTTAAGCACGCCGTAAGCTTTGTGATATACAAATACATCCTTGATATATCCTCCGAAATCCACGATAAGGCCCAGTTCGTCTTCCACCTGATCGTCTCCGTGGATCACTTTGAATACGCGGCTGATGCGCTGTCCCGACTGGATAAGATATCCCTGATTCATGGACAATATATCATTGCCTGCTGCCCTCAGCAGTGCTATATCCTGAACGATAACTTGTCTTGAGACATTCAGCTCATTGGCCAATGCAGTGCCCGGCACAGGTTCCTGTCTCTCTGACAGTATCCTCAATATATTTTCTCTTCTTTCGATGGCTTTCATCGTTTTCATCTATACACCCCATCTCTATATCGTGTGGAGATTCTTAAGCGAAATATCCAGTATCGGTGATGAATGTGTCAGAGCACCGCTGCTTATATAGTCTACACCAAGATCGGCCAATGCCGCAATATTTTCTCTCGTAACATTTCCGGAAACTTCGATTTCTGCTCTGCCTGCTATAAAATCGATGGCTTCTTTCATCTGTTCATGAGTCATGTTGTCCAGCATGATGATGTCTGCTCCTGCTTCAACGGCGTCTTTCACCATATCCATGTTTTCCACTTCGACTTCTATCTTACGAACGAAACTTGAATATTCCTTAGCCATTTCAATGGCTTTCTTTACTCCGCCGGCTGCACCGATATGATTATCCTTGAGCATTACACCGTCAGATAAATTGTATCTATGATTCCCGCCTCCGCCGATCTTCACTGCATATTTCTCGAAGATACGGTTATTAGGAGTAGTCTTTCTTGTGTCTACCAGCTTGGTCTTCGTTCCTTCCAGGACCGAAGCCATGCTTCTGGTATAAGTAGCCACTCCGCTCATTCTCTGCAGATAGTTGAGAGCTGTTCTTTCTCCGCAAAGCAACACTCTGATATCTCCCTTTACCTTCGCCATCAGCTGCCCTTTGGATACCTGATCCCCGTCCTTTACATAAAACTCCACAGAGGACTCTTCATCGAGGATCTTAAAAACTCTCTCGAATACCTGAAGGCCGCATATAACGCCGTATTCTTTGCAGATGAGATCGGCTTCTCCCGCCTGTGTTTCGCGCATCACGCTGTTTGCCGACACATCTTCGCTTGTTATATCTTCGCGGAGCGCGCTGATTATCAGCGGATCCACGTTCAGTTTCAATGTCACTTTATCGAACATTTTTCTTCCTCTCTTCTGCACTTCTCTTTATTTCATCAAGCACTAATCTGCTGTATTCTTCTGCCAAAGCTTCCTTATCTTCATAAGCTGTCAGATCGACTTCAGGCAGCTCGCCTGTCGTGCTTCTTTCTCTGTCGATTATATCACGTGCCGCTCTTCCTGCGAAGACCAGACTTTCGAGAAGTGAATTGCTGGCCAGACGGTTTTTACCGTGAACACCGTTGCAGGCAGTCTCGCCGATGGCATAAAGCCCTTCCATGCTTGTCCTGCTCTCATGGTCCACCTTGATACCTCCCATGAAGTAATGCTGGGCAGGCACAACCGGGATGCATTCTTTAGTCACGTCATATCCCATTTCCATGCACTTGGCAGCGATATTCGGGAAGTGGCTCTTTATCTCTTCTTCCGGGATGGTCCTCATGTCTTCCCATACGAAGTCAGTTCCGTCTTCTTCCATCTGTTCGTGGATGGCATTGGTCAATCTGTCTCTAGGCATCAGTTCATCTGCAAAGCGCTCCATATCCTTATCATAAAGAAGCGCGCCTTCGCCTCTCACGGATTCCGATATGAGAAAGCTTCTTCCGTCGCCTTCGGCGTAAAGGGTAGTCGGATGGATCTGGACATAGTCCATATCCTTACATTCTATTCCATGCTTTATGGCTATGGCGATGGCATCACCTGTCAGGTGCCTGTAGTTGGTCGAGTGCTCGTAAAGACCGCCTATACCGCCGCATGCCAGGACCACATCTTCTGCTTCTATAGTTTCAAGGCTTCCGTCCTTCATTCTGATCACTGCACCTGCACATCTGCCTTCTTTTTCTATGATATCCACTATGGTAGTATATTCCATCAGAGTTATATTATCACGGCTCTTAGCCTCGGCCAGCAATTTGCTGGTGATTTCTTTTCCTGTTATATCTTCGTAGTAAAGGACTCGCTTTGCTGAATGGGCTCCTTCTTTAGTGAATGCCAGTGAGCCGTCGTCCTCTCTTTCGAAATCCACACCATACTCAAGCAGATCATCCACCACATCGTGTGACGACCTTATCATGATTTCCACTGACTTACGGTCGTTCTCATAGTGGCCTGCCTTGAGAGTGTCCTCAAAATATGCATCGAAGTCATCTTCGTCTCTCAGCATACACATACCGCCCTGTGCCAGATATGAATCGTTGCTTTCAAGGTCTGATTTACTTATTACCAGTATCTGTTTGTCTGCAGGAAGCTTCAGTGCACAGTAAAGTCCCGAGCATCCGCTGCCTGCAATAAAAATGTCTGTTTTCATTGTCATCTGTTTTCCTTGTTTTTCATTAAGAATAAGTCCCTTACTGTATCTCAGTTTTGGCACCGAGGGGTAGTATACCACATTTCTTGTCAGCTGACAAGACAGATGTATATTTAATTTATTTACATTTGAGTTGACACCTTTTGGCGGTGGCGATATAATCTTTTTTAGTGCGGCATACTCTGCATCTATACATATAGCAATAAGAAACGATATTTCGTTGGAGGAAACAATGAACACCAGAGAAATGCAGGACGAAATACTTCGCCTGAAAAAAGAAAACGATATATGCATATTGGTACATGCTTACGAGAGCCATGATATATGGGAAGTGGCTGACTTCATGGGCGACTCCTATGGGCTTAGCCTTAAGGCTGCCGAAGCTCCACAGAAAACTATAATCATGTGCGGCGTACGCTTCATGGCTGAGACAGTGAAGATATTATCACCGGATAAGAAAGTTATCCTTGCCAACCCTCTGGCAGGCTGCGCCATGGCAGATCAGTTGGACGTGCCGAAGCTGGAAGCTTTGAAAAAGCAGTACCCGGATCACACAGTAGTAGCTTACATAAATACTACATCTGAGCTTAAAACCATCTGCGATGTTTGTGTAACATCATCTTCAGCGCCTAAGATCATAGGCAACATGGAAGCTAAAGATATCCTCTTCATTCCCGATCAGAATCTGGGATCATGGATCGCCAAGAAGATCCCTGAAAAGAACATACAGCTGATCGACGGCTGCTGTCCTGTCCATGCATGTAGCATCACTGAAGAAGCAGCTCGTGAAGCTAAAGCACTTCATCCTGATGCGCTGCTGCTTGTGCATCCCGAATCACTTCCTGAAGTTACAGCAATGGCAGATTACGCGGGAAGTACTACAGGCATCATGGACTTTGCCAAGAAGAGCGATGCCAAGGAATTCATAATCGGTACAGAAACAAGCATCGTTCAGCATCTGCAGTTCGAGTGTCCTGACAAGAAGTTCTACCCACTCAGCAAGAATTGTGTCTGCGATGACATGAGACTGACGACCCTTGCTGATGTGTACCAGTGTTGCTTGGGAATTGCCGGCGAAGAGATCGTACTGTCCGAAGAAGTTATGGATAAAGCGAGAAAATGCATCGATACAATGATCGAACTGGGATAAAAAATAAGACGAGAGTTTTACTCTCGTCTTTTATAATTGGATAATCATCGCATTGTTAGTAATCGGATCGCGTCTGGTATAATCAAACAGCAAATGCCCTTCTGATGTCTTCTCAATATGGGTATGTTTTCGCAAAGTGCGCGGATCATCACACACCGCCAGTTTCGGACCGGTCAAATATCTATGTTCACGTGATTCCATACTGTAGAATTCTTTGGCAAAATCTTTGCTGACTGTCTCATCCCCAAGGAATCCGGGTCTTGTCTTCACATTTTCTCGTGAGTAGTAGTCGAGGATCATTGCTTGCCTCAGATCAACGATATCCACATATTCTTGTCCGAATTCCAGTAGTAATTCATATCTTCTGTTTCTTGACAGATTCATCATTTCAAGATCACGTGCTTCATAATAACTGCCTATTGCACGAAACATATCAAACGCATTATCAAATCCATTGAGAATGAGTTCCAGTGTCCTGGTAAACTGCCCTGTATTATAATACACCTCCACCATTTCCTCGATCTGCTTCAGTTTCAGCAGATCATCGTATGATAGCCACTTGGTCTCAAGTACTTCGTATGGAGGTGCTGCAGTGTATTTAAGCCCATATTCTTCACAACGGTCAGCCATCGGTGATCCTTTCAGGACTTTCAGGAATCCCAGCTGCAGCTGTTCAGGTCTGAGGCTGAATACATCATTGAACGATTTCTTGAAACTTGCCATATCTTCATACGGAAGACCTGCAATAAGATCAAGATGGATATGGACATTGCCGGTCATGCGACTTTCACTGTCTGCCGATCCTGTGCCTTTGATAGTTTCCACGTTACTAGCCAGCTTATCGAAATCCATAGGTCTGCAGATAGCTTCCAGCGTCTGCAGATTGGTAGTCTGCACCCCTATCTCAAGCTGCACCTGCCCCGGTCTCAACTGGCCCAGCAGCTCAATCTCATCGTACGTTAAGATATCAGCTGCCATCTCAAAGTGAAAATTGGTCACACCATTGTCGTTATCTCTAAGGAATCTCCATATCTCCATGGTCCTATCGTGGTCACAATTGAATGTCCTGTCCACGAACTTGACCTGCTGTACTTTATTATCGAGGAAAAACTTCAGTTCCTTCTTCACCAGATCGAGGCTTCTGAATCTCAGTTTCTTATCGACGGACGACAAGCAGTAGCTGCATCTGAACGGACAGCCTCTGCTGCTTTCGTAATAAATTATCCTATTTTCAAAGTCTGCCAAGTCTTCATATACAAAGGGCAGCTGATCCATATCCAAAGGTTCACGCTGCGGTGTGCGGACTATTTCGCCTCCGGCTGCATCTCTGCATATGATGCCGGGGATTTCTCTGAAATGGTCTGATGTAAGTTCGTCGCCGCTATACGCTTTCAGCAATTGTGCAAATGTCTCCTCACCCTCACCCATCATGACACCTCGTACATTCGGGAATTCTTCAAGTATCTTAGCACCGTCAAACGATACTTCAGGGCCGCCAAGCCATATCTTGACCTCAGGTCTTACTGTCGCCAGATCCTCAAGCAGCTTTCCCATAAAAGCCTTGTTCCAGATATAGCATGAGAACATGATGATATCTGCATCACGCTTATATATGTCCGCCAGTACTTTTTGAGGCTGCTGATTGATGGTATACTCGGCGATCTCGATGCAGACAGCATCAGCTTCATCGGCACCGACACGCATGCACCCACCATCGCAAAAAGCTCCACTTTCGCGGAGCTTCTGTTCTGCATATTTTTTCAGGCTGCGGACAGCCAGATTTGAATGTATGTACTTAGAGTCTATTGAAGCCAGTAATACTTTCATTTATAAAAACACCTATATAATTACTTTTGATTTACCTATTTGAAAACGCCCTTTGCTTCGAGCTCAGCATAATCAAGTCCCAGCTTTTCTATCATTTCATGTGTATGATAACCTGCAGGGTATCCGGCCTGCTCATACTTGCAAGGACATTCGCTCATCTTGATGGATGTAGCCAGCTGTTTTACCTTCACACCTTCATGCAGCGGCAGATCCACTTCCACGACCATCTCTCTTGCCTTGATTTGTTCATCTTCAAGAAGTGCTTCCTTAAGATCGAGAACAGGCTGTACACATGCATCGTATTCAGCAAAAACTTCAACCCATTCTTCTCGAGTCTTAGTCTTGAATATGCCTCTTATCTGAGCCTTTACTTCATCTACGTTTTCAGGCCATACAGTCCCTTCGATCAGATCCTCACGTCCGATAGCCATGCAGAATCTACTCCAGAATTGAGGTTCCAGTGAACCTACGCTCATGTACTGACCATCCTTAGTTTCATAGAAATCGTATACACATCCGCCGTTGAGCCTTTCACCTTCACGCTCCGGCTGCTTGCCTGAAACGAGGAAGCTTGCTCCGTCGATACTGTTGAACGGTACACATCCGTCCATCATGGCAACGTCTATATACTGACCCTGTCCTGTATTCCTTCTGTGATTTACCGCAGCCAGTATACCTATAACTGAATTGAGTGATCCGACTGCAATATCTGCGATCTGGAAATTCATCAGCGACGGTCCTTCTTCTTTTCTGCCGGCATGAGAAATGATACCGCTTCTTGCCATGTAGTTGATATCATGGCCTGCTGCATCTCTTAATGGTCCAGTCTGTCCGTAACCGGTAAGCGAGCAATAGATCACTGATGGATTGACTGCCTTCAGATCTTCATATCCTATGCCCAGCTTATCCATAACTCCCGGACGAAACTGTTCCAGCACTATGTCATATTCCTTGACAAGTTCCTTGACGATGGCTACGCCTTCTTCAGTCTTAAGGTTGAGGAACATGCTCTTTTTGTTTCTGCCGAGCCATGCCTGACATGCAGAAATATCTGTACCTTCGATGAATGGCGGATAATCTGTAACGATATCCGGTTTGCTTGCAGAGCTTATCTTCAAAACTTCAGCTCCCATGTCCGCCAGCATAAGTGATGCGAACGGTCCCGGAAGCAGTGTGGAAAAGTCTAATACTTTTAAATCTTTCAGTGCACCCATAATCAGTCTCCTTCGTCTCGTTTATCACAATGACATTATATATCAAAACCGAAATATCTTACAGCATTTCTCCAGCAGATATCTTCCACCATCTCACCAAGTACTTCCATGTCAGCCGGATATTGACCGCGATTATAGCCCTGGCGGGATTTTTCTCATCATATTTCACTGTAACCGCATCACCAACATCCAGTGGGCCAATTACAAATGTCTTTCGCTGCCCCACAGGGATCTTCCCGACTTTGATGGTTTCACTTTTCAACTTGGCAGTTTCTTTGACCGTATATTCAACGTCTCTCACATTATATCTGACATGAATCACCCATGGATAATCAAATCCCTTATCAACGATCTTGAGTACTCGACCTTCCGTCACACCTTTATACTTAAGATACTTATTTCTTCGCCGTGACTTATTGATTCCCAAAACTATGAACACTACAGCCAAAGGAATGATTATGATACACGCGAATATTATTATGATCATTGCACCATAACCCATGCTTTTTTCCTCCAATGTTATGCCTTGATATTGCCCTTTCTGATATTTTCCTGGAGGATCTTGTCGGTCTCCTCGTACAGTTTTTCCGATCCCAGACGTGTCTGCCGATGTCTCCTGTATACTCTTTCGGAACCCACCTGATGTTCCTTCCAGTCCCCTCCGTCATTGCTGTTATTGAGAAGCAGTGGCTGGAAGTTGTCCAGTGCATGTGCAAAGCGCGCCTCGGCGCTTTCCCCGGCTTCGAACTCATCGAAAAGCTCTATCAATTTCTCTTTCTGATCTTTGGGAAGCAGCGAATATATGCGCTCCTTAGCTGCATCTTCTCTATCCTTCTGAGTTGCCAGGTTTTCATCGTCGTATGCGTAAGTATCGCCTGCATCTATCTCTACCACATCGTGGATGAGACACATCATGATGACCTTCAGCAGATCTACTTCTTCATTGGCATATTCCTGAAGAAGATATGCCATGATCGCCATATGCCATGCATGTTCTGCATCGTTTTCCTGCCTTCCGTGACCTGATAAATGTGTTTGTCTCAATATATTCTTTTCTTTGTCGATTTCAAGAATGAAATCGATCTGCTTCTTAAGTCTTTCGTCCATTTGATTCACCATTCGCCAAGCCAACACTAAGCTTCTATCATCGCCAGCAGTTCTTCCGGATCATCTGACACGCAGAGAGTTTCCATGCACTTCATTTCCATAAAACCCTGTTCTGCCGTATGTGTCAGCATTTGGATAAGTTCATCATAATACCCTCCTGTATTGAGGACGCCTATCGGCTTCTCATGACGCTGAAGCTGCCTTAATGTGAATATCTCAAAGAATTCTTCCATAGTTCCTATGCCGCCCGGCGTCATGATGAATGCATCTGATTTTTGATCCATCAGTTCCTTACGCTCTCTCATGGTTTCGGTAAAATAAAACTCTGTGCACTTTTGGACCAGCACACCCGGCTTATCGAAGAATGTAGGCGCCACACCTATTATAGCTCCGCCCTTTTCACTTACTCCTCTTGCCACTGCACCCATAAGTCCTGTAGCTCCTCCTCCGAAGACGAGAGAGTGCCCTTTGGAAGCCAATACTCTTCCCAGGATCTCGCCTGCTTCTATATATTTAGGATCGATATCGTTGCTGCTTGCACCGAATACGCAAATGTTCATGATTACCTCCTAATAAATATTCTTCCTATGCCCTATGTTGAGCACAAGAATAATGATTTCATCATCCTTTATTTCTGCTATAAGTCTATAATCTCCTACCCTATATCTCCACTGTCCGGAATGGTCTCCGACAAGAGCTTTTCCATGTTGTCTCGGATCCGTACAATCTTCAAGATTTTTTCTGACCCAAGCTAATAACATTTTTGAAACATTAGGGTCGAGTTTTTTCAGAGACTTAAGCGCTTTTTCCGTAAACGCTACTCTATACATTTACTTCAACCCCAATTCCCTTTCAACTTCTTCTAATGTATATGTTTTCGGATTTTGTCTGTATTCAGCAATTCCTTCTTCATAAAGTCTCATATCTATCTCATCTTCGATTTTTTCCAAAACTGCCTGACGCATCAATTCCGAAACTGAAATGCCATGAATATTAGCGTAGTTTCTTATGAGTTCGTCCTCTGCAGGATTTAATCTTATGGATATTGCCATCTATTCCACCTCCTCTTGTATTACATTGTAATACGCGATTTAAAAAAGGTCAATATACCTTTTAGTATATTGACCCATACTTGTAATTATTCTATTATTACTTCCTACTTATCCTCGGAATACACTTCCACACAGAACCCTTTGTGTCCACAGCTTGTGCAAGTCAGTTTACGTGTTTTTGGAGTATGTTTTGCGAAGAATGCTTCCTTAAACCCAGGCTTAAATACTGTGTGGCACTGCGGACATATATATGCTACACGCTTGAAATAGTATTTGGACGCCCAGATCGCGTACGGTATACCGATCACCAGGTATACCAGGAACGGCCACCATATCCATGTGATGAATCCGTATATTATGGATCCCCACTGCAGGATGCCTACCGGTATCGCTGTAATAAGAAGTGTTCTGTATAAGCTTTTCAGCCTGTCTCTGTTTTCCATAGTGTAAGCCACGTCACCGATGGATTCGACGGAGATCCTGTCTTTTTCTTTGAGAGCCTTCTTCAGGTCTTCCAGCTTATGCATCTTGTTTTTGATTTCGGTCAGTTCTTCCTTCAACACTTGTTCATGCTGATCAAGCAACACAGAAATAACACTGCCCGGATCGTCTTCCCTCAGCAAGCTGTCTATAGTATTTATGGAAAGTCCGATCTCTCGCAAGAAACATATTACTTTCAAAAGTTTCAGGTCGTCTTCCGTATAGAGTCGCCTTCCTCCTTCAGAAAGTTCGCTGGGCACTAGTATCCCGCGGGTATCATAGTACTGAACTGTTCTGACGGTTACTCCGCAAAGGTCAGCCATTTCTCCTGTCGTGTATTTTGACATAGCTCTTCACCTCCTTTCGATGCTGATGATACAGCATTACGCAAGGTAACAAGCAATACCTAACGTTAGGTGATTTTTATTATTATTTTTGTCAGTGTGTGATATTATATTATCATCGCATATGAAACAAGACAATATATACGAGGAGACTTGAAATGAAATTAGGACACATAACAGTACTTACTAAAGACATCGATAAATCCGTAGAATTCTATACTCTGCTCGGAGGAACCAAAATATCAGAAGATGTTCTGGACCTCGGTAACGGTGAAACTGAACACATCATACATATGCAGTTTGATGGCGATGCCACTATCGAACTGATCGATCCAAGCTATAAATCTGTCGAGGCTGTTGCTACTGCAGCTCTCGAACACTTCTGTTTCGAAGTGGATGATGTTGATGCAGTAGTCGCTGATCTACGCGCAAAGGGAATCGATTCATTCGTCGATTCAGAACCTCATAACGAGACACTGTTCAGACCGAACGGCATCCGTGTTATGTTCCTTGCAGGCCCGTCAGGAGAATCCATCGAGCTGCTGCAGAATCTGTAATACCCTGCAGCCGAAATATACGCAATAAAAATGCTGACCTTTGTATATGAGGTCAGCATTTGTTTTTCTTATCTTCTTTTCGCCAGCAGCCATGCCATGATATGCATTGCCTGCTGAAATTCTCCTTTTGAAATCATTTCTTCGATCTCGTCTTCCGTATGTTTTATAACATCTACGAACTCAGTATCGTCAAGATCCTGCCTTGATGCTTTGCGACAGTTTTTCGCAGTAAAGATGTATGCATAGTTGTCAGCTATAGTTGCATTTGACGGAACTGCCAGCAAATATTCCCATTCATCCGACTCATAACCTGTCTCTTCTCGAAGTTCCCTCTTGGCAGTCTCCAATGCATCTTCTGCAACGTCTTCCGGAGCATTCACTTCGTCTTTCGCTGCATACTCTTTGCCATCCTTTCGTTCGATACCGCCGGCAGGAAACTCTGTGGTAACTTCTTTTATACCTTGTCTGAACTGCTTCACACAGAGATACTTTCCCTCTTCATCTGATGCCACTATCACCACATAATCTCTGCGGCTGTAGCTATAGAACGGTCCTATCTCTCTGCCGTCAGGAAATCTGTACGTCGACTCCCTAAAGTCTATCCATTCGTTCTGTATTATATGCTCTGTTTTTATTTCTTCCCACGCCAATGATTTCTCACCATTTTCGTATTTTTCATAAGCAAAACGCGGATAATCGTCCTCCTCAACATAGATGATGCCGCACTTTTCATAACCATTCTTCTCCAGCAGTTTCTGCATGACTATATTATCTCCGTGAGTATCTATCCTCATATGTCCGCACCGGTCAAACGCCCAATCGAGACAGAATTCACCTATCCCATTTACAGAGCCATCCCCTGCGATACGATGTATCACACCGTAAGGGCCTTCATATTTCCATTCGCCCTCTTCAATAACTGTATAAGTCGGCTCAATGTTTTCACCATAAACAAAACAAAATGTACCGACTACTCTGCTATCATCTTCACAGATATAACTTCTGCCCAGTCGTATATCCTCGTGGATCAAGTCTTCAGGCGGCCAGTTGGTCGGACCCCACTGGTTGGGGTTACCATGATCTGCCATGAACTTTCTGGCATATTCATATATTTCCATCATCCTAGTGAAATCATTTTCTTCTGCTTGTCTTATATTCATCATGTTTCTCCTTGTCTTTATCCCATTATACCATTAAAATCATAGATGTAACAGGAGGCAAATGATGATAAGAAAAGCTACCGAAAAAGATATAAAGGCTATCGCTAAAATCTATGAAGACATCCATACCGAAGAAGAAAAAGGTGCGCTTTGCATAGGATGGCAGAGAGGTGTATATCCTACGGAACAGACTGCTGCCGATTCTGTCGCAAAGGGCGACATGTTCGTCTGCGAGCGCGACGGGCTCGTCATAGGTGCCGCCAAGATAAATAAAGATCAGGTAGATGTTTATGCCTACGGTGATTGGGAATTTCCTGCCGACGATGAGAAAGTGATGGTTCTCCATACGCTGGTGGTGTCTCCCGCAGTACAAACATCCGGCATAGGTAAAGAATTCGTCAAGTTCTATGAAGAGTACGCTCTGGCTGAAGGATGTCCGTATCTGAGAATGGACACTAATGAATGCAATAAAAGAGCCCGGGCTTTTTATGAAAAGACGGGCTACAAAGAAATCGGCATAGTGCCGTGTGTATTCAATGGTATCGATGGTGTGAATCTGGTTTTACTTGAAAAAAAGCTATAATGCATAAAAAGAGAAGGGATTTTATATAAAATCCCTTCTGTCGTTATATGGCTTATGTTCTCTCTTTTCCAAGAATGCAGCTGTCGCTTCGTTTCTGTCACTGCTTGTATAGCATTTTTTGAAGATATTTCTTTCCAGTTCCAATGCCTCCTGAAGCGGAAGCTCCAGACCTTGCTTTATGGAATCTCTCATCAGTTTCACTGCCCATGGAGATTTATCTGCTATATTTTCTGCAACTTCCATTGCCTTTGACATGAGGTCTTCTTTCTCTGTAAGATATTCCACGAGATGAAGTCTGTAACATTCTTCAGCGCTCATGATCTTTCCTGTCAGCAATATGTCGCTGGCTACAGAATGACCTACGATCCTTGGAAGCAGCTGTGTCGCTGTCCAGCAAGGGATACCACCCAGATTTATTGTAGGAACTCCTATCTTAGCAGTCTTGGCTGCTACAGTTATATCTGCTGCAAGTATAAGTTCCATACCACCGCCTAGAGCATATCCATCAACTGCTGCGATAACAGGCACAGGGCTGTTATAAATCGCCATGGCACATTCCTGTCCTCTTCTTGAGAAGTCATATGCTGTATCATATGTAAGCTGTGCTTCTTCTTTGATATCTCCGCCTGCCGTGAACGCCTTATCTATGCTGCTGTTGAGTATGATCACATAAACTTCAGGATCTTTTCCTGCTTCTTTGATGGCATCAGTCAAATCTGCCAGCATCTCTGAATTGAATGCGTTGAGCACTTTAGTTCTGTTTAGAGATACTATAGCTATATGGCCCTCTTTTTTTACAAGTACGTTTTCCATAATCATTCTCCATTCAAGTTAGAAGAACATCTTTATCAGGAAGTAGTCGATAACGATGAGACCAAGGATTATACGGTACCAACCAAACACCTTGAAGTCGTGCTTCTTGATATATCCCATAAGGAACTTGATAGCAATGATAGAAACAACGAAAGCTACTACCATACCTACTGCCAGCAGGATACCTTCTTCAGGTGTGAATTCCAATCCGAACTTTGCTAGTTTCAGAAGGCTGGCTCCAAACATTACAGGGATAGCCAGGAAGAATGTAAATTCAGCAGCAACTGTTCTCGAAACGCCGATCATGAGACCACCAAGGATAGTAGCGCCTGATCTTGATGTTCCCGGAAATACTGCTGCGATAACCTGGAACAAGCCGATGATAAAGGCCTGACCGAAACTCAGGTCATCGAGAGTTTCAACTTTTGGCTGAAGCGTCTTGTTCTTGTTTTCGATTATGATGAATGCGATACCAAATACGATCAATGCGATCGCTACAGTGTACCAGTTGAAAAACAGTGCTGTAAACAGATCATCAAACAGCAGACCAATAACTGCTGCAGGCAAGCAAGATACGATGATCTTAGCCCACATTATCCATGTTTTCTTATTGGTAGGGATAAGTGTCTTCCAATATATCACTACTACTGCCAGAATAGCACCCAGCTGAATAACTACCAGGAACATTTCCATGAATGCCGCTGATACGTCCATCTTGATGAACTCATCGACCAGGATCATATGCCCTGTGCTACTGATAGGCAGCCATTCTGTTATACCTTCAACGATACCGAGTATTATCGCTTTTATGATTTCAATAAAATCCATTCTTTTTCTCCTTACATAACAAATTGCAGCAAGTTCTGCTGCAACTCTGATTCTCTGTTAATTATTGTAACATTCTTAAACGGAATTGTCATTTGTATTTTTAGTGAAATATATTGTCATGAAAAAAGAACAGTTCTTCAGATGAAAAACTGCTCTTTGCATCTCATATATTAGCCCATCAGCAGGATGATCGGAAGATCCACAACGAATGTTGCCAGCATAGGGATAACCAAACCCGTTATAAATGCATCAAGGTATGATTTCTTATGTGTTGTGTGGCAGATGGCAAATACTGATACGATAGATCCGTTCCATGGCAGTGAGTCCAGACCACCGCAGCCGTCTGCCGCAAGTCTGTGGATGAACTCCAGGTTATATCCCTGCTGTCCGTATTCAAGGAATACGTCACCAATAGATTCATATACGAGGGAGATACCGCCGGAAGCTGATCCCAGGATACCTGCGAAGATGTTAGCACCTATAGCTGCTACCAGATAAGGATTTGCTTCTGATCCCATCAGCACATCGATAGCGAACTGATAGAAAGGGATGCCCTTTACAACTGAACCGAAACCTACGATAACTGCTGTGTTGGTGATAACAGTGATGGAAGTCAGCGCTGCCTTGTTCATGATTTCCTTCATTTCTGCTTTCTTAGGCAGGTAATTCCAGAAAATGATAACTGCAGCTGCGATACCGATCAGCAGGCAGATAACGATATCGATCTCTGCAACGTTGAACAGAACCAGTACCAGTGCGATAGGCACGATGGAAAGCCAGCCGTTTGGTGCAGGTTCATTGTCATCAGGTCTTTCAACGCCTTCAGGCCATTCGAAATGTTCGTCCCTGAGTCTTGCCTGTTTGCATCTGTAGTTCATGTACCAGATGATAGTAAGGGCCATGAACAGTGATGAACAGATTCCCGGAACCAGACCTGCATATGCAGGAGTTCCGAGGTAACCCATTGAAACGATATTAGGGATCTGTGGTGCGAAAGGACCTGTCATGGCGAATGTCCACATACCGCCGCATACAATACCCGGCAAAAGTCTTGTAGGCAGGTCAGCGTCTTCAAAGATCTTCAGTGCTACAGGATAGATAGCGAAGATGATAACGAAGCTGTTGATGCCGCCATAGCTCAATATAGCTGCAGGAAGCATACATGCCCACATAGCGTTCTTTGTTCCGAATTTACTTGAAATAATAGAACCGATCTGTCTTGCTGCTCCGGAAACTTGGTACAAACTTCCGAAAATATTTCCCAACAGGAAAATGAAGAAGTATGAAACGAAGAATCCCATAACACCCTGCATGTATGTAGTGGTTACAGTCTCAAATACAGGAAGTTTACTTGTTAAGCAAACCAGTATCGCTGCGATAGGTCCTATCAGGATTGGTGATAACTGTTTGAAAATCAGGATAGCCATCAATGCGAACGCCGCCGCCAGACCTATCGCTGATATAAGGATTTCTGTAGACATCAAACTGTCCTTTCTCGATAGTTGGATATAATTAATGATCTTTCTAGTACTTTGTTCAAGACATACAGTGCAAGTATCTCATACCATACTATAAAAGTCAAACCATATAACAGGTTTGACTTTTATTTGTAATATTCAGTTAATTTAATCAAAGTCTATTACCAGCAAATTATTCAGCTTGCATAATGTATTTACCACTGTGAAGATTATGACTGCACCTAGCTTAACAGTAGCATCATCATGGTCAAAGCGCGGCGAGATCTCACATAAATCAAATCCTCTCACCTTTTTGGTTCGTAAGATATGCTTGATGATCGGCAGTACTGCTTCCGGTTCAAGGCCTACGGCCTGCGTCGCACTGACACCCGGAGCAAATGCCGAAGAAAATACATCCGCACATATCGTCATGTATGTGGAACTACAGTTGAACAGTTCAGTATCTATCCTAGATAAAACTTGTGTAAAGTTCACATTCTGTATCTCTTTTGCAAGAATATAGTTGATATCATTACTTTGAGCATATTTAAACAAGCTAACAGTATTGCTGTTTTGCTGTATGCCTAGCGGCAAATAACAGTACGATATATCTTCTGTTTTATAGATATCTGCGATTTGACGGAACATTGACCCTGAAGTAGGACCGTTTTCATATGGTCTTAAATCAAAGTGAGCATCAAAGTTCACTATCCCCATATCAAGAGGCTTGCCATTTTTCTTCAAATCTGCAAACTGCCCCAGGAAATGACCGAAAGTAGTCTCGTGACCTCCGCCAAGAACTATAGGGAACAATCCCATTTCCAGGATTTTTTCCACCGCCTTTCCAAGAAGCTTCTGTCCTTCTTCCATGGAAATATCATCACAGACTATATTACCTGCATCATACATTTTCACGGTTTTTTCAAAGACGCACGGCAGATTTGATAATTTGCCTCTTATATAGTTGGGAGCCTTTGCTGTGCCAATACGTCCATTGTTTCTCTCTACCCCTTCTTCACTGCAAAAACCGATAAATGCAAATCCATATTCACAGTAAAAGTCATCATGATCTTTAGTCAAGTCAAGAGGCTGCACCCACTGGTGCCATCTGAAAGCATCGTAATCAGTTTCACTATCTACCCTTCCGCTCCAGTGTTCCATCGCGCTTATATAACTTTTCAGTTCCATAGATGCCCTCCTGTTGTAAATTATGTGTTCTGTGTATTATTATAAAGTACTTTCTTTTTGAAAAACAACATCATTTTTATGATCAATATAACGAATATCAATGATGTGTTATTTTTCTTGTATAACGGCTTCTTTACCCGCTTCCGGTATTTTGATCAGACATGACCAGGCTATAAATAATGCCGCTGAACATGATGCTATCAAATACGGTGTGTTTCCTATTACGGATAAGATCATAGGTGTAGTGAATTGTGCAAAATACAGTGCCATTGACAGCATCGGCATAACAGTTGTTGCTGCTGCACGACCTGCGCTTTGCCCCGCAGTCGACATGATAAACGGTATCCCCAGACCATTGGCAAACCCGATCAAAGCAGATCCGATGATCGCACCCCGCCAACCTCCGAGCAATAACAATGATAAATATCCTCCTAAGAACAATACCGGTGCCACATACTTGGTTTTCATTCCCATATACTTTTTTACTTTCGCAAACGCCAGCCCACCAAGAAAAGCCACCAGATCCATTGCAGCCATGATCATAGCAACATACTGCATAGGGATGATCCCCTCTTTTGCAGTTTCTATGGCGAATGTCGACGGATAAATGAAGAAGGTGAACATCAGTAAGAACATCGCAATGACAAATGCATAATATTTCATAAAAACGCCCTTTTCCTTCTTGCCGCCTTGAGTGCTGATTTTTTCATTTGGAAGAAAAATCACACATAGTACGATACACAAAAGCCCCATGAGATACACGAGGAAGCTCGCCCTCCAGCTGATCCCTGCCAACATTCCTGAAATCAGGGTAGCGATCACACCGCCCATTTGATTCATTGCCGAGGAATATCCCATAAGCCTATCTTGTTTGTCTCTCGTATAATAAAAAGATATCAATCCTGTTGACATAGGCATTATAATGCCAACGCCCACACCTACCAGGGCACGGAAAAACAATACCATCCAAATATTATTGAAAAGTCAAATGGTTTTGCTCAAAGTGTAAGTTTATTAAATGATAAGGATGTCCTCTCTGACGCCCTGCGGCTTTTAACTTACATACGATCTATTCTCCCTCTATAACTGCAAGCATCAGAATACCGATGATTATGATAGCTATAAACATATACTGCTTCTTCGTCAGCTTTTCCTTCAGGAATATCCTGGACAGTAATAATGATACTACACATACAGATGACAGTATCGGCGCAGCGATAGCTCCGTTGCCGCTCATGGCGTATACATATGTCAGCTGCCCTGCTGTTTCACAAATAGCTGCTACAAGCTTGTCCTTCTGCTTCGGTGCTTCGAATTTGACATGCTTCAGTTTCATGAAGATAAACAATACCAATCCGCAGATGGCAAAAGTCAGTTCGTATGAAACATTGGCTACCAGCTCGATGTTTTCTTCTGTGATCCCTACTAACGGGCTTGTCTCCATTCCCAGGAAGAAGATATCGAGAAAACTTCCGAACGCGTCAATCAGCGCATAACAGAACGGCATCATGAATGCGATGACCGCCAGCTTGCTGCCCAGCTTGCTCTTTCTGTTCACATCGGAGCTGCCTTCCATATATCCTACACCAACAACGCCGACTACGATCACTGCGATGGCGAACCAAACAGCAGGTGCGATACTTTCACCTAAAAATACTACACAGAGAATAGAGCACATAGCTCCTGCAGTATTCTCGATAGGATCTGCCAGTGATTCTTCGATAAATCTAAGTCCGAAGAATGAGCATGCCATCGATAATATGTAACATAATGAAACCGGTAAATATTTGATCAGGTTGATTGGATCGTATGCTATATCGGAAGTCAGAAGCGTGAATATTGCATGGATACCCATTACTGCTCCTACCATGATACATACTTTCAGATGTCCGTACTTCTCGTTCTCATGAGAGCCTTTTTTATAGAAAAGCTCTGCCACACCCCATAATAAAGTTGTTGCGATCGTAAAAAATAGCCACATAAATATTTCCTCTTTTCTTAAAATCGTACGCTCACCATAGTATTACAAAACCGCATCTTTTTCAAGAAAAAAATGAGCCCATAGGCTCATTTGAGGTGGTGGAGATGATGGTTCAAACATCTCTAAATTCCTTGATTTTTCAACAGTTTTGGCTGTCGCCGTTGTAAAAACTCATTATTTCAATTTATTATACTCGTAGCAATATCTGTAAAGTGTATTATTAGTATCATCTACAGTTTCCAAGACATGAACCTCACAAAGTTTCTGTAAATAACGCCATGCCGTAGTTCTAGATTTTCCAGTTAACACCTTTACCTTTTCAGTACTTATTTCTTCATGTTCTTCTAGATAATCAATCACTGGTATAAGTTTGTTATAATCGCTCTGTTTCAAAACTTGTTTCAAAAACTGTTTCATTGTTTCATTTTTTTGAAACAGATTTGAAACATCCTTTTTAAAACCTTCATGTATAAACAATCTGGAAATGAAATAGCTTCTATCTTCGTCAGTCTTAAATCCAGGTTTTGGGGAGCCATTATTATTCAATGCATCAAGGATCTTCTTAAACCCGGTGTTTCTACCTTCAGTCAAATGTAATTCTTTTAAGAAATCACCGATTCGACGATTTCTGTATCTGCGATTTGAAACACGATAATTCTTCAGACCCTCTAATGTAATAGAACGGTCAGGTCCTGGGAAACTCACAATTTCGATTCTGTCATTTTCTATACGGACTTCTATCGGCTCACGCTCATCATATGCACGATGGTATACAGCGTTAGATAAAGATTCTTCTATTGCTGCAAATGGATAGTTGAAGAAACGATCTGCTTCTGCACGGTCCGGATGTTTTACGACCTTTTCTACAATTACTGTATTCTTAATGTACTGCAATGCATCTCTCAATTGCTGATGAATAGGTCCTTTAAAAGTCTTTTCAATAATACTGTCGCCACCTAATCCATCTGGGAACTGAACAACATCAATCTGTGTGTAAGGGAAAAATTTATCAGGCTCCATACTGAAAAACATCAACCCAACATTTTTAGGCTTAATGTATTCAGGAAGATTACTGATAATATTCATGTCTCTGCACACTTCCACAAAGTCACCATTTTGTGCCTGTTCATACAGTGAACTGTTCACTTCTTTTAAATAGTTTTGAATTAAGGTAATATTTAAATCAGACATATCTGCCTGATGATTTATACGATCATCAAATGGTACTCTATTAGCTAATGCAAATAAATCTTTTTCCTCATCATCAGAAGGAATCACTGTGCTGGATCCTTTTCTGATGAAATGTACACGTTCCTTATTATCTCTTGCCATAGTTTTAGGTGAAAAATATGGTCTGTTGTCCCCACCTGAACACCAAAGAACAATAAATTTCTTATCGTCATAATCAACAACCTCAACAATGGGTGAATATGACGGTCTTATAAATTTTGTGTTTTCAAGGATTTTTTTCTGATAAGCATTGATTTTCTCTAATGGCACACCTTTAAGCGGATAAACCGGTCTTCCGTTTTCTTCTTCAACACCGATAACAATGTAACCGCCGCCCCAATTATCTAAATCATTGGCAAAAGCACATATTGTTTTTAAGGAGGCTTCAGCATCCCAGGTTTCTTTGAATTCGATTCTTGCCCACTCCACAACATTTCCTGAAAGCAAATTATTCATATTTGTTGGTATTGCCATAATATATCTCTCCTTATTTACTTAAGCATATCTATATCATTAAACATGAATCTCAATTTATCAATTTCCTTTTCGGTATGATAATGGCCACAATACCACTTCTCATATGTCAGCTTGTCCTCAATCTTGTCAAGCCATTCTTCTGTGGTTTTATCAACTGTACTCTGATCAATCATGGGTAAAAACACTTCTACTGGCTCATACTTAAGCGGACAGGTATGTGATAACACTCCATATACATTCCACTGTCTATCCGTCAGTACACTTTCAACCACCGCTTTGGTTTCATCGGACGGCTGCTCATTATCAAACCAGTTAACTCCTCTTGCTAACCTATAGAATTTATCTACACTGTATGCCCCACCAATGACAACATATTCTCTCCCATCGAAATCATAAACCTCACCATCTTTAGCGAATTTAAGATCCGGAAAAGCTTCTTCAACATAAACCTTTCCTCCGTGGAAGTTGTCGAGTTTATATGTTTCTATTGCTTCCGGGCGCTGCTCATGATTGCCATGAATACAGAACAAAGTGATTGGAAGCTTCTGTAGTTTTTTCTTTCTTGACTTATCGCCCGAACCATAATAGTTGATTCCCGCGTCACCTAAAATAATCATTACATCTTTTTTAGTTGTATTGAATTCTTCGCAAAACGTCTTTATTCTTGCGAACTCACCATGAGTATCACCTGTTACATAAACCATTTCTCCCATATCAAACCTCACATCAATATTTCTACACATTCTCTTCCTCCTTCTAAACATCAAAAAAGCGCATAAGAAACAATCGCAGAATTCACCACAATCATCCTTATACGCTTATACCCGTACATGGTCCGGCCGGATAAGACCTTGCTTATTAATTTTTCTATATTATATCAAATTTTACAAATGAAAAGCAAATGTTTTTATGTGGAGGTGAACGCTCGGTGGCTACACCACCTCACTCCTACGATCGCTTGCCTACAGTCGGCAAGCTCACTACGCTGTCGCATTTTCCAGCAAATCGCACTTCGTGCTCTTTGGGAAAATCCGCATGAGAATCTTTCGATTCCCCACACAATTCCTTCGTGAAATGAAAAAGCCGCCTGTTGGCGGCATTTCATTTCATGGTGGAGATGATGGGAATCGAACCCATGTCCGAAAGCATTTCCAACGGAATTTCTCCGAGCGCAGCTTTTGTTTTAAAGTTTCGCATCATCGGCCGCCCAAAAGCAGGCTGCCAAGTCAGCTATCCCGTTAGTCCCTTACGGTGCCGGGCATTCCCGCAAGGTTTTCCTGTATGTTTTGACACATGGGACCGGACCTACAGGTGAATCCGGGCATGCGCGCGGGGCTGAACTATGCAGCCAGTGCGAATGAATTGTTATTTTTAGCGTTTATATTTAACGTGTCCCTTTTAACGCAGACTGGACAAACTGCGGCTCGCTTATCCGGTTTCCACACCCCCGTCGAAACCAGTGCACCCCCTTATTCTACAGAATCTCTGCCGGCTTTGGCGTCGTATTCGTCTTTTGCCAGCTGGATCTGCTTTTCGAGATCTGCGATCTCTGCATAGCTTGCTTTTATTCTTTCGCAAAGTGTTTTTACTGTCTCGTCTTCTACTTTGCCTTCTTCATAAAGGCTGTAATAATATTCCCCGATTTCCTTCATCGCAAGGCCTATATCCTGTTTTTCGGAACTGATCTTGCTCTTCAGCTTGCCGACTTCCATCAATTCCCCGGCTTTGTTTCCTGCCATTACTGCTGCATCTGTTGCCGCCTTGCTGATCTTATCGAATAATCCTGCCATCTCTTACCCTCCATTTCTCATAAACCGATACGGCTTATTTTCTCATCGCCTGCTGCATCCTTCTGTCTGCATCTCTCTTGGCGATATCATGTCTCTTATCGTATTCCTTCTTGCCTCGAGCTACAGCAATTTCCACCTTAGCCCTTCCTCTGTCATTAATGTACATCCTAAGCGGCACTAAAGTCAAGCCCTTGAGGGTCGTATAACCTATCAGCTTCCTTATCTCCCTCTTATGAAGAAGCAGCTTCTTAGGTCTCAGCGGATCCGTATTGAATCTGTTTCCCTGTTCGTAAGGACTTATATTCATACCATAAAGGATCATTTCTTCATTTTCTATTTTGGCGTAGCTTTCTTTGATGCTTACCTTGCCCTGTCTGACTGATTTTATCTCGGTCCCCGTCAGGACGATGCCTGCCTCGTACACTTCCTCGATAAAAAAGTCATGGCGAGCTTTTTTATTATTTGCTACAACTTTCATATCATCAGCTGCCTTTCTTCAAAATGCCGATCAATGCCGCAGTCCCTTCCATTTCAAAACTACTTTACCGACACAATCTTCGATCTTCAATACCCCTATCGCTTCATTCCTGCTGTCCATGGACGACTTGCGGTTATCACCGAGAACGAATACTTCTCCGTCTCGAAGCTTGATCTTAGGCAAATCTTCCATCTTCACAGGTTCCATCATATATTCATCATACGGTTTATCATTAAGATAAAATATATCATCCTTTATTTCAACAGTATCTCCTGCCGCACCTGCAACACGACGGACCAGTATGCTTCCTTCTCCTTCTTCACCATATACGCTGCTCCTGAAGGCGACCACATCGCCTACCGAAGGAACGTCCCCCGGTGCATCATCAGCTGCAGACTTTGCATATGAAAGCTTATTGATCAGGACTTTATCTCCGTCATAAAGTGCAGGTTCCATACCGCTGCCACGGATAGTCATCACCGTGAAAACAGCTGTAACTGCCAATGCGGCCAGTATTCCCAGGATCGCTGCCACCACATAAATAATAAGTCGTTTGTACATCTCATCATTCCTTTACGGTTTTTAATGAGTATATACAAAATCAATATGTTATAAACGCTACAGCAGACCAAATTCATTGAATGGATAAAGACGAATGAATGCTTTTCCTAAGATCGTATCTTCATGCACTGTACCTACAGACGGATCTCTGCTGTCGAGGCTTACACTTCTGTTATCTCCCATGACGAAGATCTCGTCTTGCGGCACCGCATATTCATATACTTCACCGCTGGTGTACCCTTCAAGAGTGTATGGTTCTTCCAGCGCATAACCATTCCTATATACCATTCCATCGGAAATAGTGATCACATCGCCTTCAATTCCTACTACACGTTTTATCAAAAGCTTTTTGCCACCGTCATCCGAATCCAGTTCCGACTGGAACACTATTATATCTTCGTATTCAGGATGATCCTTTGTTATGTATGCCAGTTTATTCACGAATAGATAATTGTTCTCATAAAGCGTCGGCTCCATGGAACTCTCTTTTACGATCGTTGGCTTTATCACTGCTGTTATTGCCGCAACTATCACGATCGCTATCAGAACATCCTTGATAAATTCTTTCATCTATATATGCCTCCAAAACTAATACAATACCCCTGCATCTGATTATTTATCTACTTTGATGAACCCCATATCAGAAAACGGATAAACTCTGAATAAAACGTTTCCTTTTATCTCATTCAGTTTTACAGGACCCATATCAGGGTTTCTGCTGTCGATAAGTTCCTCTCTGTTATCACACAGTACGAATACTTCATCGTTCTTCAGCTTGATCTTTTTCATGTCTTCAGGTGCGCCCTTTATGCCATCCTGAGTCACATATTCTTTACCGTTCACCAGAACCTTGCCATTCTTGATCTCAACAGTGTCTCCCGGATGAGCTGCCACACGAGCCATGATGTTATCCTCATAAACCTCAGGTGCGTAAGTCTTCTCTATGATAACTACCGCTTCCTTTTCAGGCGGCTTTCTGTTGGCATTATAATTAGCTTTGCTCACCACCAGTACATCGCCATCATACAGTTCCGGTTCCATTGCTTTGCCCTCGTTCACTTCCGGCGCTACGACCATAAACATTACGAAAGCCAGTGCCATAGCTATGAGATATGGTGCATTGCTGCGCTTCCAGTTTCTATAATCCCTCTCTCTTCTCTGCATTTTATAAAGTTCCTTTCACGATCTATCTTACCAATTTTTCTTTAGCTCTCGCAAAGTCTGCAGGCGGCGCGGCCTCTACGACTTTTCCTTCGAGTGCTGCCAATTCTTCCGGCATATTATTGAATACCAATTTATATGCATGGAGCAGCTGCATGCTTACTCCCTGTTTTCTCAAATACTCACTCATCTTCGGTGTTCCGTATTTCACATCTCCCGCCAAAGGGTATCCCGCATCAGCAAGATGGACCCTTATTTGGTGAGTCCTTCCTGTGAATATTCGCGCTTCGGCAAGAGAAAATTTTTCTCCGGTTATAAGAGGTCTGACTTGAGTCTTGGCCTCCTTACCTTCGTCATCTACAGAGGATATGTTTCTGTCATGATCCTTCGCGAGCTTGCCTTCCAAAGTCATTTCCTTATCCAGCTTGCCGCAGACGATGGTCATATAATACTTCTCTACATGATCCCTTTCTCGTAGCAGTCCTGTCAAAAGCCTGAGTGCCGCTGCAGTTTTTCCGAAAATCACAAGTCCTGTAGTGTTTCTGTCGATCCTGTTGACCGGAGACGGAACGAATGTCTTTTCTCTGGAAGGATAGTATTCACCCTTATCCTGGAGATATCCGCATACTTGGTTAACCAAAGTGTTTTTCTTCTCGTGGGCATCTCCGTGAGTAAGCAGGCCCTTAGGTTTATCTACGATCAAGACATTCTCATCTTCATACGCTATTTTGAACTGCCTCTTGGCAGCTTTTTTCTTAATGGGTGCAGTCAGTTCTGCCAGCTTTTCTTCTGTCATGTAAAGGGCAAGTTCATCGCCTTCCCTAAGCTGGGTGTCTTCCTTAGCCCTCTTGCCGTTTATTTTGACATCCTTACGGATCATCTTATATATGGCACTGAGAGAAGCCCTTTTCATGTATTTTTTTAGAAATCTGTCCAGTCTCTGATCTGCCTCATTGGCAGTTATGGTTATTTTTATCATAGATTTAATTTTACCATATAAATCATGCCTAGTGTGAAGAAATTTTCACGAAAAAAAGATGTATATGATTTGAGAAACTGCTCGAAATATGATAAAGTATATGTGTATGTGCAGTACGCACGCAAAAGGAGTAAAAAGATGAAAAAATTAAAGGATTTTCTTTATGATAAAAATGATATAGTTATCGTATTGATAATAGTGGCAGCAGCAGCACTGCTCATTATAAGCAGAATAGACGCCATCATGGATTATCCTGCTAAATATGCCGAAGAAAATGCCGCTACCGAAACCAAGGCTACAGTTAAGATTACCGAACCTTCCACAGAGGAAGAAACTGTTGCGGAAGATGTCTCCATCACCATTGATGACGAAGATTCTTCATCAGATGTTGCCGATAAACTGTATGAAGCAGGTTTGATCGATTCCGCTGATGACTTCAATACATTCATTGAAGATTCTGGGGAATCCGGCTCCATTCAGTCAGGTACATTCCAAATACCATCTGGCTCTTCATTTGAAGAGATATTAGATATAATCACTTAATTCATTATTTTAAAGGAGGCAATCATGGCTCTAGTTACAACAAAAGAAATGTTTGAAAAAGCTCTTAAGAGCGATTATGCAGTAGGAGCATTCAATGTCAACAATATGGAAATCGTTCAGGGTATCGTAGAAGCTGCTCAGATCGAAAACGCACCGTTGATCCTTCAGGTTTCAGCAGGTGCAAGAAAGTATGCCAAGCCTGCATATCTTCTGAAGCTGGTAGAAGCAGCTATCCTCGATACAGGTCTTGATATCGCTCTTCATCTGGACCACGGTGAAGATTTTGAAATCTGCAAGAAATGCGTTGATGACGGATTCACATCAGTAATGATCGACGGATCAAAGCATGCTTTTGAAGAAAACATCAGGATCACTAAAGAAGTTGTTGAATATGCTCACGCTCATGGAGTAGTTGTAGAAGCTGAACTGGGCAAACTGGCTGGTATCGAAGACAACATCAAGGTGGATGCTAAGAATGCTACTTTCACAGTTCCTGAAGAAGCTGCTGAATTCGTTGCTAAGACAGGTGTTGACTCACTGGCGATCGCTATCGGAACAAGCCACGGTGCATACAAGTTCAAGGGCGACCCTTACCTGGATTTCGAAAGACTGCAGGAAATCCACAAGTTGATCCCTGATACACCTCTGGTTCTCCACGGTGCATCAACAGTACTGCCTGAATTCGTTGCTAAGTGCAATGAATACGGCGGAGATATCCCGGGAGCACAGGGCGTTCCTGAAGATATGATCAAAACTGCTACTAAGTACGGTGTATGTAAGGTAAACATCGATACTGACCTGAGACTGGCTATGACAGCTGAGATCAGAAAGCACTTTGCTGAACATCCTGCTGACTTCGACCCTAGAAAATATCTGGGACCTGCAAGAGATGCTATCAGAGGAATGGTACAGCACAAGATCAAGAACGTGCTGAACGCTTCAAACCAGAGATAGTTTGCAAAGCGCACATTACACAAAAAACCAAAAGAGCTGGCGCCGTAAGGCATCAGCTCTTATTTTTTATTTCTTAGCTGCAGTAAGCATATCGTTCTTCAGCTTCCACAGATCGTATGAAAGGTCTACATAGTAAGTCTGCGGATTTTCAAATCTCTTCATTTCGTCCCAGATGGAATTCAGTTCCTTCTGGCAGTACGCCTTGATCTCATCGATGGATGGACTTTCATAAACGCACTTGCCCCTATCGAAGATCTGAACACGCATATTCTTAGCATAGAAGTTGTCAACTTTCTTTCTCTTCCATACTGCGCTCGGGTCGAATATCTCATATCCGTCTTCTTCAGGGATAACTTCGCTGTCGAGAGTTATAACATCTGCCAGCATCCTATCATCATCCTTGTCATATAATCTGTACAGTGACTTGAATCCCGGATTAGTGATCTTCTCTATATTTTCACTGACCTTGATCTTAGGGATCATCTGACCGTCTTTTTCAAGAGCAGACAACTTGTAAACTCCTCCGAATACAGGCTGTGAGCTTGCTGTTACAAGTCTTTCCCCGACACCGAATGAATCGATGCACGCACCTTCATTGATAACGTCTCTGATGATGTATTCGTCCAGAGAGTTTGATACTACGATAGAACATTCCTGCAGCCCTGCATCGTCCAGCATTTTTCTGGCCTTTTTAGTAAGATAAGCGATATCGCCGCTGTCTATTCTTATTCCCATCTTGGCAGGCTTCATTTCCTTGAACACCTTGATGGCAGTAGGGACACCTGACTTGAGAACGTCGTATGTATCTACGAGAAGAGTGCAGTTGGTAGGATATATCTCTGCATACTTCTTGAAAGCTTCATATTCATCGTCATACATCTGTACCCAGCTGTGAGCCATAGTTCCCAGTGCAGGAATACCGAAATCTCTGTCGGCTACCGTACATGCAGTACCGGCACATCCACCGATATATGCTGCTCTCGCTCCATAAATAGCAGCTGCTGTACTATGTGATCTTCTTGTACCAAATTCCATTACAGGTCTTCCGGCTGCTGATCTTACGATCCTGCTTGCCTTAGTCGCGATAAGGCTCTGATGGTTGATCAGAAGCAGTATCATAGTTTCTACGAACTGGGCCTGCATAACAGGGCCTCTAACAGTGATCAGTGGCTCGTGAGGGAATACGATGCTTCCTTCAGGTACGGCCCATACGTCACACTTGAATTCAAAATCGGCGAGATACTTGAGGAAGTCTTCGTTGAACAATTTCTTGCTTCTCAAGTATTCGATATCTTCGTCTGTGAACTCAAGATTTTTTAAATACTCTATAACCTGTTCCAGCCCTGCAAAAATCGCATAACCACCACCATCAGGGATCTTCCTGAAGAACATATCAAAGTACGCTATGTCGTCAACCATTCCCGAACTATGATATCCGTTGGCCATCGTGATCTCATAAAAGTCAGTGAGCATGGTCAGGTTCAGTTTTTCAATCATTTCTACATCCTCCATGTTAAGAGCGATACATTATCCTTATTAGTATAACATCTTTTTCAAGAATTCGCCAGTATATGTTCCTTTAGCTGCAGCCACCTCTTCAGGGGTTCCTTCCACAACGATATTGCCGCCTCTGAAACCGCCGTCAGGTCCCAGATCGATTATGTGGTCGGCACGCTTGATCACGTCCAAATTATGCTCTATGACTACGACTGTGTTGCCTGCATCCACCAGCTTGTCAAGCACGTGTAACAGCTTGTCTACATCTGCAAAATGCAGTCCCGTAGTAGGTTCATCTAAGATATATAATGTCTTCCCTGTGCTCTTCTTGCTGAGTTCAGATGCCAGCTTGATCCTCTGGGCTTCTCCTCCGGAAAGCTGAGTGCTCGGCTGTCCCAGCTTGATATATCCAAGTCCTACTTCTTCCAAAGTAGTCAGCTGTCTGGCTATGCTCGGGATATTCTTGAAGAATTCCAGTGCTTCCGTAACATTCATATCGAGAACATCGAATATGTTCTTTCCCTTATACTTGACTTCCAGAGTTTCTCTGTTATATCGCTTTCCTTTGCAGACTTCACAAGTAACATAAACGTCCGGCAGGAAGTGCATTTCTATCTTGATGATACCATCACCGCTGCATGCCTCGCATCTGCCGCCCTTTACATTAAAGCTGAAACGTCCCTTGCCGAAACCTCTCATCTTCGCCTCAGGAAGCTGCGCGAAGAGATCTCTTATGTGGGTGAATACTCCTGTATATGTGGCAGGGTTAGATCTAGGTGTCCTGCCTATAGGCGCCTGGTTGATGTCGATGATCTTATCGATATGTTCAAGGCCCTTGATTTCCTTATGCTTGCCCGGCTTATCCTTACTGCCGTACATTTCTGCAGCAACAGCCTTATAAAGTATCTCATTGATAAGACTGCTCTTTCCGGAACCCGATACACCCGTAACACAAACCATCTTTCCCAGAGGTATCTTCACATCTATATTCTTGAGATTGTTTTCCGCTGCGCCTTTGATCTCTATAAAATTACCGTTACCTTCACGTCTCGCAGCCGGCACTTCTATTTTCTTCTTACCGCTGAGATACTGACCTGTGATAGATTCAGGACATGCCTTGATGTCTTCTACAGTTCCCTGGCACACCAGTTCACCACCGTGTATCCCTGCTGCAGGGCCGATATCGACGATATGATCAGCCGCATACATAGTGTCTTCATCGTGTTCTACTACTACGAGAGTATTGCCGATATCTGTCAGATGTCTCAGTGCTTCAAGCAGTTTCTCGTTATCCTTCTGATGAAGTCCGATACTAGGCTCGTCCAAGATGTAAAGTACGCCTACAAGTCCCGATCCGATCTGAGTAGCCAGTCTTATTCTCTGGGATTCTCCTCCTGACAAAGTAGCTGCCGCTCTGGAAAGATTCAAGTAATCAAGCCCAACGTTTGCCAGGAACGTCAGCCTACCTTTTATTTCTTTCAGGATCTCTTCTGCAATCTTCTGATGGGTAGGTGAAAGCTCCAGCTGATCTACAAATTTTATAGCTTCCATTACAGACATGTCGCAGAATTCCATGATGTTCTTGCCGCCGACTGTGACGGCCAGCAGCTCAGGCTTCAGCTTATTGCCGTTACATACATTACATGTATCGATGGCCATGTATTTTTCCATCTTCTCTTTGATCCATTCGGAGCCTGTTTCTCTATATCTTCTCTGAAGGTTCGGTATCAGTCCTTCGAATGTGTGCTTCCTGTGCTGCACCATACCGCTTCTGTTGGTATAGTCATATACCAGCTCTTCGTCGCCTGTGCCATAGAGGAGCACTTCCTTGAACTTCTTCGGGAGATCTTTGTACGGCAGGTAAATGTCTGCATCGTACTTATCTGCCAGAGCCTTTATCACCTGCCAGTAGAAGCTGGTATGCTCCATCGTAGCGAAGATATTGCTGAGAGCCTTATCCACGATGCTGAGTTCTTTATCCGGTATGAGAAGATCCGGATCTATGCTCTGGATGAATCCAAGCCCGTTACATTCAGGACATGCACCCATCGGGTTGTTGAACGAGAACATTCTCGGTTCCAGCTCTTCGATGCTCACACCATGGTCTGGACATGCTAAAGAAGTGCTGAACGTCTTCTCGAAGATGTCTCCATTATCGATGATGACCTGTACCAGACCTTCGCCATGAGCGATGGCCAGCTCGCAAGCTTCTGCCAGTCTGCTTTGTACGCCGTCCTTCACCTTGACTCTGTCCACCACGATCTCGATAGTATGTTTGAATGTCTTTTCCAGCTTGATCTCATCTGTATCCAGCAGCTTCATCTCGCCGTCAACGCGGACTCTCGTGAAGCCTTCCTTCTGTATCCTTTCGAGGATCTTTTCGTGCTGTCCTTTTCTCTGTCTTATAACAGGTGCCAAGATAGTCAGCTTAGTTCCTTCCCCTTCCATCATCAGAAGCTCGACGATCTGGTCGATGGTCTGGCTGGTGATCTCCCTGCCGCATACAGGACAGTGCGGTATGCCGATACGGGCATACATCAGTCTCAGATAATCGTAGATCTCAGTTACCGTCCCTACTGTGGAACGAGGATTTTTGTTAGTTGTCTTCTGGTCGATGGAGATGGCCGGTGAAAGACCTTCGATATAGTCTACGTTCGGTTTTTCCATCTGACCCAGGAACTGTCTCGCATATGAAGACAGGGATTCCATGTATTTTCTCTGACCTTCCGCATAGATGGTATCAAAAGCTAGGGACGATTTTCCTGATCCGGAAAGTCCCGTAAGCACCACCATCTTATCTCTTGGGATGGTCACGTCTATGCCTTTGAGATTGTTTTCTTTTGCTCCTCTAATTACAATATCCTTAGCCATAAAATAATCTTCTTCTCCCTTTATATTTTCGCTTTGTATTCAAAGATAATGTCTCTCAGTTGTGCTGCTCTCTCGAACTGGAGGTCCGAAGCTGCCTGCTTCATTTCCTTTTCCAGCTTCTTCACGTAATCTGTCAGTTCCTTCTTCGTCATTTCGAGAGGTCGCTTACCTTCGTATTCTGAAGGATCCTCTGCCACCTTTGTTGCTTCGATGACACTTCTTACTGCCTTCTTGACGCTCTGCGGCGTGATGCCGTTGGCTTTGTTATATTCATCTTGTATCTTACGTCTTCTCTCGGTCTCATCCATAGCCGCCTTCATGGCAGGACTGATACCGTCGCAGTACATTATCACTTTACTGTCCACGTTTCTTGCCGCTCGGCCGATTGTCTGGATGAGAGAAGTTTCTGTTCTCAGGAAACCTTCCTTGTCTGCATCGAGTATCGCCACCAGCGATACTTCAGGAATATCCAGACCTTCTCTAAGCAGGTTGATACCTACCAGCACATCAAAGACGCCGAGACGCAGGTCTCTTATGATCTCCATACGCTCCAGCGTATCTATCTCAGAATGGAGATATCTGACCTTTATACCTACATTCTTCAGATAATCGGTCAGGCTCTCTGCCATCTTCTTAGTCAGGGTCGTCACCAGCACTCTTTCGCCGCGCTCGGTCACCTTGTTGATCTCGCCAATCAGGTGGTCCATCTGCCCTTCTGTCGGATGAGTCTCGATGATTGGATCAAGCAGCCCTGTAGGCCTGATGATCTGTTCAGCAGAAACACCGCCGCTCTCTTCTCTCTCATAAGGCGCAGGTGTCGCACTGACATATACGATCTGGTTCACCAGGTCATTGAATTCCTCGAACTTCAGCGGTCTGTTATCCAGCGCCGAAGGAAGTCTGAATCCGTAATCAACCAGCGACTGTTTTCTCGATCTGTCTCCCGCATACATCGCTCTCAGCTGAGGCAGCATAACGTGAGATTCATCTATGATTATGAGAAAATCGTCCGGGATATAGTCTATGAGTGTATACGGTCTTGAACCCGACTCCAGACCTGTGATATGTCTGGAGTAGTTTTCGATACCTTTGCAAGTGCCGATCTCACGGAGCATCTCGATATCGTACCTGGTCCTCTGCTCTATACGCTGAGCTTCGATAAGCTTGCCGCGATCCTGGAACCACTTGATACGTTCAGTAAGCTCTTCACTAATAGTCTCAGTGGCCCTTTCTATATTCTCCTTGCTGGTTACATAGTGAGATGCAGGATAGATCGCCACGTGGTTACGCAGACCTACTATTTCTCCCGTTATAGGGTTTATTTCTTTTATAGTTTCTATCTCATCTCCGAACATCTCAATGCGAACAGCATTTTCTGCTCCTGCAGGGAAGACATCAAGAATGTCTCCTCTTACTCTGAAGTTGCCGCGATCCAGCACCATATCATTTCTCGTATATTGGATGTCAACAAGCTTTCTCAGGATGTCCTGTCGATCCTTTTCCATCCCCGGACGAAGAGAAATGACCTGATTCTCATAGTCGATAGGACTTCCCAGCCCGTATATGCAGGACACGCTGGCAACTATGATAACGTCCTTCCTCTCGCTGAGTGCCGCTGTCGCCGAGTGCCTGAGCTTTTCTATTTCTGCATTGATATCCGAATCCTTTTCTATATATGTGTCAGTGGAGGCAACGTATGCTTCCGGCTGGTAGTAGTCGTAGTAGGACACAAAATACTCTACTGCATTCTCAGGGAAGAACTCCTTGAATTCTCCGTGAAGCTGTGCAGCAAGCGTCTTGTTATGGCTGATGACCAGAGTAGGTTTCTGTACTCGCTCGATGATGTTAGCCATGGTAAATGTCTTTCCGGAGCCTGTAACACCCATGAGTGTCTGAGCTCGCTTCCCTTGCAATATCCCGTCTGCGATCTTTTCTACCGCCTGGGGCTGGTCGCCCATCATCTTATATTCTGAATGTATTCTGAAGTCAGGCATGCCCTGGTTCTCCTTTTCTTTCGGTTAAAATCTATGCAAAATATAGTACAGCTTACCTATATTATATTTCCCACTATGGTTACTATCAACCAGCAGTTTTGTCTTATAATTATAGCATAAATGCCTTTTTTTCGCAAACAAACGTTCTATTTTATCTTATTAAAGCTGAATAAAGTTGCCATTATCGGACAAACTATAGAGAAAACAAAAAGAGAACACATAAATGTTGAACTTGTAAGATTAAAGTAGACAATGTAAAAAAGACATTGTCTACTTTTTTA
>JAUNQD010000011.1 GCA_030536355.1 Bacillota bacterium | reverse complement strand
ATAGTAATATCTCCCGTTTTGTTTTCACGGTTAAGTTTCAGTATCAATAGTGGACTATTACAGGTGTACCGATCTCAGCTATTTTGTAAAGCACGGACATTTTGTTAAGAGGCATATTGATGCATCCATGGCTTCCGTCATATCTCCATGCATTGCCGCTCCAGTTACCTCTCCATGTGGCATCATGGAAGCCTTCACCGTCCCAGTTGATCCCCAGCCAATAGCTCACAGGACATTCATATTCCGAGCCATCCACGTTATCACCTCTGAGGACAGCATTTGGTACTCTGTTAAGGATACATTGTACGCCTATGTCTGTTGTGGTTCCATTGTGCAAATCACCGGTCACGCAATGTGATTCGAATACCAACTCACCTTGCTTGTAATACTTTACCCTTTGATTAGACACGTTCATATCAATGTATGTATCTCCCATTTGAAGGGCATAAGTGCCGAAACCTTTTTGTGCGAATACCGGTTCTCTTGAAACATCGTTATGGGAATTGATGTCAGAAATCAACTTAGCAGTTTCCGCTTCCTGATCGATGATCCAACCATATATACCTCCGGACACTTTGATCTCGCTTCCGTCAAATGAAGTGAATTTTCTTGATTTGCCCACATTGTCATAAGTTGCCGCCAGTGAAGCAACATATGTTTTGACAGCATCTTCATTAACAGTGCCTGACATGTCGTCTTTCATCAGAATAGCGAGCTGCTCGGCAGGAATAGTGAATGTTTCTTCTCCCAACTCGTATGTTATCTTCTGCTTCAGATATTTTTTACAGAACTTTTGATATGCTAAAAGTTCCGGATCGTCTGCAGTGACTTCAGGTGAAGAAAAGTATTCCCTTTCATCAAAAATAAAGTTCATATTTCCCATTTCGATGCTGTGGGTGATAGCATCAAACAGCTTTTCCGGATCGACATCTGTCCCCAGGATCTCAGGGACGATAGGAAATTCAGGATCAGTCAGATCCACATATGCATCCTGAGCAGGTACAGCATCCTTGGCTTTAAAACAAGAAGCTGTCGCCACCTCATCCTTGAAAACTTCGTCGTATGCCGAAGTCTTCATGGTCATACTTACATTGAACGGAGCATTGATATAATGATTCATAGCTGCGGCGAAAACATTGGATGTCTTTATTTTCTTGAGCTGCGGTATCAAATCGTACTCATAGCCAAAATCAGTAAAGCTAGTCAGTTTGTTGTTGAGATTACCTGTTACTACCAGATGTTTCTTGTTCCATTCTTCGGAAAGCTTCTTTTCGGCTTCTTCATATGTAAGGTTAGAACAATCGATCCCATTTATCGAAGTGCTCTCAGGCAAGACGACTTCCTTGTATTCAGGTGTTTTGGTATATGAATATACAAGTGCTCCGATTGCTGCGATCAATAGTAATACTATGATTGAAATGGATATTGCGATCTTTTTCATAATGCCTCCTTATGACTGTATTATATTGTACTGCATTTAGTATATTATTTAAAGTGAAATTTATAGATAAATATAAAGATTAATAGAGCTCTTTATGTTAAAATAACTATGTATACTATTTTTTGTACAAGAGGTAATCAAATGGCGTTTACACATCTACATGTTCATACTGAATACAGTTTGCTGGACGGTGCGTCGAGAATAAAAGATCTGGTTTCAAGAGCTAAGGAACTGGGTATGGATTCTGTTGCCATAACCGATCACGGCGTTATGTTCGGTGTAATAGATTTTTATAGAGAATGTAAGAAACAGGGGATAAAACCGGTGATAGGCTGCGAAGTCTACACTGCTGCCCGCACACGCTTCGATAAGGATGTGGAAAAAGACAAGTTTATGGGACACCTTATCCTTCTTGCCGAAAACGATCAGGGGTATAAGAATCTGATGAAGATCGTTTCTGAAGGCTATCGCAACGGATTTTACTATAAGCCGAGGATCGATAAGGAAGTCCTTTCGCAATACAGTGAAGGGATCATCGCCCTTTCGGGATGTCTTGCGGGGGAGATCCAGAGAAGACTTCTCAACGGGGATTACGAAGGTGCAAAGGGCGAAGCGCTGGCTATGCGCGGGATATTTGGTGAAGAAAACTTCTTCCTGGAAATCCAGGATCAAGGGCTTGAAGAAGAAGCAAGGATCCTGCCGGATATGAAAAGGCTCAGCTCAGAGACAGGCATACCGCTAGTTGCAACAAATGACGTGCATTACGTTAGAAAAGAAGATTCTGTGGCACAGGATGTTCTCATGTGCATCCAGATGGCATGCACAGTGGAAGACGATAATCGTATGCGTTTTCCTAATGACGAGTTTTATCTCAAATCTGAAGATGAAATGAGAAAGCTATTCTCCAACATGCCGGATGCAGTAGACAGAGCTTATGAAATAGCACAACGCTGCAATGTCGAATTCACATTTGGAGAGCTCCATCTGCCTGATTTTACGGCACCTGACGGGCTTACAAACCGTGAATATTTGAGAAGGCTATGCGAAGAAGGACTCGCTCAGCGTTATGAAAACGCTGACGAAGAGACTATGGGAGCTTTGCATGAAAGGCTTGACTATGAGCTTTCTACCATAGAAAACATGGGATACGTGGAGTACTTCCTCATCGTATGGGACTTCATCAACTATGCTAAAAGCAACGGTATAATGGTGGGCCCCGGAAGAGGATCTGCTGCGGGAAGTATTGTTGCCTATACACTTAGGATAACAGACATAGATCCTATCAAATACGGACTTATTTTCGAGAGATTCCTTAATCCCGAGAGAGTCAGCATGCCTGATATCGATATCGACTTCTGCTATGAGAGAAGAGGGGAAGTCATCGATTACGTTACAGAGAAATATGGTGCGGACAAGGTGGCACAGATCATCACCTTCGGAACGATGAAGGCTAAGGCTGCCGTTCGTGACGTAGGCAGGGCACTCAATGTAAGTTACCCTGAAACAGATGCCATTGCTAAAGCGATCCCGTTCTCACTTAAGATGACCATAGATCTGGCTCTGGAAACAAGTCCGGAGCTCAAGGCGAAATATGAAAGCGAGGAAACTACCAAGAGAGTCATCGATATGGCAAGAGCTTTGGAAGGTATGCCCCGTCATGCTTCGACACATGCGGCAGGTGTTGTTATTTCCAAAAACAGTATCGATGAATACGTGCCGCTGTATCTGGCGGACAAAGGTCTGTCTACTCAGTTCAACATGACTACGATCGAAGAACTGGGGCTTCTGAAGATGGACTTTTTGGGACTGAGAAACCTTACTATTATTCGTGACGCACTTGAAATGATCGAAGCTAACCATGGAGTCAAGATAGATTTTTCATCTATGGATTACGACGATCCGGCTGTGTATGAGATGATATCCAAAGGAAATACTCAGGGTATTTTCCAGCTTGAAAGCGGCGGCATGACACAGTTCATGAAGAACTTGAAACCGGACTGCTTCGAAGATATCGTTGCCGGTATTTCCCTTTATCGTCCGGGTCCGATGGCTTCGATACCTACATATATCGAGAACAAGAAACATCCTGATATCATAGAATATATCCATGACAGCCTGAAGCCGATACTTGGTGTTTCATACGGATGCCTCGTTTATCAGGAACAGGTAATGCAGATCGTAAGAGATCTGGGCGGTTACTCGTATGGCCGTTCAGACCTGGTTCGTCGTGCCATGAGTAAGAAAAAGATGGATGTAATGCTTCAGGAGAAAGAGTATTTCATCAACGGTAAACTGGCAGATGACGGCAGTGTAGAGATCGTAGGATGCGTGAGAAACGGTGTAGATAAGGATTCGGCAGAAGCCATCTTCAATCAGATGGTAAGCTTCGCCGAGTATGCTTTCAACAAGTCCCACGCAGCAGCGTATGCAGTCGTGGCATATGAGACAGGCTATCTCAAGGCTCATTATCCGGTTGAATTCATGGCAGCTCTTATGACAAGCGTTATGGGAGATGCCGGATCCATCGCCAAGTATATGAGAAACTGCAGCGAAATGGGCATAGAAGTGCTGCCACCCGATGTCAACGAGAGCAGCAAGAAATTCTCTGTAGTGGACGGCAAGATAAGATTTGGTTTGCTTGGTGTCAAAAACGTCGGAGAAGGTGCTATAGATGCCATCATAGAAGCTCGTCAGCAGAAGGGCAGACCTGATGACATCTTCAAATTCATAGATCAGCTGGACATCCATCGTGTCAATAAAAAAGCTGTCGAAAGCCTTATCAAGGCCGGAGCTTTAGATTGTCTGAACGAAAACAGAGCGGCTCACATGGCAGTATTCGAAAAGCTTATGGAGTCGGCGCAATCAAGTGCCAAGCATAATGTGGAAGGACAGATATCACTGTTCCAGCTCAATTCGGATGCCATGGAAACAAGTCAGTCGGGAACTCTTCCGGATGTGAAGAACTTCGATAAAGAGATACTGATCGCCATGGAAAAGGATATGCTAGGCGTGTATATAACGGATCATCCTTTGCGCGAATATGAGGAACAGATCAAAAAGTCGGTAACTGTAACAAGCCAAGATCTGGCCGATGTTCTTGACAATGAAGAGCAGGGCGAAGAACATAGCTTCGTGACCGATGGTATGAGTGCAGTGATGGCGGGAATAATAACAGCGAAGAAGACACTGATAACCAAGAGCAGTAAGATGATGGCCTTCGTAGATATGGAGGATCTGCTTGGTGCAGTGGAAGTCGTAGTGTTCCCTAACGTATATGAAAGATACGGTTCCCTTGTGGCGGAAGATAGTATAGTTGCCATATCCGGTACCATAAACTTCAAGGAAGGTGAAGTGCCTAAACTGCTTGCCGAAAAGATCGTAGATCTCAGAGAACTGAAGCAGGGCAGCATGCAGGGTGCACCTTTGCATGAAGAAAAGCAGAACAAAGGACAGAGTGAGCCTTTGAAGAAAAAGGCGGAGCCTGAAGGTATCGTCAAGATAAAACTGCCGGCCGGCAATACTAATGCCATGTTAGCTGACATCAAGAAAGCGATGCAGCAGCACAAAGGCAGATGTCAGGCTATAATCTATATGCCGGAAGGCGGGTCATTCAGGACAGATGAATCGCTTTGGGTGCAGCCTGATGCGGATTTCAGAGGAAAGATAGTTGCCATAGTAGGCGAAGAAAATTATAAAGGATAGAGGTACTTCAATGAAGAAGATAGCAATACTTACAAGCGGCGGAGATGCGCCGGGAATGAATGCGGCAGTAAGAGCAGCTGTAAGAAAAGGGATCTCTATGGGAATGGAGGTCTATGGTATCGAGAGGGGATATGAAGGTCTTCTCGATGGTGATATCAAAAAGATGGAATGGAAGTCTGTCGGCGATATCCTGCAGAGGGGCGGAACGATGCTGAGAACTGCTAGAAGTGAAAGGTTCATGACCAAGGAAGGCCAGGATCATGCGGCTAAGATGCTGGATACTTTTGGGATCGAAGGATTGATAGTGATAGGCGGTGACGGATCATTCAGAGGATCTATGGAACTGGATAAAAGAGGCATAACAGTTATGGGAGTACCGGGAACTATAGACAATGATCTTGGCTATACAGATTATACTATCGGATTTGATACTGCGGTAAATACTGTACTGTCTCTGATTTCAAATATACGTGATACGGCATCGGCCCACGAAAGAACTACGATAATCGAAGTCATGGGAAGACATTGCGGGGATATAGCGATCCATGCAGGACTTGCAGGCGGCGCTGATGTCATATTGGTGCCGGAAGTAGAGCTTGATATCAACAAAGTATGTAGAAGAGTACTGCGCGGACAGCAGTCAGGTAAACTCCACAGTATCATTATCAAGGCTGAAGGTGTTGAAATGGATTCCATACAGCTGGCAAAGGAAGTGGAAGAAAGGACAGGAAGAGAAGCTCGTGCAGTAGTGCCGGGACATATCCAGAGAGGCGGCACACCTAGCGGCAGGGATCGCATCCTGGCTTCACTTATGGCTACTAAAGCTGTTGAGCTTCTTTATGATGATGAAGACAGTAAAGCCATCGGGATCGTAGGAAACGATATAGTATATTACGACATGGCTAAGGCGCTCGAGATAGAGCGTGAATTCGGTGAAGGAATATATGATCTGGCAGAAGTCCTGTCGTAGCATTGAAAGGAATAATTGATGGACAGAGTCATACTCCACTGCGATATGAATGGTTTCTTCGCATCGGTGGAATTGCTGGATTATCCACATTTAAAAGATAAACCCATGGCGGTATGCGGCAATCCCGATAATCGCCATGGTATTATATTGGCAAAAAACGAAATCGCGAAGGCTTATGGTGTTGTAACGGCAGAGACTCTGTGGCAGGCGAGAAAAAAGTGTCCCGACCTTCAGGTGGTACCGCCTCATCACAGTAAATACAAGCATTACAGCAAGCTGATAAACGATATTTATTTAAGATATACAGATATGGTCGAGCCATTCAGCGTGGATGAATCTTGGCTGGATGTCACCGGGAGTCAGAAACTGTTCGGCAGTGGTAAAGAAATAGCAGATGAGTTAAGACAAGTAGTTAAAGAGGAACTTGGCCTTACATTGTCAGCAGGTGTTTCTTTTAACAAGATATTTGCCAAGATGGGGAGTGACTACAAAAAACCGGATGCAACGACCGTGATAACAAGAGACAATTATAAAGAACTATTGTGGCCTCTTGATATTCGCGCCATGTTTTTTGTCGGCAAAGTCACAGCAGACAAGCTGCTTCATTTAGGAATAAAAACGATAGGGGAACTGGCGAAGGCAGATAAGGCGTCCCTGATTTCTCTCCTCGGCAAACAAGGAGGAGTCATACATGATTATGCCAATGGTCTGGATATGACGCCGGTATCAAGATTCGATGAGCGAGAAAAAATCAAGTCTGTAGGTAATGGAACGACATTCAGAAGAAACCTTGTAGGTGAAGAAGATATCAGAACAGGTGTTACTGCATTGTCTGATACGGTTGCTTCCAGGTTGAGAAAATATCAAATGAAGGCCTTTGGAGTCAAGGTGGACATCAAGGATCCCCAATTCAAAGTTATATCCAGGCAGGTGCAGCTGGATAATCCTACCAACCTCACAGAAGTCATAGCATCCACCGCAATGGACATCATCAAAAAACATTGGCGTATGCGTGATCCCATAAGATTGATAACAGTAACAGCGATCAATCTGTGTGACGAAAATCAAGCGCAGCAGATGTCCTTGTTCGCTGATGAAAATATAAATACTGACAAGGAAGAAAGAGCCGAGAGGGCCATGGACGATATCCGCGAGAGATTCGGTGACAATGCGATCAGTTTCGGATCGATCATTAAAAACGACATAGGAGTAGAATGATTCACACAATCTCCTTTTGATTATTTTAGAATTTATGTTATACTCTATGTTAGTAAAAATCTAAGGGGATAAATATGCTTTTAAAACTTAACAGAATAATGAGAAAGATGGTTTTGGTATTGGGTGCTGTATGCTTGGTTTTCAAGCTGCTTGATAAGAAAACAAGCCGACCCGTATCACAGCGTGAGGGATTCCAGACAGAAGAATTTGACGATATTTGGTAAAGGAGTTAGTTTAATATGAGAATACTTACCATCTTAAGTGGTATATTGATGATCCTGACAGGAGCCTTTTGTTTCATGAATCCGGGCCAGACATTCCTGGTGCTGGCATTCATCATCGGCCTTGTTATGGTAATCAACGGAATAATACATACATTGGCTTATCTCATAGGAAGAGGCCTTCATAACAAGGGTGACAACAATGGTTGGATACTTACAGAAGCCCTTATCACACTGGTGCTTGGTATATTGATACTTTGCAACCAGCTGGTGGTCGATGCAGCTATTCCTATGGTATTCGGTATATGGGTAGTAGTATCAGGAATACTTAGAATAGAAGCGAGCACTCATATCAACAAGGATAAGAAAAAATCAAACTTCAGAACAACTTTAATTACAGGGATACTGACAGTTTTTATAGGCGTTTTCGGTTTCATAAATCCTATGATAGGCTGGCTCAGTACAGCTATCCTTCTTGGTATGTTCATGCTGATGCAGGGTATCAATGTGCTTGAACTTGGTATCAATATGCCGCACGAAAAGAAATCCTACATCAAGATCTACAAGAGAAAGCGTGAGCCTGTCAAGATCACAGCTGCTGAAGAAACGCCTGAAAAAGTTGCAGAAAGACTTATCAAAAAAGAAGAGGCTGAAGCGGAAGCTATCCTTAACGGAACTGCAGCGATGGGAAGTCCCGAAACTTTCTACGCAGGAGTGAAGATCAATGATTAATTATGATGTAACGATTATAGGCGGAGGAGCTGCAGGACTGATTGCTGCAGCTTCTCTTGACAATGGAATAAAAACTTGCATATTGGAAAAAAACAAGATTCCGGGGCGTAAGATCATGGCCACAGGCGGCGGACGTTGCAACATTACTAACGATGCCTGCGGACAAAAGGGTATCGCTCTGGATTTTTTTAGGTCTTTGGGCCTGGAAACTTATTCAGATGAGGAAGGCAGATACTATCCATACTCCAATCAAGCTTCCGATGTTGTTAAGGTGCTGCTTGACGCAATAAATGATAAAGATACAGACATCATCACAGAAGCAGAAGTGACAGAGGTGTCATTCAAGGACGATCACTTCATAGTTTCGGATGCAAAGGGCAGGACATTCGCATCAAAGGTGCTTCTTGTTGCCACAGGCGGCAAAGCTGCTCCGCAGCTGGGGACGACAGGTGATGGTTATGCCATGGCAAAGGTATTCGGTCATACTATAAGCAAGGTATATCCGATACTTACGGGAATAAAGACAGGCGACATGAAAGATGTCAAAGGAGTAAGGGCAAAAGGCAATGTGAGCCTTTACAAAGACAACGAGATGATCGCTTCTGAGATGGGTGAAGTGCAGTTCAACGAAGACGGGATATCAGGGATCTGCGTGATGAATATGACACCATATATCACAGCAGAAAAAGGAGAGCCTCTTGAAAAGGCACTGTCAAGGTATCATATAGAGCTGGATATGGCTCCGGACTTTGACGCTTCGGAATTGGCATGCAGGAAGAGCTCCTTCGGTATACTTAGTGAGAAGCTTTCGGCCAGAGTGGATATTGAGAATATCAAAAACTGGAAGCTGCCTGTAATAGGTGTGAAGGGCTGGAAAGATGCCCAGTGTACCGCCGGAGGCGTAACAAAAGATGAGATAGATATGGATACGATGAGATCCATGAAAAAAGATGCCCTGTACTTTGCGGGAGAAGTGATAGACGTGCAGGGACCATGTGGAGGCTTCAATTTGCAGAATGCATGGGAGACAGGCATACGTGCAGCTACTGCGATCAATAAGAGATTCAGATAGTGACAGAAAACAATGAGATATAGGATACATCAGATAAAACTGAATATCGATGACAGCCATGATGATTTTGAAAAAGCCATTAAAAAGAAGCTTAAGAAACGAGATCTCGTTATAAAAGACATCTCCATCGTTAAGGAATCTATAGATGCTAGAAAAAAGCCGGATGTCAAGCTGGTTTATTCCCTTGATTTTTCATGCGATGAGAAGCTGCCTCTGGACGAAGCTGTTCCAAGAAGCTACGAAGTGCCGAAGGCAGGTAAAGACCGAAAAAGACCTGTGATCGCAGGCTTAGGGCCTTGCGGTATGTTTGCGGGCCTTGTTTTAGCCGAAGCGGGAATGAAACCCATAATCATCGAGCGCGGACAAGCAGTCGATGAAAGGATGAGAGCTGTTGATGAGTTTTGGAACAGCGGGAAGCTTGACCCTGAATCAAATGTACAGTTTGGTGAAGGCGGTGCGGGAACTTTTTCCGATGGCAAACTGACGACCGGGATAAAGGATGTCAGGATATTCAAGGTCCTTCAGGAATTCGTGGAAGCGGGCGCTGATGAGGATATCCTCTATAAACAGAAGCCTCACATCGGAACTGACAGACTGGTTGAGATAGTAAAGAATATAAGACATAAGATAGAGGCTTTAGGCGGTGAAGTACGATTCAGCACAAAGCTTGAGAACATCATCACTGAAACTATAGACGGCAGAAAAATGCTGAAATCAGTCGAGACAAATAATGGCACGATAGAAACAGATCGGTTGATACTTGCCATAGGACACAGCGCCAGAGATACTTTTAAGATGCTCTATGAAAAAGACTTCCCTATGGAGCAGAAACCGTTTTCCATCGGTGTGAGGATAGAACATCCTCAGGAGATGATCAACAGAGCGCAATACGGAGATCCCGGACTTGCCAAAAAACTGGGAGCTGCAGACTATAAGCTGAACCATAGATGTGAAAACGGCAGAGGAGTTTATACGTTTTGTATGTGTCCGGGAGGTCATGTGATAAATGCATCATCAGAAGCTGAAACAGCAGTTACCAATGGAATGAGCAACAGCGGAAGAGACAGTGAATTTGCCAACAGCGGACTGCTGGTCGATGTCAGAACGGATGATTTCGGTTCGGATCACCCTCTGGCAGGTGTGGAATTTCAGAGGATGTATGAAAAACTGGCCTTTGAAATGGGAGAAGGAAAGCTGCCAAAAACATCTTACGGGAAATTCAGAACCGAAGAAATGGATAGGGTGAGATGCAGTCTGCCGAGATTTGCAGCAGAATCTATCATAGAAGCAATGCCTTATCTTGGTAAGAAGCTCAAGGGGTTCGATTCTGATGAAGCCATCATGACAGCAGTCGAAACAAGGAGCTCTTCTCCTGTAAGGATAAAACGAGGAGAAGATATGCAGACTTCCGTGGCCGGTGTATATCCTGCCGGAGAAGGTCCCGGATATGCTGGCGGGATAATGTCTGCGGCGGTCGATGGGATCAGGGCTGCAGAAAAAATAATCATCGTATAATCGCACAAAAAATGAATATACTTTACCATGCTGACAATGGGAAGCAAATCCATGACCGGAGAAGTATTATGTCTATCAAGGAAGATCTGCTGTTTGATTTCGCTGTGAATATGCCAAGGATATTGGTGACAGGCAGGACTGCAGTTTTGGACAATGTCAAGAAGGTCATGATCCTCACAGATGAAGAGATCGTTGTGTTCAACGGGCAAAAATATACTGCGCTCAAGGGACACGATTTCATAATAACTCAGATGAAGGATGAAAGGATGCTGGTGGCAGGTGAAGTTGAAGAAATACGGTTTTTTACGGCATCACAGGAAGATAAAGATCGAAGGGACTGACCTTCCGAAGATAGTAAATAAATGTATCGATAACAAGATAATATTAAAAGATCTCAAATACCGTGATCAGATCGAAGCGACTGTGGGGATAAAAGGTGAAGATCTTGACCGCCTGAGAAAACTGGCTGGCCACTCCTACCGCATGACCTGCTTCGATGAAAGCGGACTGGTGCCGCTGACCAAAACAATCAAACATAATATCATATCGATCATAGGCGCCTTTTTGCTGGGTGCCTTGATTTTTTATCAGGGTTTATTTGTTGCGGAAATCAGAGTTGACGGGTATGCCACATTGACAGAAACAGAAATCCGGCAGACTTTAAAAGAGGCAGGTCTTTATGAGGGCTGCAGAAAACCGGAAACATATAATGATATCAAAACCGACTTATATGAAAATCACGATGCCATAACATGGGTGAGCATATATGAAGATGGTCGATTGATCAAGGTGAGTATCGCAGAAGCGGGAAAAGCTGAAGCTGCAGATCCGGAAGATAAAACCCCTGTTGATATCGTGGCTGCCCGTTCAGGCATGATCGAGAAGATATTGCCGCTCCAAGGCAATGCGGCGGTACAAAAAGGAGATTACGTCAATGAGGGTGATCTGCTTATAAGCGGGGCGTATGAATATCAGAGTACTGACTACAGCAGAGGAGATGAGGTCTTCACCATGTACAGTCATGCGAAAGGTCAGGCACTGGCAAGGATCCCAAGGCAGGTATGTTTTTATATGCAAAAGGCGCAGCCTGCCGAGAAGCTGACGGGGAAGCTGATGCCGGGGGTGTATATAAGGATCGGGGATATCGAAGTCGATACAGCAGGGCCTTTTTACAGGTACAAATGTTCTGTCAGAAATGAAAAGCCATTGATAAAATTCGTAAAACCGGTGCCGTGTGAGTTTGGTTTTGTGACCATTGCAGAAGCAGAGCAGGGGAAAAAGTATATAGGTAAAATTGAAAAACAAAGAATAACAGAAGCAGCCATACGGCAGTATGAGCGAGACCGGCTCAAGGAAGGAGAAGAGATCCTATCTTATGAAATAGATTATTCGGAAACAGAAAATCTGATAAAGGCAGTGGTTTTTATGGAGGTCCTTGAAGATATAGGAAAAGAAAAGGAAATAAAGGCGAAGAAAGAGGAAAAAGAAGAGGAAAAACTACAGTAAAAATGTTATAATATGCGTAAGATATCCATAAATCAGAACTACTAAGGAGAAACAATGACAGACATGATCAGTATGCCGATAAGCGAGACCATAGACCGTGGTGAACTTTTCGGCGGAATGGACAAAAACCTCAAGGTCATAGAAGAAAGCCTTAAGGTAGATATAATCCAGAGAGGAAATGAATTGATCCTCAAGGGAGAGAATGCTGCGGAAGCAGCTAAACTTCTCAATGAAATGATGCTGGTATTGGAAAAAGGAGACAAATTGGACGAACAAAAGATAAACTACATCGCTGATCTCAGCGATAAAGGAGTTTCATACGGCAAGGAAAATGTGGGTAAGGACATAATATGCTTTACACATGAAGGTAAGCCGCTGAGACCTAAGACGATAGGTCAGAAGGGATATGTGGATACGATCCGCAGGAAGGATATCGTATTCGGCATAGGACCGGCCGGAACAGGTAAGACATATATTGCAGTTGCCATGGCGGTAAATGCGTTCAAAAATAAAGAGATACAGAAGATCATACTGGCAAGGCCTGCTGTTGAAGCAGGTGAAAGACTGGGGTTCCTTCCGGGAGATCTGCAGGAAAAAGTGGACCCATATCTGAGACCTCTTTACGATGCACTGTATGATGTCCTGGGAAGAGAAAGTGCACTTCGTCTCAAAGAGAAAGAAGTCATTGAAGTGGTTCCGCTGGCATATATGCGCGGAAGAACATTGGACAACTCGTTTATTATTTTGGATGAGGCGCAGAATACAACACCTGAACAGATGAAAATGTTTCTGACAAGAATGGGTTTCGGATCAAAGGTTGTCGTAACAGGGGATGTTACCCAGATCGACTTGCCAAGAGGTAAGAAATCAGGTCTGGTGGAAGCCTCTAAAGTATTGAAAGATATCGAAGAAATCGGATTCTGTTACATGAAAGACGTTGACGTTGTAAGGCATAGACTGGTAAAGAAAGTCATCAACGCATACGACGAATACTACAAGAAAAACCCGCCTAAGGAAGAAGAATAGAATGAGAATATTATACAGCGAAGAAAACATACTGGACGAGTCCATGATAGCTAGCCTCGAGAAAGCTGCAGAGCTTTGCGTGGAAAAAGAAGGCCTTCCTGCCGAAAACGCAGAAATCAGCCTGACTTTTGTGTCCAAGGAAGAAATAAGAGAGCTGAATAATCAATACAGAGGGATAGACAACCATACAGATGTGTTGTCTTTTCCGTTAATTGAGGACTTTGATGAAATAGAGGAAGAAGATGAATATATGCTGGGCGATGTGGTGATATGTCTGGAGAAAGCAAGAGAGCAGGCTGAAGAGTACGGCCACTCAGAGGCGCGTGAGATAGTATACCTCTTCGTTCACAGTGTATGTCATCTCCTTGGCTTCGATCATATGGAAGAAGACGAAAAGCAGGAGATGAGATCAAGAGAGGAAGAAGTCATGACACTTCTGGATCTGGAAAGGAGACCTTGATGGGAAATTTGCAAAAGGCACTCAGTCAAGATGTTTACAAAAAACTTTATGTCAAAGCTCTCGAAGCAAGAAAGAACGCTTATGCTCCGTTTTCAGGTTTTAAGGTGGGAGCGGCACTTCTTACAGATGATGGCAGCATATATACCGGAGTGAATATCGAGAATTCATCTTATGGTGCCACAATATGCGCAGAGCGTACAGCTTTTGTCAAAGCTATATCGGAAGGTCACAGAGGTTTCAAGGCTTTGGCAGTTACGGCAGGGAGTGATCAGGAAGCTCTGCCTTGCGGTATATGCAGACAGTTCATGTACGAGTTTTCACCTAAGATGGAGGTCGTTACAGGAACGGACACCGAACATCTCAATGTTAGAACTCTTGAAGAACTGCTGCCTTTGGGATTTCGTTTGGAAAAGTAGCAAGGAATATTTACATCACGGAGGTGACATATGAAAACAGGTTTTATAGCAATTATAGGAAGACCCAATGTGGGTAAATCCACTTTGCTCAATTCGATACTGGGCGAGAAGATAGCCATAACTACAGACAAGCCGCAGACTACCAGAAACACAATCAGAGGCATCTATACCCATTATGCCGACGAGTCCTTTGATGAAGATATGCAGCTGGTGTTTATAGATACCCCGGGCATACACAGACCAAGGACGAAACTGGGTGAATTCATGACAGAGTCTGCGCTGGGTACATTCAATGAAGTCGATGCAATAATTTTCATCGTTGATGACAAATTGTCGGCAGGTCCGGGAGATAAATATATAACTGATCTTCTGGACAATGTGACTACACCTAAGATACTGGTGATAAATAAGATCGATAAACTGGGACCTGAAGAATTCGCAGAAATATACAAGGAATACGACGAACTCGGTATCTTTGAAGACATCATAGGAACTTCAGCTATGGAAGGCAAGAATGTCGACCACGTCATAAAAGCTGTATCTGAATTTATGGAAGAAGGCCCGATGTTCTTCCCGGATGATATGATAACAGAACATCCTGAAAGATTCATCGTCAGCGAGATAATCAGAGAAAAGGTTCTTATGTATCTGCAGGATGAAGTGCCTCACGGTGTGGCTGTAGAGATAGAACGATACAAAGAAGAAAAAGATATAACGCGTATAAATGCCGTGATCTATTGTGAAAGAAAATCCCATAAGGGAATGATAATAGGTAAAGGCGGCAGGAAACTCAAGGGGATAGGCAAGAGCGCCAGAGAAGAGATAGAAGCGCTGCTGGGCACCAAGGTATACCTGGAGCTTTGGGTAAAAGTCAAAGAAAACTGGAGAGACAGCGATATTGCCCTCTCAAACTTCGGATATAAGGAGCAGATGTAAAATTGCTTACAGATACTGAAGCCATCGTGCTGAGACAAGTCAAAACTTCATATGGGCGAAAGATGATACTGCTGTTTTCAAAAAAGTACGGCAAGATAAGTGCGGGGACCGGTATCGGAGATAAGGGCAGGAGCAAAAGCTCTTTGGCATTGAAACCGTTCACTCACGGCCGGTACGAAATGTATAAGAATCGTGAAAGCTATAACATCAACAGCGCCGAGGTGATAAAGAGCTACTACAAGATAGGAGAAGATGTAGACAAATACATGAACGGGGCATATGTTCTCGAATTCACCGAGAAAGCACTGGCAGAAGAAGTGCCGGCTCCTGCGGTGTTCAGGCTTCTGACCGAGTTTTTTGATATGCTTGAAACGAGAGAAAAGGCCATCGGCACCTTGGTTTTGGCATATCAGGTAAAGCTTTTCAGGTACCTGGGCATAATGCCTGAGCTGGAAAGGTGCACGGTATGCGGAGAGAAGAACAAGGCTGCTGCTTTCAGTGTCAAGGACGGCGGGATCATATGTGAGAATTGTCTAAAAAATATTCAAAATTCAGACATGGATTCATTGATTTATGATGACGGATTTGGTATAGTGAATATATTAAGGTATTTTACGGTAAATCCACTTAAAAGTATAGAAAATCTAGCACTTAAAGAGGACACCGGCAGGCTGCTTCAGAAGCTCGTGAGAGATTATGCAGCCCATTATCTGGATATTTCAGAACTGAAGAGCGAGAAGCTCGTATAAAAATAGGAGGTAGACTATGGAAATCACTTTAGAGAAGATCGAACTGGTTAAGGACAGAACAGGGGTAACTTATGCAGAAGCTAAGGCTGCACTGGAAGAAGCTGAAGGCAGTGTGGTAGATGCTATCATCGCGATCGAAGAAACTGTTAATGCAGGACAGAAGGGCAGAGGCTTCGGTCAGAAAGGCGAAGCTCTTTTCGCAAGCATCAAGGAACTGGTGAAGAAGGGTAACGTAGCTAAGATCCAGGTGAAGAAGGATGGCGAGCTGATACTGAACGTTCCTGTGAATGCAGGTCTTGTAGGTGTGGTTATCGCGCCTATCGCTTCAGTAGTAGGTGTGGTTGCGGCATTTGGATTCAAATGTGTGATCGAAGTCGTTAAGACTGACGGAACTATCATCGATGTGAGCGATGCCGTTACAGATGCTATGGGAACTGTTGCAGAAAAGAGCAACGATTTTATGAGCGAAGTTAAAGTAAAGAGCGCTGATCTCTACGAAAAGAGCAAGGAAAAGGCTGAAGAACTCTATGAAAAGGGTAAGGAAAAAGCTGAAGAAGTAGTAGATAAGGCTGCTGACAAGATCAAGATCGATGAAGAGGAATTTGATTTTTCAGAGTGCTTCGAAGAAGATGAAGAAGATACAGAAATCGAAATCAAAGTAGAAGACGAAAAATAAAATAAATATATTTTTAAATGGAGAAACAAGATAACATGAGCAGAAAAGTAACAATGGAAAAACTGGTTGCACTTTGCAAGAACAGAGGATTCATCTTCCCGGGTTCAGAAATCTACGGAGGACTGGCCAACACATGGGACTATGGTCCGCTGGGCGTTGAATTCAAAAACAATGTCAAGAAGGCATGGTGGAGAAAGTTCGTACAGGAATCCAAGTACAATGTAGGTCTGGATGCAGCTATCCTGATGAACCCACAGACTTGGGTAGCATCGGGACATGTTGGCGGATTTGCTGACCCGCTGATCGACTGCAAGGCTTGTAAATCAAGATTCAGAGCCGACCAGCTTATCGAAGGATGGCTGAAGGAACAGGGTATCGAAGATATCACTGTAGACGGATGGTCAAATGAGAAGCTGGAAGCGTTTATCGCAGAAAAGGGAATCCCATGTCCTGACTGCGGCAAAGTAGATTATACAGGAATCAGACAGTTCAATCTGATGTTCAAGACATTCCAGGGCGTAACTGAAGATTCCAAGTCAGAGATCTTCCTGAGACCTGAAACTGCTCAGGGTATCTTTGTAAACTTCAAGAGCGTACAGAGAACTTCAAGAAAGAAAGTGCCTTTTGGTATCGCTCAGGTTGGTAAGTCATTCAGAAATGAGATCACACCGGGCAACTTCACATTCAGAACAAGAGAATTCGAACAGATGGAACTGGAATTCTTCTGTGCACCGGGAACTGACCTGGAATGGTTCGCATACTGGAAAGATTATTGCGTAAACTTCCTTAAGTCACTGGGCATGAAGGAAGAAAATATCAAGCTGAGAGACCATGAACAGGAAGAACTGTCACACTACAGCAACGCGACTACAGATATCGAGTATCTGTTCCCATTCGGATGGGGCGAACTGTGGGGTATTGCTGACAGAACTGACTTTGACTTGAGACAGCATATGGAACATTCAGGCCAGGATATGAGCTATCTGGATCCTGAAACTAACGAAAAATATGTTCCGTACTGTATCGAACCTTCACTTGGAGCAGACCGTGTGGCTCTGGCGTTCCTGACAGATGCTTATGATGAAGAAGTGCTTACAGATGCCAATGGCAAAGAAGATGTGAGAACAGTTCTGAGACTGCATCCTGCACTGGCGCCTTATAAGGCAGCAGTATTGCCTCTGGCTAAGAAGCTGGGTCCTGTAGCTGAACCTATCTATGAAGAACTGGTGAAGTACTTCCCTGTAGATTACGATGTTACAGGCTCTATCGGTAAGAGATACAGAAGAGAAGATGAGATCGGTACTCCATTCTCGATCTGTGTAGACTTCGATACAGAAACAGATGGATGCGTTACTATCAGAGACAGAGATACTATGGAACAGATCAGGATCCCTGTTGATCAGGTAAGAGCATACATCGAAGAAAGACTGGTATTTTAATCCGAGCGATTATAAATAAATTTTAATAAATATTAAGAGGAGAAGTTGAGAAGAATGAAAAAGTTTGTTTATTCATTTAACGAAGGCTCAAAGGATATGAAAGACCTTTTGGGCGGTAAAGGTGCTAACCTGGCAGAAATGACTAAGATCGGTCTGCCTGTACCTTTTGGCTTCACTGTTACTACTGAAGCATGCAACAGATATTACGAAGAAGGCAAGACAATCGGCGAAGACATCGTTGCATCCATCTTTGAAAAGCTGGAAGAACTTGAAAACGTTACAGGTAAGAAGTTCGGTTCCGTTGAGAACCCTCTGCTGGTTTCAGTAAGATCAGGTGCTAAGATCTCAATGCCGGGAATGATGGATACTATCCTCAATCTGGGTCTCAATGACGAAACAGTTGAAGGAATGGCTAAGCTTACTGAAAATCCTCGTTTTGCATATGACAGCTACAGAAGATTCATCCAGATGTTCGGAGACGTTGTAATGGAAATCTCCAAGAGCAAATTTGATGCTATCTTCGAAGGCAAGAAAGAAGAAAAAGGCGTGGAATCAGACGTTGACCTGACTACTGAAGATCTTCAGGCTATCATCGTAGATTATAAGGCTCTCGTTAAGGCTGAAATGGGAAGAGACTTCCCTCAGGAACCTAAGGACCAGCTGATGGAAGCTGTTAAGGCTGTATTCAGATCATGGAACAATGACAGAGCTATCCTTTACAGAAAGCTCAATGAGATCCCTGACAGCATCGGTACTGCAGTAAACGTACAGTCCATGGTATTCGGTAACATGGGCGACACTTCCGGTACAGGTGTAGCATTCACAAGAAATGCTGCCAACGGTGAAAACAAGCTGTTTGGTGAATTCCTGGTAAATGCACAGGGTGAAGACGTAGTTGCAGGTATCAGAACACCTCAGCCTATTTCAGAAATGGCTGAAACATTCCCTGAAGTTTATAAGGAATTCGTAAGGATCGCAGATCTCCTTGAAAACCATTACAAGGATATGCAGGATATGGAATTCACAGTTGAAAGAGAAAAACTCTTCATGCTGCAGACAAGAAACGGTAAGAGAACTGCTGCTGCTGCTGTTAAGATCGCAGTTGACATGGAAGCAGAAGGTCTTATCGATAAGGAAACTGCAGTAATGAGAATAGAACCTGCTCAGATCGATCAGCTGCTCCATCCGATGTTCGACGCCGCAGAGCTGAAGGCTGCAGAAAAGCTGGCTAAGGGTCTGCCTGCATCTCCTGGTGCAGCAACAGGTAAGATCTACTTCAATGCTGAAGATGCCGTGGCAGCTGCAGCTAACGGAGAAAAGGTTATCCTGGTTAGACTTGAAACTTCACCTGAAGACCTGGCAGGTATGGTTGCCGCAGAAGGTATCCTGACTGCAAGAGGCGGCATGACTTCCCACGCAGCAGTAGTTGCAAGAGGTATGGGTAAGTGCTGCGTATCAGGCTGTGCTGAAATAAAAGTAAATGAAGAAGCTAAGACACTTGCTATCGGTGAATACGTATTCGCAGAAGGCGACTATATCTCACTTGATGGTACTGCAGGTGATGTACTGAAGGGTCAGGTAAAGACTGTAGCCCCTGAATTATCAGGTGACTTTGGCAAGATCATGGCATGGGCTGATGAAATCAGAACTATGAAGGTAAGAACTAATGCTGACAATCCTAGAGATGCAAAGCAGGCAGTTGATTTCGGAGCTGAAGGTATCGGACTTTGCAGAACTGAGCACATGTTCTTCGAAGAAGAAAGAATCCCTGCCATAAGAAGAATGATCATGGCAGATACAGAAGAAGAAAGAAGAGAAGCTCTCAAGTTCCTGCTGCCTTATCAGCAGGGAGACTTCAAGGGAATCTATGAAGTTATGGAAGACAGACCTGTAACTATCAGACTCCTCGACCCACCTCTCCACGAGTTCATTCCACATACTGATGAGGAACTTAGAGAACTGGGTGAACAGATCAATGTTCCATACGAAAAGCTGGCTAAGAAGGCTGAAGAACTCCATGAGTTCAACCCAATGCTGGGACACAGAGGATGTCGTCTTGCCGTTACATATCCTGAAATCGCTGAAATGCAGGCAGAAGCGATCATCATGGCTGCTATCGAAGTGAGAAAGGAAAAAGGTCTTGATATCGTTCCTGAAATCATGATCCCGCTGGTAGGACTCGTTAAGGAACTGGCTGATGTTAAGGCTACAGTTGTTAAGACAGTTGAAAAGGTTATGGAAAGAGAAGGCGTTAAGTTCGATTACCTGGTAGGTACTATGATCGAAATCCCTAGAGCTGCTCTGACTGCAGACGAAATCGCTCAGGAAGCTGAATTCTTCTCATTCGGTACTAACGACCTGACTCAGATGACATTCGGATTCTCAAGAGATGACACAGGCAAGATCATCAAGGAATATGGTGACAAGGGAATATTCGAAGACGATCCGTTCCAGAGCATCGACCAGACAGGCGTTGGAAAACTGGTTAAGATGGCTGTAGAACTTGGTAAGCAGACAAGACCTAACATCAAGCTGGGTATCTGCGGTGAACACGGCGGTGAACCTAAGTCAATCGAATTCTGCCACAATGTAGGTCTGCAGTATGTATCATGCTCACCATTCAGAGTGCCTATCGCAAGACTTGCAGCAGCACAGGCAGCTATCAAATCAAAATAAGGAAGAAACAACAGTAAATGATCACAAGTAAACAGAGAAGTTATTTAAGAAAATTGGCACATGATCTAGATCCCCTTGTTTATATCGGCAAAAGCGATCTGACTGAAAACATCTTTAGCGAGATGGACAGATTGCTGGAATCGAGAGAACTTGTTAAGGTGAAAATACAGGAGAGCAGTCTCTTGGAGCCTAAGGAAACGGCCAATGAGATGGCAAAGATCCTGGGCGCTGAATTCGTTCAGGCAATAGGAAGGAAGTTTACTCTTTACAGAAGAGCCAAAGAGGATCCTCAGATCGTACTGCCAAGATAAAAAAGTGATAAAATCCCGCTCAAAGCAGGTTAAAACCTTGCTTAGGCGGGATTTTTGAATTGATTTATACGGTAGAATATTGTATAGTTAAGTTTGTAGTAAAATTTAAGTTATATTCGAGGTGTCAAAATGGAAAACACATTAAACAAGAGATACGGACTCATCACAGCTATAGCTATGGTAGTCGGTATAGTAATCGGATCAGGGGTATTCTTCAAGGCTGAGAAGATACTGCTGAGCACAGGCGGCAATTTACCGCTGGGAATTTTAGCCTGGATCATCGGCGGATGCATCATGATCGTATGTGCATACACCTTTGCAAAAATGGCTACAAAGTATGAAAAAGTTAACGGTATTGTAGACTATGCAGAAGCTGCATTAGGACCAAAATACGGATATTACGTTGGCTGGTTTTTAGCAATTATTTATTACCCTACACTTACATCTGTACTTGCATGGGTTACAGCAAGATACTTCTGCGTTCTTTTAGGATGGGATATCACAAGCGGCTCATGTATGGTTATCGCAGCATTCCTTCTCATCGGAAGCTTTGCTCTCAACTACCTGTCGCCGATCGTTGCAGGTAAATTCCAGGTTTCAACAACTGCGATCAAGATGATTCCTCTTTATCTGATGGCTATCGTTGGAACTATCAAGGGTCTGAGCAGCGGACTGACAATGCAGAACTTCAGTGAAGTTGCTATCCCTGCAGATGAACTTGGCGGAACAGCAACAATTCTGTTTACTGCAGTATGTGCTACAGCATTCGCATACGAAGGTTGGATCATTGCGACTTCGATCAATTCAGAACTCAAGGATGCCAAGAAAAATCTGCCTAGAGCACTGGTAGGTGGAACATTCATCATTATGATTACATACCTGTTATACTATGTAGGTCTTGCAGGTGCTGTTGAAAACGAAGTAATGATGGCAGGCGGTGAAGCCGGCGCCAAGATTGCATTTGCTAATGTATTCTCAAGCGTAGGCGGAACAGTTGTATTCGTATTTATCGTAATTTCATGTGCAGGAACACTGAACGGACTTATGCTGGGATGTGTTAGAGGATTATATGCACTGGGATCCAGAAATGTAGGACCTAGACCTGATATCTTCAAGCAGGTTGACCCTGTTACAAATATGCCTGCAAGCTCATCAGCATTTGGCGTACTTCTCTGCGGATTCTGGATGATGTACTTCTATGGTGCAAATCTGACAGAAGGATGGTTCGGACCGTTCTGCTTCGATACATCCGAATTACCGATCATAACTATCTATGCCCTTTACATCCCTATCTTCTTCATGATAATGAAGAGAGAAAAGGAATGGAATGGATTTGATAGATTCATTGCACCTGCACTTTCCATAGCAGGAAGTGCATTTATGATGATCGCTGCTGTATTCTCACACGGACAGGCAGTAATCTACTACTTGATCGTATTTGCGGTAATCATGGTTATAGGTGCTTTCTTTGCGAAGAAAAAAGAAGGTCTTGAATAATTATATGGTAAATATAAAATTAAGTGATGATAAAAAGGCTGTGGTCATTTTAGACCAGAGCCTTTTGCCTAATCAGGTCAAATATATCAGTCAGGAAACACCTGAAGAGATGTATGATGCTATATTTCATTTGAGGGTCAGAGGTGCTCCTGCCATAGGTATATATGCGGCATACTGCATGGCAGTTCTGGCACAGAAGGAGGCTTCATATAAACCCATAAGCGGCTGCTGTGGTACAGGCGTAGCTGATGAGGTTTTCATTGAGAACATGAAACGGCATGGTGAATATCTCAAATCATCCAGACCTACTGCCGTTAATTTAGCATGGGCTGTAGACAGAGTGCTTATGGCAGCTCGTGTTGAAATGCAGAAGGTGAGAATGACAGGAGATATCAGAGCCAATGTTGGTTACAGCAGGCTGGCTGAGGTGATGCGCGAAGAGGCTATCGCTATCCATAATGAAGATATAGAAATGTGCAAGGCCATATCTGAATTCGGACTTAGTTTGGTGAAAGATGGCGACGGCATACTTACACACTGCAATGCAGGGCCTCTGGCCACTTCAAGATATGGGACAGCTCTCGGTCCTATACTTCTAGGGAAAGAGCGAGGCTTTGAATTCAAGGTTTTTGCCGATGAAACAAGACCTTTGCTTCAGGGCGCAAGACTCACTACATATGAACTTCATGAAGCCGGTGTGGATGTTACACTTATATGTGATAATATGGCCTCCATGGTCATGAAAAACGGCTGGGTGCAGGCGTGCTTCGTAGGATGCGACAGAGTGGCTGCCAATGGTGACACTGCCAATAAAATAGGTACTTCAGGAGTAGCTATACTTGCTAAGCATTATGGCGTGCCTTTTTATGTGTTGGGACCTACATCGACGATAGATATGGATTGTCCTACGGGAGAAGATATCCCTATAGAACTTCGTGATCCGGCTGAGATCAAGGAAAAATTCTATGAGCAGCCTATGGCGCTTGAAGATGTCAAATGCTACAACCCTGCATTCGATGTGACTGATCATGAGCTTATCACAGCGATCATCACTGAAAAAGGGATCTGCAGGCCGCCTTTTACAGACAGTTTGAAGGCCGTGACTGAAAAATGATCAAATCCTCACCTATTATGAGGATAGTCTCCCATGGGAGTTCATACATATCATCAAAACCTTTTCTGAATAGACCGGTGCTTTGTATCGATGGTGCAAGCACCGATTTTATTTTGCCTGTTTTACGGTCAAAAGCCATTTCGGCATCAGATAATCTACCGTGGTTTGTGCCGGTAGAAAGATCCACGATCTCTTTGTAACCTATTTCACTTAATCGCATAACACTCTCCTTGAATGTAAATAATACTAATAATATTTATTATGCTGAAGAGGAGTATATGAAAGTGAAAGAAGAAACAAAAGAAAAAAATCCTGTCGGAGATGAAACCACGAGAGATCTTATAAAGGAACTGGGATTGCTTACGACAGGTACAGACTTTGAGAGTGATATACAATATATCAACATCATAGGCAGCGTCGAAGGGCATAGTGTGCTGCCTGCAGACAGCAAGGCTACCAAATATGAACATCTGATACCACAGCTGATAGCAGTAGAAGAAAATCCTAAACTAAAAGGTTTGTTGGTGATTTTAAATACGGTTGGCGGTGATGTGGAGGCAGGGCTTGCTTTGGCAGAAATGATAGCAACTCTTTCTAAACCTACGGTATCGTTGGTGCTGGGAGGCGGTCACAGCATCGGGATCCCGTTGGCTGTAGCTGCAGACTATTCTTTTATTTCGAAGACTGCAACTATGACACTTCATCCGATAAGGACTACAGGACTTGTTATAACATCTGAAACTACGTTTGACTATATGAGGAAGACACAGGAAAGAGTCGTAGATTTTATAGATGATCATTCGAAAGCAAAGAAAGGAACCATAATAGATCTGATGAACGCCAACGATAATATGTCAAATGATGTAGGTACGATATTATTTGGTAAAGAGGCGGTAGAAGCAGGAATAATAGATGAAGTCGGAGGGGTCGCTGAGGCCTTGAAAGAATTGAGAAGAAGAATTTAATACCAAATATTTACAAATAGCATATTGACATATATTTCCATACATGGTATCTTGAGGAAACAAGGAGGGCGTGGTATGGAAAGTATTTTTGTAGCGATCGTTACCGATGACAGGGAGTATGGCAGATCTTTGAGCTTAGGTATATTGAGTGTATGCAGAAGCTTTATAATCAGGATCTACAGTGCGAAAGAATTCTTAAGCGAAACAAGGGAATTCGATATGGTGCTATGGGACGGAAATGAAGCTAAGGAAGCATATGGGGGAAGAATAGTATATCTTGCCGAAAAACCTTCGGAAGTATTGAAAAGTGCTGCTTTAAAAAGATTTTGTATATATAAGTACAGTGCGGCAGCTTCGATGGTTGCCGCTTTATTTGAAATATATGAAGCGCTGACAGGCAGGAGGGCTGTTAATCTAAAACGGCAGGAAGTTAGATTGCTTGCATTTTCATCATGTGAAGGAGGTTCGGGATGCACTACTGCGGCTATGGCCGCAGCTCAGGAGTTTTGCAGATTCCAGGAGAAAAGGGTGTTGTACTTGTCCTTTGAAGAATATGAATCCACGGGAGATTATATGAAGCCGGAAGAAGGTGTCAAGGGGACAGCAGTATATTTATATAATCTGTTTAATAAAATATATTCTGACGAAAAGACGATGCGGGATGAGCAGAGGAGACCTTTTCTGGAGGGGCATATGGTCAGGGATGATTTTGGGATAGAAGCCTTTGCTCCATCAGTCGGAAGAAATCCTTTGAGGGAATTGAAGCCGGATGAAATGGATAGATTCATGGCATCGTTGATCGATAGCAACAGGTATGATGTCATAATAATGGATCTGGGAACATGGACATCACGTACAGGATTGGAATGTATCGACATGGCTGAAAAAATATGCTTTATAACTAAGGCGCAGAACGGAACTTCCAGAGAGGAGCAGTACATTAGCCAAGTGATCTGTCACTGCGGGCAAGATATCATGGATAAAACGATATCGTTGATCAATAAAGGATATGTGCCGAGGAGCGCAGAAACAGATGAAAAAAGCACTGCATCTTCTGAGGATCATATGGTGCTTTCCAGAGGAAAGGCCTTTGTGGGAGAAGGCAAAAGGATAAGGATAGCACTTGAGGGAGAGTTTGGCAGAGAGATAGGAGAACTTTGCGAAAAAATGGTCGAACCTGTTTAATGAAATGGAAAAAAGGAGGTAAAAATGAGAAAAAAGGGGAAACGCAGGGAAAGGAGATTTTCAGGGATCATATGTATCATGTTGGCAGGAATGCTGATGGGAGGATGTTTGTTCGGTGCGATAAATGCCAATGCTGCAACGGAAAGAGCAGTTGCCAATAAGCCATGGGATTCCGTGGAAAGAGTCATCGAGACGAAGCTGGGTGCAGGATATAATGAAGTTGGGATGTGCACAGGCTTTGTTTACTGGGCATTGAAACATGCTTACGGAGTTGATTGGGGAGAAAACTCCAAGGTGAAAGATCTGGAACAGAAACTGATCAATGCGGGTATCACAAAAGTCGAAGAAGGAACTTCAGGTAAAGTGACTTCCAATATGAAACCGGGAGATATAGTGATATTTGCAGACGGTTCGGAAAGGTCACATTGTGCTATCCTGGGAGAAGGCGGAAGGTTGTATCATGCTGTTTTAGATGGCGTGAAAGGCTCACATACATTGTCACTATGGATGGGTCTGCCGAAGGCAGATAAGAATTGCGACAGATACATAATTTACAGAGGTCTTATTTCCACAGGAACACTTACTATAACCAAATCTTCATCACGTCCTGAGATAACGGATGGAAACAGATGTTATTCGCTGGCGGGAACTCAATACGGTTTGTACAGCGGGACATCACTGGTAGGTACATTAAAAGTAAATGAGAATGGCAAGGCCTCTCTTCCCGATGTTCCGTTCGGTAAGTATGTGCTGAAAGAAATTGCTGCGGGGGAAGGATACGCTCTTGATGACAGGGAATACGAAATAGTCATTGATAAAACGGCAGTTTCGATAGATCTTGAAGATAGCCCTCAAGTGAATCCTGTGACAAAAATCATTTGCAAGATAGATGAAGAGATCCATACTGCGTGGAATGAAGAAAACAGAGGACAATATGCGGCAACTTTGGAAGGAGCGCTGTATTCAGTTTGTTATTATGATGGATATTTTGATGATAATACTGACTTCAATGATCTTGAGCCTGTCAGATCTTGGGTGATCAGTACCGATAAAAGTGGACAAGCTGTTTTAGATGAGGACAGCGTGATTTCGGGAGATCCTCTGTATTACTCTTCAGATGGCAAGGTGTCTTTCCCGTTGGGAACGGTTGTCATTCATGAAATGCAGGCCCCTGAGGGGTATGTGCTGGACAAAGCAAAGCATATCGTACATGTGACATCATCAGGGACAGAAGAAATAGTCAATACATATGTGCCTCCAATACACAAAGAGCAGATAATAAGAGGTGATGCAGACCTTATCAAAGTAGAAGACAGCACAATGAAACGTCTTGGCGGAGTGCCGTTTATGCTGACAAGCAAATCTACAGGAGAGGTGTTCGAGATGATTACAGATATCAATGGATATGCCACAACAAAAGTGGAGGGCAGCAGGGGTACATTGCCTTATGATACATATGTTTTGGACGAGCTGTCTTGTGATGCCAATAACGGCCTTAAACTTATAAAGGACGTGGAAATATCGATATATAAAAACGGGAACACCGTCAACTTGGGAACGATAACAAATGATAAAGATATAGCGGAAGTCAAGGAACATGCATCAAAACCTGAAACTCCGGCAGAAGCAGATGCTGTTGATACAGGTGACAAATTGCCTTGGCAGATAGTAGCTGCTTTGAATGTGATGATGATCTCGGCAATAGTTGCAACTGTTATTTTTGCGAGAAGGAATCGACTTAGAGGGCATTTGTAACGTTAAGCTCCTTAACATTATCTTAACATAACCTTAACAGCAGCTGGCTTTTATTAACAAAATGTTAAGAATATAATTAACTATGGGTATGTCCCATAGTTAATTTTTGTAGTTAAGATAATGTGGATTTAGTAGTGGTGGTACAATGAGCGCAGAATGGTTAAAGATCGTTTTGCAGTTGTTTGGAGGTCTCTGTCTGTTCATCTATGGAATGAACTTTATGAGTGACGGCCTGCAGAAAGCTGCGGGAGAAAAGATGAAGAGCATCCTGGCGATGCTGACAAGAAATGTATTTATCGGAGTGCTTGCAGGTGCAGCAGCGACGGCGGTGCTTCAGAGCAGTGGTGCCGTGACTGTAATGGTCATAGGTTTCGTATCGGCGAAACTGATGACATTGAGGCAGGCTATCAGTATAATCATGGGGGCCAATATAGGGACATGTGTTACTGCGCAGCTGGTAGCATTCAAAATCGGTGATTATGCTTGGATATTTGTGATAGTAGGATTTATAATGTACTTCTTCCTTAGCAAAAAGGAAAAAGTCATGGAATTCGGACAGGCTATATTCGCCTTTGGTATACTGTTTACAGGACTCAATTTGATGTCAGATGCTATGGAGCCTCTGGCTCAGAGTCCGGTCTTCTCAGAACTGATGCTCAAAGTTGCAGACATACCGGTACTCGGCGTAGTAGTCGGTGCAGTGATGACCACTGTTGTACAGAGCAGTTCGGCATCTATCGCAGTACTTCAGAATCTGGCGGCAACAGCAGGTCCTGATGGTGTATCCAGTTTGATAGGTCTGGTGGGAGCTATTCCTATCCTGTTCGGTACAAATATCGGATCCACAACCACAGCGCTGTTGGCATCAATCGGAGGCACTACCAGTGCTAAAAGAACAGCATTCTCACACACCATATTCAATATAGTAGGTACGTTGATCTTCATATGGTTCACGCCGTTGATCGCCGACTTCGTTATGATGATATCGCCGAGTGGAGACGAGCTTGATGTAATATCAAGACAGATCGCCAATGCTCATCTTTCATTTAATGTGGCGACAACGTTACTGTTCCTGCCGTTCATAGGAGTTCTTGAAAAAGTCGTTACGAAACTGATTCCTGAAAAAGTTCAGGAAGAGGATCCAATGGGTGCTGTTTACCTGGATTACAAAGTGCTTGAACAGCCATTTGCTGCTATTCATCTGGCAACAAAGGAACTTTCAAGGATGGCAGAGATAACTAATGAAATGCTGGTGGAATCAAAGAAAGCATTTCTCGGCAGCGATATGGAAGCATATAAGACAGTTAAGGAAAAAGAAGATCATGTCAACCACCTGCGTGACCAGATCATCAAATATCTTACATCTATGTTCTCGGCTGAAACTGTGACAGAAAAACAGGCATTGGCTATATCAGGTATGATGCATGTGGTACAGGACGTAGAACATATAGGCGACAATTGTGAAAATATCGCAGACTTTGCCAAGGAAAAGGCAGAGGTCGGATATGAGTTCTCAGATACTGCATATGCAGAAATATATCAGTGTTTCGATCACATAGGTAAGATGCTGAACAATTCTATAGCAGCACTAAGCGAAGATGATGCCGATCTGGCAAGGCTTGTCAAGACACAGGAAGATGAGATGGATACTCTTGAAGGTGAATTGAGAATAAGACACATGAAGCGTCTCGATTCAGGAGAATGCTCACCTGAAAACACTGTTCTTTATATGGACGTTATACATAACCTGGAAAGAATGGGCGATAACTGTGAAAATATCGCACATGCAGTGCTGGATGGACATAGACTCAAGACTCTTTTAGAAGAAGAGTAGAACAAGGCAAATATCAGAAAAACTTTTTATATTTACAAATCGGGAACGATGGACATCCATCGTTCCTTTTTTATGCAAAGGGCGTGACATTTACCAATAGGGTATCTTTACAAAATCTTAACATTACCTTAACAGCAAAGTGCTTTTTTTAACGATAGACTTCTTTTAATATATAGTAGGTTTTTAACGTATCAAATGTAAATTTCAATATATAATAAAGATTATAAAAGGAGAAAAACATGAACGGTTTACAAATCGCACTTACATTGTTTGGCGGACTGGCACTCTTCATTTACGGAATGAATCTTATGAGTGATGGTCTTCAGAAGGCAGCAGGAGAAAAGATGAAGAGCATCTTGGCACTGCTGACTAAGAATCCTTTGATCGGCGTACTGGCCGGTGCACTGGTAACTGCAGTTATCCAAAGCAGTAGTGCCACTACAGTTATGGTTATAGGTTTTGTAAGTGCAGGACTTATGAATCTGCCTCAGGCGATCAGCATAATCCTGGGTGCGAATATCGGTACTACTATCACAGCACAGCTGGTAGCATTCAAGATAGGTGATTATGCCTGGGCATTCGTTATCATCGGATTCATCATGTTTTTCTTTCTTGCTAAAAAAGAGAAGATCATGGATATCGGACAAGTTCTGTTTGGTTTCGGAGTACTGTTCGTAGGTCTCAATATCATGGGAGATGCTATGAAACCTCTGTCTGCAACTCCTGAGTTCGCAGATCTTATGCTGAATGTGGCTGATACTCCTGTTCTTGGAGTCATAGTGGGTGCATTACTGACTGCTGTTATCCAGAGTTCATCTGCATCTATTGCGGTACTTCAGAATCTGGCAAGTACTACAGGACCTGATGGCGTTACAAGTATAGTAGGTCTTGTAGGTGCTATACCAATTCTTTTCGGTACTAATATCGGCACAACAATTACGGCAGTATTGGCATCAATAGGTGGTACAATAAATGCCAAGAGAACAGCTATAGCTCATACAATATTTAACTTGGGAGGAACATTGCTATTCATTTGGTTTACTCCTTATATAGCGCAGTTTATTGCAGCTGTATCGCCGAAAGGCCCTGAAATCGAGGTCATTGCAAGACAGATAGCTAATGCTCATCTCTCCTTCAATGTGGCAACGACTATAGTATTCATTCCGCTTATTCCGATACTTGTTAAGGTGGTTACTAAGATATTCCCTGATAAACCTGAAACTAAGAATCCTATGGATGCTATCTATTTGGATTATAATGTTCTTGAGCAGCCATTCGTAGCTATCCACTTGGCAACTAAGGAACTTTCAAGAATGGCAGAGATAACAGGAGAAATGTTGGTGGCATCGAAGAAGGCTTTTCTTGCCAATGATAGGGAAGCATATGATGAAGTTATGAAAAAAGAACTTCATGTAAACTATTTGAGAGACCAGATCATTAATTATTTATCCTCAATGTTTTCGACAGAAACTGTTACAGAACATCAGGCGAGGACTATTTCAGGACTTATGCATGTAGTAGCAGACATTGAGCATATCGGTGATAATTGTGAAAATGTTGCAGATTTTGCTAAAGAAAAAATGGAGGGTGGATTTACCTTCTCAGATACTGCATATTCAGAAATATATCAGTGCTTCGATCACATGGGTAAGATGATGAGCAACTCCATCGAGGCTCTCAGCGATGGCAATAAAGAGTTGGCCGAACTTGTGCTGAGACAGGAAGATGAGCTGGATGCTATGGAAAGTGAATACAGAGTCAAGCATATGCACAGACTTGATAATAAAGAATGCTCACCTGAAAACACTGTATTGTATATGGATGTTATCCATAATATCGAAAGAATGGGCGATAACTGTGAAAATATTGCGAAAGCTGTATTAGATAACGTGGACTTTAAAACTATAGAAGAATAATGATTTTTATGAACATCAAGGCGGTGCATATGCATCGCCTTTTTACATAAAATTAACAAAATGTTAACTCAAAATGTCTTTTTTGAATATTATTGCATTTGTATTATATATATGTAAAACGCAGTATGAAAACTTATTAAGATTTTATTTAAGGAGATACAACGACATGAACAATGAGACATTACAAATGGTATTTACTTTGCTTGGTGGATTGGCAGTATTCATCTATGGGATGAATCTGATGAGTGACGGTCTGCAAAAATGTGCAGGAGAAAGAATGAGAAGCATTCTAGCCGTGCTGACAAGAAATCCTATCACAGGTGTTTTGGCAGGCGCTTTGGTTACTGCAGTTCTGCAGAGCAGTTCGGCTACAACAGTAATGGTCATAGGATTCGTAAGTGCCGGACTTATGAATCTGCCACAGGCGATCAGTATCATATTAGGTGCTAATATCGGTACTACAATGACAGCGCAGCTGATCGCATTCAGCATCGGTGATTTGGCTTGGATATTTGTGTTTGTTGGATTCATACCATTCTTCTTCGTAAAAAAAGAACTTGTAAAGTATCTGGGACAGACAGCATTTGCATTTGGTCTGTTATTTGTAGGTATAAACATCATGGGAGATACTATGAAGCCGCTGGCAGGCTCTGAATTCTTCGTGGACCTGATGTTGTCAGTACAAGATATCCCGGCCCTCGGTGTTTTGATCGGTACGATCATGACAGTAGTGGTGCAGAGCAGTTCAGCAACGATCGCAGTGCTGCAGAACCTAGCTTCTACTGCAGGACCTGATGGGATCTCAAGTATAATCGGACTTGAAGGAGCGCTTCCGATCCTGTTTGGTGACAATATCGGAACAACTATCACAGCAGTTCTTGCTTCCATTGGAGCATCTGTAACAGCTAAGAGAACAGCAGCAGCTCATGTTATATTCAATGTTACAGGAACACTGATATTCATATGGTTTATTCCATATTACGCGGATCTTATAGAATTCATTTCGCCAAAGGGTCCTGAAATCGAAGTTATATCCAGACAAATCGCCAATGCACATACATGCTTCAACGTGTTCAATACATTATGGTTCATCCCGCTGATCCCGGTACTGGTCAAAGTAGTTACAAAGATCGTTCCGGGAAAGGAACTGGACAGGCTTCCTTCAGATCCATTATATCTGGACGAGAACGTATTGGAACAGCCTTTTGCAGCCATGCACTTGGCATCTAAGGAACTTGCCAGACTTGGCGACATGGTTCTGGATATGCTCAAGTCAGCGCAGACAGCATTTATAGACAGAGACAGTACGAAGGTCAAGGAAGTCATGGAAATGGAAGATACAGTAAATGGCCTTCAGGAAAGAATAGTGAATTATCTGGCAAGTATGTTTGCTAAAGATACGATCACAGAAGAACAGGCGGCGAATGTATCAGGATTGATGCATGTGGCTGCAGATATTGAGCATGTAGGAGATCACTGTAAAAACATTGCTGAATTTGCCGAAGATAAGATAAAGAACAATTATGAGTTTTCAAATGAAGCATATTCTGAAATATACAGCTGTTTCGATCTCGCCAAAAGGATGGTCAAAGAAAGTGTGAAAGTCCTTGAAGAAAGAGATCTGGCAGCAGCAGGAAAAATCAAGGCGTATGAAGCGGAAATGAACACAAAGGAAGATACCCTTCGTAAACAGCACATGATAAGACTTAATGAAAAAACCTGCTCGCCTGAATTCACAGTACTCTATACCGATGTAGTTCACAATATAGAAAAGATCGGTGACTACTGTGATAATATAGCTGACACTTTGATAAAACATAAAGAGGCAGAAGACTCTATAGAATAATATATAAATATATGTAGAAATACACAAAACATATGTCAAACTAGTTGTAAAAAATAAGCAAATATGTTAAAATGAACGCAACATTCAGATAATTAGATGTTGCGTTCTATTTTTCCGGCAGGAGGCTGTATGAACACTAAAAAAATACTTATCATCGAAGACGAACCTAATATCAGAGAACTGGTATTATATAATCTCAAAACAAATGGTTATGACTGCATTTCCGCTGAAGATGGAATCATGGGAATAACCATGGTACATAAAGAAAAGCCTGATTTGATCTTACTGGATATCATGCTTCCGGGCAAGAATGGATTCGAAATCTGCGAGGAACTTCGTGAAGAGGGAAACAATACTCCTATTATCATGATGACTGCTAAAACTGAAGAGGCAGATAAAGTAATGGGGCTTGATTGTGGGGCCGATGATTATATATCCAAGCCATTCGGTATCAGAGAAATGCTGGCAAGGATCAAGGCGGTCCTTAGAAGATATGATATAAACACTCCTTTAGATGAAGTGAAGAGCCAGGATAAGGATACGATAATTACAGCCGGTGAGTTGAGCATCAATGTGGAACGTCATGAAGTTACTGTGGGCAGCAGGTCGGTCGATTTGACATTGAGGGAATTTGAACTGCTTCAGTATTTGATGGAAAACCGTGGTCACGTTTTTTCCAGAGATCAGCTGCTTAACAATATTTGGGGCATCGATTATGCCGGCGAAACCAGAACGGTAGATGTTCATATCAGACATCTCAGACAAAAGCTGTCAGGAGACGATGGTGAGGATAAATATATAGAAACCATAAGAGGTAAAGGATACAAGGTGAAATGAGAGGGAAATTCATTTTCTTGGCTGTAGAGGTGACTGTTCTTGAAATGGCGGCACTGGGCATCATATGGAAAAATAATGTGTTGGATGGTTCCTTCCTTCCGGTGGTCATCATTATGGGTGTTGGCCTTGTTTTGTTGTTGCTCCAAGGGTATTTCAATATAGTTAAACCATATACTGAAAAGGTCAGGGTATTGGAAGCTGCAGCTAATGAAAGCAAGGAAGCCGATCTCATCAGACGTGAATTCGTTGCCAACGTTACCCATGAATTAAAAACACCGCTGACTTCGATATCGGGATTTATCGAAACCCTTCAGGCAGGCGCAGCGGAAGATCCTGAAATAAGACATAAATTTATTGATATAATTGCCATAGAAACAGCCAGATTAAAGAGGCTCATTGAAGACTTGCTGGTGCTTTCAGACATAGAAAACAGACGTGATTCCGAAGGTATGGAATTTGACATCAAACCGGCAATAGAAAACACAGTAGAAGCCCTCAAACCTATTGCCGAGAACAAGGGTGTAGAAGTGATTTTAGACCTTCAAGAAGGTCTTTTCATCAATGGCTCTGTCGACAGGTTCAGACAGATGATGGTCAATTTAATAGAAAATGCAGTCAAGTATTCTGATGAAGGCGGACATATATGGATAAGATCTTCAAAAGATGCAGATAAAATCGTAGTAAGCGTTCGTGATGAAGGCATGGGTATTGCTCCTGAACATCATGAAAGACTGTTCGAAAGGTTTTACAGAGTGGATAAATCAAGATCGAAAAAGGCAGGAGGCACAGGCCTGGGTCTTTCGATCGTTAAACATATAGCAGTCTTATTTGGTGCTTCACTTAAGGTGGAAAGCCAAGTGGGCGAAGGTGCTGAATTTTTTGTAGTATTTAACGTGGATGATAACCTTGATGACAGCTAGAAAGGAGGATAATATTGCATCTTGATTATTTGATTTCTGACTTAGCGTTGATTCTCATCGTGGCGGCTATCGTCACACTTCTTTTCAAAAAGATAAACCAGCCTGTAGTGCTGGGATATATCGTTGCGGGCTTTCTTATCAGCCCAAACTTCGTATATTTGCCTACTGTCGTAGCAGAGACTGATATCCATACATGGGCAGATATCGGGGTTGTTTTTCTCATGTTTGGTCTAGGCTTGGAATTCAGCTTCAAGAAGATATCTACTGTTGGCGGCAGTGCATTTGTCATTGCCATGACCGTAATGACTGCCATGATCATAATCGGCACAGGTGTCGGCAATATGATGGGGTGGTCAAGAATGGACTGTATCTTCCTCGGAGGTATGCTATCCATGTCATCGACCATGATAATCCTTAAGGCAAATGAAGAATATGACTTAAAAAAGAAAAACTTCGCTCAGATCGTATTGGGAGCACTGGTAATCGAAGATATCGCAGGGATATTCATGATGATCATATTAACGACCATCTCTGTCAGCAGAAATGTGTCGGGTTTTGCTATGTTTACAGAAATCGGCTTGATGCTTGTTTATCTTATAGTATGGCTGGTTCTTGGCATATATTTAGTACCAAGCATTCTGAAACGCATATCGGGGATGCTCAATGATGAAATGATGGTAATCTGTGCAGTGGCATTCTGTCTTGGGATGGTAGTGATAGCCAATCTCATAGGATTCTCATCAGCTCTCGGAGCCTTCATGGCCGGATCTATTTTAGCGGGAACTATACAGGCAACAAGAGTAGAAATTTTGATCAAGCCTGTCAAGGATCTGTTCGGTGCAATATTCTTTGTCTCGGTAGGCATGATGATCGTGCCGGGACTGCTGATAGAATATATTTGGCCGATATTGATAATAACCGTAGTTACTATAATTGGACAAATGACCTTTGCAACGATCGGGATACTACTGTCCGGGCAGTCATTACATACTGCAGTAAGAGGCGGATTCAGCATGGTACAGATCGGTGAATTTTCATTCATAGTAGCTACACTTGGTATGAGTCTGGGTGTTATCAGCGATTTCCTTTATCCTATCATAGTGTGTGTATCGGTAATCACTTCATTCACTACACCGATATTTATCAAAAAATCTGAGGATATATATCAGTTCATCGATGATAAGATCCCGGATGGATTATGGTCATTCATCCGTAAAAACACTACAGAAAACCGAAGCAGTCGTGATAAAGACGAAGATTGGATGATATACATCAGAAAAGTATTGCTTCGTACAGGACTTTGTACTTTGGCCATGTTCATCATCTATTGGGCAGGGATCAGATACTTGGAACCTGCTATAGCAGCCAAAGCAGATCTGTCGATGACAGACAATGTTATAACTGCTGTTTTGATGATGGTGGCAATGATACCGTTCGTTAACTTCATGCATGGAACAAACAATGCGTTGTTCACGAAGCTGTGGCTCAAGCATAGATCCAACAGACTGCCGCTTCTGACCTTAAAGACAATACGCATCTTGATAGCTGCAGGATTCTTGGCGCTTGTTATGAGAGAAATATTTGAGATACCTATCGTTGTTTTGATGATGATAGTTGTTATCCCTATTATCATAATAATCAGGTCTGACTATATCAACGGAATGACAATAAATCTTGAAATGCGGTTCATGGAGAACTTCTCTGAGCGTACTTTGGCCAGAGAAAAGAGGGAAAGAGGCATTACCGGACATTACAGATGGCTGGATGAATCGCTCTATGTGGCCGAATTCCAGGTGACCGATACAGTTGAACATAAAACTATAGCCGACTTTAACAAGAGCAGAGCGTTCACGGTAACCATCATAAAGATAATCAGGGGCAAGAAATATATCAATATGCCGGGACCTGATGAAATCGTTAAAGAAGGAGACATCCTTCATATGATGGGAACCCAAACAGAAATAGACTCCTGCACTTTACTTCTGGAGAATGATGATTGTATCGAATATACAGATATGGAAGATATCATGCTCAAGAACTACATTTACGGACAGACATTTTATGATATCAAGCTGGATCAGCAGCTTTTGTGTTGTCCTATAAGTGTGGATAAAGAGTCGGAGTTCATAAGGAAATCTGTCAAAAACTGTGGCTTGTATGAAAAGTACAAAGGTACCGTAATAGGAGTGGAAAGAGGCGATCTGGCAATCATAAACCCTGATGGAGATATGGTAATACAACAAGGAGATCTTCTGTGGGTACTGGGTGGTAAACGAATGGCAGACCTGCTTATCAAAGGAGATGTATTGGAAGAAGAATAAAAGGGGGACACCGGTTGAATATACTGCAGGAAAAATTAAGAGAAGTTTTGATATCTGTTATACCGATCACACTCATTGTAGTCATCATGAGTTTTACTTTGACACCTATGAGTGGAAGTATGCTTGTCAAGTTTTTGGTGGGAGCTGCATTCATCATAATAGGCCTTTCCATATTTCTGATCGGTGTCGATCTGGGAATAACTCCGATCGGTAACCTGATGGGCTCGGAATTGTCTGCCAGAGGGACACTTCTGATAGTTTTGATGTCAGGTTTGGCATTAGGTTTTTTCATTTCCATCGCGGAGCCGGATCTGCACATTCTGGCCGATAATGTAGATAATGTTACCGGCGGGCTTGTGAGCAAATTCAGTATCGTCGTAGTGGTTTCCATCGGTATCGCTGTCCTGTTGAGTTTGGGGCTTGGCAGGATCGTTAAAGGGATACCGCTTTATAAAATGTTGACAGTACTCTATCTGATAATATTTGTATTGGCTATTTTTACATCAAAAGAATTTCTAGCCATATCGTTTGATGCGTCAGGTGCAACTACAGGAGCACTTACAGTTCCTTTCATCATGGCTCTTGCCATCGGGGTATCTGCCATGAGGAGGGATTCCAAGGCATCTGAAAAAGACAGTTTTGGTCTTGTTGCAGTTGCTTCTACAGGCGCCATAATGGCGGTAATGGTAATGAGCATCATCTTCGATATGGATGAAATAAAAGGAAATCTGGAGATAGTTGACCATGGCAGTGGCATATGGCATGCCTTTGCAATGGAATTCCCTAGACTGTTGATGGAATCTTTCATCGCCATATCACCGATACTGGCAATATTTTTGGTATGCAACGCACTTTTTTTCAAGCAGGGAAAGAGAAAGATAAAAGAAGTATCGATGGGTCTTCTTTATAACTGGCTTGGTCTCAGTATATTTTTGACAGGCGTGAATGCAGGATTCCTTGATGCAGGAAGATATATAGGACATTATTTGGCAGATCACTACAGCTATGCTTTGCTTATTTCAGTGGGATTTATCGTAGGTCTTCTGACCATATTGGCAGAGCCGGCTGTTCATGTGTTGACTCATCAGATAGAAACAGTAACCGCCGGATATGTCAAGAGAAGTTACGTGTTGGGTGCGCTTTCGATAGGCGTTGGTTGTGCAGTGGCACTGTCAGTTATTCGTATCGTTATTCCTGAGCTGCAGCTGTGGCATTATTTGCTTCCGGGATATTTGATAGCTGTTGGGCTTATGTATTTTGTACCGAAATTGTTTGTAGGTATCGCATTTGACTCGGGCGGAGTAGCATCGGGACCTATGACTGCCACCTTCATCTTGAGCTTTACTCAGGGAGCTTCGGAGTGCGTTGAGGGTGCAGATGTGTTGATAGATGGCTTTGGAGTTATTTCAATGGTCGCATTGACTCCGATAATCGCTTTACAAGTACTTGGTCTGATATTCAAGATAAAGGCTGCCAACAATGATGCGGAGCATGGGCCGGATCGATCTGTTGAGCAGAAGGAGGGGTAGTATGAAACAATATGAATGCATGTATTTTATAGTACAGCATGGACTTGCTAGCTGGATACTGCGCTTTGCTAGAGATCATGGGGTGTTTGGAGGAACTATATTTTACGGACAGGGGACTGTAAGGAATTTCTGGTTGGAATTGTTGTCTCTGAATCACACTGAAAAAGAGATACTCATGATGGTAGCTGAACAGGGATATGCACATAATCTTATGGCGCTGCTATATGATGAGCTGCAAATGTGGAAACATAATCACGGCATAAGCTTCAGTGTTCCTGTGAATAAATTCATAGGAGGGAAACATGATTCGGATGTACAAGAGAATGCGGAGGAAAATGATATGATATATGATCTCATTACAGTCATCGTTGATAAAGGTAAAGCAGAAGAGGCTATGGAAGCAGCGCAGGAAGCTGGTGCGGCAGGAGGCACCATAATCAACGCTCGCGGGGCCGGAAAAAATGAAACGAGCAAGTTCTGTTTGATGGATATAGAGCCTGAAAAAGAAATACTGATGCTTGTAACCGAGAAGGAAAAAACAGAAGCGATCGCTGAAAACATAAATAAAATGATGGATCTGGAAGGCCATGGCAAAGGTATAATGATGGTCCAGGAAATAAGCAAAGCATACGGTCTCTATGATCCGAATGCAAAGTGCTGAAAGAATCTACACAGTTAAGAATGGCTGCGCTCCGAGCATGATTGTTCGGAGCGTTTTACGTATGAGTGCAAACTAGTAAAAATCAGCAGTTATGGTTAGAAAAAAGAACAAGAAATAAGAGGGCTCTTTATTGAAAGCATAGCTTTAGAGTGCTAAAATGTTAATGGAGCCACTTTATGTGTGGCGATGTTTTTTAAGGTTTTGTGTATACAATATAATATATACCGAAGCAGGTCGACTTAAAAAACATTTACAGGATTTTAATTGGAGGTGACGATACATGAGTAACATTCACAAACAGGCTATGCAGGTCCTGGCAATACTGCCGGGTGTTGACTGCGGCGGCTGCGGCGGCTGTGGATTCAAAACCTGCGAAGCATGTGCAGAGGCGATTGCCAAGACAGGGAAGATAACTCTTTGTCCTGCCTGTGACAATGATGCCATCAAAGCTATCGCTGACGTAATGGGCGTTGAGCCGGTAGAGGTAGAACAGAAGGTAGCCTTTATCAGATGTGCCGGAGAAGCTGCAGGAAAGAAGCGCTTCGCAGGACTTGAAAGCTGTCAGGCTGCCAAAGATGCAGGCTTTTTACATAAAGAGTGCCAGTGGGGCTGCATAGGTCTTGGAAGCTGTACTCAGAAATGTGAATTCGATGCAATGTCACTTGTTGATGGTCAGGTAGTGATCGATAAGGAAAAGTGTACAGGCTGTATGGCTTGTATGAATGCTTGTCCTCAGGAACTTATCTCCATGGTGCCTAAAGATGCTACAAACTTCATTCCTTGTTCATCAAAGGCTTATGAAGCTATGACCCTTGAAACTTGCGGACACGGATGTATCGGCTGCGGCGAATGTGAGAAGGCATGTCCACAGGAAGCAGTTAAAGTTATAGATCACTGTGCCGTTATAGATTACGACAAGTGTGTTGGATGTGTGGCTTGTACTGTTAAGTGCGAAAAGAAAATAATCGTGGATGAGCTTCACGATCTGACCAAAGTGAAAGAAGAGATCGCTTTCGTCAAGTGCGTGGGTGGAGCCAAAGCCAATGCGAAACTCAAGGCGCTGGGAGTTGAATGGTGCAGCCAGGCGGCTGACCTCAACATGAGTGCAATGGGGCTTTGTGAATACGGATGTGTAGGCCTTGGCGCATGCACAAGAGTATGCAGATTCGATGCTATTTCCGTAGAGAGCGGAGTAGCAGTTGTAGATATAGAAAAGTGTGTGGGCTGCGGAGATTGTATGAGAGCATGTCCTAGAGATATGATCGTTCTGGCTCCTTATGTTGGTGTCAAGAGAGTTCCTTGTAACTCAAGAGACAATTACGATGAGCGTCTCAGAGTATGCGAAGTGGGATGTATCGGGTGTGCGGACTGTGCAGAAAACTGCCCTAACAACGCTATCGAAATGGTGGCAGGAAACCCTGTTATCGATGGTGAAAAGTGCGAAAACTGCGGAGTATGCTCATACGTATGCTCAAGAGGTCTGATCGCAGAGCGTATCGTACCTGAACATAATTATCTGCAGGTAGATGCTATGAAGATAGACAGATCACATTCAGATGAAAGGAAGTGGTAATGATGAGATACAAGAAAACAATGGACGGCAATACAGCTGCGGCTCACGTTGCCTATGCTTTTTCGGAAGTGGCAGCCATTTATCCTATCACTCCTTCATCAGTAATGGCGGAAAACATAGACGAATGGACTAGTCATGATAGAAGAAATATATTCGGAGAACAGGTAAAAGTAGTTGAAATGCAGTCAGAAGGCGGTGCTGCAGGTGCTGTTCATGGCGCTATCGCAGCCGGTGCACTTACAAGTACATTCACAGCTTCACAGGGTCTGCTTCTGATGATCCCTAATATGTATAAATTGGCTGCTGAAGAAACACCTACAGTTCTTCACGTTGCAGCGAGAGCCATCTCAACACATGCACTTTCCATCTTCGGAGATCACTCCGACGTTATGGCGTGCAGACAGACAGGTTTCGCTATGTTGTCATCAAGAAGCACACAGGAAGTTATGGACTTGTCAGCAGTAGCTCATTTAGCTGCTATCAAGGGCAGGGTCCCTATGCTCCACTTCTTCGATGGATTCAGAACTTCTCACGAACAGCAGAAAATCGACACTTGGGATTATGCTGATCTGAAGGATATGATGGACTGGGAAGCTCTTAAGAGATTCAGAGAAAGAGCTCTCAACCCTAATCATCCTAAGAGCATAGGCTCTGCAGAACAGCCAGAAACATTCTTCCAGCACAGAGAAGCCTGCAACAAGACTTATGCAGACACTATCGATACTGTTGTTGAATGCATGGAACAGGTAAATGCCAAGATAGGCACTTCATATAAGCCATTCAATTATTACGGAGCGCCTGATGCAGAAGAGATCATCATCGCTATGGGTTCTGTATGTGATGCGGCAGAAGAAATCGTAGACTGGCTGGCAGCAAGAGGCAAGAAGGTGGGCGTTGTTACAGTGCACCTTTACAGACCTTTCTCAGCGAAGCATCTGATAGATGTTATTCCTGAAACTGTTAAGAAGATAGCTGTTCTTGACAGAACTAAGGAACCTGGTTCCATCGGTGAACCTCTCTTCCTGGACGTAGCGGCAGCTCTCAAGGGAAGCAAATTCGAGAACGTATTCATCGCAGGCGGACGTTACGGTCTGGGTTCCAAGGACACTCAGCCTGAAGATATCCTGGCTGTTTATGAAAACCTTTGGGCTGAAGCGCCTAAGAAGGAATTCACTATCTCCATCGATGACGACGTTACAAATCTGTCATTGAAGGCAAGCGAAAGACCTGATGTAGCTCAGGAAGGAACTGTAGCATGTAAGTTCTGGGGACTGGGTGCTGACGGTACAGTAGGTGCCAACAAGAACAGTGTTAAGATCATCGGTGACAACACTGATAAGTATGTACAGGCATACTTCCAGTATGACTCTAAGAAATCAGGCGGTGTTACTATCTCTCACTTAAGATTCGGTGACACTCCTATCAAGGCTTCATACTATGTTAAGCAGGCTGACTTCGTAGCATGCCATAATGCTGCCTATGTCAACAGATATAACATGGTAGAAGACGTTAAGCCGGGCGGAACTTTCCTCCTCAACTGCTCATGGGATGCAGCACAGCTGGAAGAAAGACTTCCTGGAAATGTTAAGAGATATATTGCAGAAAACAACATCAATTTCTATACTTGCGATGCTGTGACTATCGCCAGAGAACTGGGATTGGGCGGAAGAACAAATACAGTTCTGCAGGCAGCATTCTTCAAACTTGCCAACATCATGCCTGTTTATGATGCTGCTGAATACATGAAGGAAGCTATCAAGAACACTTACAGCAACAAGGGTAAGAAAATCGTTTATATGAACTATCAGGCTGTATCAGCCGGTATTGAAAACGTACATAAGGTTGAGATCCCGCCACACTGGGCAGAAGCTGAAGGTGCTATCACAAGAACAGAAGCAGAAGGAAGAGATAAGATCCATACAGATTATATCAACAAGATCCTCAAGCCAACAAATGCTATGGACGGAGATTCTATCCCTGTATCTGTATTCATGGATACTGCCAACGGTATGATCCCTGCAGGTACAGCTGCATATGAAAAGAGAGGCATCGCTGTAGAAATACCTCAGTGGGATGCGTCCAAGTGTATGCAGTGTAACTGGTGTTCATACGTTTGTCCTCATGCAGTAATCAGACCGTTCGTACTGGATAAGGCAGAAGCTGATGCATCAGGTGCAGTAGTTGTTCCGTTCAAGGATGCAGACGACAAGTTCTTCACTATCGCTGTTTCAGCTCTCGACTGTACAGGATGCGGTTCATGTGCAGAAGTATGTCCGGCTAGACAGAAGGCTCTGACTATGGTCATGGCAGAAGATACTGCTGATGAGGCTCAGGCTAATTATGATATCCTCTTCGCTAACATCGATAACAACGATCTGGGTATCAAGGCTGATTCAGTTAAGAATTCACAGTTCAAGCAGCCTCTCCTCGAGTTCTCAGGTGCATGTCCGGGATGCGGAGAAACACCGTATGCTAAACTGGTAACTCAGCTGTTCGGTGAAAGAATGTACATTGCCAACGCTACAGGATGCTCATCCATTTGGGGATGTTCAGCTCCATCAACACCTTATACAGTTAATAAGGAAGGTAAGGGACCTGCTTGGGGCAACTCACTCTTTGAAGACAATGCTGAATTCGGATATGGTATGGCAGTAGCTGTTAAGGCAAGAAGAGCAGAACTTAAGACGCATGTTGAAAGACTTGCCAAGGACGATCACTTCGCTAAGGCAGCTAGCGCATGGCTTGAAAATATGGATAACGCTGACCTTGCAGGAAAGCTAGGAGACGAACTGGTTGCACTTTGCAAAGATTACACAGTTATCGAAGATGCTAAGTACGTAGTAGAAAATGCAGATATGCTGACTAAGCCTTCAATGTGGATCTTCGGCGGTGACGGATGGGCATACGATATCGGTTACGGCGGTCTCGATCATGTTCTGGCTTCAGGAGAAAACGTGAACGTTCTCGTATTCGATACAGAAGTATACTCAAATACAGGCGGCCAGGCTTCCAAGTCAACTCCTGTAGGAGCGGTGGCTCAGTTCGCTGCAGGCGGTAAGGCCGTAAGAAAGAAGGATCTGGCACAGATCGCTATGGCTTACGGTTATGTATATGTAGCACAGATCGCTATGGGCGCTAACCCTGCACAGACTCTGAAGGCCATCAAGGAAGCTGAAGCCTATGACGGTCCTTCTCTGATCATCGCTTATGCTCCATGTATCAATCACGGGGTTAAGGCCGGCATGAACAAGGCTATGCTGGAAATGAAGAATGCCGTAAGATCAGGTTACTGGAACCTTTTGAGATACAACCCTGATCTGATCGCTCAGAAGAGAAATCCACTGTCAGTAGACAGTGCTCCTCCTACTGAAAGCTATAACGACTTCATCATGGGTGAAGTAAGATACAACTCACTCAAGCTGAAGAACCCTGAAAGAGCAGATGAACTGTTCAAGCAGGCTGAAGAAATAGCTATGGATAGATATAAGAAGCTCAAGAGACAGCAGAAGAGCTTTGAAGAACAGTAGAGAAAGGAGGAAATTCAATGTATAAGATAGTAAGCAAAAGAAAGTTAAATGATTCAATGACATGGCTTGTTATCGAAGCTCCATTGGTAGCAAGACATGCTAAGCCGGGTCAGTTCATTATCCTGCGTACAGATGAATACGGTGAAAGAATTCCTCTTACAATGGCAGGACATGATTCCGAAAAAGGAACTATCGATATCATATATGCAGCCATCGGCAGAACTACTATGCTGCTTGATCAGTTTGAAGAAGGCGATGCTCTGGCAGATGTTGTAGGACCTCTCGGCAAGCCGACTCACATGGAAGGACTGAAGAAGGTTGCAGTAGTAGGCGGCGGTACAGGTAACGCGCTGGCTTATCCGCTGGCAACAGGTATGCATGATGCAGGTATCGAAGTAGATATGATCGCAGGATTCAAAAACAAGGATATGGTCATCCTGGAAGATGAATTCAGAGCAGGTACAGATAACCTCTACATCACAACAGACGACGGAAGCTACGGTGAAAAAGGCTTCACTACAGATAAGCTCAAGGAGCTGATCGATGCAGGAAACAAGTACGATGAGATCGTAGCTGTAGGCCCGCCTATGATGATGAAGTTCGTATGTAAGATCGCTGAAGATTATGGTATCCCATCAGTTGCATCACTGACTGCTTACATGGTAGACGGTACAGGAATGTGCGGCGGATGCAGATGCGTTGTCGGCGGAGAAAATAAGTTCGTATGTGTTGACGGTCCTGAATTTGACGGTAGCAAGGTCGACTGGGACGAACTTATCAAGAGAAATTCCTTCTATAAGGAGCAGGAAGCAGAAGATGCGGCTCACATTTGCCGTCTGACAGGAGGTGTGCGTTACCATGATTAATCTGAAAAAGGTAAAGAATCCTATGCCTGAACAGGATCCTATCGTAAGAGCAGGAAACTTCGAAGAAGTGGCAGAAGGATATACAGCGCAAATGGCAATAAATGAAGCTATGAGATGTCTCAAGTGCAGAAAGAAGCCTTGCACTAAGGGTTGTCCTGTAATGGTAAGGATCCCTGAATTCGTTGCTAAGGTTGCAGAAGGAGATTTCGAAGCAGCTTATCAGATCATCAGCGATACAAGTGCACTTCCAAGGATCTGCGGAAGAGTATGCCCTCAGGAAAACCAGTGTGAAGGATTCTGCGTTCAGGGTCTTCACGGAGAACCTGTAGCTATCGGAAGACTTGAAAGATTCGTTTCCGACTGGCATGCAGCACGAGAAGAAGAAATGGAAAAAGCAGCTCTTGAAGCTTCTGATGATGAATTCGCAGAATTTGCTGAAGAAGAAGTCATCGAAAGCAACGGACGCAAAGTTGCAGTAGTAGGCGCAGGTCCTGCCGGACTTACATGTGCAGGAGACTTAGCTGCAAAGGGCTATGAAGTCACTGTATTCGAAGCTCTTCATAAGCCGGGCGGCGTTCTGGCTTACGGTATCCCTGAATTCAGACTTCCTAAGGATATCGTAGCGGCAGAAGTAAGAAAGCTGGAAAAAAGAGGCGTTACTTTCGTGAATAATGCAGTTATCGGCAGAGCGGAAACAGTTGATGAATTGTTTGAAGACGGATTTGAAGCTGTTTTCGTAGGAACAGGCGCAGGACTGCCTTCATTTATGAATATCCCTGGCGAAAACCTGCTGGGAGTATGTTCGGCCAACGAATATCTGACACGTATCAATCTGATGAAGGGCTACCTGCCTGAGTATGATACTCCTGTTCAGAAAGCTAAGAACATAGCAGTAGTAGGCGGCGGTAACGTAGCGATGGACGCGGCAAGATGTGCTAAGAGAATGGGTGCGGAAAACGTATACATAGTATATCGTCGTTCCATGGATGAAATACCTGCCAGAGCAGAAGAGATCCACCACGCTATCGAAGAAGGAATCGATTTCCAGCTGCTGAAGAATCCTGTAGCAGTACTCGGTGACGAAAACGGATACGTAACAGGTCTTGAATGCGTTGAAATGGAACTGGGCGAACCTGATGCTTCAGGAAGAAGAAGACCTGTCGTTAAGGAAGGTTCAAACTTCGTTCTCGATGTTGACTGTGTCATCATGGCTATCGGAACTAAGCTGAACAAGCTGATCCTGGAAACTACAGAAAACCTGGAAGCTAACGATCGCGGCGGTATCGGCACAGATGCAGGAGCTGCTACGAATCGTGAAGGTGTATTTGCAGGCGGAGACGCAGTAACAGGTGCAGCGACAGTTATTCTGGCAATGGGCGCAGGCAAGACTGCAGCGGCAAGCATCGATGAATATCTAGGTGAATAATATATTCAGAAAACTGCTTCGGTTTATGCCGAAGCAGTTTTTGTGTTTATGCTCTATTATTTCTTAGGTTTGGCAGGCTTCTGTAAATTGACTTTTCGTGATTTAACAGTTAAAATTAAGCCATGGGTATTATAACTAACGACGTATACAATTTCATATATATAGGAGTCATAATCCTTGGAGGAATAACACTTCCGCTGACTCTCATACTTCAGCTCAAGGAAAGGGACAAGTTCCACCGTGCGTTGATGTTGTTCACCGGGGCTATATTCGTTTATATGATGACGGACTTCGTGACTTACTATTTGATTGGTGAGACAGTGTCGGCAGACGTTAAATTTGCCATGATAACAGTATCGGATATCTTTTTCTGTGCATTGACATTGGCATGGATGTATCTGATAGTGGTTCTTATCAGCGCAGAAGAAGTGATAAAGTTCAAGTACTTAGTGATAGTGACGGTAGTATATCTTCTCGTTTCACAAGTGCTATCTATTTCATTGGGAAGATACAGTACATATTCTATGTATCTTGTAGTGGAAGAAGGTACGGGAAGCGTATTGCTCCAGTGGGTAAATGTACTTTATGTGGTGGCAGTGATAATATTCTGTCTCGTAAGCACTCTTCATGTAGGCAAGACTACCACATCTACTAAGGCGCAGTGGCTTAAGATGCTTATGATACTTTCATTGATGATCTATATGTTCTACGTTGCGATCTGGGATTATGTGACATGGTTTAAGCCGGAAGAAAAGCTGATCAATATATATGCTCTCGACCCTATGCTTATACTTTATGCTCTTCTTAGTGCGGCAGTGATCTTTTATTTCTATAAGAAGGACCCTCTTAAACTTACGGGAGCACAGGTAGCGACAGAAGATGCGATCAAGGCAGTAGTGAGCAAGTACGGTCTTACCGACAGAGAAGCAGATGTGCTGGAACTTATCAATATGGGTAAGGGAAATCTTCAAATCGCATCTGAACTGGGCATTTCTGAAAATACAGTTAAGAGACATGTGAACAACATCTTCAAAAAAACAGAAACTCAGAGTAGACATGAGATAATTTTCAAGATCTCAAATGTGACAAAAATCGATATATAACTAAACAGCAAAAGGTTTTCATAGACAGTGATCCGAAAAAAAGGAACGCTGTCTTTTGTTTTAAGCAAAAAGTTGGGCCAATATAAAACGTTGAAATTTAAACATTGGTAAGGAAATAACACCAAGGTGTTATTGAAATATATATATTATTTCAATAATATATAAGATGTAAAGGTTCGTAAAAGTAATTGTATTGCATCATTGTTTTAGGAGGAAAAGAAAATGAGCCAACAACAACATGGCGTAGCTGGACTTAAAAAACATGACATGAAAGTATCCAGCATCGTATTTATGCTGTACTGTCTCGTAGCAGCAGGCGCATTCGGTATCGAAGAAATGATACCTGAATCAGGTCCGGGAATGACTCTGATCCTGCTGGCTGTATTCCCTATCATTTGGGCTTACCCAATCAGTAACATGGTAGCTGAATGCGGATCCGTGATGCCTTCAGAAGGCGGCGTGTACGTATGGGTAAAAGAAGCATTCGGTGAATTTTGGGGATTCCAGGCCGGATGGTGGGCAACAGTATCAACTTACATCACTAACGGAGTATATGTAGCACTGGTAGCAGGCTATGTTAGCCAGATGATCCCAATGTCAGAAATGGCTATCCTGGCACTGAAGATCGGTATGATCGCTGTATTCACTATCATCAACCTGATGGGTCTGAGAGAAGTAGGTACAGTAAGTACTATCTTGTCAATTGCGATCGTAGCTGCATTCATGCTGGTAGCAGTAGTAGGTATCATCAACTGGAACACTAACCCTATCGATCCTATAATGCCACCTGATTATAACTTTTTCGATTCACTTTCAGGCGGTATCTGCATCTGCGTATGGATGTACTGCGGATATGAATGTATCTCAAATATGGCCGGCGAAGTTCAGAACCCACAGGTTATTCCTAAGGGACTGCTGATCGCAATGCCACTGATCGCTCTTACATACATCCTGCCAACACTGGGTGGTCTCGCATCACTGCCTGCAGGTTCATGGGAGCTGTGGTCAACAGAAGGCGGATTTTCAGCCGATTCAGTTGGTTTTGCTACAGTTCTGACTCAGAATCTGGGACAAGCTTGGGGATATGTATTCCTCGTTATCGCGGTAGTATCACAGTGTGCTATTTTCAATACATACCTGGCATCAGGTTCAAGAGGATTCTTCGTACTTGCTGACGATAACCTTTGCCCTAAGTTCCTGGTTAAGGTAAGCAAGAAGAGAGGCGTACCTTACATCGGTATCCTTTCCCTGTCAATCGTAACATTGATCCTCTGTCAGTATGACTTCACAACTCTGGTATCAACAGAAGTAGTATTCATCCTGGCAC
>JAUNQD010000037.1 GCA_030536355.1 Bacillota bacterium | reverse complement strand
ATATGGCTCGTATAGCCGGTGTAGACTTACCAAACGAAAAAAGAATCGAAGCTGGTCTGACTTACATCTACGGAATAGGTTGGCCTACTTCAAGAGAAATCTTAAAGAAGACAGGAATCAATCCTGATACAAGAGTTAAAGATCTGACAGAAGAAGAAGCTGGTAAGATCAGAAAAGTAATCGAAGCTGATTACATGGTAGAAGGTGATCTGAGAAGAGATGTTAACCTGAACATCAAGAGACTGATGGAAATCGGTTGCTACAGAGGAATCAGACACAGAAGAGGTCTGCCTGTAAGAGGACAGAAGACTAAGACAAACGCTAGAACTCGTAAGGGTCCTAAGAAGACCGTTGGTAGAAAGAAGAAGTAAAGGAGGTAGAACAATATGGCTAAAGCTGTAAAGAAGGCTGTTAGAAAAAAGAAAAGAGAACGTAAGAATATTGAAAAAGGCCAGGCTCATATTCAGGCTACCTTTAACAATACATTAGTAACACTGACAGACATGGCCGGAAACGCTCTGTCATGGTCAAGTGCAGGATCCCTGGGATTCAAGGGATCAAGAAAGTCAACTCCATTCGCTGCACAGTCAGCTGCTGAAGAAGCTGCTAAGGGCGCTATGGAACACGGACTGAAGACAGTTGAAGTTTACGTTAAGGGTCCAGGATCCGGAAGAGAAGCTGCTATCAGAGCACTGCAGACTGCAGGTCTCGAGATCACTATGATCAAGGATATCACTCCTATTCCACACAACGGATGCAGACCACCTAAGAGAAGAAGAGTCTAATAGAAGGGAGGAAACATTCAAATGGCAAGATATACAGACGCTAACTGCAGACTTTGCAGAAGAGAAGGTCAGAAGCTCTTTTTAAAGGGTGACAGATGCTACAGCAGCAAGTGCGCTATCGACAGAAGAGGTTACGCTCCCGGACAGCACGGACAGGGAAGATCCAAGATCTCCGATTACGGCCTGCAGCTGAGAGAAAAGCAGAAGGCTAAGAGATTCTACGGACTGCAGGAAACTCAGTTCAGAAACCTCTTTGACAAGGCTGCTAGAAAATCAGGTATCACTGGTGAAAACCTGCTGATCCTGCTGGAAACTAGATTAGACAACGTGGTATTCAGACTTGGATTCGCTTCTTCAAGAAAGGAAGCAAGACAGCTGGTTAACCACGGACACTTCCAGGTAAACGGTAAGAAGGTAAACATTCCTTCATACACAGTAAAGCCTGGTGACGTTATCAAGGTTAAGGAAAAGAGCACAAACTCACCTAAATTCAAGGAAGTAAAAGAAATGTCCATCACAGTACCTTCATGGGTATCTGTAGACGTAGAAAAGCTCGAAGGAAAGATCCTGTCAGTGCCTACAAGATCAGAGATCGATACTCCTGTAGCAGAGCATCTCATCGTCGAATTGTATTCCAAATAATTTTATGTCAAGAGTCAGCAAAAATTTGCTTCGCAAATTTTATGCTTTCTGCTCTGGACATAAAATTGATACGGGTTTCGGGCAAGTCTAAACCCGTAATAGTCTAGATAACGATCCGTTATCACTTTGGAATAAAAAGGAGGGTTTTGAGTGATAGAAATCGAAAAACCAACAATCGAATGTATATTTTCAAACGAAGATCCCAACTATGGGAAATTCGTAGTAGAACCACTCGAAAGAGGATATGGTACTACTCTTGGAAACAGCTTAAGAAGAATACTTTTAAGCTCACTTCCGGGTGTTGCGGTTACATCAGTTAAGATCGACGGTATACTCCACGAGTTTTCAACTATTCCGGGCGTTAAGGAAGATGTTACAGAAATCATCCTTAACCTGAAGAAGCTGGCTGTTAAGCTCAACGGAGAAAATACTAAGAGAGTACTGATCAACGCTATCGGACCTAAGGAAGTAACTGCAGCAGATATTCTGGGAGATTCCGACGTAGAGATCTTCAATCCTGATCTCCACATCGCAACTCTTGAAGAAAACGCAACTCTCATCATGGAAATCAACCTGGCGAGAGGCAGAGGTTACGTGCCTGCAGAAATGAACAAGGATGACAATACTCCGATCTCAGTTATCCCTACTGACTCCATCTTCACACCTGTAAGAAAAGTTAACTTTACAGTTGAGAACACAAGAGTTGGTCAGGTAACTGACTACGACAAGCTGATCCTTGAAATCTGGACTGACGGATCCATCGCTCCAAGCGAAGGCGTATCCATCGGCGCTAAGATCATGCAGGAACACCTGAACCTGTTCGTAGAACTGACAGATTCAGCTGAAGGTCTCGAAATCATGGTAGAAAAGGAAGAAAACCAGAAGGAAAAGGCTCTCGAAATGACTATCGAAGAACTTGAACTTTCTGTAAGATCCTTCAACTGCCTGAAGAGAGCAGCGATCAACACTGTTGAAGAACTGACACACAGAAGTGAAGAAGATATGATGAAGGTTAGAAACCTGGGCAAGAAGTCGCTTGACGAAGTTAAGCACAAGCTTGAAGAACTGGGTCTCAGCCTCAGACAGAGCGACGAATAATTAAAATAGGAGGATGCAGTAATGCCAGGATATAGAAAATTAGGCAGAACTTCCGCTCACAGAAAAGCTATGCTGAGAGGTCTGGTAACTGACCTGCTGAGAGAAGGCAGAATCACTACTACAGACACAAGAGCGAAGGAAGCAAGAAGACAGGCTGAAAAGATGATCACACTGGGCAAGCGCGGAGATCTTCACGCTAGAAGACAGGCGCTGGCTTACATCTATGATGAAACTGTTGTAACTAAACTGTTTGAAGAAATCGCACCTAAGTACGAAGACAGACAGGGCGGATACACTAGAATACTGAAGCTTGGACCTAGACAGGGAGACAACGCTGAAATGGTATTCCTCGAATTAGTTTAATCATAACGATCGAATAAAACAGTCGTATGAACGAACCAAAACCCCGGAAGATTTCCGGGGTTTTTTAGTGCTGTTTTTGGATATGCAAAGGGGCTATTTCCCTTGGAATCACAGCGTTCTGCATCTTGACAAAAATGCAAGGGGGGGGGGTATACTATATATGTAGAAATATATTCAATTTCCAATGATTGTGGGAGAAATGATATGAAGAAACTTATCGTAATTTTAACAGTAATGTGTATGGTGCTTACTAGTATGGTGGTACCTATGGTTGCGTTTGGGATCAATGATGAAGAGGTGACTCAACAGGGAGCTACAAGTGATTTTAATATTGATCCGTTTGGCGGTAACTTAAAGTACTTAGATTTGGATGGAAACGAAGTTGTAAATACTGATCAAAGTGCTGCAGGTGGCACATTTGATTGTGGAAAAAAAGTAGGAGAACAGCTGAGTAAAATAGGTGCAACAGATATAAAAGACCCTGTTGGAAATAACGACACTGGTGCCTTTAAATGTTGGTATAGAATAGTGAAGAGTGAAGATGGATCTTTTGGCATTGACTTCAACGATGGACAGCCGAAGGAATACACTACCGAACAAGTTAAGGAATTCAACGTTGATGAATTTTGGAATGGATATATTAAATTCGTTGCAAAGTGGGAAGAAATACCTCTTGATGTATATAAAAATGAGTTTGAAAAAAATAATGGTGATAATGGAGGCGGCGGAATGGAAGGGCCTGTAGTACCATGCAAAGTTCAGGTAACTGGTCCAGGACAAAGCGGAGAATCAGAAAGTGAAATGTTCCCGGATGAGCCATTTGAATTTGAGTGCGCAGAAGGAGACTTAGTTACAATGTCTGTAGATGTTACAGGCATTAACGAATTTGCTGGCGCATCGTTTTCATGGTTTAAATTTGTATTTCCTAACGACCCTGAAAATAACACAAATGTACAAGAAATAGACTTGGAAGTGTATACGGATACATATTCAACTGCTGAGAATGGAATTGATGGAGATGATATTGATAACTGCATGTATGTATGTAGAATATCGACTCAATCAAATGGAATGTATACATATAGATTTGCACCTCGTACTACTGTGAATGACGATGGCGATGGATACAGAACCGTTCCGGAGGATATGATCCAGGTAGAATACAATTATTGTAATGCAGATGGTATATATGAATATATTGCTGTGGCCATTGCAATAGATGAGGATTATACTTACGGGGAACTTATTGCTAGAGAAGAAGCTAAACTTAACCATTATGATGGCTTGGGTGAGGTAACATATAGTTATGAAAACGGAAGTTTTTCTGATGGAGAAAATTGGAATCAGGAAATGCTGAACGAAAAGGCTACAAAGGGAGGACTGTGGCTTAATTCATATATTTACTATGAAAAGATACTTTTTAATACAGAAGTTAGATATTACGACGAAAACGGTAACTATATAATAAATGAGGAAAAAATAATTATACCTCGTGGTTCAACATATAATGACGTTTTATCTAAAATGGATGTTCCAAAAGATAACGAAATGAATGCCATTGATAATAATCGATACGGGTTTGATGGTTGGTTTTATTCCGTGGATGCCAGAGGAATGGATTCAATGGATTCGATGGACCTTATAGTAAATGAAGGCAACGCATGGCTTATAGTGGAAGCAAAGTATAGAAAAAAACCGATTACTATTAAATATAGCTATCCGGTATCTGATGGCCAGGGTGGCTTTGTTGCTAAGACCAAAACAATAGAATGTCTTGTTTCTACAGATGGAACAGAAAGCAACGATGCAAAGAAGCTAATAAATATATGCAAAGCTTTAGATTGTAATGATGCCATCTTAGAGGAAACTCACTATAACACTTGGCATGTTAGTGATAATGCATCAGTTAACCGTGATGGTAATCCATTGCCACTTGTTCGAGAAATTCATGTAGCAGCGATAGATAATACTACAAATTATATTCCTGTGTTTGCAGATCGCAATTTCCTTGAAAAGAAAAATGGATTTTATGATTTGGAAAATGAAATCACTGTGTACTATGTTGAGGCAAAAACTGATTTTGAAGGAACTCTTGATAGAGAATCGCTTACAGAAGCTGTTGGTGTAGAAGCGACAAACCGCTATGATAATCAGGGCGAAGAACTTGTATTAAATAGATACATTACCGATGGACCATCTTGGGACTATGGACCAATGGACACACCAAATCCAGCGCCGGGAGAGGAGTTAGGTGGCTTTGTTATGGGATATAACTGTATAGTAAGGCCTTACTATAATAAAATCCTGATTGATTTAAAGTGGGCAGAAAATGGTGAGAACAAGCGAGAACAGATCCTTACAGAACCATGCGACTACACATTGCCACAAAAAAATAACCATATACAGTTTTGGGATGTTTGTGGAGATAGATTTGGTGGGATGTATTGTATGAGCGGATCTGAAATCCCTGTTACAGAAAAAGAATATGCTCCTTGCCTGTTACTTGAATCTAGATACTCACTTGATATCAATGAATTAGAAAAGGCTGATGGTCAGACAAATGAAGAGTTTGTTGAAATCAAACTGATGCTAAAAGAAAAAGCCCTGAAGGATACAAATTTTGTTGAAGCAAAAACACAGATGAAATATCTGGATGTGGAGTTAAACAAGAGAAATGAAAACGGTGGCTGGCAGCAAGTTCACGATGGGGAGTTTCCGGCAGAAGGGTTGGAACTGATTCTTCCTTATCCGGAAGGAACAAGTGCAGCAACTCATAAGTTCTCTGTAACACATCTTATTTCCAGCAGTAATCACCCGGGAAAGGATAAGGGCGATGTGGAAGTACTGGAAGTTGAAGAACTGGAAGAAGGTCTTAGAGTTGTAGTAAGAAGCTTATCTCCTATAGCGATAGCATATGAAGAAGGTGAAGACGGATTTGGAGCATTCTTTGTTGACTCAAATGGTGGAACAATGCCGGTATCGGGGGTTGATGAAGGAGGTAATCCTTATCCGCCTCAAGAAAGTGCATTTTGGGATTATCAGTATGGCAAAACAGAAGCCTGTACTTTTGTAGACTTGCTTGATGAAGAGAGCATTGAGATGCTTGAAGCCATAACTAAGGAAAATTCAGTACTTAAAGGCTGGAAACTTTATTATGGAAGTAGCTTCGATCTTGCCTATGAAGAAAAACCGGAAGTCAATGATTCATTTACAAACATACACCATACTGATAGATTCTGGGATGAATACTTATTGATTAGTAACCAAACTGAATTGCCTAAGAGTGATGGAAACTTATATACTCTGAATGAGCTGTATCAAGTAAGTTGTCAAAAGCCTATCCTTTATGCAGTAGCTCAGTGGATTGAAGTAGCGGCTCCTGAAGAAGCAGAAGCAACAATAAATACTAGCGAAGCAAAAATCAAGGAAGTAAAAGATGTATTGGCTCAAGTTGAGGTCACTGAAGATGTAAGTGTTAAAGTAGCCGACGCTGCAGTTGAAAAAGCTATAGAAGAAGCTATAGAAGGCGAGCAGACAGTTACAATTACAACAACTCCAATAGCAGAACCTGTTGAGGAAGAAGATGTAGTAGCGAAATTCGGAAAAGATAATGTCGAAAAAGTAGAAGGCACTAAGGCAAAAGATACAGATGAAATCGCTCAGTTTTTAGATTTAAGTGTTCTTATAGAAGTAAAAGTTAATAGTGAAGTTAAAGCAAAAGGCGAAGTTAGTGAACTGAGCAACCCAATAACTTTCACAATCGATATTCCTGAATACTTACTTGACATTGCAAAGAGTTTCTACATAATCAGAGTGCATAATGGCAAATCAGATATTATTGCACCTGACAGTGTGAAAGATAGTAAATTATCATTTAAAACGGACAAGTTCTCAACATATGCGCTGGCATATGAGCCAAAGCCTATAAACAATAATCAGGGTGGTGGAACAACTCCTGGTGGCCCGAACAATCCAATTCAACCTGGAACCCCTGGAACATCAGGTGGCCCTGGCATAGCAGCTCCAACGCCTGACATGGCAGTAGATACAGGCGACGACTTCAGTGCTATTCCATATATCGCAGTTATGGCAATCGCGATCGCAGGTGCTGCTGTAGCGGTTTTCAGAAGAAGGTCAGTTAAATAGTAAATAAAGCAAGAACTAAAGAGTCGGTGTAACTAACACCGGCTCTTTTAATTTATCGATGGACCAATGCCTTAAATCGTATGACATATTTGTACGAGAATATGATAAAATTAACTTGATATCAACTATTGAAGTAATCAATTCAAATAATAGTTTATTTATGCAGAGGTGAACAATGAAAAAGGTCAGTACAATACTATTAGTTCTAATGCTTGCATTAAGCCTATCCGCCTGTGGTGGCACGGAGATGGAAGATCAGGGGCTTGATGTTGAAACGAAACAAATTGCAACCATGGATCCTGAATATGGCGATGAAGATATCCCATGGCAGTACAAAACGATCCTAGACACCATGGAGGAATCCGATGTACAGTTTTTCTTTGCGGAAGTGGATGATATGAACAATCCGCAGGAAATGTATGTATATCAGACCAATGCAGCAGAATTCAATGGAGCTATTGAGAAATTTGATGCTGCCAAAGTGTCTAAGGATCTAACAAAAGAACTGGAAGAACGCTTCAGCTATAAATTTGAAGATGTTTACGTGGATAAACAAGTGGGTTCAACATACTATAATGGCTACAACTCATTCTGTGATTTCATAAAAAACGGAGCTAAAGAAACCCTATACGATTACTATCATGACAATCAGTTGAACTTGTCATCTGAAAACTGGCAAGTTACCAAGCTGGCTGTCGTTAAGAATGGCTATAACAAGCGACAAAATTTTTGGAGTTATTACTTCCTGGCAATCTGTGAAGGCGATGTAACTACTGATGCGAAAAGTGCAGACTCTCTGAGTATCTTTCCGGAAGCGGGCGCATCCACTCACATGAGTGTTAAAGTCGTTTCCTTCGGAACCACCATAGATAAAGAGGTAACGATTGAAGATATATTCTTCGAGTGATCGCAAGTGTACATTACATACTAAAAAAGAGATGGTTTTCAAACTGAACTTGTAAGATTAAAGTAGACAATGTAAAAAAGACATTGTCTACTTTTTTAA
>JAUNQD010000042.1 GCA_030536355.1 Bacillota bacterium | reverse complement strand
TGAGAGATTCACAGTGTCGCAGGTTTCCGGGCAGGAGTATGATACAGAGGTTAAAAAGAAAGCCGCTGATATTGAAGTGTAGAAGTAAACTTTTTCATTACATACTGAAGAAACATTAATTCAAAAAGGATACAGATAGAACTCATAGTAGTTGATGAGGTGAATTAAACTATAAGAAATGGTTTTCCTCTGTATTAATAACGTATCGAAATTATATAACCATAGTTTAGCAGTGATTTAGAGCGTGGTTAGTTCAACAATCATACCATAAGTATAGGCATACTACGGATTATAGAACCAACTAGGACGTAGCATATGAAGTATTGTAAATTAATCATCTCACGTTTTAAGAATCTTCCTGCTTCTATTCGGACCTTAATAAAAATACTATTATATCCAATTATTATATGGATTGTATTTATCATTGCTTTTTGTGCCATTAAGGGAATGGCTCAAACGGGTCATATTTCATTGCAATTGGATAATGTCTCAAAGATCAATACTATACGAGCTTCTGGAATCAATGGTGTTTTCGTGGACGATTTTGAAGGCAACTCAGCAAGTATTTCAATTAAAGGAAGAACCACTATATATTCAAATGTTTTTGAACTGTATGCAATAAATAACAACGGAGAATTACAAGAGGTAGAAGAAATTATTATCCAACCGCATGATTATTTATACCACAACATCGAATTAGCACATCCAAATGGCCGAATAGACTATGAAATAGTGGCTGGTTCAGAAGAGAGAGAATTTGAAGTATTTGCGTTTGATTCGGTATTATCATATCATACTACCAGTGACACAGATTATTCTTATAGAATCAATACTCCATGTCTGCGAACTGATATCTTTTACAGACCAAATATGCTTCCTGTGAAAGATGATATAATGTCGATATATACAAATGGGGAGTATGCTGAAACATCTGGAAAAGTGATACCGGAGTCTTTCTATATTGAAGTACCAGACTGCGAGGTATTCGGTGTAATCAGGAAGGAGAAAGAAAGTGGTATTGTTGAAGAGAAGGGAGAACCTGAGAGTAGCAGTACTACATATGATTGGGCTATAAGTGACGAAATCCTTTTACGGGATGAAAGTGAAGAAGTACAAGAAATTGAGGAGACTATGGATGGTTATTACAATACAGACTATACGGAAGAAGAGGACATATTAGTTGATGTGTATCCTATCATTCTGATAAAAACATCAACGGAAATGGATAAGAATTTAAGCGAGATGTGGACAGGTACTCAATTAATATTTGAATCAGAAAGCGGGGTGCAATTCAATTTTACACCATGGCTGGATAAACTTGAAAGTATAGACATATCATACTTTAATATATTCTATCCAATAGAGTTTGATGCGATTGTAAGTGGGAAAATGTTTTATAGATATGGTACAGAGGAGACAGAATATATATTAAAGAATGAGTCTCTCCATTTTAACATCCCCGAAGAGGAAGAAATACAGACTATGAGAGATGTCAATAGTACAATATCCATAAATACGTTTGAAAATGGCACTGCTATAATAGATTATTATGGAGAGCATCCAATATCTATGCAATTTGATATACATAGCATTGACGGGAAAAGAGTGACAAGAATGGATGATTATAATAGCAATGTTTATCAAGCATGGATCAATGGGATAAGCCTATTTCCCGATTTGAAGACTTTTATAGTTGATAATTGGAAAATGGAAGCTGTGATAACTATTGTTTTGTTCTTGATTGGTTACATTATAGAAGCAATGAAATCTCTTGGGAAAGGAAACAAAGATTAACTACAATAGAGTGTGCCGGTGAAACCTTCCATACCACTGGAAGAGGCCATGCCCCAGGCAGGCCATTCACATATGTTATTCGTGGCGGTGAGATGTTTATATCTACTAAGGTAAAATCGATAACAAAGGCGACGGTAATGATTGCGAATCGAAAAGCCTTACAGATACAGCAACAAGAGGGCTATGTATCTGGCCCAAAGAAGCTCGGTACCATTGGAGCGAGTTATTTATATCCTGTGTTTTTTAAGGCTTAATGTTATTACTCAAGTGCCGATAGATTTATTACAGTATTCTACTGACGGTATGACTGATCCCCAGGATAATAATATATTGACACCTGGCAGAGAGAATAATATAATGGAATCACAAGAAAACAAAGAGGAGGCAATTATGACCCGTCCGAGTCAGCTTGACGAGACAGAGAGTGAGCGACGAAAGTAGAAGCGCCCACACTTT
>JAUNQD010000010.1 GCA_030536355.1 Bacillota bacterium | reverse complement strand
CAAGTAGATTCGTATTTCCCTTAAACAGCATATTATTTTATATTAATGATACTATAACAGCGAGGATTCTTCAAGAACAGATCTTTCAGAATTAAACTATCCACACAATAACTTTTACAAAACTGATGGAACTCTATCATTTTTCCTTCGACGATTTCCGCCGATCCTCGGAGAGCGCACGGGCCACGAAGTGGATACCACTGCCCCTTTGGGGTGGTGAGTAAGTGCGCCCTTCGGGATAAAAGAGAAGCGCCCCAGTTGCCCGGAGCGCATAAAAATCATCGTATTGTTTTGAATATCTCGCACAAAAATTCCTCCAACTGTTCCAAAGTCATCTGCGTTGTCTGCGGCAATGCCTTCTCCAAAATTGCCCCCTCCTGGATCAATCGCCGTGTTCGTGCCTTGCGTTCTTTTTCACGGTCACGCATCTCGGCTTCTTCCAGTCGGTGCTTTGCCTGCAACAATTTCTTTTCGTTTTCGGTCATATAAAAATCCTTTCTGCCAATGATGGCGGGGACGCAAAAAGGCGGCCTGTGAGATTTTTCTCACAAGCCGCCTTTAGCGTCATTCGTTATGCTGTTTTCTTTTCCGGTGCTTCGGGGGAATGGATTTCCTGCAATACCGGCTGGGCTTCTGTTGCCTTCTTTGCAGCGTTACGCTCTTTCTGCATCCTGCGGTTAGCTGCCGCTCTGCAAGAATCCGAACAATATTTCGTGTCCGATCTCGTTGTGGTAAAGGTGCTGCCGCAGTTCCCGCAAACACATTCCCGATTTCTGCTTTCTGCCGCTTCCTGCCGATAAAACTTTGCTCGACAATTGGGGCCGCAGAACAGAGTGTTGGAACGCTTGGATTCAAATTCTTTGCCGCAGCATTTACAGGTCAGCTTGAACGGTTGACCAACGGCGTGTTCGCCAGCCTTGATTTTCTGATAGCGTTCCCGGCTCTTGATGCGGTGTCTGCGAAGCTGCTCCTGCCGCTTGGCTTCCTCTGCAGTCAGCTCCGGTTCGGGCAGATCAAAGCGCCCGATGAATTTCAAATAAATCTCCACTTCCTGCACGCGATCTCCGTCAATCTTTTCCGGGGAGTGGACGATGATCTTATCAATAAATTCGTTAATCATCGGAGTAGTCAGCTCCGAAAAGTCGGTGTATTTCTTCGCCAGAGAAAGGAACTGCTCCGCACGGTCAGTATCTTCCTCAAAGCAGGACAAACGCTGCTCCGCTTCGGTCACAGAAGCAATAAGGGCTTTTTGCTCAGTCTCATATTCCGCAAGCAGACTGTCAAAGCGTTCATCGGAGATCCGCCCAACGGCAAAGGATTCATAGAGCTTTTTAATGATGTTGTCCAGCTCGGTGATACGCTTACGGTCTTTGTTCAGCTTGCGCTTGGTTTCCTTTGCCGCTTCCGCCTGTCTGATCTGAGAAGCGGAGCGCACATTTTCCATAAATTCATCTTGGTTTGCGATAGCAAAGGTGCTTGCTGTGCGGACGGTTTCCAGAATCAGCTCTCTGAGTGCCTTTGTTCTGATATAGTGGCCGCTGCAAGCATGAGTGCGTTTTTGGTGTGCCAGCGTATAAGAGGAGCAGTCGTAAAAGTCGGAGGGGTAGGGATTATTCTCCGTGCCGCCTCTGGAACGATGGTTTGTCATTTTCGCTCCGCAGTCGGCGCAGAACAGAAGTCCGGTCAAAGGATTGGCTTCACCCAGTGTGTCGTGGCGTCTCGGTGTCTTGCGCAGCTTTTGTGCAAGCTCCCACGTTTCCTTATCCACAATAGCTTCATGGGTGTTCTCAAAGATCAGCCATTCCTCTTTGGGGTTCATCACAGGATTTTTGTCCTTGTAGGACTGCTTGTGAGAACGGAAGTTGACCGTATGCCCCATATATTCGGGTTTGGAAAGAATCTGCCCGACGATATAGCCGCTCCAGTTATATGGGTTGGGAAATTCCTCTTTGCTTTTCCAAACGCCTTTGTTCTGCTTGCCGAGGTAAACGGCGGGCGTTTCCACCTTATCGTCATAGAGAATACGGGCAATATCATAGGGGCCTTTGCCCTCGATGGTCAGACGGAATATCCTGCGGACAACCTCCGCCGCTTCCTCGTCGATATACCAACTGTACTTATCACCCGGCATTTTCTTGTAACCGTAGATGGCGCAGTTGGTGGTGGGCTTGCCCGATTCGCCCTTTACTCGGATAGCGGTGCGCTGCTTGCGGCTCAGATCACGAAGATACCATTCGTTCATGATATTGAGAAACGGCGCAAACTCGTTGCTGTTCTGGTCATCGCTGTCCACGCTGTTGGCAATCGCAATAAAGTGAACGCCATGCTCACGGAAGAATACTTCCGTGTAAAAGCCGGTCTGCAGATAATCTCTGCCGATTCGGCTCATGTCCTTTACGATTACATGGGCAATCTTACCAACTTCAATATCTGCCTCCAACTGCTTCCATGCAGGACGGTTGAAATTGCCGCCGCTCCAACCGTCATCGGTATAGTGCCTAATGTTGGTGTAGCCTCTCTGCTCAGCGTAGCTTTCGAGGTATTTTTTCTGATTGACAATGCTGTTGCTATCGCCAACCTGATCATCGTCACGGGAAAGTCTCTCGTACAATGCCGTAATTTTATTGGGATCCTGTCCCACAGTCTGTTTCACGCTCATCATGATGCGCTCCTTTCAGACTGTCGGCTCATTTGTGGTACACCCATTATATCACATTTTCCGTCATTATCCAGCGCTTCATTGCGAACAATGCGCAAAATTTTATCTTCCATCGTTTCGTGTTCGGTATCACTGAACACCACTTTCACCTTGTAGGTGGTGCCGCCGATACGGCGGGTCATATAAGAAAAGTTTCGGTTTTCGTTTTTTACCATAGGCAGTTTACCTCCATGTTGAAAATTTCATAAAATTCTTGTATAATAATTTCAGTTCCGATGTTGTGTAACCATTTGTACGGTTAAAAGTAGGCAACAGATATAAATACCTTACCGACGCAGAAATGCCCTCAAAAAAGCCTTGCTGCACAAGGCTTTTCGAGGGCAAAACGGTTACTCATGATGTTTCTTTTCCCGGTGCTTACGCACCCTTGCCGCGGTCTGCTGGCGGCGTGCTTCTTCGGCACAGCGTTCCGAGCAGTACACCCGCTTCCCATCAACGGGGAACGGTTTGCCGCATTGCTTACAGTTGGTGGTTGGTGTGCGGGTGAATACAGCTTCCAAATCCGCATCTTCCGGCAGGACAGACTTGCGGAAATAGCTGCACAGGGCGCTGTTGGTATAGCAGATACCAAACATGGGGCATTCGCAGTCCAGCGGCAGGCAGCCGTATTCCTTGTCGTGGTTGGCGCAGAGAGAAGTAATCAGCTTTTTGATCCGCTGCTTCTCCCGACCGGTCAGCTCACGATGGGTGTTTGACATAGGCAGTTCCTCCTTCCTTTGGTGTCGGAAGTAATCTGATTAAAGATAAAACATATTACTTCCTCACTAATAGGAGAAATACGGGGTGTTTAGCGGAACTGTTTTTAAGGAGAATTGCAGAAAATTTCAAAAATGTTTTTGAAGAGAGGTGTCTGCGGTGTTCGATGATGATTGCAGGTATGAAGATGAAGAATATGAATCCTACGATTTTGACTACATAGCTGATGACGAGGAAGAAGATGAAAACGCCCTTTGGGATGACGAGGATGCCGCTGATGCCGAGATAGACGATCCTCCCGATAAACCAAAACGGAAACGAAAGAAGATAGATACTGAGGACAGCAGCAACGAAAGCTATCCAGATGAAGTGGAAGCTGAATCAGTGGAGCAGGCACAGCGTCAGATTGCTCTGGAGCAGAATATCATCGACCGACTGGAAGCCGATGCCGCAGAACATCCCCTTGAGGACGATGCCGGGGACGAGGAACCGGAACGAAAGAAACTCAAACGGGAGCTGCGGTCAGAAGCTCTTGCCCGTCTGGAGGACGCTGCCAGAACACAACGGGATTTTGAAAAGGTGATCGCTTGGTGGGACAAGTTGGATGCCAACCGGGAGCGCAGAGAACGCTACCACGAACTCAGCCGCAGCGGTGACGATGTTCCTCTTGATTACGGCGCATCCGCCAACGAACTCTTTTTCCCGGATACGCTGAACGATGTTCTGGAAAAGCAGATTCGCAAGGGCGATTTCATTGACGCAATTTTCTATTGCCCTTACGATATACACGAGCTTGTGACGGAGGAATATCTGTCTGAAATCCTGTTGGAGCTGAAAGAGGATCACAAAGAGCTGTTGTTCCTGTGGGCTGTCCGGTTGTTCAGCTCCACAAGGATTGCCGCTATACGGCAGCAGAGTGACCGCAATATCCGAAAGGTGCGCAACACAATGATGAAAAAGATACGAAAAGAGCTGCTTCCCACCCTTACAGATAAGGCGGAAAAGCAGCAGCCGATGACTTTAATGGAAAAGGCTTTTTTAGCAGACAACGGAAAAGCTGTTGATATAGAAGGACAGAAATAGTATAATGCTAATATGAATTGGAGTTATTCGGGTTACAATACATAACGGAGGGTTTTGTATATGAAACACCTTTTTGAACGCACCAGTTCCAACTGGGTGCGATATAGCGAATATGAATGGAAAGAGGCGGCAGACGGTACGTTGTATCTTACGCCCACAAAGACAGCACAGCCGAGCATCTATGACCCGCTGGCGGAGTATCAGCGGATCGTCTTGGATGCCATCAATATCGGGCGCATGGGCATGGGTGAGAAGCCGGATGCGGAAATCCAAAAGGCGATCCAGCAGTTTGCCGTAAAGTACGGTCTGTTCGGTTTGATGACCGCACTGCCAACTACGCCCAGTTTCATGGACTATGAAGCGGTGTACCTGCCGAAAAACCATTTCATCAAAGAGGAAACCATGTCCACGGAGGATTATCTGGATTTGTTCTTCCCCTTTGACAAACTGGATGTCATCAAGCGTGGCGTGGAATCCATGTGGAATATCCAGAATGACCGCATTATGATGGCGCTGGCTATGACCATGACAGATAAGCCTATGGCGGTCAATATGAGCTTTCAGCGGGAGTATGCCGAACGCTACGATTGGATGAAACAGCAGTTTATTGATTGGGCTTTTACCTATGTCAACAGTTTCCTTTATTATGAGGACTACGATAAGCTGAACGAGGATACCCGGCAGATCATGCAGGAGAGCATGGCGGCATTTGGCGGCATTGCGCCCACCTACCATATTCTCCTGCTTGATAAACCGACAATCGTATGGGATTTCCACTCGCTGCTGCTTGGCGTACAGATGATGTTCAGCTTTATGCTGACCGACAGCGAGAATCCAATCCGCCTTTGCAGACATTGCACCAAAGCCTTTGTCGCAAGCAGACCGAGCGCCGTATTTTGCAGTCCTCAGTGCAAAAACAAGCACAATGTTTACAAGAGCAGGGCGAGGAACAAGAATGAGGAATAGGAAGGGAATGGATATGAACGAAGAATACGGACTGACTCCCTACGAAACGAGGGAAATCCTGTTTTATAAAACTGATAACGGCGATGTTCGGGTCGAGATCCTTTTATATCAGGAAAACCTGTGGCTGACACAGGCAAAGATGGCTGAATTGTTTGAAGTTCAAAAAGCAGCCATCTCAAAGCATCTGAAAAATATCTTTGAATCCGGCGAACTGCTTGAAGAATCAGTTGTTTCCAAAATGGAAACAACTGCGGCTGACGGTAAGCGGTACAACACCAACTACTACAATCTGGATGCCATTATCGCCGTCGGATACCGTGTAAATTCCAGAAAAGCCACCATGTTCCGCATTTGGGCAAACCGGGTATTAAAAGAGTTCATCATCAAGGGTTATGTGATGGATGACGCACGGCTGCGTGAGCCGGAAAACTTCTTCGGCAAAGACTACTTCGAGGAACAGTTGGAGCGCATCCGTGATATTCGCTCCAGTGAGCGCCGCTTTTATCAGAAGATTACGGATATCTACTCTCAGTGCAGCGCAGACTATGATGTGAACAGCCCCATTACAAAAGAGTTTTTTGCCACGGTGCAGAACAAGCTCCATTACGCCGTCACCCACCATACGGCGGCTGAGATTGTCTATGGACGAGCCGACAGCACAAAGCCGAATATGGGCTTGACCACTTGGAAAAACGCTCCGCAGGGCCGCATCCGCAAATCGGATGTTTCGATTGCCAAAAACTACTTAAATGAAGCGGAAATGACAAATCTAAATGAGATCGTGACGATGTACCTTGACTATGCCGAAAGACAGGCACGACGGGGAAACATCATGTATATGCAGGATTGGGTCAGCCGTCTTGATGCGTTCCTCCAGTTCAACGAGGAAGATATTTTGCATGACAAAGGCAAAGTGACCGCAGCGATTGCAAAAGCATTTGCAGAAAGTGAATTTGAAAAATTCCGTGTTTTGCAGGACAGAACATATCAGAGCGACTTTGACCGCCTTGTGGCAAGCATCGAAGATAACGACGAATAAGCAAACTGATGAAATAATTATTGTAGCGGTAGCGGATTTATCCGTTGCCGCCTTGATTACCACCAAACGCCAGCAAAGGCGGAGGTCAAGGGCGGCGGTACGCCGTTCATCGGAGTACCGCAAAGCGGTACGGAGACCCTTGACGTTCGACTTTGTTGGTGTTACCCACATAACGGAAAAGCCCACGCCTCCGATTTTTCTTATCGGCAGCGTGGGCTTTGTTTATGTTGTTACTGGTCATATACCAATTCGTGCAGGACAATTTCCTCCGCACGGTTGCGGATGCTATTCATACGACATACCCATTCCATTTGGTCAGCCGATTTGAGTGCTTCGGTCACGCCCTCCTGCTTTGCCATAGCGGGAACGATGATCTCCATACGCTCATTGCAGGCTTGATCGATCTCGGACAGATGCTTGAATAATGTACCATCCATCACATAATTGGTGTAGAGGATTTTTCGGTGTTCTTTCAGATAGCTGCGGCGCAAACGTCCGTATTTGCCGATCTGATAATTGCCGGTATCCGGCAAAACAAGGTTTGGGATGAAATAATCGCCCACTTGACGATATGTACCGCCCATTTCCTCAAATAGAGATTTCATAAACAACAGCTCCTTTCTGCGTTGAATTTGTAGCGGTTATAAGGCTTTTCTGCTCCTTTCCTACAACTGCTTTTCAATTCACCACAAATGAGCCGCAGTCATATGTATTAGATGGTAGAAACCACCCTCTACATATTAGCTCTTGGCATCCTATTTTATTTGACCTTCTCCCATGTTGGTCCAGCCGAAGCGATATATAGAAAATATTATGGATACGAGAGTTATAGCCTCACTCATGGCACCTCCCCACGAACGCATAAGCAGATCGTAGACGAGGGTGCAAGGTGATCCAAAGAGTTGAGACAGCCTTATTTTCTGCGCATTGTTGGTCCAGTAGCCGATAGTTGTGATGTCGACAGATGCCAGCGGCAGCAGACTGATCCAGCCTGCCCATGTGTAGACAGTCATAACCAGCAGCAGAACCAAGATGGTGATAGAGTAAGCTTGCTTTTTATCCACTGCCAATCATTTATCTTCAGAAGCAGAAGATTTCTCAGGATATTGATCAGAAGACCTATTGCTCCCGTATATGCACCTAGCAGATATAGCTGGATGCTGAAGACGATACATCCCAGAAGCTGACAGAGGAACAATGCCCTGTTTGATCTGATCTGATACGATACGACGAAGAAAACCAACCCGAGAAAACCGATCCCCTGAATGATGAAATCACTCATACTTACTGCACCTCCAATATAAACTCTTGCAATTATAAAGGTATCAGTATATGATTAATTTGTAAAACTAATGATTTTTATTATCTCAATAAAAAATATTTATTGATAGACAAAGGGCGCACATCATGGAAAATAAGAATGTTGCCGCTTTTATCAAGGTGGTTGAATTCAATAATTTTACAAAAGCTGCGGAAAGTATGGGTTATTCACAAGCAGCTGTCACTGCTCAGATAAAATCTTTGGAAAAAGAACTGGGCGTACTTTTGTTTGACAGAATGGGAAAGAAGATATGCCTTACTCAAGAAGGAAAAGCATTCCTCCCTTACGCATATAATATGCTCAAGGCAGAAGAAGAGGCGAAAAACAGTGTGAAGACTGATGGTGAACTGCGTGGAGAGATCCGTATCTGTGCAGGATCGTCATATGCTATGGGCGTGCTTCCGGAAATCATACTTAAATTCAAAGAACTGCATCCCAATGTCAATGTTATCGTCAAGATATCTGATTATCCTGAAGATACGACGCAGAAGCTGGCAAGAGGCGAGATAGATTTTCTCGTATGCATGGATGAAGAAAACGCGTATCCCGAGTTTCTCACAGTATCCAAAAAGCGTGAACCTGTGATCTTCGTAACACATCCGGGAAATCCTTTGTTAGAAAAAAGCAACATGACTCTTGAAGAAGTGGTATCAAACCAATATATAACTTCTGACAGAGACATAGGATACTGCGCTTTGCTTGAAAAAGAATTGAGAAAGCGAGGCATAGAGCCGGAGCCTGTCATCGAGATGGGATCGCCGGGAGCGATAATAAATATGCTTCTTGATGGATACGGGATATCATATATCCCTGAATTCATGGCAAAAAAACAGATCAAACGAGGTCAGCTGGCAGAAATCAAAACTGAGGACATAGATATAGATATGTACTCGTATTACTTATGTAGCCGACATCGCCTAATCAATCCTATCATGAAGGAGTTCATACGGGTAGTGAAAGAGAATTAATGTATTGACATAATTATATGAAGGGGGGACGAAATTTTGGAACTATTAAAGTTTGAATGGGATGAGAATAAGAATAGAATAAATAAAAGTAAACATAAAGTTTCGTTTGAAGAAGCGAAAACAGTATTTTATGATGAGGAAGCTTTGGTAATCAATGATCCTGATCACTCTGAAAATGAAGAGAGATTCATTATTTTAGGGGAAAGCAGCAGAGCAAATCTTTTAGTTGTTTGCCATTGTTATCGAATTTCAGAGACGGTCATTAGAATAATTTCTGCCAGAAAAGCAACCAAAACTGAAACCAAACAGTATTACAATATTTAGGGAGGTATAGGAATGAGAGAAGAATACGATTTCAGCAACGCTAGAAAAAATCCATATATCCTAAAAGAGAAGAAGCAAATTACCATCAATTTGAATACGGAGGTAGTAGACTACTTTAAACAGCAGTCTGAGAACTCGGGAATCCCATATCAGACACTTATTAATATGTATTTAACAGATTGTGTGGTAAATGAGAGAAAACTACAAATGGAATGGAAATAAACAAAAGGGTGAGATCATCTCACCCTTCATCAAGATACATATCTAACAGCACATTAGAATAGTCATAATCAAATGGCCTGAGTCTGACTTTTGAGTCTGAACTCAGGTCTTTTAATATGCTGGTTCTGTATTCTGAAGGTGTCTGCTGATACCAGCGTTTGAACTGGGTAGTCAGATGTTTGCGGTTCGCAAAGCCCACATCTTGGGCTATCTGATCTACAGTTCTTTTAGTAGAGGACAACTGCCTTGCCGCCTCTTCGCAGCGTGTGAGGGATATGAGCTGTGTGAAGGAAAGCCCAAGAGTTTCCTTCAAGTCTCTGGAAATATGTTCTTCGCTCAAAAATTCGCGTTCAGCGATATCCTTAAGATAAAGCTTCTTGCGGAAGTTAGTGTATACGAAATCAACGATCCTGTACATCCTATCATAATTCTTATAAATATGGTCTATGTTCTGAAGGCGAACGATATTGGCAGCCCTGTTTTCGTCTGACTTATATACATATTGACGGAATTGGGAAAGTAACAGTCGGAGCAGTTCTTTGGTCATGTCTTCAAGCAGTATGTCAGAGTAATTCCCTGAGTATTCGCGATAGATCCTCGCAAGCTGAAACCTTAAATGCTTTATATCCACGGCGTATAGATCTCGCTCTGCATAAGTGTCGCATATGAAATAGGCATCATCGAGTTCATCGAAATGACGCATATAATGAGGACAATCTATCTGTATCGTTAGCAGGATATTATCAGGGTCGTCGGAATCTATTTTATGGGGGTCGTTTTTATTGAAAATATGCACGTCACCGTATTTAAGGGTATAGCTTGCAGCAGAGTCTGAGATTTTTACGGTACCGTTGAGGACGCAGATTATTTCTATGGCATCGTCATGGAGATGAAAAGGGTAATACTCCATGCTTTCAACTTTTGCTTTTATTCCTGCGCTTGTCTTATATCCTATTTTTTCTATGTACTGCATTTCTTAAGCTCCGATCTGCAATGGATTATCTTAAACAGATGATATCAAAATATTACCCTTAAATCAACAAAATGTTATCCCGATAAACGGCGCTCGATATTTAAAATATAATCATATTATAAGGAAAACAGCCGACATAAACTCGGCAAAGGATGAAAGGAAATATAAAAATGGATATCTATGAACTGATGAAAGAAGCTGTACTTGATGGAGATGAAGAGGAAGCGGTAAGACTGGCTGAGCAGGCTCTTGAAGAAGGTCTTGAACTGCAGAAAGTAATGGATGAAGGATTCTTAGCCGGCATCCAGGAAGCAGGACAGCTGTATGAAGACGAAGAATACTTCTTACCTGATCTTGTATGTTCCGCAGATGCCATGAAGTGCGCTTTGGAAGTTCTTGATGAGGCAATGAAGAACGACCCTAATGCACAGAAGGGCGCAGCTGCTAAGGTGGCCCTCGTGACAGTTCAGGGAGATGTCCACGACATAGGAAAGACAATAGTAGGCGCTATGATGACTGCATCGGGATTCGAAGTGTATGACCTGGGAACTAATGTACTTAACGAAGATGTCATCGCCAAAGTCAAGGAAATCGATCCTGATGTTTTAGGCTTGTCTGCACTGCTTACCACAACTATGGAAGAACAGGGAAATATCATAGAAATGCTGAAGGCTGAAGGACTTAGAGATGATGTGAAAGTGATCATCGGCGGGGCACCTGTGAACCAGGCATGGGCTGATAAGATCACAGCAGATGGATATTCAGATAACGCCATCGCGGCAGTCAAACTGGCGCAGACACTTTTGGCATAGAGAAAGAGTGCCCTTTGCATAGGAGGTAAGAAATGATAATGAATTCACCGGTTTTAAGTCCGGAAGAAATAAAGAGGATACATAAGGACAGTATCAGGATACTGGAAGAAGTAGGTGTGAAAGTGCCTAGTGAAAAGGCACTGGGTATATTGGAAGCAGGCGGAGCCAAGGTAGATCATGACAAACAGGTAGCATATATCACTGAGGCGATGGTCGATTCAGCATTTAAGACTGCCCCTAAGGAATTTTTGCTTGGGGCAAGAAACAGAGAACATGACTTGTGGCTTCCGACGACAAGAACAGTGCTGAATATGGACGGCTGCGGATCAAATGTCATCGATTTCAATACGGGAGAAAAGAGGCTTGGAACACTGCAGGATCTGGCAGATGTAGGCAAGGTGTTCGATGCGATACCACAGGCTAAAGTGCTTTGGTCATGTATCCATCCTGAAGATACTCCTAACAGCAGGGCAGCAGGCGTATGGGCAACAGCAACATCACTGATAAATACTTGTAAGCATGTTCAGGATGAGGTCCAGCGCGAGGATGAACTGCCATATATCATTGAAATCCTGAAGGCAGTGCTGGGAGGTACTGAAGAGGATGTTATCGAGAGAAAGATATATTCAGCGACATATTGTACGGTAGCACCGCTCTGTCACGACAAGGAAATGCTTGAAGGAACTATGGCACTGACTAAGTACAAGGCACCGGTACTTCTGTACCCAATGCCTGCATGCGGAAGCACAGGACCTGCTAGTCTCTATTCCAATGTGGCCCTCGCTAACGCAGAAAGTCTCAGCTCACTGGTGATCTATCAGCTGACAACACCGGGAACACCGCTCATTTATGGATCTGCTCTCGGCAGGATTAACCTCAAGACAGGAGCTTTCCTGGAAGGTGCAGTTGAAACAGAGCTGATGATGGCAGCGATGGTACAGATGGGTAAATACTATGGACTGCCTACTATGGCGGCAGGATGTCTTTCTGATGCCAATAGCGTGGGAATGCAGGCGGCAATGGAGAAAGTTCTGACGACAGTACCGCTCACTCATAACGATGTAGATATAATCCAGGGCATCGGCCTTATCGAAGGAAGTATGACATTGTCACTGGAGCAGATGATAATAGATGCGGAAATTTTTGAACATTGTATGAGGATGCATCAAGGCATCGATGTATGCGATGACAAAGATTATTTCGAAGATATCAAGGCAGTGGCCCAGGGCGGACATTTCCTGAAACAGAAGTCCACAAGAAAAGCTTTCAGATCAGACGAGTTCTATAACTCCAAGCTGATACCGGGAGATACTTACGATACTTGGAAAGCCGCAGGCAGCAAGGACATGAAGGATTACGCTCATGAAAGGGCGGCAGCTATCTTAGCAGCAGACCCTGTATGTCCTCTGGATGCTAATACTGAGAAGCTGATAAGAGAAATCATGGCAGAAGCAGCAGCTAAGCTGTAAGAAATAAGATATGATGAGGTTTGATATGAATATGCATAAATGGCTGGATGATGTGAAAGCATCTCCTGTTAAAAAACCATTCCCGATACTTACATTCCCGTGTGTTCAGCTGATGGACATCACGGTGAAAGAACTGATTTCAGACAGTGACAATCAGGCGAAGGGTATGAAAGCCATAGCTGACAGAGTGGATTCGCTGGCAGCAGTAAGCTATATGGACCTTTCGCTGGAAGCAGAAGCTTTCGGAGCAGATATCAAAGTAACTGAAGACGAGGTGCCAACAGTCATCGGTACTTTGGTGCCGGACGAAGAAGCGGCTGAAGCTTTGCAGGTACCCGGACTTGAAGCGGGACGAATAAGCATTTATCTTGAAGGTATGAAGAAAGCGCTTGAGCTTATAGATGACCGTCCTGTTTTTGCAGGTATCATCGGACCTTTCTCTCTTGCAGGAAGACTTGTGGATGTGAACAAAGCCATGCTCTACTGCAAGAAAAAGCCTGAACTTTTGCATACAGTTCTTAGAAAGGCTACGGATTTTCTTATAGAGTATGCGAAGGCGTACAAGGAAATTGGTGCGCACGGTATCGTTATGGCAGAACCGCTTTCAGGACTTCTTTCCCCGAGACTTGAAGCTAAATTCTCGGCACCGTACGTGAAAGAGATAGCAGAAGCTCTCAAATCAGAGGATTTTCTGGTGATGTACCATAACTGCGGTAATTATACACCTAAGATGATAGAGTCAATAGCAGGAAACGGCTGCGATGCATACCACTTCGGCAATGCTATCGATATGGCAGCATTTATGGAAGAGTGGCCTTCTGACCTGCTGGCAATGGGCAATATCGATCCTGCCGAACAATTCACCAACGGTACTCCTGAATCCATGAGAGAAGCGACTCTTATGCTTATGGAGCAGTGCTGCGGGTACGAGAACTTCCTGATATCTTCAGGATGTGATATCCCTCCGGGAGCTAAGTGGGAAAACATCGATGCGTTCTTTGCGGCAGTGGAAGAATTCTATAATAAATAAGGCGGTAAGATGAAGAATAAGGTTTTCTCTTATGCAAAGGCTCAGGTCATGAGCTATGCTGAAGATTTTTTCATAACGTCGTGCGGATTCGACATGAGCAAGCCTCGCTATCAGAAGATGATGGACGAGGCTCTTAGTGTGCTTTCTGATGAAAAACCTGAAGTGGAGATGAAGGCCGTATACAGTCGCCTGGGAAAGGATGCATATAGTAAGGGTAAAGTAGTTGTCGGAGATGTGGAGATCACATGTAACGGTTTTTCTCGCATATCGGATGAAGATGTCCTCGATGTATATATGTGCGTCGTAACGGCGGGGGATTGGTTTATGAAAGAGGCAACAAGGGCAAGACAACAGGTATATATGGATACTTGGGGGACGGCTTTTGCTGACGGTGTCAAAGTGCTGCTTGAAGAACAGCTGAAGTCGGATCTTGCTGATGACGGATTTTTATCAGATCCATTCGGACCGGGATATTACGGGATGCCTTCGTCGGATACTCATAAATTCGCTGCAATACTCGATATGAGCCTCATAGGAGTAGAGGTCAGAGAGTCAGGCATAATGGTGCCGTTAAAAAGTATAGCTGCCATATACCTGGTGACTAACAATGAAAGTGTTCTTCCTCCGATGGCCTGCAGTGAGTGCTTCGGAAGACTGGATGGATGCAGGTATTGTAAGAACAGAGACATAACCAGATAGTTTGTCGAAATTTGTCGAACGAAAACACTTGTAAAAATTTTACAGGTGTTTTATTATTGCTTTGAAAGGAAGAAAATGGAATCTATGGAAAATTATACACAAGACGAAATACGGAGCTTCATTTCCGATATAAGACTTTTGATTACTGACACAGAACAATCCCTTAATGATGAAAACGTGCTTTCTAAAATCGAAGAGTATGTATTTACCATAAAGAAATCCCATTGCTGTAACCATAGAGAAAATATTGCACTGATCCAGCGCATCTTCCTTTCTCTCCGAAGGGAGATGGATATTTTGCAGCCGTATATAGAAGATAAGTCTATTTCAGAAATAATGGTAAATGGCAAAGATGATATCTTTGCGGAACGTCATGGTAAGATCATAAGGTTGCCGGTAAGTTTTGATACTACCGAAGACTTGGAAGAGTTGATAAGAAGGATATCAGCGCGAGTAAGGAAAGAGATAAACGAGCTGAATCCTATCGTAGATGCCAGATTGTCGGATGGATCAAGAGTAAATGCAGTTTACAGGAATATCGCATTGAACGGACCGATCCTTACCATAAGAAAATTTCCAGAAAGAGTAATGAAAATGAAAGACCTTATTGATAATGAGACACTGACCGAAGAGATAGCTGAGACTTTGCAGATCCTAGTCAAGGCAGGGTATAACTGCTTCGTTTGCGGAGGGACCTCTTCGGGAAAAACGACATTGTTGAATGTTCTGTCCCAGGCCATACCAGAGCAGGAAAGAGTAGTAGTGATCGAAGATTCGGCTGAACTGCAGATAGAACAAGTGAAAAACATAGTCAGATTGGAGTGCAGAAGTGCCAATGTGAAGGGAAAAGGACAAGTGGATATGGCGCAGCTGGTAAAGGCGAGCCTCAGAATGAGGCCTGACAGGATCGTTATAGGGGAAGTCAGGGGAAGTGAGGTGATGGATATGATCAACGCCATGAACACAGGGCATGATGGCAGCCTAAGCACCGGTCATGCCAACAGCATCGAAGGGATGTTGAAGAGACTTGAGGCTATGTATATGCAGGCTGCGGAGTTCCCTGTAGAAGCGATAAGAAATCAAATCACAGAGGGGATAGATATCATGATACATATGAGCAGAATGAGGGACGGGACAAGAAGGATAATGGAAATAGCCGAACTTGAAGGAATGAAAGACGGCAATATATGTGTAAATACATTATTCAGATATGAAGAAGGTCGGACAGGAAATAAAATGGTCCATAAAGAGAAATTGAAACAGGCAGGGTATGAAGAGGTTTTCTGATGATAAAAGACTATTCGGTATATGAGTTTTCCAATAAGGAAATGGCAGCATTCGTATCACTGGGATATTCAAGCATCTGCGTCATAACGTATTTATTTTATCACAGCATTATGCTTGCCGCTGTGTCAGGGGTGCTTATTTATTTCGTCATTCCTTATATCAAGGAATATATGGCACGAAAAAGGCTTGATGCTTTGAACATCCAGTTCAAAGATATGCTGTATTCATTGTCGGCATCTGTTGCAGCAGGCAGACAAATGGAAGAGGCATTGATTGAAGCCGAGGAGAATCTGACGATCATTTATAAGGAATCGGATCCGATAATGTGTGAACTCAGACATATGCGGATAAGCATACTGGAAAACAAAGAAAGTGCCAAACCATTGCTGAAGGATTTTGCATCACGAAGCGGAAGTGAAGATATCAATGACTTCGTGATGGCATATATCACATGCAGAAACATGGGTGGAGATCTGGAAAAAATGATAGTAGATGCGGTAGATGTACTTACCGAAAAAATGACCATCGATCGCGACATCAAAGTTTTGATATCACAGAAAAAGACGGAAGGAATGATAATATCATTGATGCCGTTGGCAATGCTTTTGGGACTGAACATCATATCATACTCATATATTTCTGTTTTATATGAGACATTGGCAGGCAGACTGATAATGACAGGTTCATTGATAGTGATGTGTTACGGGGTATTTATGATGAACAAAATAACCAAGATAAGGATATGATATGGATAAAACGGCTAAACAGATGATAATCGTCTTGATAATAGGTATTGTTCTCATAGCAGCAGATATTATCATGTCCGATGGAGAAGGTGTAGAGGTTGAAAGGTCAAACGGGCAGCTTCAACTTGTAAGACCGGAGGCTGGCGAAGACAGTGGATATCTGTCTCTAAAGGCGGAAGTCAAAGGGGAAGATGGTATTTATGAAAAGACGGTAAATATCAGGATTGAACCTTATGAGAGGGAGACCGGTAATGAGACTTTAAAGCAGAATGAAGATGATGGGATGTTGATGTCAGATGAAGAACGGCTGGACTATGATCTTAGAATGATAGCTGACGGAGTAAATAAAGATGTCTCTAAAAAGAAGGTCAGCCTTCCGGCCAAACTTGATACCGGAGAATCAGTGACATGGATGATTGAAGAAACATCACAGACAAATACTCTGGTGATATTGCTGCTGATGGTGAGCACTATAGTACTATTATATAGAGAAAGAAATTCAGCTGTAAGAAAAAAAGCGGCACTGGATAAAGAATCTGTCCTTGCACAGTTGCCCGGGTTTATAAACAGACTGGTATTGTTATTAAATGCAGGAATGGTGATAAACAATGCATTTAAAAAAGCAGTTGAAGAAAGTGTGGCAGGCTATAAGGATAATACGGATTATTTTTATAACAATATGAATGCTATCTACATATCGATGAACAAGGCAAATGGTGTTATGGGAAAAGAATTGAAGGATTTTGCCAGAAAAAGCGGTGTTCAGGAATTGATGAGGATCTCAAATATAATAAATGATAATTTGAGCAAGGGAACTGAGCTTACCCACAAACTACAGAGTGAAAGTGAGCTTTTATGGATGGGACGGAAGAAACGCTGCGAAGAGTTGGGCAAACTGGCTGAAACAAAATTGACTTTACCGTTACTGTTGTTCTTGCTTGTGCTCATAGTGATAACGATAGCGCCTGCTCTTTTGGAATTATAATAAATATGAAAAAGGGGATGAGAAGAATGAAGAGAAAAATAATAAATGTGAAGAGCAAGGCAGGTATGGAGCTTGTACAGGTCGCGATATTAGTAGCTTTAGCGGTTGCTTTGGGGCTTATATTCAAAACAGAGATCACAGATTTTGTAAACAGAACATTTGAGGGGTTGAATAATTTTTGATGGAGGGAAAGAGGGAGCACAATGGCAAAATCAATAACAAAAGGGGTAGTTATATCATAGAGGCGGCCGTTGTGTTTCCTGTAATAATTCTGGTAACTATAACGGTCGTACTGATAGTTATGTTCTTTTATCATCAAATGACATCAAGATGTCTGCTCCATATGGAAATCAGGAATGAAGCCGGAGTGGAATCAGGACAGACTCTATATGGTAACAGAGAGAAAGAGATAAAAGATATTGAAGCTGAAATATATACGGATAAAGGGCTGATAGGTGGAACAGTTTATGGCAAGAAATATTTGATCATGGGCCATAAAGGAAGCCTTGATGAAAAAGGAACGTTTTTGGCTTCAGGGAAAAGTCATATTATAGATGGGCCGGCTTATGTCAGATACAGCAGCCTGGTCAAGGGTATCAAAGATGAATAATAAAAAAGGCAGCAGTGCAGTGTTCCTTACAGTGATCTTGGCTACATTGATGGCCCTGACACTGGCTTTGATATATGGTGTTAAAGCACAGGCAGTAAGAAGCAGCATGGACGCCATAATTAGTTTGGCGGGAGATTCGGTCTTGTCTGAATATGATCGTAAGTTGCAAGAAGAATACGGGTTGTTTCTGTTGAAAGGAGACGATGAGGAGCTTACCAAAAAACTGCACAGATATGTCAGCTATTCAGTTGACGACATGGAAAACGTAGAAATACAATCAGTTAAAGTATCATCATCAAGGTATTCTGTGACCGGCATTTCCATGATACGAGATCAGATAATAGAGCATATGAGAATTCTGAAAGCGGAGGGTCTGTTAAGAGATAATGAAAGAAACCCGGAAGGAACGATCGGCACAAACAGGTCTTTGAACCATGGTCCGACTATCGTTTCGCTTCCATCAGCGAACCTTCCTTCAAAAGGACTTACCGCGGTGGCAGAATCGATAGCAGACAAGCTTTCGGAAGTAGATAAAGCTTTTGAAGCAGGCACAGAGGCATATTTTATCAACAGCTATATAACGGAGCATTTCAACAGTAGGGGATATATGAAAAGTGAAGATCATTTTTTCTGTAATGAAGTCGAGTACATATTGGGAGGGGAGCTTTCGGACAGAAAGAATGAGAAAAGAGTTGAAATGGCACTGAAGGCCATGAGATTTCCCATAAATTTGGCATATCTTTATTCTGATGCAGAAAAGCAAGCTGCACTTGCATCTGCGGCTCAGTTGATGACGCCGGGAGCGGCTGCAGCAGCAACTCAAGCGGCATTGGCATCCACATGGGCTTATGCGGAAGCAGATAATGATGTGGAATTGTTATGGGAAGGCCATAGTGTACCAATGGTCAAAGATGATAGTTCTTGGGCGATAGATCTGGATTCTGCAATAGAGGGAGTCTTTGGAGGGGTGATAGTTCCTCAAGAAGAAAAGGGGTATGATTACAATGAGTATTTAAAGATTTTATTGTTCTTTCAGGATGAAAACATCAAGTTGGCTCGTATTTTGGATCTGATACAGATAAACATGAGGGCAAACTATGATGGTGGATTTCTGATAAGTGAATACTCGTCAGGGGTGACAGTTGAAGTAAAAGCCAATGGCAGGACATATAGACATGAAAAAAAGTACTAAAGGTTTTTATACTGTTGAAGCAGCAATATTTTTACCGCTGGTAATACTATCGGTGATTTCTTTGGGATACTTTATGAAAGTGGAAGGCACTTGGGAAAATTGCATACACGGAGCAGTCGATGAAAGTGCATTGATCGCATCAAGATCATATGATGAGATCAATGCAGCTTTAATAGGTCCGTCAGTCAGCGCAAGGATCAATGATGATAATACCGAGCTTGATACTATGTCCCTTAAGAACATAAGGATAATGTATAAGGATATGTATAGTGATGATTTGACGTCATTCGATATTTTTGCCGGGATAAAGCTTGACTTGCCGCTGGGGTTCTCAAGAGAATTCATATTGGATCAGGGGATAAAGTTTCGTGGATTTACCGGTGTATCAAACAAAGGAAACCCTATAGGTAAAGAGGGGCTTGAAAGCTATGAGGTGCAAGAGCCCGTATGGGTATTTCTTAATTCGGGAGAAAAATATCACGGCGAAAACTGTACATATGTAAAAGCTTCCGCAAAACTTGCAGTGTTGACATCTGCTATACAGAGGAGACATGACAGCTGCGGCCTTTGCAATTCACAAAGCATGACCATCGGTTCACTTGTGTTTTGTTTTGAAGGAGAAAATACCGCCTATCATCGCAGCACATGCGGATCGATCGTAAGGAATGCATCTGTAATAGATAAACAAGAGGCAGAGAATAAAGGTTACGGACAATGTACCAAATGTGGCGGAAGTTGATGTGATGGATTTGGAGGAAAAAAATGTGGGATAACAAGGAATTCAGAGTGAGACTCGAAGAAAACTCAATGAGAGACTATGAGAGAATAATGCTTACATCGGGTGAGTGCGGATTTTTTATGCCGATGGGCTTTATAGGTGAAGAAGGCGGTGAAGTCGCATGTTATGATTGCAGTGGTTTTGCACCGTTAAACAGTTATAGCATAGAAAAAACAGATGATGCTTTGTATATATTGGAAAGTGTTCTTCTTATCGTAGGTAAATCCATAGAATATCTTATAACACCGGCAAAGATAACAGTAACAGAAGATACTGTGTTCTATAACAAAGAAACAGGACAAGTCAAAATCGCATATATCCCGATCACAAGTGAAACTGTAAGTATGAGAAATAATCTGGCTTCGTTCGTAGACCAGCTGAGTGCAAATATTCGTGATGGGAAGGACCATTACCTTACGGAAGCTAAGAAATATATAATGCACCATAATTATTACATTCGCGAGATGGTGAACAAAGTCGGGTTGTTCAAGCGACAGCTTTATACGGAATATAAGCAAGAAAATTCTTGAGAAAAATAGTATATATGTTAAAATATAGTTGGTTTATTAGCAATCATTAGCGGGGCATGCATTTTTATTTTTAAGCATGCCTTTATTTTTTAGGAGGTGTAATAATGAGCCAACAACAAGGCGTAGCCGGACTTAAAAAACATGATATCAAGGTATCCGGCATCGTATTTATGCTGTACTGTCTCGTAGCAGCAGGCGCATTCGGTATCGAAGAAATGATACCTGAAACAGGTCCCGGCATGACACTGATCCTGCTGGCTGTATTCCCTATAATCTGGGCTTACCCAATCAGTAACATGGTTGCTGAATGCGGATCCGTAATGCCTTCAGAAGGCGGCGTGTACGTATGGGTAAAAGAAGCTTTCGGTGAATTCTGGGGATTCCAGGCAGGTTGGTGGGGAACAGTTTCCACTTACATCACTAACGGCGTATATGTAGCTCTGGTAGCAGGCTATGTAAGCCAGATGATCCCAATGTCAGAAGCAGCTATCTTCATTCTGAAGCTGGGTATGATCGCTCTCTTCACATTCATCAATCTGATGGGTCTGAGAGAAGTAGGCAAGGTAAGTACTGTCCTGTCTATCGCGATCGTATGTGCATTCGCACTGGTAGCAGTAGTTGGTCTTATCAACTGGCAGACTAACCCTGTAACACCAATGATGCCTGAAGACTACAACTTCTTCGATTCACTGTCAGGCGGTATCTGCATCTGCGTATGGATGTACTGCGGATATGAATGTATCTCCAACATGGCAGGCGAAGTAAAGAACCCTCAGGTAATCCCTAAGGGACTGCTGATCGCAATGCCGCTGGTAGCACTGACATACATCCTGCCTACACTGGGTGGTCTCGCATCACTGCCTGCAGGTTCATGGGAACTGTGGTCAACAGAAGGCGGATTCAATGCTGAATCAGTAGGTTATGCAACTATCCTGACTGAACATCTCGGAACTGCATGGGGATATGTATTCCTGGTGATCGCTATCGTATCACAATGTGCTATCTTCAATACATACCTGGCATCAGGTTCAAGAGGATTCTTCGTAATGGCAGATGATAATCTTTGCCCTAAGTTCCTGGTTAAGGTAAGCAAGAAGAGAGGCGTACCATATGTTGGTATCCTGTCACTTGCAATCGTAACAGTTATCCTTTGTCAGTATGACTTCACAACTCTGGTATCAACAGAAGTAGTATTCATCCTGGCACTGTACATAATCCTGCCTCTGGCTGTTATCAAGCTGAGAAAGCAGATCCCTGTGGAAGAAAGACTGAAGAGAAACCTCTTCGTAATGCCTGGTGGAAAGGCAGGTCTGGCATTCTTCTGCGGAGCACCTATCGTTATTTCTATCATCGCACTGCTGGTTAACGGAACAGACTACTTCGTAACAGGACTGATCGCTACAGCATCAGGCGTTATCGTATACATCATCGTTAAGAAGATCTACGGCGGTCTGTATAAGCAGGATCCTATCAGATACCCACTTAACCCTAAGACTAAGCTCTGTCAGGGAGATACAGTAAGAATAGGTATCTATCTGATGATCGCAGGTTTCTCAGCATTCCTGGCACAGTTCTGGCTGAGATGGTATGAAGTATCATACGGCGAATGGGAACCAAGTGACTATGACATGATGGGCGACATCATCCCACAGGTACAGAACATTCTGGGTATCGGTGGTGTTATCGTAGGAATCATCGGTATCATCGTATTCTTCATATGCAAGAAGAACGATCCACCTGCACCGGAACCTGAACTGGACGTAGATGCACTGATGGATAAGTATCTCAACGAAAAGAGCTATGATGATATCTTCGGAGATGCTTAAGATATGTCAATATATCAGATCACATAGCAAATAATTAACATTAAAACGGGTATGCAGATTGCAATACCCGTTTTTTTAATGTAGGATATAGTGTGTAACAAAGGGTTAGACAAGTTACATGCATAAACATTCGAGTCTCTTAATATCATCTATTGAAGAAGGATATAAGATAATGGCGATATGTCATAGAAAAGAGGAGAAGGTTATGCATAACAGAAGTCGACAAAGAAGGCGGAGATATCATAAGAAAAGCAGGTCTAATGTTAATTTTACACCTGTCATTATTATGCTTTGCCTTTCGGTGGGCTGCGGCTATGCTGCCGCCAAATATGTCGTTGATCCCGTAGTAAACTATGTGCCGCAATTTGTGGCAGAAAAGAGCGAAGAACTCACAGAATTGACTAGTGACAACGATACAGATGTAAAAGATACAGCAGAAGATGAACCGGAAGTAAAGGAAGCAGGGCAAATAACCGGGTATGCTTTGCAGTTTGGTTGTTATTCCGGCCAGTCAGCCGCTGAAAGCGCTGTTACATCAATCGGTATAGAAGGACTGAAAGTCCTTAAGCAGAACGATATGTATAAGATCGTCGGAGAAGTTTATAAGACAAAGGAAGAAGCTAAAACTGCTTTGGGCAGCCTGCCTCCGACAGCGAAAGCTTTTGTCACACCAATATATGAATAGGAGCAGCAATGATACCATTATCCACTAAGATGAGACCATCTAAACTGTCGGAATTTGTTGGACAAACACATTTCATGTTTGAAGGATCTCTGTTCTACAATTCAATACGAAACAAGACCTTTGATTCAGCAATTTTTTTTGGACCTCCGGGAACAGGAAAGACTACTTTAGCAAGGCTGATTGCAGGAGAACTGGATAGCAATTTTGTAGAAATCAATGCATCCACGACAGGGACAAAGGAACTGAAGACCATATTGGAAAACGCATCCGTGAGATTCTTTGGCCTTCAAAAGGAAACGACAGTTCTGTATGTGGATGAAGTACATAGATGGAACAAACTGCAGCAAGATTCACTGCTTAAAGCACTGGAAGAAGGGATCATCAAGTTCATCGGCAGCACTACTGAAAATCCATATTTCTCAGTGAACAATGCCATAATCAGCAGAGTCCGTAACATATATGAGTTCAAGAGACTGAGCGCAGATGAAGTGACAGGGATACTCAAGAGGACCTTGTCGGATACGGAAAAGGGCTTCGGAGGTCTGTCGGTAAAATATGATGAAGACGCTCTTAGAATACTGGCTGAAATGAGCAGTGGCGATTGTCGCGTTGCCCTCGATACTCTGGGCTTTATCGTAGACAATCTTGAAGAAGGTACAGGAATAGATAAAAAAATCGTTTCCGAAGCCATGCAGCAGCAGACGACTTTTTATGATAAGGAAGAGGACAAGTATAATCTGCTTTCTGCATTGCAAAAATCCGTAAGAGGAAGTGACCCGCATGCGGCTATACATTACCTCGCCAGACTTATCGATGGCGGCGCCGATATAAACATGATAGGCAGAAGGCTTATGGTGATGGCCAGTGAAGACATTGGCATGGCATATCCAAATGCCATTTCTATAGTGACTTCATGTGTACATGCAGCCCAGATGATAGGGTATCCTGAAGCAAGGATAAACCTAGCCCATGCCACAGTGCTTCTGGCGTCATGCCCTAAATCAAATGCAGCCAATGAAGCTTTGGAAAAAGCCATGGCAGACCTTAAAAGAAGAAAGATAGAGGATGTGCCTGCACATCTGATGGATTCTCACTACGGAGGCGCTGCAAAACTTGGAAGAGGACTTGATTATAAATATCCGCACGCATACGGCGGATATGTTACTCAGCAGTATTTGCCGGATGACCTTTACAAAGAAGGCGTCAAGTATTATGAACCTACTTCCAACGGAAGCGAAGCCGCTTTCAAAAAATATCTTGAGGAGCTTGAAAAGATAGATGAAAGAAATAATAAGGGCTGAGAATGCCGGATTTTGTTTCGGTGTGAGACAAGCCATAGAAAAAGCTGAAAAAGCTGCAGAAGCAGCCAATAAAGACGGAAAACGTATTTTTTCCATGGGATCCCTTATCCATAACGAAAGGGTGACTGGAGATCTTGAAGAAAAGGGAATAAAAATAATACATTCTCTTGACGAAGTGCAAAGTGCAGATCAGGTCATCATACGCTCTCATGGTGAAGGCGAGGCTTTTTATAAAGAGGCCGTAGCAAAGGGCGTAGAGCTGATAGATGCTACGTGTCCTTTTGTTGCTAAGATACACAAGCTGGTCCATGAAACAGACAAGCAAGTGGTTATAGTCGGAGATGCTCAGCATCCTGAAGTAATGGGTATATTCGGATGGTGCAGAAAGCCTGCCATAGTAGTGAGCTCATACGAGGAAGCGGCAGAAGTTGAAGAAGATGATTTCTTCGTTGTTACCCAGACAACTATCAGAGAAGCGATGCTCAATGATGTTATCAAAGCCTTCGAAGATAAAGGTAAAGTGTTTGAAGTGAACAACACCATTTGCAGCGCAACTTCCAAGCGTCAGGAATCATGTGAAAAGCTGGCAAAAGAATCTGATCTGATGGTAGTTATCGGTGGCAAAAACAGCTCCAACACGAAGAAATTATATGACATATCTAAAAAATATTGTATAAACTCTTATTTTGTTCAAAATATCGAAGATTTACCATTGAAACAGGTACAAAAATGTAATAGAATAGGAATAGCGGCGGGCGCATCGACGCCTGAATGCACAATTAAGGAGGTTATTGCCAGAATGAGTGAAGTAATGCTCGAAAACAACGAATTAAACATGCATGATCTTATGGACGAAATCGAAAAGTCCTTGAGATTGCCAAGAGGCGGAGAAATCGTAACAGGAAAAGTACACCAGGTTACAGACAAAGAAGTTATTGTTAATTTAGGATGCAAGAAGGACGGTATCCTTCCGATGTCAGAAGTTACATTGGAAGAAGGACAGACTTTAGCAGATGCTTTCAAAGTTGATGATGAAATCCAGGCGAAAGTAATCAAGACTGATGATGGCGACGGCGGAATTTTACTTTCAAAGAAAAAGTTAGAAATCAGTGCTAATTGGAACGAAATCGTTAAGGCACTTGAAGATAAAACAGTTCTGGAAGTTAAGGTTACAAGACCGGTTAACGGCGGCGTTATTGCTGAGTACAAAGAAGTTTCCGGATTCATTCCTCTTTCACAGCTTTCAGATCACTACGTTGAAAACGCTGAAGAGTTTGTTGGAAAGACTATGGAAGTTAGAGTTTCCAGAGTTGACCAGAGAAGAAACAGAGCTGTATTCTCACACAAGCTGTTCCTGAATGAAGAAAAGGATAAGCTGGTTGCAGAAATTTGGGAAAACCTGAATGTCGATGATGTAGTAGAAGGTACAGTAATGAGATTTACTGATTACGGTGCATTCGTAGACATCGGCGGAATCGACGGTCTGCTCCACATTTCAGAAATTTCATGGGGCAAGCTGAAGCACCCACAGGAAGTTCTGACAATCGGACAGAAGATCAACGTTAAGGTTCTTTCAATGAACGAAGAAAAGGGTAAGATCTCACTGGGTCTCAAGCAGAACCAGCCTGAACCTTGGAGCGTTATAGATACAACTTATGAAGTTGGACAGGTTATCGAAGGTAAAGTTGTTCAGATCAAAGAATACGGTGCTTTCGTTGAACTGGAACCTGGTCTTGACGGACTGGTACATATTTCAGAAGTTGCTCATAAGAGAGTTGGAAACATCAGTGAAGAACTTGAAGTTGGCCAGACTGTAAGCGCTAAGATCCTTGAAATCGATAAGGACAGAAAGAGAATCAGCCTGAGCATCAGAGAAACTATCGAACCACCTGCAGCTGAAGAAGCTCCTGCAGAAGAAGCGGTAGAAGAAGTTGAAGCTCCTGCTGAAGAAGCATAGTAAATTCACAAAACAAAGAGGCAGCTCAGGCTGTCTCTTATTTTTTAACGAATTATTTAGGAGAGACACATGAAAAAGATCCTTGTAAGTCAATGTTTATATGGAGGAGAACCGGTACGTTATGACGGTAAATCCAAAGCAGAAACAGACCCAAGATTTTTGAAATGGAAAGAAGAAGGAAGACTTATACCTGTATGCCCGGAAGTTTTCGGGGGACTCCCGACACCTCGAGCTGATGCACAGAGGGTGGGAGATAAAGTGATCGCCAGAACAGGGAAAGATGTGACTTTTGAATATATGAAGGGTGCTCATGAAGCTGTACGCCTTGCGAAGGAACATGACGTGCTTTGCGCTTTAATGAAAGAAAAAAGTCCTTCATGCGGAAGCAATAAGATATACGACGGAACTTTTGAAGGAAATCTTATAGACGGTCAGGGAACGGCTGTTGAGCTGTTGAGAAAAGCAGGTATAAAAGTGTTCTCTGAGGAGCAATTGGACCGGATTGAAGAATTGATATTGGAAAATGACTAGATAGGAGAAAAGCAATGAATAAGACCAATATAGTTTTGATTGGTATGCCATCATGCGGCAAAAGTGTTACAGGAGTTATACTTGCGAAAATATTAAACAAGCAATACATCGATGCTGATTTGCTGATACAAGAAAAGACAGGAAGAGGTTTGCAGGATATCATCAACAACGATGGTATAGATGCTTTCAAGAAGATAGAAGAAGATGTACTTCTAAGTATTGACGTTACAAACTGTGTTATCGCTACCGGAGGAAGTGCAGTGTATTATGACTCTGCAATGAGGCACCTGAGCGAAGAAGGTGTTGTTATATATATAGACGTACCTTTGCCGGATATCAAAAAACGTTTAAGTAACATCAAAACAAGAGGTGTTGCCATGGGCAAAGGTCAGACACTGGATGATCTGTATGCTTTGAGAAAGCCACTCTACGAGAAGTACGCGGAGATCACTGTAGACTCAAATAATAAGAACACTATGGAAGATACTGTAGAAAAGATGGTAGCTAAGCTGTTGGGCTCAGGTAAGTAATAGAGCGTGGGGGACAATATGTTTCAAAATAAAAAAGCAGTAATATTTGATATGGACGGCACGCTTATAGATTCGGTAGGCATATGGAATGCCGTTGATATGGAGATCTTATCAAGGTTTGGATGCAAAGGTGCAGGCGATCTTTCTGAAAAACAAGTCCAGCAGCAGAGAGATGAATTGCTTCGCAAGCATAAAGGTGCAGATAAACCATATGAAGAATACTACAGAGACCTTAAAGCTAAGTACGATTTTACCGTATCGGCAGAAGAAGCTATAAAAGCAAGATATGCTCTGGCACAGGAGATGCTGGCAACAAGGATAGATTATAAACCGGGGGCGGCTGAATTCTTGAAAGAACTGAAAGTACGCGGCTTCGTGCTTGCCATCGCATCTACTACTAAGAAAGACAATATGGATGTCTATAGAAACAAAAATAAGAACATCATGTCAAAGGCACCTATAGATGAAACTTTCTCACTCGTATATACCAGGGAAGATGTAGCTCAGATGAAGCCCGATCCTGAAATATACCTTAAGGCTATGAAGACTCTCGGTTTCGAGCCATCTGAATTCCTGATATTTGAAGATTCACTGATCGGAGCAGAAGCAGCTAAAGCTTCAGGAGCAGAAGTTGCAGTTATCTACGATAAGTATTCTGATGATGAGAGGGAAGAGATAAACCAGCTTGCTGACTATATCATCGACGACTACAAACAGGCGTTAAATATGTTGAAATAGAAAGACCCGGATATCCGGGTCTTGTTTTGTCTGAAAACAAATAGTTGCTATCTCGATGCTTCCACCAGTTCTTTAGCTGATGCCAGGGTAGTATCGGTGATGTTGGTACCTCCCAGGAGTCTCGCTATCTCGTCGATCTTCTGATTTTCTGAAAGGGCGGTTACTGTGGTGTATGTCATAGTATCATCTGAGTGTTTCTCGATCTTATAGTTATGCTGTCCGTATGCTGCGATCTGAGGTAGGTGGGTGATGCAGATGATCTGATGATTTTCTGCGATCTCTGCAAGTTTACGTCCTACGACGCTGGCTGCGATACCGCTTATACCACTGTCGATCTCGTCGAAGATCATTGTAGGGATTTCATCGTAATCACCGATAATTTTCTTGAAAGCCAGCATTATTCTAGACATTTCACCGCCTGAGGCTATCTTACTGAGTGGTTTCAGCGGTTCGCCTCTGTTGGTGCTGATGAGAAATTCTACTATATCGTTGCCTTCGGCACTGAAGTGTTCCGACTTCTTGAATTCGATGCTGAAGTTAGCATCGTTGAAATTGAGTTGAGCCAATTCAGAAGTTATGAGTTTTTCCAGCTCTTCAGCAGCTGACTTTCTGGCTTCTGTTAACCTGTCACAAGCAATAGTCAATGCCTTGGAACATGAATCGAGTTCTCTTTCCAGCTTGTCACGGGTTTCATCGAGGTTTTCTATATGCGATAACCTTTCTGCAAGTTTTTCCTGATAGTCAAGGAGCTCTTCTATATTCATATTATGCTTAGTCTTCAGTTTGTTGATGACTTCTATCCTGCCTATGCATGAATCAAGAGTCTCAGGATCAAAAACAGCACGGTCTCTGCAATCACGAGCGGTAGAACAGATGTCTTCAAACTCGTAATACACATCGGAGGCTCTGTTATAAAGATCAGCCAGCTCTTGAGAGTAGGTGGCAGTATCAGCAAGCATATCTGTTATCCTTTTCATTATGGAAAGGGCAGAGCCTTCGGCATCCGATCCCATATGGTATGCTCCTGCTAGGCTTTCATAGATCTTTTCACTGTTTTGAAGAAGCGATATTTCTTCTTCCAGCTCATCATCTTCGCCGAGGCGCAGTTGTGCGCTTTGCAATTCCTGAAGTTCATATGCCATGAAATCCTGTTCTCGTTTGTCCTTAGAAGCTTGAACAAGCAGATCTTTGAGCTTGCTGCGAAGATCAGAGTAGTTCTCGAAGAGGAGGCAGACCGCTTCCTTTGCTTTTTCTATGGATTCCTTCTGATAGAGGTCCACAAGATTTATATGATAGTCAGGGTTCAGAAGTGACTGATGGTCGTACTGGCCGTGGATGTCAGCCAGTTTCTTACACAGAGCATTCAGAGTTCCGAGGGTAACGATCTCATCGTTTATCCTGCAGGTGTTTTTTCCTGCAGCAGAAATCTCTCTTGTGATTATGTACTCTTCGCCGTCATGCTCGGCAACCATCTGGATGCGAGCCTTGTCTTTCCCTGAACGAACAAAAGCAGTATCGGCCCTACTCCCAAGAGCAAGGCTAACTGCTTCTATTACTATCGATTTACCGGCACCTGTTTCACCGGTGATCATATTCAGTCCGTCGTGAAAATCGACAGACGTATTTTCGATTATTGCAAAATCCCTGATACTGATATGTCTTATCATCTAATACCCCTATTTTTTTAACATACTGTTAAGTGTCTCTACCACTTCTTCGGAATGTGCAGGATCATCCACTACAAACATTATAGTGTTGTCTCCGGCCACTGAACCGATGACATGAGGAAGACCCAGAGAGTCCAGTGCTTCCGCTGCTGCATTGGCACAACCTGATAAAGTCTTTGCCAAAACTATATTGCCTGAATATGCAGTGGATTTGACAGTTTCTCTGAAGATGTTTGAAAATCTATCTGTCATGAGTCCTTGCTGGCTTGCAGCAGTTGCATATTTATACTTGCCTGTTGAAGACAGTGTTTTAATGAGCTGCAGTTCCTTGATATCTCTTGATATGGTTGCCTGCGTAGCATCATATCCATGATCCTTAAGCATAGACACCAGTTTGTCCTGAGTCTCGATCTCGTGTTTTTCGATGAGCTCGAGTATTTTGTTCTGTCTTGAAATACGCATCTGCCACCTCCTGAATAATTATTGGTAGTGTGAATAATTATACCATAACGAGAATAAGTTTTTCAATAGACAAACATATGTTTGTGTGTTATAATTGCAATGTCAAAGGAGAAAATATGAAGATTTTAGGTATTGACCCGGGTTATGCCATACTGGGATATGGTGTGGTGGAGAAGCTGGGCAACAAGTTCAAAGTATGCAGTTACGGAGCGATCACTACAGATGCAGGCATGCCAATGACAGAGAGGTTGGAGCATCTGTATGATTCCCTCAGAGAGATCATCTATGAGGAAAAACCGGATGTTGCATCGATAGAGCAGCTGTTTTTTAACACCAATGCCAAGACTGCCATCATGGTCGGACAGGCCAGGGGTGTCGCAGTGCTGGCATGTGTCAAAGGCGGCATTGATATTGAAGAATATACACCTTTGCAGATCAAGCAGGCTCTTGTTGGATATGGAAGGGCAGATAAAAAGCAGGTCCAGATGATGGTCAAGACCATACTTAATTTAAAAGAAGTACCGAAACCTGACGATACAGCCGATGCTTTAGCGGCGGCCATATGTCACGGTCATTCGGCCGATACGAGAAAGAGGCTTAAGGAGCTGGGAATCAGATGATAGGATTCATAAGAGGGATACTTGCCGAGAAAGGCAATGGATATATAATAGTAGATGTCGGCGGTGTAGGATATGAGATATTCGTTCCGGCCAATTCCGGTGCATATATGTCATCGGAAGGTCAGGAAGTCATGATCCATACCATGATGATCGTCAGAGAAGATGATATGAGCCTTTATGGTTTTACGAGAAAAGGTGAGAAGGATGCTTTCAAAAAGCTCATAACCGTAAACGGGGTAGGTGCAAAGGCCGCCATATCTATTCTGTCGGCTTTCACATTGGAACAGCTTCAGCAGGCGATCGTGTTCGAAGATGCCAAGGCCCTTACTAAGGCTAACGGTATCGGCAAGAAAACTGCTGAGAGAATAGTTTTGGAGCTTAAGGATAAGTTCTCGACAGAAGGTCAGGAAGGGGCACCTATCGTTTCTGAAGATTTGATGACAGATGCTGCAGGAGAAGCGAACGGCAGAGCAGAAGCAGTAAATGCACTCATCGCTCTCGGATACTCCAGAGGTGAAGCTACCAGTGCTTTAGCATCGGTAAAAGAGTCGGATCTTACTGCTGAAGAATACATCAGACAGGCACTTAAGAAGCTGTTTTAAGGCTTGATGATATATTTATTTGATTGATAAGGATATAGGATGGATTACGAAGAAAGAATAACTGCTGCGGAGCTGGGCGAAGGCGAAGAAAGGACAGAGCGCACTTTGCGTCCCCAGACCCTTGACGATTATATCGGGCAGAAAAAGGCAACAGATAACTTAAAAATATTCATAGAGGCTGCCAAGCTTAGAGGTGAGCCTCTTGATCATGTGCTGTTTTATGGCCCGCCTGGACTTGGGAAAACGACCCTTGCAGGTATAATCGCCAACGAAATGGGCGTTGATATAAGGATAACTTCGGGACCTGCCATCGAACGTGCAGGTGACCTGGCAGCCATACTGACTAACCTCAATGAAAATGACGTGCTGTTCATAGATGAGATACACAGACTAAACAGATCTGTTGAAGAAGTGCTGTATTCGGCTATGGAGGATTTCGCGCTGGATATCATCATAGGCAAGGGACCTTCTGCCAGATCTATAAGGCTTGATATAGCTAAGTTCACTCTTATCGGGGCAACTACAAGAGCAGGAAGCCTATCGGCACCTCTTAGAGACAGATTCGGCGTCAGCTGTAAATTCGAAATATACACACCTGATGAATTGAAAAAGATAATCGGCAGATCTGCCAATATACTGGATGTATGTGTAGATGAAGAATCCATGGATGAGATGGCAAGAAGATCGAGAGGAACTCCGAGAGTGGCCAACAGGATGTTAAAGAGAGTCAGAGATTTTTCACAAGTCAAGAGTGACGGCTGCATAGATATAGATATCACGCAGCAGGCTCTCGAAGCACTGGGAGTGGACCCGATGGGACTTGAGAATCTGGATAGAGAGATACTCAGGACTATCATCGAAAGATTCAAGGGTGGACCTGTAGGTATAGATACTATCGCAGCTTCGATAGGTGAAGAACGAGTTACCATAGAAGATGTATATGAACCGTATCTTATCCAGAAGGGTTTTCTCCACAGAACACCTAAGGGAAGAGTAGTGTCAGAACTGGCATATAAGCATCTCGGCATCAGCTGCGGTGATGACGATCAACTTACTATAAATATAAGCGAATAACAGGGGCAGTAAATGCCCTTGTTGATTGAAAGGTATAAATAATGAGAATAGATGAGTTTGATTATAACCTGCCGGAGGAACTGATAGCACAAAAACCGGCTGATAAGAGAGACAGCTCCAGATTGTTGGTCGTTCATAGAAACGATCATACGCTGGAGCATAAACACTTTTTTGATATCATCGATTATCTTCATGAAGGCGATTGTCTCGTATTAAATAATTCCAAGGTGCTGCCGGCAAGGCTGTTTGGTATCAAGGAAGGCACAGGTGCCAAGATAGAATTCCTGCTCATCAAGAGGATAGAAGGTGACACTTGGGAGACTATGGTAAGACCGGGCAAGAGAATGAAACCGGGAGATTCAGTAGTGTTCTGCGAAGAACCTCTGCTGAAGGCAATAGTCAAGGATTACGGTCCTGACGGAACCAGAATAGTAGAATTCGAATATGAAGGAATTTTCATGGAACATCTCGAAGAAGTGGGCAGCATGCCGCTTCCTCCATATATCGAGCGTTCAAGTGAGGATGAAGACAAGGACAGATATCAGACAGTTTACTGTCAGGAAGAAGGCTCTGTAGCGGCACCGACTGCGGGACTTCATTTTACGGATGAACTGCTAAATAAAGCAGAGGCTAAAGGTGTAGAGCTGGCTTATGTGACGCTCCATGTCGGCATCGGCACATTCAGACCTGTCAAGTGCGAAAACATCGAAGAACACTCGATGCACTTCGAAGAATACTTTGTCAGCGAAGAAGCAGCAGAAAAGATCAATCGTGCCAAGAGAGAAGGGCGCAGAGTCATTTCTGTAGGAACTACATCTACAAGGACGATCGAAAGCGCTGCCTATTATGACGAGTCTATCAAGGCGACTGATGATAACGGCAATCAGTGCGACGGATGCTGGCAGGTGAAAGCCGGAGGTGACAGCACCGGCATATTCATTTATCCGGGATACGAGTTCAAGATAATCGATAGCTTGATAACTAACTTCCATCTTCCTAAGTCTACACTTCTGATGCTGATATCAGCACTTTATGACAGAGAGAAGATACTGGAAGCATACGAAGAAGCAATAAGGGAACGATATAGATTCTTCAGCTATGGAGATGCTATGTTCATAGAGTAATAGATATATTTATAGAATAATAATAATGAATAAGACAGATAAACAGACAACCATGCGGGTCCGACACGAATTCGGACCCTTTTATGATAATGATTCAAAAGTTTTGATACTGGGCAGCATACCTTCGCCTAAATCGAGAGAGCAGGGATTCTATTACGGACATCCCCAGAACAGGTTTTGGAAAGTGTTGGCAGATGTTTTAGGCGAAGAAAAACCTGAAACAGTGGAGCAGCGAAAGAAAATGCTTGCTAAGCATCACATCGCCCTTTGGGACGTGCTGGATAGCTGTGAGATCAAAGGGGCATCAGATACCAGCATCAAGGATCCGGTAGCTAATGATATGGATGTGATCCTTAGTAAGGCCGGAATACAAGCAATTTTTACTACAGGTGCAAAAGCTGATGAATTATACAAGAAAATGTGTTATCCTATATGCGGTGTGCCTTCCATAAGACTTCCATCTACAAGTCCTGCCAATTGCGGGTATTCGTATGAGAAGCTTAAGGACGCCTACAGCAAAATACTTGAATATATCAAGTGAAAAGAGAAAAAAACTATTTGCTGCGACAGAAAGGAGAAAACATGCCTGCAGTAACATATGAGCTTATAAAAACAGACAGCAGAACAAGAGCCAGAAGAGGTAGAGTAACTACTCCTCACGGAGTAATAGAAACGCCTGTATTCATGCCGGTGGGAACAGCTGCTACAGTCAAGGCGATGAGAACAGAAGAAGTTAAGGAACTGGGTGCTGAGATCATTCTTTCCAACACATATCACCTCTATCTCAGACCGGGACACGAAATAGTCAAAGCGGCAGGCGGGCTCCATAAATTCATGAACTGGGACAGACCTATCCTGACAGACAGCGGCGGTTTCCAGGTATTCAGTTTGGGTGCTATGAGAAAGATCAGGGAAGAAGGCGTTGAATTCAGATCACATATCGATGGATCTAAGCATATGCTCTCTCCTGAGAAATCCATGGAAGTGCAAAACGCGCTCGGGTCTGACATCATAATGGCATTCGATGAATGCGCACCTTATCCTGCCGACAGGAAGTATGTCAAGGATTCGCTTGAAAGAACGACAAGATGGCTCAAGAGATGTAAAGAATACCATAAGAATACTGAAAATCAGTCACTCTTCGGAATAATGCAGGGCGGTATGTATACAGACCTTCGTAAGGAAAGCGCCAAGCAGATCGTAGATCTTGATCTTCCGGGATATGCTATAGGCGGATTGAGCGTAGGAGAGCCTAAGGACATCATGTATGAAGTGATGGACGAATGTGTTGAAGAACTGCCAAAGGAAAAGCCAAGATATCTAATGGGTGTGGGAAGCCCTGACTGTCTTTTTGAAGGCGTTGAACGTGGTATCGATATGTTCGACTGCGTATTGCCTACAAGAATAGCAAGGCATGGCATGGCCATGACATCAGTAGGAAGGATAAACATCAAGAACGCTAAGCATGAGAAAGATTTCTCGCCACTTGACCCTAATTGTGATTGCTACACATGCAGGAATTATTCAAGGGCATATCTGAGACATCTGTTCAAGGCCGATGAGATTTTATCTTCAATGCTGATGACAAATCACAATCTCCACTTCTTGGTGAAGACTATGGAGAATATCAGAAAATCTATAGAAGAAGATAGGTTCCTTGAATACAAGAAAGAATTTTATGATGCTTATGGCAGATTCTAGTCAACAGCATATTTGAAAGGATATAATATGGAAATTTGCAGAGACAGCAATGTCTGCGGCGGATGCGTCTATCAGGGTGTATCCTATGAAGAACAACTGAAGAATAAAGCAGGAGAGGTGAGAGGTCTTCTCGATAAGAAAGACATCGATTACGGGCAGCTTCTCGATATCGAACCTGCACCGAACAGATACCATTACAGAAACAAGATGGAATATACTTTCGGAGATATGGAGAAGAACGGCCCTACGACACTGGGCATGCACAAGAAGAAGCATTTCATGTCTATCATCACAGTCGATCAGTGCCAGCTGGTCCACGATGATTTCAATACTGTTCTCAGAGGCGTGCTGGATTTCGTCATCGAAAAGGGATATTCCCATTATCATAAGAAGAATCATAGAGGCCTTATGAGACATTTGATCGTAAGAAGAGGTGTCAGAACAGGAGAGCTACTTATAAATGTAGTTACAAGCTCAGAAGAAGGTTTCGATGAAGAAGCTTTTGTAGAAATGATAAGATCGTTGCCTCTTGAAAGCGAAGTGGTAGGTATACTCAGAACTATCAACGACAGACTGGCTGATGCTGTTTACTGTGACGAATTGAGAGTCCTTGATGGCAGAGACTATTATATGGAAGAAATCATGGGGCTGAAGTTTAAAGTCAGCGCATTCTCATTCTTCCAGACTAATGTGGAAGCCGTTGAGAATCTCTATTCGTATGCTATAGACCTTATAGATGATTTCAACAACAAGACAGCATTCGACCTTTACTGCGGTACAGGTACCATTACTCAGACACTCGCAAAGAAAGCCGGCAAGGTAATAGGCATCGAACTGGTTGAAGAAGCGGTGGAAGCAGCCAAAGCAAATGCTGCGCTCAACGGGCTGGATAACTGTGAATTCATTGCAGGAGACGTATTCGAAGTCTTGAAGAATGTAGAAGAAAAACCGGACGTTATCGTAGTAGACCCGCCTAGAGTAGGTATCAAACCTGATGCTCTCGACAAGATCATCGGATATGGCGTAGATCAGATAGTGTACATCTCATGTAATCCGAAGACACTTACAGAGAATCTGTATTACATGCAGTATTACGGATACGATGTGATATCCGTGAAGCCATTCGACAACTTCCCGGGAACAAAACACACAGAAGCAGTAGCACTGCTCCAAAAAAGAAAATAGAATCGCACTTTGCATAATAAAAAAGGTGTCCATTGGACACCTTTTAAAATTCTGTTATAGAGACTGATTATTCAGCCTGGCTCAGCTTCTGAGCATAGTCAGCAGCCATTGCGAGGATCTTGTCCTTGATAGCCTGAATGTCAGCAGGAACTTCTTCGTCGATCTCATCTTCGTATCCATTCCATTCTTCCATATCTCTGTTCCATTCAGGGTAGTCGTTCAGAACGTCAGCGCAAGGGTAGTCGATTCCGAGGATAGCAACTACATTGCCTTCTCCATCATAGATAGGAGCGAATACTGACCAGCAGATATCGTGGTTGTTGCCAGCTTCGTCATTGATCCAAGCAGATCTAGCAGCAGCAGCTTCGCCTTCCCATGCTTCAGTGAACTGTACTTCCCAACCATAGTCTACGCCCCAGTCATCAGGATCTTCTGAACCATCAACTGTGATGAGGAATGTACCTTCTTCAGTGTAGTCGCCGTTGATGTCAGGCTTGCCGTCAGTTCCAGGAGTCATTACGTAAACGTAAGTTGCACCGGATTCTTCTCTAACTGCATCGAGAGTAGCCTTCATGAAATCATAATCAGTGTATTCTCTTGCTTTTCCTGATTCGAGGAGAGCTACATACTGGTTACCGAAGTCAGTTGTTATTTCAACATCTCTGTGGCTCAGCATAGCTGCATACTTAGCAACGAGATCTGTAACGTTGTCTCTTACAGCCTGAATGTCAGCAGGAACTTCTTCATTGATTTCATCTTCATATCCGTTCCAAGCTTCGTTATCTCTGTTCCATTCAGGATAATCAGCGATCACGTCTGTGCAAGGGTAGTCCATACCGAGGATACATACAACATTGCCTTCGCTGTCATATACAGGAGCGAATGCTGACCAGCACTGGAAGTCTTCTTCTTCATTCCAAGCTGATCTTGCAGAAGCAGGAGTTCCTTCCCAAGCTTCTGTGAACTGTACTTCCCATCCGTAGTCTGTTGCCCAGTCATCAGGATCGTCGCATCCGTCTACAGTGATCAGGTATGAACCATCTTCTCCGGATTCACCATCAAGTGCAGGAACACCGTCAGTTCCAGGAGTCAGAGTGTAAACATACAGAGCACCTGTTTCTTCAGCGATACCTGCAAGTTTAGCAGCCATAGCATCATAATCAGCGAAGTCTCTGGCTTCACCTGATTCGATCAGAGCTACGTACTGATCTGCGAAGCAATCTCCTGAAGGAGCTGCAGGTTCTTCTTCACCACCGCAAGCTGTCATTGATAATGCCATAATAAGTGCCATAAGTGCGATGAGCCATTTTGATTTTTTTCTCATAATAACCTCCTAAGTTAATTGGGAAAATAAATAAATTATTGCTAAAATTTTATCAGAAAATTTAATCAGTTGCAACTTAAAAAAGTAGCATATCAGTACTAAACAATGAAAAATGTGTTATAATATTGCTGCATATTTCAGGAGGGCAAAATGAAGACATTATATGATGTAGAAAGAAAGTTAAGAATGATCGCAGAGGAAGTTCAGGATACTGAAGAAGCTAAGATGAATGCCATGCTGGCTCCTGAACCCATAAGCTGTGATATAGATACCCAGACTTCCAGAATAAGATATATTGCGAAGGAATGGGAGCAGAATCATCGAGGAGAACTGCATGGCGGTGTGGTGGCTTCTATGTTTGATGTATCAATGGGCATGAGTGTTCTGGCTTTTTCAGATCACGATTCGGTAGCTACTGCAGATCTGGATGTTAGCTTTATAAGACCTTTTATGGGTGAGTCATTTATATTTGAAGTCAATGTAATACGTATAGGACGGACGATGGCAAGGGTAAGGGCGTTGGCGACCGATGAGAAGACCGGTAAGCTATTGGCGTCGGCCACATCGAACTTCGTGTACGCAGATTGATAATATATAATCAAGTAGATAAGTATTAAAAAAGGTATCCTTTATGATCAAAGGATACCTTTTTCTATTGATTGGATTTATTTTTCTGTCAATCCGGTCAAATAATGACATATGTTAGACAGTGCTGCTTCACCATGATGGATATTACATTGATATGAGATCATATTGAGAGCAGCCTTTGATGCGAATACATTACATTCACTGCTTTCGATGGCGCCGCTCATGACTGCCTCCTTGGAACCGAGGGCGTCGATAAAGAATGAAGCCAGCTCGGTGTTGTCTTTGGAAGGCCATGTGATGGAGATTCCGGAGTGTTGATAATCTATATCACACAGACTGGAAGTTGTACTATAAAGCTCTGACAGTTTGCCGATGATTTCTTTATCAGTACCTCTGAAGGATGTTTCCAGATAGAACTTTCCTCCATTGGTGGATATGTTGGAAATCTCAGCAAGGGCAAATGATTCAATGTCTTTATTATTTTCGGCTTCTTCTACAGCTTCCTCATCCACATTTTCTTCTTCTACAGCTTCTTCATCTTCTTCCGGAGCATACTTACCGGTTTTGAGAGTATACATGAGGCTGATGATGTTATTGCCGGTTTCACTTGACATTACTTCTTCAGGCATAGCTGTTTCGGTAAATGTGTATACGAAGTTTTCTTCAAGGTTTTCAAACTTTTTCTTCATATTATTGTATGAACTTCTGAATTTCTTCTCAAAGCTTGAAACGTCGTTAGTATCGATAATAACTACGGCTGTTGCAGAAGTTGGTATATATCCTTGCTTGGCTTCACAATTGAATGATGCCAGTTGGAAAAGCTGTCCGGAGCTCTTCTCATTGGCGAGAAGGTTACCGATCACTTCCACAGGATTAGGATGATCTGTATCATCCAAGGTGAATGGGTCATGATGTCCCGAAATCTTCATTGTTATAGTATATGCATGCGGATAATAAGGTTCTTCAGTAGTTATATCAGCAGACATAACTGCTGAAGATGCATAGGCGCCTGAAGTATAGAGTTCGATGCTGTCGTTCTGCTTGATATTAATGAAGTTATCATTCTGAAGATACTCAACATCAGCAGAATCAGCACCTGTATATTCGCCATTATCAGTTTCGGTGATGATGAGGGATATGTCACCATGTTCCAGTGGACCGAGAAGGCTTGTCAAGGAAATGGCAAGGCTCTGTAATGAATTGGCAAATTTCTTGGTGTCTATTGTGCATTGCAGGGTGGTTGACTCAGCTTTCTCACAACCTTCGGTAGCCGGATTTTCCAGGACCATATAACTTTCTTCGTTTGCTGCTATCACTATGCCGTTTTTGCTGGCCCACGACTGGATATACTGAGCGACCAGATCATATTCTCCTGTTGCGCCGGAGAAAGTCGCTGTCAATTCTTCATAAGTTTTTTCTAGAGAATCTTTAAGTTCCTGTTCTCTATCTGCTTCCGATGAACCGCATCCTGTAAGCAGAAGGGAGAATACCAGCATGATCGCAATCAAAAATACGAAAAACTTCTTCATATTTTATATTTCTCCTTGTTTATTGGTAAAATTATTAATATAATGAAATCACTAATATAATACCACAAGAAAATTAATAATTGTATAGATTAAGTGAACTTTAATGAAAATATATAAGGAGATTATTATGGAAACTCAGAACTTCATAATCAGGGAAACAGAATTTAAGGATTATGAATATTTCGCGAAGTGGGAAAAGGATCCTGTGGTTACACACTATCTTTCTTTTGATGAAGAAAGAACTTATGAAGACGTGGTGACAGAGGCTCTTTATAATAAATTCAGTAAAGAAAAAATGGATTTTACCATTGTAGACAGAGAGAGCAGAGAACCTGTAGGAAGAATATATATATCCAGAGTAGACAGACATAGCGATTCTCTGGATATAACTAAATTCTACATTGGGGATCCTAAACTTTGGGGTAAGGGAATCGGAAGAGAAATCATGAACGAGCTTCTCAAATATTGTTTTACTTTCCTCCATATGGAAAGAGTCACTCTGGATTACTACACAGGAAATAAGAGAGCGTCTACTTTATATGAAAGCCTTGGGTTCAAGAGTGAAGGTGTTGCCAGAAATGCTACCAAGAAGGATGGCAAATATTACGATCTTCATCTTATGTCAATGCTTAGATCAGAATTCTTCGGAGAAAACAATCAGTAAAAGCCGGACTACTGAAAATATAATTATGTAAACTAAAAGCCCTGTATCTGCATATAGGGCTTTTGTAATGCAAAAAGAACAACAAAATACAGAATTCGATGTTGACTATGCCTGTATTTTGTGTATAATTTTCATTGCAGCACTATATATGGGCCTATATATAGTGTTCCGACGAAATAAACGACAATAAAGATTTAAATGATTAAAGTGATATTGCAATGTTTAGTAAGGAGTAATTAGAATGAGTCAGATCAAGCAAATCATCAAGAGAGATGGAAGAACTGTAGATTTCGACAGCGGTAAGATAGCTGAAGCGATCTACAAGGCAGCAGAGGTGCTGGGCGGCAAAGACCGCGATATGGCAAATTATTTAGCAAAGCAGGTAGAAATATATCTTACTGAAATTTGTCATAATGAAACGCCTACAGTAGAACAGATCCAGGATGCTGTAGAAAAAGTACTGATCGAAAACGGTCATGCCAGAACTGCGAAGGAGTTTATCCTTTACAGAGCAGAAAGAACAAGAGTAAGAGATATGAACACTCGTCTCATGAAGACGTATGAAGATCTTACTTTTAAGGAAGCTAAAGACAATGATACTAAGCGTGAGAATGCTAATATAGATGGAGACACTGCTATGGGTACTATGCTGAAGTATGGTTCAGAAGGTGCTAAACAGTTCTATGAAATGTTCGTCCTCAAACCTGCTCATGCTAAGGCTCATAGAGATGGCGATATTCACATCCATGACATGGACTTCCTTACTCTTACTACTACATGCTGTCAGATAGATATAGAAAAACTTTTCAAAGGTGGATTCTCAACAGGGCATGGATTCCTGAGAGAGCCTAACGACATTCAGAGCTATGCAGCACTTGCTTGTATTGCCATTCAGTCGAATCAGAATGACCAGCACGGTGGCCAGAGTATCCCTGACTTTGACTATGGAATGGCAAACGGCGTCAAGAAAACCTTCAGAAAGCTGTATTGGACAAACATGGGTAAGATGCTGAACCTGTTGTTCGATATTGAAGACGGCGTAGAAAAAACAAAGGCAATAGGTGCTGAGATCATGGAAAAGTACAATGTTTACCCTATGATCGCAGATGACAATAATTATAAGGAACTGGAAAGAGAATATCTGAAGCAGCTGATCGATGAAAAGTATATTGACAGACTCCAGCAAAAGACTACCAAGTATGCCAACGAAGAAATCAAGAGAGCTACTTATCAGGCAATGGAAGCATTCGTTCACAACCTGAACACTATGCATTCAAGAGCAGGAGCACAGATCCCGTTCTCATCCATCAACTACGGAACTGATACTTCACCTGAAGGAAGACTGGTTACAGAAAATATCATGCTCGCTACAGAAGCAGGTCTCGGTAACGGAGAAACTGCCATCTTCCCTATACATATCTTCAAGATCAAGGAAGGAGTAAACTATAATCCGGGAGATCCTAACTATGATATGTTCAAGTTGGCATGCAGAGTATCAGCTAAGAGATTGTTCCCTAACTTCTCATTCCTGGATGCTCCGTTCAATTTGGCTTACTATAATCCTGAAGATCACAACACAGAAGTTGCGTACATGGGATGCAGAACAAGAGTAATCGGTAACCACTACGATCCTTCAAGAGAAGTAGTTGGAGGAAGAGGAAACCTGAGTTTTACATCAGTTAACCTGCCAAGGATCGCCATCAAGGCTCACGGAGATATCGACATCTTCTTCGAAGAACTTGAAAGAAAGGTTGACCTGTGTGCTAACCAGCTGATGGAAAGATATAAGATCCAGGCATCTAAGAAGGTAAAGAACTATCCGTTCCTGATGGGACAGGGCATCTGGCTGGATTCAGAAAAGCTGAAGCCTGAAGACTCTGTTGCAGAAGTTCTGAAGCACGGAACACTGACAGTGGGCTTTATCGGTCTTGCTGAATGTCTGAAGGCTCTGCTAGGTGTACATCATGGTGAATCTGCAGAAGCTCAGAGACTTGGTCTTGAGATCATCGGCTTCATGAGAAAGAAGATGGATGATTACACTAAGGAAACAGGATTCAACTACACTTTGATCGCAACACCGGCTGAAGGTCTGTCAGGAAGATTCGTAAGGATCGACAGAGCAAGATACGGAGTTATCGAAGGAGTAACAGACAGAGATTACTATACAAACTCATTCCACGTGCCTGTATACTACAACATCAATGCATTTGATAAGATAAAGCTGGAAGCTCCTTATCACGCACTGACCAATGCAGGCCATATCACTTATGTTGAACTGGACGGAGACCCATGTAAGAACCTGGATGCATTCGAACAGGTAGTAAGATGCATGAAGGAAAGCGGAGTAGGTTACGGTTCCATCAACCATCCTGTAGACAGAGACCCTGTATGCGGATACACAGGAATCATCGATAACGAATGTCCGCATTGTCACAGAACAGAAGAAGACGGTGATCAGGGATTCGAAAGGATCAGACGTATCACAGGTTATCTGGTAGGAACTATGGATAATTGGAACGACGCGAAGACTGCTGAAGAAAAAGACAGAGTTAAGCATAGTCTCGACAGCGGAATGGAGACTTTATAAATGAAAAAGGCTGATTCTATAAGATTAGCCGGCATAGTGAGAGAATCAATCGTTGACGGCCCGGGCATCAGATTTACAGTCTTTTGTCAGGGCTGTCCGCATGCTTGTAAGGGATGTCATAATCCTGAAACTCATGATTTTGCCGGCGGTAAGGATGTCAGCATAGATAGGCTGATAGAAGAAATAGAAAAAAACAAGTTGCTTGCAGGAGTGACTTTTTCCGGTGGAGAACCATTCTGCCAACCGGGTCCGTTTGTTGAACTGGGCAGAAGAGTCAAAGACATGGGCTTGAACATTACGGTGTTCAGCGGATATACTTTGGAGCAGCTCAATGATATGTCTGTGCAAAACGCAGATGTGCGCGAGCTTTTGGGGCTTACGGATATCCTGATAGATGGTCCTTTCGTCAATGAATTGAGAGACTTAACTCTTCAATTCAGAGGAAGCAGTAATCAGAGAGTCATCGATATGAACGAGACAAGAAGGTCAGGAGAAACTACTATTTGGAAGGGTTGAGGCGTCCTTTGAAATAATTGGATTTATAGAGAAAAAAGTCCTTGTGTTTAGTTTTTTCATGTGCTATAATGTCATTTGTTCGAGTCTGTGAAGACAGAACAAGAAATATTTAAAAGAAATTGCGAAAGCTTTTAGATACTATACGTATAAGGAGGTGCGGCAGATGTCAAGAAAGTGCGAAATTTGCGGAAAAGGTCAGGTTTCCGGAAACAACGTGTCCCATTCAAACAGACACACTAGAAGAAAGTGGAATGCAAACATTCAGACTGTAAGAATCGATGATAACGGTACAGTTAGAAAAGCTAAAGTTTGCACAAGATGCTTAAGATCAGGCAAAGTAAACCGTGCCATCTAATCAAGAATGATAAACAGGCGCTCACCAATGGTGAGCGTTTTTGTTTTTACAGCTATTTTAAAAGCAGAAGACCGAAAAATATGAGGAAGCTGCTCAAGAGTAATGCCCAGTACTTAAGAGGCAAGAATAAAGCTGCTATTGCTACGATGCCAAGAAGGATCATACATATACCAAGCTTGTCATGGCTCCTTTTTTTATAAGGTTTGTGTTTCATATGTGGTTTTCGATTCATGATTCTTCACCTCATACTATAATATGTGGAGATTATAAAGATTGTGCAGTCAGCTAAAGGTGTGATAAAATACATATAATAGAGCACTATATCAATGGGAGAATGATCATGTTTGATATTGAGACAAAGATAGGAGATGTCAGATTTTCTCAAAACATTATAAACAGGATCGCTGAGAAAGCGGTGGAAGACTGTAACGGCAATGCCATTCTTCAAAATTATAAGGGCGGTATCAATGCGGCTGCTGTTGAATTTATTCAGGATGAAGAAAGTTACGATCTAAAAATCTATATTGTTATGAAATTTGGTGCAAGTATCAAAAAAACCACTTCGGAAATAATAGATAGTGTGTACGAAAATGCTGAAAAAATACTGCCAAAAGCACCAAGAAATGTGACGGTGATCGTTACAGGTGTTCTTTCGAAGAATATTGCCAAGAGGCATATAGAGGTGAGCAGATAATGAAATTGCTTGACAAGGTCACTGAACTTAAGGGTGTGGGACCCAAGAAGAGTGAGGCTCTTGAAAAACTTAATATCCATACAATAGAAGATTTGATCTTGTTTTTTCCGCGTGATTACGAAAATAGAAAAAACAAGGTAAATATTTCAGAATTGGATATAGATAAGCCTGCAGTTATCAAAGGTAAGGTGGACCTTTTAGTAAGCGATAGATATAAATATGGGAGAAAACAACTGCTGAGGCTTCTGGTATCGGATGATACGGGATCCATTGAAGTTGTTTTTTTTAATGCGAAATATCTGATGTCATCATTTAAAAAAGGCAATGAATATATTTTTTATGGCAAACCACAGCTTAATTTCGGTAAGCTTCAAATGGTACATCCTGAATTCAGCAGGGTGGATGATGCAGCAGAGGGGATACTTCCGATATATCCGCTTACTAAAGGAATAACACAAAAAGAAATGAGGCAGTGGCAGAAGACTGCCGGGGAATTATATGAAACCGCAGAGGATTATCTTACTGGAGATATCCTGGATAGGAATAGGCTTTGCAGCCTTTCATATGCATTGAAAAATATCCACTTTCCAACCGAGAAACAAAAACTTTTGGAAGCAAAATATCGTTTGGTATTTGACGAGCTGCTGACTTTGCAGACAGGATTGTTTGCGGCAAGGCAGAATATCAAGAACGAAGAGAACGGGATCGCGTTTCCGAAAACTTCTGACACGACCCCATACATAGAGTCCCTGCCATATCCATTGACGAGAGCACAGGCAAGATGTGTCGAGGAAATAGAAGCTGATCTCGAAAGTGGGAAGGTGATGAACCGTCTTGTCCAGGGAGACGTAGGTTCGGGGAAGACGGCAGTCGCAGAGATAGCTATGTACAAGGCTGTCAAAAGCGGATATCAGGCGGCACTTATGGCGCCTACAGAGATTCTGGCAAGGCAGCATTATGAAGGCGTAGGAAAGAGTTTTGAAAAACATGGCATAAAAGTGGGATTCCTTTCGGGATCCATGAAAGCGGCAGAAAAGCGAGAAACTCTGGAAGGATTGAAGTCGGGAGAATTGCAGGTGATAGTGGGTACTCATGCCATAATACAGCCTGATGTTGAATTCAAGGATCTGGGCCTTGTAATAACAGACGAACAACACCGTTTCGGTGTAGGACAAAGGGTAAGGCTAAAGGAAAAGGGGCGTAATCCCAACATACTCGTAATGACAGCAACGCCGATACCGAGGACTCTGGCAGTTATCCTCTATGGAGATCTTGATGTATCTGTGATAGATGAGCTTCCGCCTGGAAGACAAAAAATACAGACCAGGACTATAGGTCAGGAAATGAGAGATAAGTGTTATGATTTTGTTGAGAAGCAGCTTGATGCCGGAAGGCAGGCCTATGTTGTGACGCCTCTTATTGAAGATTCGGATGTGATGGATGTCAGATCGGCCGATAATGTGGCGCAGGAACTTTCGTCGAGGTTCAAAAATCATAAGACGGCTCTTCTGCACGGAGCGATGAAGCAGAGTGAAAAAGACGATATCATGGCGGACTTTTATGAAGGCAAGATCGATATACTCGTTGCAACTGTAGTTATAGAAGTCGGCATCAATGTACCGAATGCTTCGGTGATAGTTGTTGAAAATGCCGAACGTTTTGGATTGGCGCAATTACATCAGTTAAGAGGAAGAGTCGGAAGAGGTACGCATAAATCATATTGTTTCTTGATAATGGATGGCAGTTCAGAAGTAGCCAAAAAAAGAGGCGAAATAATGGATAGCTCTTCCGATGGTTTCTATATAGCGGAAGAAGACTTGAAACTCAGAGGTCCGGGAGAAATATTCGGAACGAGACAGCATGGCTTACCGGATCTTAATATAGCAGATCTGGCAAGACATCTTGATGTTCTGGAACATGCCAAACGAGAAGCCAGAGCGATACTTGAACAAGATCCTGCGCTGAAAGCTCCTGAAAATCAAGGGATAAGACGACGAGTAACTAAGTTGTTTGGGGAAACGATGAGCCTTGATCTTTAGCATGGGAAATGACGGAAATACAAGTAATTATTGCTTGTTATACTTTCTCGCCGACAGGTTAAATTATTAGTACAGGAGGTGAGAAAACATGTCATTACAGGATAAAACTAATATGAATGCTAAACCGGCATTAAAGAACTTAAAGACAGAAGTTGCCAATGAACTGGGTTATGCCAACTATGAGCAGATGGACAAGGGTAACCTGACTGCAAGAGAAAATGGCTATGTTGGCGGTTATATGACTAAGAAGCTGGTCGAAATGGCTGAGCAGCAGATGTCAGGCAGATAACTTCGAAAAGCTTTGAATAAGCATGAAACTAATTGAAAAGGGAGATGTTTACAGAAAAGTAAATATCTCTTTTTCAATTGGGGTAGATATATTTTTTCTTTAGTGCTAGAATGGGGAAAGATATTACGAGGAGGATATGTTATGCGTATCATAGCAGGTGAATTCAAAGGCAGACGATTGGAATCTCCGGCAGATTACAGTGTCAGACCTACTACAGATAAAGTTAAGGAAGCGCTCTTTAGCATCCTTTCACAGCAAATTTGGGGAAGCCGTGTGCTCGATCTGTTTTCAGGGACAGGAAACCTGGGAATAGAGGCTCTCAGCAGAGGTGCGGCTGAGTGTGTTTTTTGCGACAGTTCGAGGGATAGTATCAAATTAATAAAGTCGAATATAGCCCATTGCAAAGCGCAGGATGGCGCCAGAGTGATACCCGGAGATTTCAGAAAAACTCTTGCTAATCTTGAAGGCCAGTTCGATATAATCCTTTTGGATCCGCCATATGACAAAGAATTTCTTGAGCCTGCGTTTGAACTGATCAGGGAACATGATCTGTTGGCTGAAGATGGAGTGATCGTTGCGGAACATAGAAAAGAGAAAGAACTTCCGGAAATATTCCATGGATTTGAGAAGATAAAAGAACGCAAGTATGGCATTATCAAGTTATCAATATATAGTTGAATGCCTAGGCTTGACATGGTATAATTAACTAGTATTAGTGGGAGAAAATAACAGATGAAGACCAAAGCACTTTATACTGGCTCTTTCGATCCGCTTACAAACGGACATCTCAATATAATCGAGAGAGCAGCCAAACTATATGATGAGCTTACGATCGGAATAATCGTAAATCCTTCCAAGAAATCCATGTTTTCTCTGGAAGAAAGAAAAGACATGATCAACGAAACGATCAAACATCTTGATAATGTTAAAGTTGATTGTTTTTCCGGACTTCTGGCAGATTACGTCAATGAGAATGGATTCAATGTAGTGGTAAGAGGATTGCGTGCGGCTATGGATTTCGAGTATGAGATCCAGATGGCCCACATGAATGCCAGATTGTTTGACGAACAGGTAGAAACTGTATTTTTAATGACGGATCCGCAGTATTCCTTTATCAGTTCAAGTATGATGAAGGAAGTACATACTTTGGGTGGATCTATCGAAGGGCTGGTCCCTGAAGTAATACTTAAAAGAATGGATAAACTGGTTAAGGGCGAATAACAGGAGGATAATATGAGAGTTTTAGAACTTTTGGAAGAAATTGAAGAAATCGTTGATACAGCTGCCGGATTTCCGCTTACAGGCAAGATCATGGTAGATTCTCAGGAATTACTTGAGATAGTTAGAGAAATCAGAGCTGAACTGCCGGATGAGATCCAGCAGGCACAGTGGATCAAAAATGAAAGAGAAAGAATCATCGCAGAAGCCAAGACTCAGTACGAAGCTGTTATCGATGATGCTCAGAAGCAGGCTGACACACTGGTAGAAAACAACGATATCACTGTTAAGGCTAAGATGAGAGCAGATGAACTGATGAGAGTTACAGAAAATACTGCTCAGCAGCTGAAAATCGGTACATATGAATATCTTGACAGTATCCTCTACAGCTTCCAGGGTAAGATGGAACACTTAAGCTCAATATATTTCGGAGAAATGTTCACAAGCATCGAAAAAGCCTTTGATGATATCAATTCAGCACTTTCTGCTAACAGAGATGAGCTGAAAGATATGGCTTACAGAGCTCAGATGAATGCTGATGAAATGCCTGAACCATCACCAATAATGGATATCGAAAAATAATTCCTTAAAAATACATAATATCGATAAAACATATATCCATGGTTTATGAATAAAATAGACCATGGATATTTTTAGTTCCGGAAGAAAAAAATTCATTATCGCAGCATTAGTTACATGCTCATGCTGCATATTGATGGTTATGTTCCCATCCATATCCTTGTATTCTGCGAGAAAAGGTATATCATTGTGGGCGACCGATGTGATGCCGGCGCTGATGCCCTTTTTTATATGTGCCAATTTTCTTACGGGTCTTGGTGTTATCGGATATATGAAACCGGAGTGGTTTACTTTCTTTATGAGTGTTTTATCGGGATACCCAATGGGTGCCAAGATAATAGGGGACATGCGCAGACAAGGCGAAATATCGCAGGACAATGCAAAAAGACTGCTTAGTTACTGCAGCACTTCAGGTCCCGCATTTATGATGGGTGCTGTTGGTGCAGGGATGCTTGGGTCAGAAAAAGCAGGTCTTGTCATCGTTGTCGCGCATTATTTAGGAGCTCTGATAAATGGCGTTGTATATGGAAGAGTATATGATGATAAGGCTGCTCCGTTATTGAGAACCACGCTTAATGATGAAAACTTTCAAGCTTTGTTCACCGAATCGATACTGAAGTCTTTGAAATCATTGGGAATAATACTGGCGTATATTATCATGTTTATGCTGCTTACCGATCTGATCCAAGCAAGCGGAGCATTGTTCATGTTTGAAGATGAATACACGCGAGCTTTGATCAAGGGGATAATAGAAATGACGGTTGGATGTAATGCCATATCGGAATGTGGTCATATTACAGAAACAGCCAAATGTATAGCATGTTCTTTTGTAATATCGTGGGGCGGTCTGTCGGTTATGGGCCAGACGATGAGCATGTTGACTGATTGTGATATACCTATAAGCTATATATTCATTACAAAACTTACTCACGGACTTTTTTCTGCCGCCGTGGCTTTCGTGATCGCACCATTTGTGTTATGATATCGGTATGAAAGTATTAGGAATAACAGCAGAATACAATCCGTTCCACAACGGACATAAATATCATATAGAAGAGTCGCGCAGGAAGACAGGTGCAGACTGCATCGTTGCAGTGATGAGCGGCAATTTTACCCAGAGAGGTGAAGCTGCCATACTGGATAAGTGGGAGAGAAGCCGTCTTGCTGTAGAAAATGGCGTCGATCTTGTGGTGGAATTACCATTTGTATATGCCTGCAATAGAGCCCAGCTGTTCGCAGAAGGCGCAATAGACATACTATGCGGCATGGGTGCGGAGTACATTTCCTTTGGCAGTGAAAGCGGCAACTTATCTGAACTATTTGGTTTGGCAAGAGCACTGATAGATGAAGACAATGAAATAGCTTCGGCAAGGGAGAAATTCATGCAAAGCGGCAATTCGTTCGCTAAAGCCGGAGAACTTGCTGTAGAAGAGGTTCTAGGCAAAGCTTCAGCCGAGAAGATGCTTCAGCCAAATAATATTTTGGCCATAGAATATCTCAAGAGAATGATTTTTTGGAATGAAAAAGGGAAGAACATAGAAGCTGTGACTATCGAGCGCTTTGGATCGGGATATCATGGAGAGAATTCGGAAGCGGGCTTTGCAGGGGCATCGGCCATAAGAAATATGAAGAACCGGGGAGAATTCGGAAAGTATGTGCCTGAAAATGTAATGTGCGCTTTGGACGGAGGACGACCTTCGGGAAATGCGCACGAGTGCGCTTTGCAAGCTGACGAGCGACTGTTTCAGCTGGTGAGGAGCGAGATCGTCAAAAACTCGCCGGAGGCGCTTAGACTAGTTTATCATATGGGCGAGGGGCTGGAGAATAAGCTGAAGAAAGAAATAGTTACGGCCCGTAATTTAGACGCACTTGTTTCATCTGTAGTTTCGAAGAGGTATACGGAAGCTTCTGTAAGAAGACTGCTTACGTATGTTTTGATGGGGATAAGAGAGTTTGAACCTGCCAAAGCCGTTTACGGCAGGGTTTTGGCGGCCAATGATGTGGGAAGGAAGCTGCTGGGCAGTTTGAAAAAGCAGGATGGTCACATACCGATCATAACTAATATCAATAAGGACGAGCTTGATAATGAAATTGTACAGGCTTGTTTGAAATATGATGTGCTGGCATCTGATATGTATAACTTGATTTATAACAGGGATATGTATGCTTTTTCCGATAAGGTGAAGAGACCGTATATTGCAGGCACAGATGACAGGTGATTTAGGATAAATATGGCTAAAACTCTTGAAAATGAACACTTTTAGGAGTATACTATTAGAGTTGTTTAGTAATTAATTCGAATATGGAGGAATAGTAAATGAAAGTTTTAGTAATCAACTGCGGAAGTTCATCACTGAAGTATCAGGTTCTGGACATGACAAACGAAGTACTGCTCTGTAAGGGTCTGGTTGAAAGAATCGGCATGGACGGTTCACAGATCACTCACGAAAAGATCGGTATGGACAAGTTCAAGAACGTTGTTCCTATGGAAGACCATAAGGATGCTATCTCACATGTACTGATGGCTATCCAGGATGAAAACCATGGTGTTGTTAAGTCAATGGATGAAATCGGAGCAGTAGGACACAGAGTAGTTCACGCAGGCGAAAAGTTTGCTCATTCAGTACTGATCGACGATGCTGTTAAGGCGGCTCTGGAAGAGTGCGTAGATCTGGCACCTCTTCACAACCCACCAAACCTTCTGGGTATCGCAGCATGTCAGGAACTGATGCCAAACACTCCAATGGTAGGCGTATTCGATACAGCTTTCCATCAGACAATGCCTCCTGAATCATACATCTACGCTATTCCTTATGAATATTATCAGAAGCACGGTATCAGAAGATACGGCTTCCACGGAACAAGCCATAAGTATGTTGCAGAAAGAGCAGCTGACATCCTGAACGTTAACCTAGACGACCTGAAGCTGATCACTTGCCACCTGGGCAACGGAGCATCCGTATCAGCTATCAAGAGAGGTAAGTGTATCGATACATCAATGGGATTCACTCCTCTTGAAGGTCTCGTAATGGGAACAAGATCAGGCGATATCGACCCTGCTATCGTTACTTACATCAGAGAAAAAGAAAACCTTGAACAGGGTGTTGCTAATGAGATCCTGAACAAAAAGTCAGGCGTACTGGGTATCTCAGGCGTATCAAGTGACTTCAGAGATCTGGAAGCAGCTGCAGAAGAAGGAAACGAAAGAGCTCTGCTGGCACTGAAGGTATTCGCTCACAAGGTAAGATTCTACATCGGAGCTTACATTGCTGAAATGAACGGCGTAGACGCTATCATCTTCACTGCAGGCGTAGGTGAAAACGACATCGCTATGAGAGACATCATCTGTAACGACCTGGGCAACCTGGGAATCAAGCTTGACCTGGTTAAGAACAAGGTTAGAGGTAAGGAAATGGTTATCTCAAGAGACGATTCAAAGGTTAAGATCATCCTGATCCCTACAAACGAAGAGCTGATGATCGCTAGAGATACTTACAACATCGTTAAGGCTCTGTAAGATCGGTCAAAGTTTTTAGTATAAACTGAAAATAATTGTTGACAAGGTGTGCCTTGCGACTGTATACTTTAGGAGTTGCAAATTATCCATCCGGATGCTTACCGGTGGAAAGAACATATACACTAAGGAGCAAAAGGAGGTGTAGAAATGGCAGTACCTAAGAGAAGAACTTCAAAGGCGAAGAGAGATATGAGAAGATCTCCTAACATGAAAAAGACAGCACCTGGACTTTCAATCTGTCCACAGTGCCACGAGCCAAAGCTTCCGCATAGAGTTTGCCCTAACTGTAACT
>JAUNQD010000009.1 GCA_030536355.1 Bacillota bacterium | reverse complement strand
GTCCACTATTGATACTGAAACTTAACCGTGAAAACAAAACGGGAGATATTACTATCTCCCGTTTTTATTATCTTCTTGTTCCCGGAGCCATAGTCTCTGAGTAATATACATACATCTGTTTGATACCATAGATATCCAATATCCTAATATCGCTGTTAGCGTATTCCTGCAGTATGATGTAATTAATACCTACCCCGATCAAAAAACCGTCAAAGTCCTGAGTAGTGTTTGACCCTACAAGCTGCTGTACTCTGACAAATTTTCCTATTTGTGTTCTAAAAATACCATTCAGATACTGAAGAGAATTATAATCGAGGATCTCACTGTAATCATCCGGTAAAAGCGGATTTGCCGGGACACTGAATGTAGGATTATTTGGCAGCACTTGAGGGAAGTTCTCACTTCCTCCAAAATTGCCGCCGCCTCCTCCCACATTGCCTATCATATTTATTTCCGATACAGGAATATCTCCGTCACCTATCCCCGCTCCGGCATCCGTTCCTGTATTTTCCAGTACCGGCGTCATATCAGCTCGTGATAATTGAAACATACTCCTCTGATTCATCGCCATATCGATCACCTCTCTGATTTAAGTATTGGCGTAATATGAAGTAGGAACATAGAAGCAATGTTCATTTATGCGATTATGGATCACCCCAACGCGAGTTGGAAAATAAGTCGGACAGACCGGATTATAGGGGTTATGAAAAAACAACGAATGATCCACCCCTGCCAATCTGCCACCCGATATGGCCCAGTCAGCTATATCATAATGTTCCTGTGTAGGATTCATATTATACACATTTTGCGGATTATATGAACCTCCCACCGAAGTGCGCATACATGTGAACTGTCCGGGCTGCTCTATGACAGCTCTGAAGTCCCCACCATTGTTAACTCTGGCAAATTCTCCGTAGGTTATATTGGCTCTGTTAGCTATTACTGTTGCAACTCCCTGCATCCCGGGATAACCTTCACCCCCTGCCTCGCACTGAATAAGTCTTGCGAAAAGCTCTCTTGTATCCATTGCTTCAACACTCCACCTTTCGATCATTACTGAAATATCATATGCAAAGACTCACTTTTTTGTTCTGAATACCAGTCTTTTCAGTTTTTCGCCTTCCCAAGGAACAAGGGGATAAAGATACGATGTCCCTACTATGGTCTTGGTGCATGCCATAACTGCCACTGAAAATATGAAGGCTGCTGCAACGCCCGGCCATCCAAGAAAATGTGCCCCCACAAGCATGGCTATCCTCACGAATTTCACGGCATATCCCAGTTCAATGCTGGGCTGCGTGAAGCTGGCAAGGGCAACAACTGCCATGACCAATATGGTCTGTGGTATGAACCATCCGGAAGATACCGAAAATTCACCCAGTATTAGGGCTCCTATTACAGACAGTGACATTCCCAGCGACTCCGGAGTATTGAGTGAAGCCAATTTAAGGGCGTCTACTGCTATTTCTAACAATATCAGCTGCCAAAATATACTCACTGCAAAATCTTCTTCGGGAATGAAAAACTTTATGAAGCCATGCACAGGTATATCGCCTTCGGCAAAGAGCAGATACAATGGAGTCGCGAAAAGAATTATCAATATATTGAATATCCTTATGAGTCTGAAATAATTACCGGTCACCAACGGGAAATAGTAATCATCCACATCCTGCATGAAGTCGAATATTCCCGCCGGAAGAAGTATTACTGTCGGTGAATTATCCACTATCACCGCAATCTTCCCCTCTTCTACATGGGCAGCTATGATATCAGGTCTCTGAGTATATCTGACTTTAGGAAACGGATTGAACCGTGATAATTTCTTCCCCGTTATCTCCTCCACCAATGTCTGCTCCGTTACAGTAAGACCTTCTGATCGAAGCCCTGATAATATCCCATCAAGTTTACTCACTATCTTAGGATCTGCTTTTGTTTTCATATATGCCATGGATACATCTGTTTTAGTCAGATCACCTATAGAATACACCTTGAAGATGAGATCATTGTCTCTGATACGTCTCCTTATAAGTGCTATATTTGTCATCATAGCTTCCACGAAACCATCTTTTGATCCCCTAAGGCTCTTTTCTTTAGACGGCTCGTCCACACTTCTTAATGGATAACTCCTGCAGTCGATGATTATCACTCCGTCGAAACCATCTACTATCAGCGGTACCAGCCCGGAGTATAGGCTCCTTATTGTCAGATCGATGTCATACAGTACCTTGGCATTCAAATACGGCAAGTTATGCTTTATGAACATTTCTGCAGTGTCCGTTTCTTCTATATGTTTGTCATCAAGGGTAAACAGGCTGAATATTATCCTCTGAACGACCTCCCTATCCGTAAGGCCTTCTACAAAATACATTACTGCATCTTTCCCGAAAACTGTAAGCTGTCGTTCCATGATATCGAAACTTTCGTCTACCGGCACCTGCTGACGTATGCTTTCTCTGAGTATGTCAAATTTTTTCATTAAAAAACCTCGCATATTTTTGGTATTATTTTCTGCATCTACCATCAAATTATGCGAGGTCTTTATCATATAGTCATTATATCAAAAGGGAACTATCTTTTTCTCTTCTTATTGGAAGTTCCTTTCTTGACAGGCTGTTTGTATGTTGCGGCTTTCTCGGCTTTTTTCTTCTTACCCATCTCTCTGAACACATTCCATACTATGTATACAAGTGCGATAGCACCTAATGTGATCAACATAGTTCTATTATCATCAGCATATCCTGTAAACTTCAGGATTATCAATGCTCCGATTATAAACATCCAGAAATATAAGAATTTACCGATCAAACCGTTCATAACAAACGCCTCCTTGTTTCAAATAATACTATTTCAGCTGTTACCGCTTTTATTCATTGATCTTAGCTATCAGTTCTCCTGCCTTCACCTGCTGACCTTCCTTCACATGGATCTTTCCTACAGTGCCCTTGACAGAAGCCAGGATATTAGTTTCCATCTTCATAGCTTCGATAACTGCGATAGGCTGCTTTTCTTCAACTGCATCGCCTTCAGCTACAAGCACCTTCAGGATAGTTCCCGGGATGTTGGCACCTACTTCTGATGGATCATCAGGATCAGCGAAAACTGTCTGAGAAGCAGTTCCTGCCATATTTGCGGCCTGGTCCTTGATCTTGACAGCAGTTCTGTTGCCGTTCACTTCGAAGATAACATTTCTGAAGCCTTCTTCGTCAGCTTCACTCATATCAGCAAGTCTGATGACAAGTTCTTTACCTTCCTTGATCTTGACTTCACAAGTTTCTCCCATTGACAGACCGTGGAAGAAAATATCACTGCCCATCAGTCTGAAGTTTCCTTCAGTCTCAAGGCTCTTGAGATAATCTTCGAATACCTTAGGATAAAGGGCATAGCTCAGTGCTTCCTTTTCGTCTCCTTCAAGGCCATGCTTTTCTTTCAGCATCTCCTTGATGCCATCGAAATCTTCATCAGGAAGCAGTTCTCCCGGTCTGCAAGTGATAGGCTCTTTACCGTGGAGAACCAATTTCTGCAGTCTTTCAGGGAATCCACCTTCAGGCTGGCCCATCATTCCTTCGAAATATGAAACTATTGAATCAGGGAAGTCGATATCTGCAGCCTTTTCATAGATGTTTTCAGCATCCAGATCATTCTGCACCATGAAGATAGCCATATCTCCAACTGCCTTTGATGATGGAGTTACCTTAACGATATCACCCAGCATTTCATTAACAGTCTTATACATATCCTTAACATCCTTGAACTTATGTCCAAGACCGAAGCTTTCTACCTGAGACTTCAGGTTGGAGTACTGTCCTCCCGGCATTTCATACTTATAGATCTCAGCAGAACCTGTCATCATATCCGATTCGAAATGCTTATAAACAGGTCTTACTGCTGCCCAGTAATCTGAAATTTCCTGGATACCATCCAGATCGATACCTGTATCTCTTTCTGTACTTTCCATTGCCGCAACGATGGAGTTTAAGGCAGGCTGGCTTGTAAGTCCGGACATACTGTTGAATGCTCCGTCGATAATATCTACGCCTGCATTTGCAGCCATCATCAGGGTAGCTACGCCGTTGCCGCTTGTGTCATGAGTATGCAGATGGATAGGGATAGAAATCTCATTCTTCAGCGCTTCGATCAGCTTCTTAGCTGCCATAGGCTTGATGAGACCTGACATGTCCTTTATACCCAGTATATGAGTGCCGCGTTTTTCCAGTTCCTTAGCCATTCTCACATAGTACTCGAGATTATATTTATCTCTGCTTTCATCCAGGATATCTCCTGTGTAGCAGATGCAGGCTTCTGCGATCTTGCCCTGGTTAAGAGTTTCATCCAGTGCTACTTCCATGCCCTGGATCCAGTTCAGTGAGTCAAAGATCCTGAATACATCGATTCCCGATTCTGCTGATTCCTTGACGAATCTTCTGATAACGTTATCAGGATAATTCTTGTATCCTACCGCGTTAGCTCCTCTGATCAGCATCTGGAACATAACGTTAGGAATCTTGGCTCTCAGAGTCTGGAGTCTTTCCCATGGCGATTCCTTAAGGAATCTGTATGCTGTATCGAATGTCGCTCCGCCCCACATTTCCAGTGAGAACAGATTCTTACCATACAGTGCTACGGCAGGTGCGATCTTTTCCATATCAACTGTTCTTACACGAGTAGCCATAAGTGACTGCTGTGCGTCTCTCATAGTAGTATCTGTGATCAGCAGCTTCTTCTGATCTTTTACCCAGTCAACTACTCCCTTAGGTCCCTTTTCATCCAGGATCTGCTTCGTACCTGACAGTGAATTCACCTGTTCAGGCTTGATCCTAGGGTATACAGGAACGTCGAACTGAGGCTTGATGCCCTTGTTTCCGTTGACATACTGTTCGCCAAGGAATGTGAGCACCTTCAGCTCCTTATCCTGCTTAGCCATGATGTTCAGCAGTTCAGGATTGTCTTCAATGAAGCCTGTATCACAGTTACCTGCCTTGAAAGTTGGGTGGTTGAGAACGTTCAGCAGGAATGCTCTGTTGGTCTTGACGCCCTTTACCTTTGTTTCTTTGATGGCTCTTCTTGCTTTGTTTGTAGCATCGGAGAAAGTTCTCGCCCATGCTGTTACTTTAACCAGCAAGCTATCATAGTAAGGTGATATCTGTGAATTTGCAACTGCATTACCTGCGTCAAGTCTTATGCCGTATCCGCCGGCACTTGTATACTTAGTGATAGTACCTGTGTCAGGAGCAAATCCGTTGATAGGATCTTCTGTAGTTACTCTGCACTGGATAGCATATCCTCTAGGCTGGATATCATCCTGGCTCTTGATGTTTATCTGATATGAATCAAGAGTATATCCCTGTGCGATGAGTATCTGTGACTGAACGATATCTACACCTGTAGTCATTTCAGTTACAGTATGTTCAACCTGTATTCTAGGGTTCATTTCGATGAAGTAGTGATTGCCTTCATGGTCTACCAGGAACTCAACTGTTCCGGCACTTCTGTAATCTACAGCCTTAGCGATCTTGATCGCATCGTTGCAGATATTCTGTCTCTGTTCTTCTGTAATAGAAAGAGCAGGAGTGAATTCAACTACCTTCTGATGTCTTCTCTGGATAGAGCAGTCACGTTCATAAAGATGAACGATATTTCCGTAGTTGTCGCCCAGGATCTGAACTTCTATATGCTTAGGCCTTTCAAGATATTTTTCGATGAAAATATCGTCGATACCAAAGGCCTTCTTTGCTTCACTCTTGGCAGATTCGTACTGAGCAGGCATTTCTTCTCTGCTTCTTACTATTCTCATGCCTCTTCCGCCGCCTCCTGCTGCTGCCTTGAGCATCACAGGATATCCACACTTTTCTGCAAAGTCCAGAGCCACTTCTGCTGAAGGGATGGTTTCAGTCATGCCAGGGATAGTCGGTACTCCGACCTTGTTGGCAACGATCTTAGACTTTACCTTATCTCCCAGGTTATCCATCATTTCATAGTCAGGACCGATGAATACGATGCCTGCAGCTTCACATGCCTTGGCAAACTCTACGTTCTCTGCCAAAAATCCGTATCCCGGATGGATGGCGTCTACGCCCTTTGCCTTAGCCAGTTCGATGATCTCATCGATAGCAAGGTAAGCATCTACAGGCGACTTGCCTCTTCCTACCTGATATGCTTCATCTGCCTTCGTTCTGAATAATGTATTTTTATCCTCTTCTGAGTAAATTGCTACACTTCTGATCCCCAGTTCTTTGCAGGCTCTGAATATTCTGATGGCGATCTCGCCACGGTTAGCCACTAACACTCGCTTAAATTTTCTTATCTCTCCCATATTCCGAGTCTCCTTTCATAAAAGTTATTTTGATATTATACCATTTTTGTATTGTTTTTACCACTTTTTTCTTTTTGAACACTTATTATTTTTTTATAAAAACATCCATCTGAGGATATGGTATTTCTATGTCATGTTCATCGAATGCTATCTTGACGTTTTCTTCCAGGAAATACTTCACATCCCAGTAATCATCCGTCTCGCACCACGCCTTGACATCCATGATCACCGCGCTGTCTCCATGATTGGCAACACCGATGACCGGTGCGGGATCCTTGAAAATATCGGGACAAGCATCACATACTGCTGCCAGTATTTCTTTCGCCTTACCTATATCGTTACCGTAACCTATACTGAATGTACAGTCTACACGTCGTCTGCTCTCTTTACTGTGATTCACAAGAATAGATGTATTTATCAGACCGTTCGGGATCGTTATGGTCTTATTATCGTATGTCTTGAGCGTCGTCAAGAACAAATCGATCTTCTCTACCTTTCCCGAGACCTCACCAACATCGATCAAGTCATCCTTGCTGAACGGCTTGGTTATGATAATCATAAATCCCCCTGCAACATTGGCAAGGCTGTCCCTTAAAGCCAGTGCTATGGCAGCACCTGCGGCACCGAGGACTGCAACTACTGTGCTCATCGGTATACCTAATATACCAAGGCACATGGTAACCAGTACGATAGCACAAACTATTTTAATTGCATTTTTGATAAATGCATATACTGAAGGATCTGCTCCGCTTTTACCAAGAGACTTCTTAGTTATCTTCATGATCACCTTGATAACGATAAGCCCGATTATCACTGTCAGCAGCAGCCTTATACCGGTTTCGGCCAAGCCTGCCAGTTTCTCAGATCCCAGCAATGTTTCTAAATAAATATTAAAATCGCTCATCCCTATTCCTCTGTCTTGATGTTCCTTCCGCTTCTTCTTCTCTCAAGTTCCTTCAGCAGTTTCTTTCTGAGCCTGATGTCGTCAGGAACGATTTCTACCAGTTCGTCATCATCGATGAATTCCAGGGCTTCTTCAAGAGTGAACACTCTCGCAGGTGCCAGCTTGATATTATCATCACTTCCCGCCGCACGCATGTTAGTAGCTTTTTTTGCCTTACAAGGGTTCACTACCATGTCTTCGCTTCTGGCATTCATCCCGATGATCATACCTTCATAGACCTTAGTTCCCGGTTCGATAAACATCTGCACTCTTTCACTGATATTGAAGATGGCATAAGGTGTAGCTACACCTTCTTCCTGTGCGATGGCAACACCATTCGTTCTCTGCGGGATATCACCCATAAAATCATCGAACTTGGCGAATCTTCTCACCATGGTGCCTTCACCTCTTGTATCGTTGATGAATTCACTTCTATATCCGAGAAGACCTCTAGTCGGCACCAGATATTCAAGTCTCGTGAACCCGTTCTCGCTCTTCATTTCCTGCATGAGACCTTTTCTCACATTGAGCTTGGAGATGACTGAACCTGAATATTCGTCAGGTACGCTGAGCACTACTTCTTCGATCGGTTCCTGTACCTGATTGTTTTCTCCTCGTCTCATGATAACTTCCGGCTTAGACACTGCCAGCTCATATCCTTCCCTTCTCATATTTTCGATAAGGATGGAAAGGTGCAGTTCTCCTCTTCCTGAAACTTTAAAGCTATCGGTAGAATCAGTTTCTTCCACCTTCAATCCCACGTTTACTTCCAGTTCTTTATTCAGTCTTTCTCTTATATGTCTTGAAGTTACGAACTTGCCGACTTTCCCTGCAAAAGGCGATTTGTTGACCATGAAGTACATGCTCAATGTAGGCTCTTCTATGCTTATCATAGGAAGAGGGTCAGGACTTGAAGGATCGCAGATAGTCTCCCCGATGGAAATATCTGATATCCCTGATACTACCACGATGTCTCCGGCTTCTGCCTGTTCGACAGCCATACGCTTCAGACCTCTGTATACGAATACCTGATTTATCTTTCTCTGTTCGATCTTGCCATCTTCCTTAGCTACAGCTATCGTGCTTCCTGATTTTACGATGCCCTTAGTAACTCTGCCGATACCAAGTCTTCCGATATAATCATCGTAAGCCAATGCTGAGATCTGCAGCTGCAGTGGTTCATCATTGAGATCAGGATACGGAGACGCATGCTTGATAATAGTCTCAAACAGCGGTGTGATATCGAGACCATTCATGCCGCGTGCGCTTTTCTTTATCTTCTTGTCCTCTTCTCCCACCTGGATGCCCTTTACATCCTCAGGATCATAAACTACGATGCCTTGTCTTGCGATACCATAAAGGATCGGGAAATCCAGCTGCTCATCATTTGCTTCCAGATCCATGAACAATTCATAAACTTCGTCCACTACTTCATCTATACGTGCGTCCTTCTTGTCGATCTTATTGATCAAAAGAATAGGATTTATCCCCTGTTCAAGAGACTTCTTCAGTACGAATCTTGTCTGTGGCATAGGCCCTTCGCTGGAATCTACCAGCAGGATAACTGTATCTACTGTCTTGATGATACGCTCAACTTCTGATGAGAAGTCGGCATGTCCCGGAGTGTCCACGATATTGATCTTAACATCATCATGCATTACTGAGCAATTCTTGGAGTAGATGGTGATGCCCCTCTCACGTTCGATATCATCGCTGTCCATAACGCAGTCTACTACAGCTTCATTGTCTCTGAAAACTCCGCTCTGATTTAGGAACGCATCTACCAATGTGGATTTTCCCGCATCTACGTGAGCGATGACTGCTATGTTGATTATTTTCTGTTTTTCTGCCATTTTTTCGCCTGCTTTCTATATTTATTCAAAGCCCCCGGGCCTTCTTGTTAAAATATTTATTACAACATTATAGTATAAACCAATACTTGCCCGGTGTCAAAATTCAAATAGCTTGCGTATCCTAAAACAAAAAGGAGACTTTTATGCCTAGTTTATTTTTGAGCCCGTCTGTCCAGGAATTCAATCCTTATGTCAACGGACTTGGTACTGAAGAATTCTACATGAACTTAGTAGCTGATGCCATGGAACCTTATCTCATAGCTTCAGGCATCACATTTACAAGAAATGACCCTGATGATACTCTGCGCCAAGCTATAGACTTATCCAATGCGGGTAATTACGATTTTCACCTTGCCCTCCACTCCAATGCCTCGCCGGAAAACCTGGCAGGCCGGCTGCAGGGATCCGATGTCTACTATTACACCACCAGCACCGAAGGCCTTCGTGCGGCAGATATCTTCGTAAACAATTTGAAAGCCATTTACCCCGACCCATCTCTAGTCCGTGCTGTACCCACTACTACTTTGGCTGAGCTGCGTCTCACCCGAGCACCATCTAATCTCATAGAACTTGCTTACCATGACAACCTGGAAGATGCACTTTGGATCATCAACAATATCGATCTGATCGCAAGAAACCTCGTCCTGTCACTTACCGAGTATTTCGGCATACCGTTTGTGGAGCCTGCATAAGAATCCTTGTACTTGTATCGCCTTATGTGATAATATACTTGCAGTTAAAGAAAGGCGGTCAATATGGAAAAGATCACATATACACTCTGCTCTTGTTTTGACAGCGGCAAGCTTATAAAAGTCATCTTCGCAGGGAAAAGAAGAAAGTCCATAGAATACAAGAAAGTCACGCTGAGACCTGTATCCATAAAAGGCGAATACATGTACCAGGCGGAGTTTCATTATGATAAAAAAGTTACTCATCAGAACATCCCTTATTACGAAGGGATAGACTTCGCATGTAATATCATAGAAAACGATTTTAAACAGATAAATATTTTGACTGAAGATGAAGACATCCAGATCCTGGCCTCCAAGCCTGATAGACCTAAAATCACAAGACAGGCATCTCACCGAAAGGGCGGAGACCTGTCTCACGATAAGAAAAAACAGTACATCATAGAAGACGGTACGCCTTGTGATTTCCTTATCGAGCTTGGCGTCATGTCTGCCGAAGGCAAGGTTTTCAAAAAGCACTATTCTAAGTTCAGGCAGATCAACAGATACCTTGAGATCGCAGATGATTCTTTCGATGCACTTCCTAAAGAAGGAACACTTCGAATCATCGACTTCGGCTGCGGCAAGAGCTACCTGACCTTTGCATTATATTACTACCTCAAGCTGGTAAGAGGCAGAGATGTTGAAATAATCGGGCTTGATCTGAAAGAGGACGTTATACGTTTCTGTAACGAAACAGCCAAAAAGCTGGGCTACGATGAACTGACATTCCTGACAGGAGATATTGCCGATTTCGTAAGCACAGGAGCCGATATGGTAGTAACACTCCACGCATGTGATACTGCTACCGACTTTGCCCTTATAAATGCAGTGAAATGGCACAGCAAGGTCATCTTAAGCGTTCCTTGCTGTCAGCATGAGCTGTTTTCACAGATCGAAAACGATATAAATCAGCCGATGCTGAAACACGGCATAATCAAAGATAAGTTCACTGAACTCCTCACCAACAGCCTTAGAGGTTTGAAACTTGAAGCTGCCGGTTACGATGTCAATATGATCGAGTTCACCTCGCTGGAACATACGGCTAAAAACGTTATGATAAAAGCGGTGCTTCTCGATAAGGAAAACCCTGCAGCAAAAGAAAAAGCTTCGCAGGAATACGAAGCTCTTAAAAAATACTATAATGTCAGTCCGACTATAGATCTGTTACGCTGATGCGTAACAGATTTTTCTTTGATGCACTTTGTATCAAACGCCCATTGCCAAAGGCACCAGAAGTGATGTCACTATGCACATCAAAAGGCCTACGGCAAATGAATATACTACGGTGTCATGTCTGCATGATCTTTCTACGATAGGCATGCACACGTCCATAGCGGCGACTCCCGGGATACCTGTCATTTCCAGGTATCCTATTTTTTTAGCCAATATCGGTATCAGGACTATGCCCGATACTTCTCTTATAACGTTATGCATGAAAGATACGGCTGAGGCAACCATGAATTCCGAGCCTGCCGATGCTATAACTGTCGGTGCATATGTATACCAGCCGAATCCTGCACTGATAGCAATTCCTTCCCTCATGGTGAATCCGAAGAACATTGACGCTGCAGTGCCTATAATGATACTTCCAATGACTGCCGCGAACGGGAATGCCAGTGCTCGCACGCCCACTTCTTTTATGCTTGAAATAACAGTTCCCTGCATTCCCAGATCGAAGCCTACGCAGAACAGCAGGCAGCATAAGAATACTGTCAGTGAATGTCCTGAGATCACATCGAACTCATCCAGGGTCTGAGGCATCATTCCTGCGATCACAAAATATCCGATCAGCATGCCGACAACAACGAGCCCCAATATGATACAGGTGCTCAGGATATCGGACTTGCTTAATTTCTGTTCATCGCCTATAGTACTTTCTATGGCTTTATCTTCTTCAGCATCAGCCTTTGATCCCACCTTAGTCTTGAGATTACCGTATTTATCCATACCCATTATTTTTCGCACACCGGTTATGAATATCATGCTTCCTACTACAGCGAAAACCGTTATGATAAGTGACTGAACGCCTATAGTTCCGAGATTTGAAGTCACCTGTTCGTTGACGCCCATTCTCAGCCCCATTATAAGCACAAGAATATATACTACAGGCATCAATGCCTTCTGAACGAAAGCGAGTTTTTCTTCTCTATGTCTGTTCTTGGCAGCGATGATATATGCTGCCAGCATGAAACTCCAATACAATAAAAGTAATCCCATTCTTTATTGATTCTCCTTAAAGTTCGTAAACTATTATTCCGGTATGCTCCAGTCAATAGGTTCCTGCCCTGTCGATATCAGGAACTCATTAGTCCTTGAGAAGTATTTTCCTCCCCAGAATCCGTAATGAGCTGACAGCGGACTTGGATGTGCGCTTTTGATGATACAGTGAGCCGGATTAGTTATCAGCTTTTCCTTTGCCTTGGCATTGTTGCCCCACAGGATGAACACCATAGGTTTCTCACGTTCATTAAGCAGCTCTATTACTCTATCGGTAAATATTTCCCAGCCCTTCCCCTTGTGGGAATTAGCCTGACTGTCTCTTACAGTCAATACCGTGTTGAGAAGCAGTACACCGTTCCTTGCCCAGCTCTCGAGATATCCGTGACTTGGCGGAACTATACCCAGATCACTCTCAAGCTCCTTATATATATTCACAAGAGACGGCGGTATCTGTACTCCTTTTTTCACAGAGAAACATAATCCATGTGCCTGCCCCGGCTGATGATACGGATCCTGTCCCAATATCACAGCTTTCACATCTTCATATGCTGTATATTTCAATGCATTGAAAATACTGTACATATCAGGATATACAGCGCGGCTTCTGTACTCTCCTATCAGGAACTGCCTAAGCTTCTGATAATAATCTTTATCAAATTCTCCCTCCAGGACTTTATCCCAGCTGTTTTCTAAATTTACCATTCTTATTTCCTTATTACATCTTAATCATTATCAGCATTTATCTTGCCAAGGTAAAATCTGCGTCTGTACTTCAGTTCAGCATATTTACTGATGCGTCTCATGTATATAGCATTATATGCTCCTCCCACAGCCCCAACAAAAGGTATTCCCTGAAGGAATTTCATATACAGAAGTTCTTTTGACAAGCACTCTGAAGCATCCTTTATTCTCTTCTTCATATCATCCTGTACATCTTCAGCGTTTTTACCATCGCCGGTAATGAATTCGCCCTTGTCTATATACATATCTATCTTGCTATTGATTTCTCTCAAATCATCTCCGGAAGACAATGCTCCCTGTATAAGCAGCAATATGAATTTCTTTTCTTCCTCGCTGTCATAATCAAATCCGAAATTCAATGCTATCTGATACACATTTTTCAGCATCACACCAGTGAACAGAAGTATATCCGGCACTCCGATACCCAGTACGCCTAGGCCGACACCGGATGCTCCCGAAACAAGAGTATTGACTGCACCGGAAGTTTTGGCTTTAGACGAAAATGCCTTAAGTTCCTTCCTGTCCTTACTCATATCTGCCTTTATCTCACCCAGCTGATAGTCGATTTCTATTTTTTCTTTGTTATATGTCTTCTCTATGATGCCTGTGCCCTTTTCAAATACTAATTGAAATGCTTTGAAGAAGGCCTTATCAAGTGTTGACTGAAGCCCCTCCGGCACTTTTTCCTCAAGTAGCTGATTCAACGCAGAATCCTCTCTTTTGATATTCTTTACCAAAAAATCGATCTCCTGCTTCTGAAGTTTCTTCCATTCTTTCTCTATTGAAGATTTCCCCTTAAACATTGCGCCCTCCCTTTTAATGGCGTATACTTTAACCATGAAAAAAGTCTATTTATCAAATGAAGCCCATCAGGCACTTATATCATATCTCACTCGACTTGGATATGCAATAGAACTTATATCTCATGAAGGTATAACTTACCATCCGGTGTCCACTCATCCGGATATCTTCATGTGCCGTCTGGGCATATGGGAAAAGCCGACGATTTTCCCGGGAAATCCCGAGAGTCTGTCTCCGTCATATCCGGGAAATATCATTTATAACGCTGTATGCACCGGCAAATACTTCGTTCATAATCTGAAGTACACAGATCCCTCACTTCTTGCCGCTGCCAAGAAGTGGAAAGGCGCGCTTGGCGGCTCTGCCAAAGGTGTTCACCCCTCCGGGGAACTTATCATAGTTGACGTTCCTCAAGGATATACCAGGTGCTGCTGCCTTCCTGTAGACGATACATCCTTCATCACTTCGGATCAAGGAATCGCTAAAGCTCTCATGTCTGCAGGAGCGGCTGTCCTCGTCATAGAAAAAGGCCATATAGATCTGCCCGGTTTTGACTACGGTTTCATCGGCGGATGTGCAGGACATATAGCCGAGCGGACCATCATATTCAATGGGGATCTGTCATCCCATCCCGACTGCGAAGCCATCGTAAACTTCATAAATGAGCGACAAATAGATATCGCATATTTTGAAGATTATCCTTTAACAGACATAGGAAGCATCATTGCTTTATGGTAAAATACAAATCATGAAAACACATGCAATAATACCTGTCTTCATACCCCACAAAGGTTGTCCCAACGACTGTGTCTTCTGTAATCAGAAGGCAATAACTGCCAGGACTGCCGATGTGTCTCCCGAAGATGTGAAAAACTTAATAGAACGATATCTGCCGACTCTTGAAAACAGGGGGCTTGAAACCATAGAAGTCGCCTTCTTCGGCGGAAGTTTCACAGGTATCCCTATGGAAGAACAATCTGCATTTTTGGCGGTTGCCAAGGAATACAAGGACAGGGGTCTTATCCACAAGATTCATATGTCCACAAGACCTGACTACATCAATGAAGATATACTGGATAATCTCAAAAAATACGATGCAGATATCATCGAGCTGGGAGTACAGTCTTTTGACCCGCAAGTTCTGGCCGCGTCCAACAGGGGTCATGAAGCTGACGACGTATACAAAGCATGCGATCTCATCAAGAGATACGGTTTCGAGCTGGGGATCCAGCTGATGATCGGCCTTCCGGAAGACAGCCTTGAAAAATGCATATATTCTGCTAATGAAGCTGTCAAGATCGGCCCGTCTATAGCAAGACTCTATCCTACCATAGTCTTAAACGATACGGAGCTTCTCGAGATGTACCGTCGCGGCGAATACGATCCCCTCACTACTGAAGAAGCCGTCGCCATCACCAAGGAAATGTACAAGATCTTAGATGATGCCGGCATAAATATAATAAGAGTAGGTCTTAAAAGCACCGACCTGATCACAGAAGGCGGCGAGATACAGGGACATACTTACCATCCTGCCTTCAGGCAGCTGGTGGAAGGAGAGATCGCCAGAGAGCAGCTGGAAGATCAGCTGCAGGCTTTGCTCAAAAAAGCTGATACGCCGAAGGCGAAAGAAACACTCTGCGACCCCGAAAAGTGCGCCTTTGCATTCGTGAGCAGCGGACCTTCTTTCTCAAATATGATCGGTAACAGTCGTGCCAATAAGATATATTTCGAAGAGAAATATCCGGACCTTAAAATCCGTTTCAAATCCGACCCGTCCCTTGAAGACGGTAAGTATATTGTGGTAGAATGTTAAACTAGAAAACAGATTATTTTTAAGAATAATGATTATTCATATATAAACTAGGAGGAAATTATGAGAGCAGTAATAACAGTATTAGGAAAAGACATGGTAGGTATCCTGGCAAAGGCAAGCACAGCTTGTGCAGAATCAAATGCCAATGTTGTAGAAGTGACTCAGTCAGTTCTCGAGGAATACTTCGCAATGATCATGCTGGTTGATATAGACAAACTCAACTGTTCACTGGAAGAAATGAAGAATAGGATCGAAGCAGCTGTTCCTGAAATGAAAGTCCACGTAATGCACGAAGATATCTTTAATTCAATGCACAGGATCTAAAAAGCATTCGTAACAAACATTCATTACAGGAGGAAGACGACATGATAAACATGAAAGACATCATGGAAACCATCACCATGATACAGGATGAACACCTTGATATAAGAACTATAACAATGGGGATCTCCCTCATCGACTGCTGCGACAGCGACATTGATAAGTCCTGTCAGAAGGTGTACGACAAGATATACAGACTGACAAAAGATCTGGTAAAGACAGGCGAAGATATAGAAAAGAAATACGGTATCCCTATCGTAAATAAGAGAATATCTGTAACACCTATCTCTATCCTTGCAGGCGTTTCAGGCGGAGATCCTGTTAAATATGCAAAGACTCTGGATCGCGTAGCTAAAGACGTCGGCGTGAATTTCATAGGCGGCTACTCTGCTCTCGTTCACAAAGGCTTCTCTGCAGGCGACAGAGAACTGATCGAGTCCATCCCTCGTGCCCTTGCCGAAACTGACTTCGTATGTTCATCAGTAAACGTAGGCTCAACTAAAGCAGGTATCAACATGGATGCTGTGAAGCTGATGGGAGAAGTTGTCAAGGAAACTGCCGAACTGACTAAGGATCGTCAATGCATCGGAGCTGCCAAACTGGTAGTGTTCTGCAATGCTCCTGAAGACAATCCATTTATGGCAGGTGCTTTCCACGGCGTTGGTGAACCTGACTGCGTTCTCAACGTAGGCGTATCGGGACCGGGAGTTGTAAGATCTGCACTTTCTAAGATGCCTAAAGATGCTTCACTCAATGAAGTGGCAGACCTTATCAAAAAGACTGCATTCAAGATCACCAGAATGGGGCAGCTTGTTGGTGCTGAAGCATCAGCAAGACTCGGGGTACCGTTCGGCATCATAGACTTATCACTGGCACCTACTCCTGCAGTAGGCGACTCTGTAGCATACATTTTAGAAGAAATCGGACTTGAACAGTGCGGAACTCACGGAACTACTGCTGCCCTTGCTATACTCAATGACGCTGTCAAAAAAGGCGGGGTTATGGCTTCATCGAATGTCGGCGGACTGTCAGGTGCATTCATCCCTGTATCGGAAGATGCCGGCATGATAGAAGCTGCTAAGGCAGGCACACTGACCATCGAAAAGCTGGAAGCAATGACTGCAGTATGCTCAGTAGGTCTTGATATGATCGTACTGCCGGGAGAAACCCCTGCCGAAACCATCGCTGCCATAATCGCTGATGAAGCTGCCATCGGTATGGTCAACTCCAAGACTACTGCTGTCAGAGTCATCCCTGCCATCGGATACAAACAAGGTGAGATCCTCGACTTTGGCGGACTGCTGGGAAGCGGCCCTATCATGGCTGTAAATAATAAATCCTCTGCTGTAATGATCAACAGAGGCGGCAAGATCCCTGCACCGATGCAGAGTCTGAAAAACTAATATATAAATCCAATGATCTATAAAGGACGGAGATGAACTCCGTCCTTTTATATTAACTTTATCTAATTTAATCGCAGCAGTGTCCGCATCTGTGTGAAGTCCAGCCTGTTCCTGCACATCCACATCTGCTTGTTGACCATGAAGTTCCTGCTGTTGTGTTCCATCCGGTACCGCAACCACAACCATTATTGTTTCTGGTAAGTGTGAAAGTTGTTCCATTGTTGCAACCGCAGCCACATCTGTTGTCTGTAGTTACATTTACTGTCGCTGTTCCGTTCCAACCATTCCAGTTGTTCCAGTTATTCCAACCATTACAGTTTGACATATCGAATATCTCCTTTCTTCTGTATGGTATATACTATGAAAGGAGAGCGTTGTTTGCTACTTATTCTTCATCGTCCGGGTCGTCTGCCACCTTAGCCTTCTGTGCCAGCTCGATGAATCTATCTGACTGCATCTTATTAACTTTGAATATGGCAACAGCAATAGCTGCTACTATGATACCCAATACTACAAGATATGGCATGGCACACTCCTTTCTGAAATCATAAGTTCTAATTAGTTCTTCTGGTTTTATTCTACACTGAACATGCCATACTTAACAATATTTATTTCTTTTTTAGCAGTGTTAATTTTTTCTTTTTCCTAGCTCTTCGATCGACTTGAACTTATATCCCATATGTTCCCATTTTGTAAGCAGTTCATCAAGGATCTCCGCATTTGTTTTTGACGTACTGTGAAGCAGTACTATTGCCCCGGGATGGATACGCGGTACCAATTTTTCAAATGCCTCTTCTTTTGTCGGCTGATCAGACTCATACCAGTCCACATACGCCAGGCTCCAGAATATCGTTTTATATCCCAGGTCCTGTGCCATGGCAAGATTATCTTCACTGTACTTTCCCTGCGGCGGTCTATAGTACTTTTTCATTTTCTTACCTGTAAGCTCCTCATAAGCATCTTGCAGCTTACACAATTCCTCAGAGAAAGCTTCTTCCGTTGCGATGGCAGACATATCAGGATGCGTATATGTATGGTTTCCCACCACATGACCTTCCTTGACCATTCGCTCCACAATCTGCGGACTTGACTCTATATAATTGCCAACAAGAAAGAAAGCTGCAGGTACTTGATGCTTCTTAAGTACATCTAATATCTTCGACGTGTATCCATTCTCATAACCTGCATCGAATGTCAGATATATGACCTTATCCGTCGTCTCTTCTGCATAATAGCCATCAAACTGCCTCAGATACTCTGCACTTGCATTGGCTATAGGCGCTGCCCCCTCTGTCTGAAAACTGAGACCCCAGTTCCCGTCAGCAGAAGTATTTGCCGCTTCATTATCCAACACCTTCGATCTGGTAAAAGCTCCGACCGTCACCACGAGCGCCACAGCAATGACCGCAAACATACTTATAAGCCTTTTTCGCTTTACTATTATTATCATAAAAAACACCACCCTGAGATATTATACAGAGTGGTGCTTGTTTTAATGTCTTATGTTTTCTTGTATTATTCGATACCAAGCACTTTATAGTCCTGGTCTTCCACAGTCTTCTTCAGCACATCATCAGCTACTTCACTCTTCAGTGAAACTACAGCTGTCCCTGCTTCATGGCTCACTTCTGCCGCTTCTACCTCCGGCATAGCTTCAAGTACTTTCTTGACTCTGGCTTCACAGTGGATGCACATCATACCCTCTATATTCATTGTCTTCTTCATCTTCGTTTCCTCCTTATATTTACTACCGTGAACATCCAGCAGATTCAGCCTCAGTGCATTGGTAACAACACAGAAGCTGGATAAGCTCATGGCCGCCGCCGCGAACATCGGGTTCAGCTGCCATCCCAGAAGTGTGATAAACACACCTGCTGCCAGCGGTATACCGATCACATTGTATATGAATGCCCAAAACAGATTCTGATGAATGTTCCTAAGTGTTGCTCTGCTGAGTCTCACTGCCGCTGCCACATCCATCAGGCTGCTGTTCATTAGAACTACGTCAGCCGCATCGATGGCGATATCTGTACCAGCCCCTATGGCTATACCTATATCTGCCCTGGTCAGCGCCGGCGCATCATTGATGCCATCACCGACCATTATGGTCTTACCTTTTTGCTGCAGGCTTCTTATGGTTTCTTCCTTACCATCAGGCAATACTCCTGCGATCACATCATCCACGCCTGCAAGTTTACCAACGGCACGCGCAGTACGCTCGTTGTCTCCTGTAAGCATCACGACTCTGATGCCCATGTTCTGCAGCTGCCTTATAGCCTGCGGACTGTCATCTTTTATCACATCTGCCACAGCCATCATCCCCATGAAGGCTTCATTTCGTCCAAAGAGCAGCGGTGTCTTTCCTTCGGACGCCAGACTTTCAGCCTGTCTTTTTACTGCCTCCGGCACTTCGAACTGTTTGTCTGCAAAGGTCAGGCTTCCGCCTGTAAGGATGCACTCCTCCGAGCTTCCGGCGACCTCTAAAGAGTCGCCTGCGTGCACCTTTGCAGTAAGACCATTGCCCGGCAGGATCATGAATCCTTCAACTTCGAATGGTTCTATATTACGTGTCTTTGCTTCATCGACCACCGCCTTTGCCAGCGGATGCTCACTCTTGACTTCAAGAGAATATGCCAGCGTCAACAGTTCTCCTTCACTCACTCCCGCAGCTGGGATAATGTCTGTGACCTTCGGCTCGCCTTTGGTGATCGTTCCCGTTTTATCAAGGGCGATGATCTGTGCTTTTCCTGTCTCTTCAAGGGAAACAGCCGTCTTGAAAAGGATGCCGTTCTTGGCTCCCTTACCACTGCCCACCATGATAGCTACAGGAGTTGCAAGTCCCAACGCGCACGGACAACTGATAACCAGTACAGATATTGCTCTTGCCAGCGCATATCCCACCTGTGCACCTGCCGCCATCCAGATCACCAGTGTGATCAGCGCGATAATTATTACTACCGGAACGAATATCCCTGATACTTTATCTGCGACTTTCGCTATCGGAGCCTTGGTCGCAGCTGCATCGCTCACCATCTGTATTATCTGTGAAAGTGTAGTGTCTTCACCTACTCTCGTTGCTTCACACTTCAGAAATCCCGAGCTGTTTACCGTTGCTGCAGAGACCATGTCTCCCGGACCTTTGTCAACAGGGATGCTTTCACCTGTCAGTGCTGACTCATCCACAGCGCTGATACCTTCTTCAACGATGCCGTCCACCGGAATGCTTTCTCCCGGACGTACTACGAATATATCGCCTTTTTTGACTTGTTCAACAGGGATAACGACTTCTGTTTCTTCGCCTGTCGTTTCATTTATCCTGATCACTGCTGCTGTCTTAGGTGCCAGCTGCATCAAACTCTTCAGCGCATCTGTCGTCTTGCCCTTTGACCTGGCTTCCAGCATCTTTCCTACTGTTATGAGTGTCAATATCATACCGGCAGATTCGAAATAGAATTCATGCATATATGACATGGCTTCTGCATGGTTACCCGCTGCCTGTACTGAAGTCATGGCAAAGAGCGCATAAGTACTGTATACGAATGCCGCTCCCGCTCCCAAAGCTACCAGCGTGTCCATATTAGGAGCTCTGTTGACCAGCCCCTTGAATCCGCTGATAAAGAATTTCTGATTTATGACCATTATGATGGCCGTGAGTATCAGCTGAAGCAGCCCCATCGCTACATGATTATGTTCTAAGAACTGCGGTACAGGCCAGCCCCACATCATCGCACCCATGCTGAAATACATGAGTATGATCAAGAATCCCAGAGATGCAAAGAAGCGCTTTTTCATCAGCGGAGTCTCTTTATCTTCAAGTGCCGCTTCATCATAAAGCCCGCTGCTTCCTTTATCTGTAGATGCAGCGTTATTTCCGGCGCCGCCCTTAGGCGATGCGCCGTATCCCGCCGCCTCCACGGCGGCGATTATATCTTTCGGATCAGCCGGACCTTCTACACCCATTGAGTTGGTCAGTAAGTTCACAGTGCAGCTTTGCACACCGGGAACATTTCCCACAGCCTTCTCTACACGGGCGCTGCATGCCGCACAGCTCATCCCTGTAACATCGTATTTTATCATTCTCTTCCTCCCTTGCAGTTAGTATTATATAACCCCTTTAAAATTATGTCAATTGTGGTATAATACCCTTTGTTGACATTTGGAGGTAATCATGAAATTCGAAAATAAAATGCTCATAGGTATACTCACCTGCTTTATCATAGCTGTTCCGGCATGGCTGCTGGGAAAAATGATCCCTATCATCGGGGGTCCTGTGTTCGGCATACTGTTCGGGATGATACTGGCATTCGTCAAAAGACCTGAAAAGCTGGAATCCGGTATCAAATATACATCCAAAGCTATCCTGCAATACTCCATCATCCTTCTTGGGTTCGAAATGAATCTGTTCAATGTGATCAGAGTCGGAGGGCAATCTCTGCTCGTTATGGTATTTACTTTGACCTCTTCATTCGTTACTGCCTATCTTGTAGGCAAGGCAATGAAGATCGATGGCAAAACAACCACATTGATCGGTGTAGGAACATCCATCTGCGGAGGATCAGCCATAGCAGCTACTGCACCTGTTATCCAAGCTAAAGATGAAGATGTAGCCCAAGCCATCTCGACCATATTCTTGTTCAATATCATTGCAGTATTCATCTTCCCGCCACTTGGTCATATGCTGGGGCTGACTGATACAGGCTTTGGTATGTGGGCAGGAACAGCCATCAACGATACTTCATCAGTAGTCGCTGCAGGCGCATCATGGTCAAGTGCCGCAGGAAATAATACAGCTCTGGCATTCGCCACCATAGTCAAGCTGACAAGAACACTTATGATAGTGCCTATCACATTGGTACTGGCAATATACACTACACGCAAGATAAGGCGTGAAAACTCAAATGACAGTATCGAAGGCAGCAATTACAGCATCGCCAAAATATTCCCGTGGTTTGTCCTCGGTTTCGTTCTTACTGCGATACTAAATACATTCCTGCCTATCCCTGATGGTGTCTCATCGGGCCTTGTACAGATCGGCAAGTTCATGATCGTCATGGCAATGACAGCCATCGGACTCAATACTAATTTAAAAAAGCTCCTGACCAACGGTCTGAAGCCTATATGTCTGGGACTATGCTGCTGGTTCGTGGTAGCAGTAGTATCGCTCATAGTACAACATTTTATAGGTATGATCTAATAAAAGAAGACTCGGTAAACACCGAGTCTTTTCTTATGCTTCTATTTCCAGCAATACCGGGCAATGGTCGCTTCCGTATACCTCAGTAAGTATCTCTGCCTTCTGCAGCTTGTCGTCCAGCACCTTTGATGTCAGAAAATAGTCGATACGCCACCCTGCATTGTTCTTACGGGCATTGAAGCGATAACTCCACCAAGAATACACACCCTCAAGATCAGGATAGAAGTATCTGAATGTATCAGTAAATCCGGCTGCCTGGAACTGATCCATCTTAGCTCTTTCTTCATCTGTGAACCCTGCATTCTTCCTGTTGGTCTTAGGATTCTTAAGGTCGATTTCTTTGTGAGCGACGTTGAAATCTCCGCATGTCACGACAGGCTTAGTTTCTTCCAGTTTTTTGAGATAGGCTTGAAAATCATCCTCCCATTTCATACGATAATCAAGTCTCTTGAGGCCATCCTGTGAGTTTGGCACATATACATTCACCAAATAAAAACCATCGTATTCAGCAGTGATAACACGACCTTCGTGATCGTGTTCATCTATACCGATACCGTATGTAACTGAAATCGGCTCAGTTTTGGAAAAAACTGCAGTACCGGAATAGCCCTTCTTCTCAGCAGAGCACCAGTACTGATGATAACCTTCCAACGGTACTTCAGCCTGCCCTTCCTGCATTTTGGTTTCCTGTATGCAGAGGACATCAGGATCCTGCTCCTTTGCAAAATCAAGGAATCCCTTTCCCATTGCTGCTCTTATACCATTAACGTTCCATGAAATAAGCTTCATCTCATACTCCCTTCTATATCAAGCACAGTCCTGCGCCCATTCTCATATACGTTCCGCCTTCTCTTCTATAAGATTCAAACATTTCAGGTTCACAACATGTACAGTGCTCACTGATTTCAATATTTTCCTCCGGAACCCCTATATCTATAAGCATTTTCTTGTTTATACCTTTGAGATCGATATAATATTTATCGCCTTTTTTCTCTGCGAAATCATCTATGAAGTCCCATTGTTCTTCAAATATATCGAAGGAATACTTGCCCTTTGCAAATGCTTCATAAACATCATCTCCCGTCTCGAAACAGCACTTACTTATTCCGGGACCGATGAATGCCATGATATGCTCAGGATCACTGCCATATTCACGATTCATCATGTATACTGCCTTGGCAGCTATCCCTTGAGCAGTACCTTTCCATCCTGCGTGAACGAGACCAATGACATTTCTCATATAATCAAATAAGAATACAGGAATACAGTCTGCATGGAGTGTAGTCAGCAATACCCCTCTAAGGTTTGTGATGAGTCCGTCTGTATCTTCAAGTTCCACTGGCCTGTACGGTCTCTGTTCTATGATCTCTATATGATCTCCATGGACCTGCTTCGGCCATACAGGAATTGCCTCTTCCAACCAGTTTTCCTCAAATACATCTTCCCTATCGTAAGGATATCCTTCAGTTGCACCTTCTTTAGTAGAGAAAAAACCTGTAACCTCTTCAAATTGAGAAAATACTTCTATATATTTATCAGCCATATATTTCTCCTTTTAATTTTAGCTTGTCCAGCAATGCCGTACATCCTTCCAGCACATCATCCCATGTTTCATCGAAATTACCTGTATACCATGGATCTGCTATATCTTCATTTCTTCCTGCGAAATCAAGTAGTTTCGAAACTTTATTTTGAGGATCGCTTCCGATTATCTTCATTATATTTCTTATATTATCATCTTCCATGCCGATTATGTAGTCAAATTCTTTATAATCTGCTTTCGTCATCTGACGTGCAGCCCTTCGTGTAAATGGTACTCCCATTTCTGTCAGCTTTCGCTTAGCTCTGGGGTCTGTATCATTACCGATCTCATATCTGCTGGTCGCGGCTGATTCTATATGGAAGTTATCTGCAAGTCCCGCCTTATTTACTAAGTCTTTCATAACAAATTCCGCCATTGTCGAGCGGCATATATTGCCCAAACACACAAATAATACTTTTATCATACTCCTCATATCCTTTCACATGCAAAAGAGACCGGTTTATCCGATCTCTGCAATATACTCTTCCGCATAATGAGCTGCCATAGCCCCGTCAGCAACAGCAGTCACCACCTGACGGAGCACCTTAGTCCTAACATCTCCCGCAGCAAATACGCCCGGTATATTAGTCCTTGTTGACTCATCAGCAACGATGTATCCCGCCTTGTCAAGCTCCAGAATATCCTTGAAAAGCTCTGTAACAGGTGCTCTGCCTACACTTACGAATACGCCATCGCATTCCAGCACTGACTCTTCTTCTGTCTTAACATTCTTGATCCTAAGTCCTGTAAGCTTTTCTTCATGCAAAAGTTCAGTCACCACGCTGTCCCAGGCAAATTCCACATTGCCTGCTTTTTCGAGAGCATCATGATATACCTTAGTAGCTCTGAGGGTATCTCTTCGGTGAACGATAATGACTTTTTCGGCGATCCTTGAAAGGATCATAGCATCGGCAACGGCAGAGTTGCCTCCGCCCACTACTGCAACCACTTTACCTTTATAGAACATGCCGTCACAAGCAGCACAGTAATTGACACCACGTCCTACCAGCTGCTGTTCTTTGTCGACACCCAGCTCTCTTGGGTTGGCTCCTGTGCTGATGACTACAGTCTTTCCATAAAAATCTCCGCTGTCAGTTACCAGCTTCTTGACTTCTCCGTCAAGTTCGAATGACAGGACTTCAGCAAGTTCAGTTTCAACACCGAATCTCTCCGCCCCTGCCTGCATCTTCTCGCCCAGCTCGAACCCATCGATGCCTTCATCGAATCCCGGATAATTGTCTATCTGTGAAGTAAGCGCCATCTGACCTCCTGCTGAGAGCTTTTCCAAAACCACAGTATCAAGACCTGCTCTTGCTGCATAAAGGGCTGCAGTATATCCGGCGGGACCTCCGCCTATCACTATCATATCATATACACGTTCCATACTTCGTCTCCTTCATGTATAATGCGATACTAAATAAACCTTAGATTTCTACATGTTCTTTGATGAACTCTTCTATTTTCCCCTTTGATTCAGGTGCTACGATAGAACCTACAGCCTGTCCATCCTTATAAAGAATAAGGCTTGGAACCACTTCGATATTGTTTTCTTGTGCCAATTCCGGTTCTTCATCGATATTCACCTGCCCTATTACCAGCTTGTCGCTGTATTCTTCAGCGATCTTCTTGTATGCCGGTCCGATCCTTCTGCAATATACACACCATGGTGCCCAGAATTCTGCTAAAACTATCTTCTTTTCTTCTTCTACCTGCTGTTTGAACAGCTCCTTATTTATATTTACTACTGACATTGTTCTTCCTCCTTATCAAATACTTTATATCTATTATCCTAACCAAGTGCCACATCCAGCACCATCATAAGTGAAAATCCTACTGTAAAAAATACAGTTCCGATATTTGAATGTTCTCCTTCAGACATCTGAGGGATCAGTTCTTCGACAACCACATACAGCATAGCTCCGGCTGAAAATGCCAAAAGGTACGGGAGTACCGGTACAAGTAATGCCGCCAGCAAGATGGTTATCACTGCTCCTACAGGCTCTATAGCTCCGGAAACAGCTCCGTAACCGAAGGCTTTGCTTCTGTTCATGCCTTCGCTTCTCATCGGCATCGATATTATCGCTCCCTCGGGAACATTCTGTATGGCTATCCCGATCGCCAGTGCCAATGCTGCTGAAATCGAAATGGAAACATCTCCTGCCAGCCATCCTGCAGCAACTACTCCAACGGCCATACCTTCAGGCAGGTTGTGGAGTGCAACCGCGAAAAACAACATTGTCGGCTTCTTCAGTTCACAGCTCATTCCTTCAGGACAATCGCTGTTTATGTGAAGATGCGGGATAAGATAATCAAGAGCCAGAAGGAACAATACCCCTGCCCATACGCCGATAAAGGCAGGCAGAAAAGCAAGTTTTCCCATATGCTCTGACTGATCCATCGCCGGAATGATAAGACTCCATATGGAAGCTGCTACCATTACTCCTGCTGCGAATCCCATCAATGCTCTTTGCAGTTTTTTATTCATCTGCCCTTTGAGAAAGAATACGAATCCCGATCCTATTATTGTTCCCAAGAAAGGCAGCAATATTACAAGCAAGACTCTTAAGTCCATTATTTTGTCCTCCATTATTTCTATATCTATATATTATACCATTTTGGTACACTTTGCAAGAAAAATTTTTCCTCCACGCTATTTTATGGAGGAAAAACTTATTTTATATATGCTATCTTATACTATTACTTCGTTTATTACTCTTGGCTGAGTGAACTGTCTGTGTCCATCCGGCGAACCATGATATCCGTAGCCGCTCATTTTCGCACCTACCCAAGGTGTATCTCCGCCACCGCCGGCTCCTGTATTGATCCCGATCATGCCGGCATCGAGTTTGGATGCAACGTACGAAGCATCCTTATCGCCATAAACAACTGCACCAAGTCCGTAATCACCGGAATTGGCTGCATCTATAGCATCGTCCACATCAGAATATCTCGTAATGCACACCACAGGACCAAAGGTCTCTTCTTTGGCTATCTTCATATCGTCGGTAATGTCTGCCAGCACTGTCGGAACGATGAATCGTTCGGGATGATCATCTCCGGCACATCCTGCCAGCAGGCGTGCACCTTTTGCCAGGGCATCATCTATATGTTCGATGATCCTCTGTCTCTGCTTATCGTTGATTATAGGACCTACATGAGCCTGAGGATCGGTATACGGACCGATCTTGTAATAAGTCACATAGTGGGCAGCCTTCTTCTCGAATTCATCAGCTATACTTTCATGGACGAATATCCTTTCTGTTGATATGCACATCTGTCCGGCATTTTCAAGGCTGTTGGCCACCCCAAAACTCACAGCATCATCTATATTCGCGTCTTTCAGCACGATAAGCGGATCTTTTCCCCCAAGTTCCATCATCACAGGCTTCAGTTTCTCGGCTGCAGTTTTAAGGATGTGCTTTCCTGCTTCCATCGATCCTGTGAATCCGATAAAATCCACATCTGAAGCGACCAGTGCCTTACCTTGTTCCTCATCACCGTATACTATCTGGACCAAGTCTTCCGGTAATGCCTTGTTCAGGCAATCTACATATGCCTTAGCAACAAGAGGAGTCTCTTCCGATGGTTTCAGGATCACCGAATTTCCTGCAGTAAGAGCCGGGATCATCATCCAGTGGGCCATGGACACAGGATAGTTCCACGGCGAGATTATACCACACACACCGATAGGATCATATTTGATAGTCGTTCTGCTGCCGTACCCTTCAGTCACAACAGGTTCCAATGCCTCCTTGACCCTTGAAGCCACATAAGCGATGCTGTTAGCTGATCCGCTGACTTCACCTACAGCTCTTCTCCAGCTTTTGCCCATTTCCATAGCAAGAAGTCTGCCTATCTCCCTTGAATCATTGGCAAGAGCATGACCTGCCTTTTGAAGGATTTCTATCCTCTCATCTATAGAAAGGGCAGCCCATCTCTTTTGAGCTGCCGCACTACGTTCTACTATCTTATTGATCTCGTCAGTCGGCGTTATTCTCACTTCTCCCAGCAAATCACCTGTTGCCGGATCGAATGATCTTAATACTTCTGACATGATGCCTCCTATCCTTTGAGATATCCCCAAATAAATTCATACAGTTTGATAACATTGTTAGTAAGGATACTTTCATCTTCATCGTAAGTTTCATCCAGATATGAGTCTGCTATCTCCTTACCCTTAACTATAGCTCCTGTCTGTACCATATCAAGAGAAAAAGCATCCTGATCCTTGATGGCTGATACAGCAACTATACTGCATGCTGCCAGTTTGTATTCGAATGCACGCTCTCCGTCAAAAGCTTCCCACAATTTATCATATCGTTTCTGAAGATCATCATATACTCCGATCCAGTGATCTCCCACTTCTTCATAAGTTCTGTCCGCGATACTGTCTCTGTATTCTTTTCTGATACGATCATGCTCATGATCTTTTGATTCTTTTCCTACAAAATATTCTAGGATCGAAAAAACACAAACTTCATTGACACCGTATTCGATACTGTCAAGACCTTCGAATGGAGGTGTCATGAAAAACTCTCCGATAGCATCAAACAGTACCTGGAAGGAATCATTGCCGGCATTTGAAACCAGGAATTCATCGAATTCTTTCTTTATGGCTTCAGTCTCTTCAAGCAGAAGTTCCACATCGTACATTTTAGTTTCATTGTCATTTATCATCTTATCATAAAATTCTCTGCACTCTGCGGCTCTATCTGCCTTAAATTCCTTGACGATATTATCTATGTCTATAACCTCACCGACGATTTTTCCCCTTTTGAGTTCTATGGTTTCACCGGTGCATATTTTCTGCATCGCTATTGCTGTTTCAAAATCTATCCCCATTCTTCTTCTCCTATTTGCAATTTGTTATTATTATTTTACCAAAGGGCGATAAAAATGTAAATCGCTCCTTCCCTTATGTCCCAATGAATTTCACTGTACTTATTTGCCATCATATGATATAATATTTTCACGTCTTTAATGGGGTAAATTGGTAAAGGGTTTTAAGGAGGAAATAATGCTAGCTAAACTTAGAGAGAAAAGACAAGAAACGAAAGAGCAAAAAAAGGCTATCAGGGCAGCTGTCAAAGAAGAAGTAAAAAACACTATGAAGGCAAAGAGTGCCAGATCTCTTCTTGATGACAGTGCGAAGATCATCAGCGACAGAGACAGGATATCTCCTGACCTTTATAAACAGCATAATGTCAAGATGGGACTGAGAAACTCCAACGGTACAGGTGTAGTTGTAGGTCTTACCAGGATAGGTGAAGTATGCGGCTATGATACAGACGAAAACAACAACAAGATACCTATGGAAGGTAAGTTGTATTACAGAGGCTACAGCATTGAAGACCTTGTGGGAAACTGTATCGCCGAGAATCGCTTTGGTTTCGAAGAGGTCACCTTCCTGCTTATGTTCGGTTATCTTCCAAGTAAATCTGAACTGGAAGCCTTTAATAAACTGCTGGGCGCCAAGAGAGATCTTCCGCAAGGCTTTGCCCGCGACATGATATTGACAGCACCATCAAACAGTATCATGAACAAGCTGGCCAGAAGTGTGTTGGCACTTTACTGTTACGATGATAACCCTGACGACACATCGATACCTAACGTTCTGCGTCAGTCCATAGATCTCATCGGTTATTTTCCTGCACTCATCGCATATGCGTATCAGGCCAAGGCCGCATATTACGACAATATGAGTCTGCATTTGCATAATCCTATACCTGAACTCAGCACGTCAGAAAATATACTCAGGATGATCAGACCTACAGGAGAATACACAGATATAGAAGCTAAAACTCTGGATCTCAGCATGATACTTCATGCTGAACACGGCGGCGGTAACAACTCATCATTCACCACCCATCTCGTATCCTCAACAGGTACAGATACATATTCGGCAATAGCTGCTGCTATTGGATCCCTCAAAGGTCCTAAGCATGGCGGTGCCAATATCGCTGTAATAAATATGATGGATCATATCAAGGAACAAGTTCCTAACTTCAATAACAGGGGCAAGCTTGACGATTACCTCATCAAGATTCTGAAAAAAGAAGCTTACGATAAGACAGGACTCGTTTATGGTATGGGGCATGCCATCTATACACTTTCAGATCCGAGAGCCAAGGTCCTAAAATCCATGGCTAAAAAATTGGCAGAAAGCAAATCCATGGAAGACGACTTCCTTCTCTGCGATTACATAGAAAAACGTGTTCCTGTATTGAAGGCTGAATTGACAGGTGTTGATAAGCCGATGCCCGCCAATGTGGATATGTATTCAGGCTTCGTATACCATGCTCTCGATATACCGACTACGATCGCAACACCATTGTTCGCAACAGCAAGACTCTCCGGGTGGTGCGCTCACAGACTTGAAGAACTGACTGACGGCAGCAAACTGATGCGTCCCGCATACAATTCAGTTCAGGAACATCTGGAGTACATACCGATAAAAGACAGGAACAGCAAGATACAAACCAAATAACTATAACGACAGACAAAAACACAGAAGGCGCAGACCTCAAGATCTGCGCCTTTTTATTGCTTATTTGCTTTTATTCCACATCAACATTTACATTTGACAATGATAGAGCTCCTATTTCCCCAATACTATGATCGCTGACTTCTACGATCTTGTTTTTGAGAAGTTTGTTCAGATCCTTATAATCACCCTCATTGAATGCGACGAACTTGCTTGTTTCCATATCAAGCCAAATGCTTTCTGTGGAAACATCATATTCCGCAACTTCTCCTCCCGGGAACTTGCCGCGTACATATTTCTGTAAGATATCCTGAAGCACTCCCGAAATGTCCTTAACGGCAGAAGTGACTACAGTATCAGACATCTTGCTCTTATCTGTTTCACATGCGATAACATCACCTTCATTGAGTTCAGCCGCTTCGATAATAGGCATCTCGACCTGTGAGCCACAGGCGAAAATCACTTCGACACCTGCACCATACCATTCATTTGCCTTTTCCAGCACAGCCTCTCTGTCTCCACTTTCATCACATGAATGGTATCTCACATTCACAACTACTCCGTTATCGGACGCTGCCGCATTGGCTCCCTGGAGGAATCCGTATCCGTAATCGTCGAACGCAGGTTTATCAGCCTCTCCGATAAATCCCAGCTGTGAATATCCATTTTCAACAGCTGCATATCCTGCCATATATCCTGCCTCTTCAGATAAAAACATAACTGCTGCAGTATTTTTTCCTACTTTAGCCTTTCCTGTTTCCGGATCTATAGGTTCGGCATCTATAAGTATGAAGCTGACATCTTCATATTCTTTCTGCACATCATAGATAACATCTTCGAATACATAACCATCTGCGATCACGACCTTGGCACCCTTAGCTACTGCATCGTCAATGGTTGCTCTGTATGCTTCTTCACTTGCTTCGGCAGCCTTATAATATTTGTGTGACAAACCGTTTTCTGCACCAAATTCGCTTATGGCTGTCCATGCGACCTCGCTATATCCGCCATCCATTATGAGACCTGCATCGGTAACCAGTGCGATTTCATAATCGATCTGTTCTTCAGGCTGCTCCTCTGTAGGTGATCCACATGATGCAAATGCTAAAATCATGATCAATGATACGGCCAGTACCAATAATTTCTTCATGATACTTCCCTCCTTATTTATCATACAACTCTTCTCTTCTATGCTTCAGCAACGGAAGCTGCTGTCTTATATCGTCAACTCTATCGAAATCTATATCTCCGTATAGTATACATTCTTTTTCATCTGCATGGGAAACAAATTCTCCCCATGGATCGGAAATACACGAATTACCGTATGCGACATATACACCCTTTTCATCTCTCGCAGGAGAATTGGCCGCGAAATACACCTGGTTATCAACAGCTCTTGCTCTTATGCTCAAGTCCCAATGAGCCGGTCCTGTAGTCATATTGAAAGCTGCCGGCAGAACTATCAGCTTAGCACCTGCCTTGGCCATCTTCATATGCCAATCAGGGAATCTTATATCATAGCAGATCGCAACGCCTATCTTGCCAAACTCCGTATCCAGGATAGTCATATCTTCACCTGCAGTGAACGTGTCCGACTCTCTGAAGGTAATGGCCTTTCTCACCTCAATATCGAAGAGATGCACCTTCCTGTGCCTGCCGATCAGCTCCCCTTTCTTATCAAAGCAGAAAGATGTATTGTAATATTTATCTCCATCGACTTCAGGAATAGTACCTCCGATCAAGTATATCCCAAGCTCCTTGGCAAGCACCGACATCATCTGCACTGCCTGCCCATCAGCAGGTTCCGCATACTCTTTAAAATACCTGTTGGCATAAGGGCAATTCCACATTTCAGGAAGAGACACTACCTGTGCCCCGTTTGCCGCTGCTTCTCTCACATATCGCTCCGCAACAGCCATGCTTTCATTTTTATCGAAATAGCTCTTTATCTGACAAAGGCCCAACTTAAACATCGACTCTTCCTCCTTTTATCGTATCCACAAACCTCTTGGTTATTCTTCCCGTAAATCCCCAAATCACCTTATCGCCAAACTCAGGATAAACCGGTACCGGCGCCTTTCCATGTCTCCATTTATATGGTTCGCCCCCGGTCACCTTATCATAAGGAAAATCTTCAGGCGGCTGAGGAGCAACTTTCGTCCAATAGATTTCAGGCTCATTTTCAAGCAGCCACTCAAAAGGCACCAGAAAAACTTCTTCCACTTCGTCAGGGTTCAATTTCATTTCGTCCAAAGCGCACTCGTCCACAATGCCAAGGTATGCGTACATCGCCACATTGCTGTAGTTAACCATCATGTCAAGCTGAGCTATCACTTTGATCTTATCCTGAGGAATGCCGACTTCTTCCCAAGTTTCACGCAAAGCGCAGTCTTTCGGACTTTCGCCCTGCTCTATCTTCCCTCCGGGAAAACATATTTCTCCCGGCTGAACGTCCATATGTCTTGCTCTCAATTCGTAAAGCACATGGAGCTCACCGTCTTTTTCCACCACCGGGAGCAATACGGAAAACTCATTGAAAAAATCCTCCATACCGGATTTTTTATCACCGAATATATCTTCAATGTCACTTATCTTTATTTTTTGTTTTAAGTCCATCTGATTACCTTCTTATGACTTGAGATTCTTACGTTGGAATCTGATATTCAAATACGATGCTATCAGTATTATACCTATTCCGGCCAGCGTATTCCAAAGGATGGTTTCCTTAAGAACGATTACTGCTATTATAGGAGCCAGCGCAGGCTTAAGGAAAAATGCAAATGACCCGGTCGTAGCATCCGAAAGTTTTATGGATCTGAAGTATGAATAATATCCCAGTCCGGTCACGAATATACCGGTATAAAGAATTATCGGAATATTATCTGTCACACCGTCCAGCACAGGTCTTCCCATAATGATGATGACTATGAGCAGAACCGCCGCACCCATCAGGAAGCTTATTCCTGCCTGAGCTACCGAACCAATCTTCTGGCTCACCATCTTCCCTGTTACAGTATAAAACCCGAATGTGATGGCAGCAAGGAGAAGACATCCTGCACCGAATACTGTATTTCCTTCCTGTACATCCCATGGCCTTATGATGAATATCAGCCCTATGATCCCTATAGTAAGAGCCAGCAGCCTCTGTTTGGTTATCTTTTCACTGGTAAGAAGGTGCGCGCACACCATCGTAAACAATGGATTTATAGAAAACATCACTGATGCAGATGATGCGTTGCAATTCATGATCCCTATCTGAAACAGAACCATACTTATAGGTATACCTATCGTCCCTACTCCCAACAATTTCAGTAGATCTTTATGATTTAACTTTATTCCTTTTTTCTTCATTTCCGCAATACCGAACGGTAGCAGGATCAGTCCCCCGATCAGGAATCTGAGGAAAGTCAGCTGGAATGGATCCAGGTCGTTTCCCGCAACTTTGCATGCAACTTCCATGGTGCTGAAAAGTAATGCTGTCAGTACTACGAAACAATATGCCTTTTTCATTATTGCCTCTGCTTTATACTCTGTCCTATAAAAAAATAAAGGCGGTGGAGATCACCGCCCTTCAATATTCTAGTGATTAGTTGAGGATCTCGCATCCTTCAAAGTTAACACCTATCATTTCTTCTTTTTCTGCACTTATACTTACTATGAAGTCCAGCTCATAGTTTTCGGAGATTGCCTTCAATCTATCAATAAATTCAGGCAGGTCACCCAGTGAAACATCTGCATGCTTCAGGATGCTGTCAACGAAGATAGTTTCAATGTCATGATCGGAACTGATGATTCCGTAGATGAATCCGATGTATTCATCAATGTTAGTGATATGTTCGTAATCTTCCATGCAGATCACTCTGATCTCATGCTTCAGTTCATACATGAGTCTCTGGTCTTTGTTTATAAAAATTATGCTTCCATTGCTTGTTGCGATGCTGTCATTAGCCAATTCCACCATCTGTCCTGTTTTGCCGCTGCCTTTGTGCCCAATAAGTAATTTCACCATAATGATCATCCTCCTTACATGCTTTATAAGTGCATTTATATTAAATATTATTATACACGATGTGGTTGTCCCTAGCAACTAAAAATCAACATCTAGATTTATTTTTTGCTCTCAGCTGTCCGCATGCTCCATCTATAGAACTGCCCAGTTCTCTCCTTACTGTTGCTGCCACTCCCGCCCTCTCAAGCTGAGCAGCGATTTCTTCAGCTCTCCTTCTCGTACTTCCGTCAAATCCCGTTTCATCCACCTTATTTAGAGGAATCAGATTCACATGGCAAAGCATGCCTGAAAGCTTCTGCTTCATAAGTTCCACATCTTTATCGCTGTCATTTTCGCCTTTGATGAGAGTATATTCGAAGGTTATCCTTCTTCCTGTCTTGTCTGTGTATTTGCGTGCCGACTCCAAAAGATCATCTACAGGATAGGCATCATTTACCGGCATGATAGCACTTCTTCCTTCGTTGGTGAGTCTGTGCAATGAGATGGCCAGATTCACCTGTGGGAAATCCTCTGAGAATTTCTCTATCACGGGAATTATACCACTCGTCGATACGGTCATATTACGATAACTCATATTTTTGCCTTCCGGATCATGGAGAAGTCTGAGGAATTTACCGAGGTTCTCGTAATTATCAAACGGCTCTCCCATACCCATAACTACGATATGGTTTATCTCCTTGCCTGTTTCTCGTTCTGCAACATAGATCTGTTCCAGCATTTCTCCTGCTGTAAGATTCCTTGTAAATCCGTCAAGGGCTGTCGCACAGAATTTGCATCCCATCTTACATCCCACCTGAGATGATACACAGAGAGAGTTGCCGTACTTGTACTGCATAAATACGCTTTCGATGGCATTGCCGTCTTCCAAACCGAAAAGGAATTTCCTAGTGCCGTCCTTTGCATCCTCCTGAACGTTCATAACTTGAAGAGAACCCACATAAGCAGCTGAGTTGAGCTTTGCACGAAGTGCCTTGGAAAAGTCGGTCATTTCTTCGAAGTCCGTAACTCCTCTATTCACCCACTTAAAAAGCTGTTTGCCGCGGAAAGGTTTCTCTCCCAGTTCCTGCATGAAATTCTTCAATTCTTCAGTTGTCATTCCCAGAATGTTCTTCTTGCTCATATCATTCTCCATATGGCCTGCGTGTTCTACGCTTAGTTATAAATTCGGGCGGAGTGTGCACCCCGCCCGCTTTTTATTATACTCTTTCTACATCGATTCCTGTCTTATGTCCGTTCAGGTCTGAAGTCTTCAGATCTGTGCCGGCTTCGATGGCAACTGCCAGAGTTTCCTTCATGATGTATTCTTTGTGAAGTTCGATAGCTGCAGCTACTTCTTCATCTGCTTCTACGAAGATCTTGATGTTGTCCATCATTTCGTAGTCGTTCTGCTTTCTCATCTGCTGAACCTTGGAGATCAGTTCTCTCGCCAGACCTTCAGCAGCCAGCTGCGGAGTAACTGTAGTATCCAGGATAGCGAATACGTTGTTTTCCATCGCTACTGCGAAACCTTCCTTAGCGTCGATCTTGACATCTACCATTTCGGCAGTGATTTCTACTGCTTCACCGTTGATATCCATAGTGATCTTGCCGTCAGCTTCGATAGCAGCAACTGTGCTTGCTGGATCTGCCTGTGCCAGGGCACCGCCGAACGCCTTGATGTTCTTGCCCAGCATAGGTCCTGCAACCTTGAAGTTAGGCTTCAGGCTGTAGTTCATGTATTCATCCAGCTTGTTTTCGAATACTACTGTCTTGATGTTCAGTTCTTCCATGATCAGAGGAGTCAGGTCGCTGATGATAGCTTCGTACTTGCCGTCTACCATAACTTCTGTCAGCGGCTGTCTTACCTTGATTCTTTCCTTTTCTCTGATTCCTCTTCCCAGAGCAACGAGAGTTCTGACAAGGTCCATTCTTTCTTCGACCTTTTCGTCGATGAGGCTTTCATCTGCCTTAGGGAAGAATGCCAGGTGTACTGATTCTTCGCCTGTCAGGTTCTGATACATTTCATCTGAAATGAAAGGTGCGAATGGTGCGATCATCTTAGCTACGCCTACGAGAACTTCATAAGTTGTAGCGTATACTGACTTCTTATCTTCTGTCAGTTCTTCGCCCCAGAATCTTCTTCTTGCTCTTCTGATATACCAGTTGGACAGATCTTCGTTAACGAAATCCTGGATCTTTCTAACGGATTTCATGTGGTCGTATCTATCCATTTCTTCTGTAACTTCCTTGATCAGCTTGTTGTACTTGCTGATGATCCATCTGTCAAGTTCAGGTCTCTGGTCATAAGCCACTTCCAGTGAAGCAGGATCCAGATCGTCCTGATTTGAGTAAAGTACGAAGAAGTTATATACATTCTTTATGGTTCCGAAGAACTTGCTCACGATTTCTACGAGACCGTCTTCGTCGAACTTAGTCGGTGACCATGCAGGTGAAGTGTGGAGCAGGTACCATCTTGTAGCGTCTGCACCGTACTTATCAAAGAGTTCGAATGGGTCAACAGTGTTACCTCTTGACTTACTCATCTTCTTGCCTTCCTTATCGAGGATCAGGTCGTTAACAAGAACATTCTTGTAAGGAGCCTTGCCCTTGATGAAAGTGGAAATAGCCATCAGTGAGTAGAACCATCCTCTTGTCTGGTCGATACCTTCGCAGATGAAGTCTGCAGGGAACAGTTCTTCATCGAAGTTTTCACTATTTTCGAACGGATAATGCTGCTGTGCGAAAGGCATTGATCCTGAGTCGAACCAGCAGTCCATAACTTCAGGAATTCTAGTCATAGTCTTGCCGCACTTTTCACATGTGATGTGAACGTCGTCTACATACGGTCTGTGGAGTTCGATATCTTCTGTAATTGTTTCCTGTGCCTTTTCAACCAGTTCCGCTCTGCTGCCTATGCATTCCAGATGTCCGCATTCGCATCTCCAGATAGGAATAGGAGTTCCCCAATATCTGTTTCTTGAAATAGCCCAGTCCTTAACTTCTTCCAGCCAGTTTCCGAATCTCTTTTCTCCTACGAAATCAGGAAACCAGTTAACTGTATTGTTGTTGGCAACCAGCTGATCTTTCAGGCTGCTCATTTCGATATACCAGCTTGGCTTAGCATAGTAAACCAGCGGAGTTCCGCATCTCCAGCAGTGTGGATAGTTATGAACGATCTTTTCCTTAGCGAAGATCTTGTCTTCAGCAGCCAGCCACTTGATGATATCTACGTCGAGACCGTCTTCCATAACGAATCTTCCAGCCCATGGAGTTTCTGTATATTTACCTTCTTCATCTACTGGATTTACTACAGGCAGATCGTATTTTCTTCCGCACTGATAGTCGTCTTCACCGAATGCAGGTGCAGTATGAACGATACCTGTACCGTCTTCTACCGATACGTAATCCATGCATGTTACGAAGAATGCTTTCTTGTCAGCTTTAACGAAAGGCATCAGCTGTTCGTAATCCATGTATTCCAGGTCTTTACCCTTCATTTCTTCCAGGATCTCGTACTTGCCTTCGCCCAGAGTCTTATCGGCAAGAGCCTTAGCTACGTAGAAGATGTTTCCTTCTTCATCGCCTTCTGTCATCTTCACCTTGATGTAGTCGATATCTGCGCCTACAGTCAGGGCAACGTTGGATGCCAGCGTCCAAGGAGTAGTTGTCCAAGCCAGGAAGTATTCGTTTTCTGTTCCGACCTTCTTGAACTTAGCAGTGATAGTAGTTACCTTAACTTCCTTATATCCCTGTGCTACTTCGTGGGAAGCCAGACCTGTTCCGCATCTTGGGCAGTAAGGCAGGATCTTATGTCCTTCATAGATCTTGTCAGCCTTGAAGAATTCCTTCAGGATCCACCATCCTGTTTCGATGAAGTTGTTGTCCAGTGTGATATATGGATCATCCAGGTCGATCAGGTATCCCATTCTCTTAGTCATGTCTCTCCACATGCTTTCGTATGTGAATACTGATTCCTTGCACTTTTCATTGAATTCCTTGATACCGTATTTTTCGATATCCTGCTTGCCGCTCATGTTCAGCTGCTTTTCTACTTCGATTTCTACAGGAAGTCCGTGAGTATCCCATCCGGCTTTACGCTTAACAGCGTATCCCTGCATAGTCTTGTAACGGCATACTGAGTCCTTCAGTGTTCTTGCGATCACGTGATGGATCCCCGGTCTTCCGTTAGCTGTAGGAGGTCCTTCATAGAATACGAATGAAGGCATGCCTTCTCTTGTGCTTACGCATTTTTCCAAAAGGCCGTCTTTTTCCCACTGGTCAGCCTGTTCCATCTGAAGCTCAGCGATCGGTTTTTCTGATAAATTTTTGATCATTTGTGTATCTTTCCTTTCAGGTTTTATTCTTAGTTGGTAGGTCTGCAAAAAGAAAAGCCCCCAACTGCATAGTTAGGGACGATCATTGACCGCGGTACCACCCTAGTTACGGGACCATCATCCCGTCTCTCTAAAAGTGTCGCTGTGTTTCCGGCTCTTGATTTATGTCTTCCGGATCGCCAAGTGATTTTCACTTACCGCCTCACCGATGTCCTCTCAGCACATGAACATCTCTCTGTAAGGATATTACGCGGGGCTACTGTCTTCGCCACAGCAAAATATTAAATTTCGTACCTTGTTATTCTATATTGCAGACACCCGAAAGTCAAGAGTTTTTGTGCTTTCCGACGGTTGTTCTTACAGTTATCATGCCAACACCTCCTGTCAATACAACTGCACAGAATACAATGGTTACAGGCCCTTTGTCTCCTGTGTCCGGAATCGGTCTTTCTTCTTCCGTTTGATCGATGTACGCAGTCACTTCTTTGGTCAATGTGATAGGTGATTTTCCTTCATCTGCATATGCCTGTCGGCATCCGGCAACACCTGCAACCATGACCGATATCATTAGTGCAATAGATATTATGATAGCCTTATGCACCTCTATCACCTTCTTCCAGAGGAACGATGTTCATGTCTTCATCGTATACAGCAGCACCTTCCGTAAGTATGATTTCATCGCCATTTTCATCAAGTGGTATAAAAGTCACTACAAAATCGAATATATCTAGTTTTAATATATCTGACTCCGTAACTATTCCTCCCGGGTTCAACAAATCCGCTATTACCGTTGCTGTATCGCCCTTCACAATGAATTCTGTACATATCATGTCAGAGTCGTACGGCATATTGTCATACTTGTCAAATATGATTATTGAATGATCATCTCCAAAAGCATAGATCGTCATTTCCTTGCTGAACACGAGCTTGATGCTGTCAGCACCTTCTATACCCCTTGTTATCCCGATTCCGTAATAGGAATGGTCGTATGTCTCTCTGGTTTTTGCAAAATCCACAGATGGATATTTATATGTAACAACCGTGTTGGGATCCTTTCCCTTATCTTCCAGTGTAACAACTATATTGGCAGCCACTTCGTTTTCAACTGCTCCGGTCACAACGCCGGTTTTCGCCGAGATCAATATTTCTGTATGGTCTCCGGATGACACCTCAATTTGAGGACAGTATTTTTCCTTCAGGTCAAATGTCCCATTTGCTATTATTCCGATTTTTTTACTGTCCGCAGCCATCTTGTTAAAGTCACACTCGGAGTCAACCAGCTGCCACCCATTGACAGCTGATGCCGTAACACTATCTACTCCTATTATTCTATTGCACGTATTGGTTATTTCTATAGTCGACGGAGAAACCATCAAGTCACAGCTTGTCCCATCTCCTGTAAGCTCTACTTTCTCAGTAATATCGAACTCAATTATCGAGGACGAGTCGATCGCAGACACTTGAACACATCCATAAAACAACCTGCAGACTATTATAAACGCTGTTACAGCCACCAATAAACTTCGTATTCTTCTTTCATCTATGCTCATGGCTGTCCCTCGTCTTATAATTGATTCAGTGTGATTTCCACATTTCTCTGGCCGACCGGTTCTTTGTCCAAAGTGTATGAATAGATTTCTGCCAATGCCGCATGTTCTCCTTTTGCAAGCATGGGCATATCTGCAAGATCTGCTTCCAACACTTCACCCTCTTTTATATAATCACTTTCATAAATATCATCACCATCAACTGTTATTTTAAGCTTAAGCAGTCTGTTATGGTTCAAGTTGTAAAAATCGATTTCCTGCATCGTATCTTCATAGATATCGATATATGTATTCATCTTTACTCTTACTTTTCCTGTTTCATCGGGATTTTCCAAAGATTCGTCTGTTTTAACAACAACTGCTGTTTTGTCTTTTGCTGCTGCCATATATATTACAGCAGCAGCACTGATACATAGCAATACAGCAAGGACAACGATGATTACACTCTGAGCTTTTTTCACGTTTCCCATTTCCATACACCTTACTTATATGAAACAGTGACTATCATGTCTGCGACCTTTTTATCTGAGACACTTGACTTCACCATTCCTGTTTTACCGGTAAAAGTAGTCGTATCAGTTGCACCGGGATCTACTGTTCCGGCACCCGTATAAGCTGCAGTCATATCATGTTCGGAATCTGCCATAAGACCAAACTTATTGGAGTCAGCTGCAAGTTTAGAAAAATCTGTAGTCATTGAAACGACTTCCCATGAGTCTTCAGCATCAACTTCAATACTATCGATATTCAGCACACCGATCTGACTTAAGTTTGTTACTTCCATAGAATCAACCGTTAAATCAGTAGAATTGGCACTGCCTACCATATCGATCTTTTCAGTGATTTCGAAGTCTACAGCTGTTGATGCCAGGTTTACATGTACAGGTGTAGTTGCCTCGTCTGCAAAACACATGGCAGTGCTGCTGACCAATAAAGCAGCTGTACATCCGGCAGTAAGTAATAACTTTTTCATCTTTTTCTTTTCCATAATTAATACCCCTTTCAAATTATGTATTTTAACTTTTGGATTATTTTACCATTTATTATCTTTGCTGTCAATATATGGAAATATAATTTTTATTTTCTCTTCGTTGTTTCCTTGTTATGCGGGCTAAACAATGTTAAAATAGGCAGGTATGTTAACAATCATTAAAAACAGGAGATTTAGAAGTGGAAAAGTTTTTTAAACTCAAAGAAAACAACACTACAGTCAAGACAGAAATCGCTGCCGGTGTCACTACATTCATGACTATGGCATACATCTTGGCTGTAAATCCAAGCATCCTCGGAGATGCCGGAATGGATACGACTGCAGTATTGCTGGCGACTGCATTAGCATCATTCATCGGAACTACTATAATGGCACTTTATGCTAATCTGCCTTTTGCACTTAGTGCAGGCATGGGACTTAATGCATATCTGGCTTATACAGTAGTCCTCGGACAGGGAATTTCATGGCAGACAGCACTCTTCGCAGTATTTATCGAAGGTCTGATCTTCATATTGCTGTCAGCTACTAATGTTCGTGAAGCTATTTTCAACGCTATCCCTCTTCCTCTGAAAAGAGCAGTATCTGTAGGTATCGGTCTATTCATCGCATTCATCGGACTTCAGAACGCAGGTCTTGCTGTAGATTCCTCTACACTTGTTACCATCACTAATTTCACAGAAAACTTCAGCACTGCAGGTATCTGTGCACTCCTGGCTATCATAGGACTCCTTATCATGGCAGTTCTGTACATCAAGAATGTACCGGGGTCCATCCTTATCGGTATCATCATCACATGGCTTATGGGTATGATCTGCCAGATCATCGGCCTCTATGTACCAAACCCTGAAGCAGGTTTTTACAGCCTCTTCCCTTCAGGAATAGTAAGCGCAGACTTCTCAGCACTGGGAGAAACATTCGGTCAATGTTTCACAGTCGATATCGATGCTGCAGGCATATTCAACTTCATCGTTATAGTGTTCTCTTTCCTGTTCGTTGACTTATTCGATACGCTCGGAACACTGATTGGTGTAAGTACTAAGGCTGGAATGCTGGATGAAAACGGAAGACTTCCTAGAATAAAACCTGCTCTCATGTCAGATGCTGTAGCAACTACTGCCGGAGCTATTCTGGGAACTTCAACAACAACTACTTTCGTAGAATCATCCGCAGGTGTTGCTGCAGGCGGAAGAACAGGATTGACAGCTCTGACAACAGGTGTGCTGTTCCTGCTGGCCACACTGTTCTCACCAATATTCACTGCTATACCATCATTTGCTACTGCTCCGGCTCTCATCCTGGTAGGATTCCTGATGTTCGAATCCATCACTGAGCTGAAATTCACAGCAGAAAACCTGTCAGAAACTATCCCTGCATACCTCTGCATCCTGGCAATGCCGCTGTTCTACAGCATCTCAGAAGGTATCTGCTTCGGAGTTATCGCTTATGTAGTGCTCAATACAGTGACAGGTAAAGCTAAGAACGTAGCACCATTAATGTACATCTTGGCGGTACTGTTTGTACTGAAATATGTATTCCTGTAAAGAAGTATTAGTATCAGCAGTGCGTTTCCGCACGAGCAGAAACAATCATAAACGAAACGAGAATAAAGAATAGAAAAACCTCAGGAACTGTTTGAGCCATATAGGCGAGTTTTCCTGAGGTTCTATTCTTCTTGAGTAAGTTTATATGATTGCCTGCGAGGAGGACCTAGTAGTGATGATGCTAATACTCCTTGGCAATGTATTATTGTATGCTACAGTATCACGTCTTCCATACTATACAGTCCCGCTCCTTTTCCTGCCATGAACTCAACAGCATCGCAGGCGCCTTCAGCGTAGCATCTCCAGTCGTATGCATCATGGGAGATCTCCATCTTTTCGCCCATGCATCCGAAAATGATTCGATGAGTACTAGGTGTGTTGCCGGCACGGATCGAATGGAATGCTATATCGTCATATTCCTTGTCAGGCGCAGCTTCTGCCATTTCTTCGGCAAATTCCTTAGCTGTTCCGCTAGGCGCATCAATCTTAGTTTCGCTGTGCATCTCGATGATCTCGATCTTGCATTTATCCCCCAGCATGGCAGCAGCTTCACCGAGAAGTTTTCTCATCACATTCACTACATAAGATGTGTTGGCAGCCTTCATCATAGGGATCTTATCTCTCGCTGCAAGCAATGCTGCTGTCTGTTCTTCACTGAATCCTGTAGTTCCGCAGATGAGCGCCTTATTATGTGCGATGCATGCGTCCAGTACTTCCATTGAAAGCTCGACTCTTGAGAAGTCAACTACCAGATCACACTGATCTATGATGTCATCGATATCATCATATACGAGCGCGCCCACCTCATATCCGAGACCTGCAACTATTCCGATATCTTTACCGATATAATCTCTTCCGGGCGCACCTACACCGCCTACGATCTTGATATCCGTGCGCTTTGCGGCAGCTTCTACTATAAGCTTATCCATATTGCCTCTAGGGGCAGTTATTACTATATTTATCATCTCGCATTCCTTTCTCTCAATTGAGTCGATGCTACTTAATTCAGCTTACGACCTGCTACAGCTATCTGCAGGAATCTCTCTATAGCCGTAAGCGGATCTTCCTTACCTACAGTAAGTCTGATGTACGGCTCCTTACCTCCGTTTATCATCATCCTTTCACCGTATTCGCCTATAAGTCCAGCCATAGTTTCCTGCGAAAGCTTGACATTTTCCCACAGATTGAATATCACCTTATATCCCTGCTGGAGTATCTCTGTCACTCCCAGCTTGCCTGCCATTGCCCTGATTTTTGATATCTTGATAAGGTTCATGGTATCGCGCGGGATATCACCGAACCTGTCGATAAGTTCGTCTACGATTTCAGCTTCGTCTTCATCGTTTTCGATCATGGCGATCTTCTTATACATCTGCAGACGCAGCACTTCATTCTCTATATATCTGACCGGGATTATGGCCGGTATCGGCAGACTGAATGCTGTCTCATCAGGTTCGGGCAGCTTCTCTATGCCGTTCAGTTCTCCGACAGCTTCTTCGAGCATTTTACAGTAAAGCTCATAGCCTATGCTGAGCATATGGCCTGACTGCTCCGTTCCGAGCAGGTTCCCGGCTCCTCGAAGTTCCAGATCTTTCATAGCTATCTTGAATCCGGAGCCGAATTCCGTGAATTCTCGGATGGCCTTGAGCCTCTTCTCAGCTATTTCAGAAAGCACCTTATCCCTCTTATACATCAGATATGCGTAGGCCATTCGATCCGAACGACCCACACGTCCACGAAGCTGATAAAGCTGTGCTAATCCGAATTTATCGGCGTCCAGAACTATCATGGTGTTGACATTAGGTATATCCATTCCCGACTCTATGATGGTAGTGGACACGAACACGTTGTATTCACCTTCTGAGAAATCTACGATGATCTCTTCCAGCTTGTTTGAAGCCATCTTCCCATGTCCGACAACTACATTCGCCTCCGGCACCAGTCTCTCTATATCCGATGCCACGCGTTCGATGGATTCTACCCTGTTATAAAGCACATACACCTGTCCGCCGCGAGCCAGCTCTTTCTCGATGGCATCTCGTATCACGAAATCGTCCTGCTCCATAACATAAGTCTGAACAGGATATCTGTCTTCAGGCGGCTCTTCAAGGGTACTCATATCCTTTATCCCGGATAGAGACATATGCAAAGTTCGGGGTATCGGCGTTGCCGAGAGTGTAAGAACGTCTACATTTTCTTTTAATTGCTTCAGTTTTTCTTTATGTTTTACTCCAAAGCGCTGTTCTTCGTCTATGACAAGGAGCCCCAGGTCCTTGAATTCTATATCCTTACTTAGGAGTCTGTGAGTCGCTATGATAAGGTCCACACTGCCCTTTTCCAGCCCTTCCAGTATCTGTTTCTGCTGTTTGGCACTTCTGAATCTGGAGAGCATCTCCACCTTGAACGGGAATTTCTCGAAACGGTCCTTAAGTGTGTAATAATGCTGATTTGCAAGTAGTGTGGTAGGCACCAGCACTGCTGCCTGTTTACCGTCAGATACACATTTGAACAATGCCCTTGCCGCGACTTCCGTCTTGCCGAAGCCTACATCTCCGCACAGGAGTCTGTCCATCGGAACATCGCGTTCCATGTCCTTCTTTATTTCTTCAACACAGCGGAGCTGATCGTCTGTTTCTGTATACGGGAATGTTTCTTCGAATTCTTTCTGCCATACTGTATCTTCAGAGAAGGCATAACCTTTTTCTCTCATTCTGATGGCTGACATCCTGATCAGTTCATCCGCCATATCTGTTATGGCTGCTTTGGCCTTGGCCTTCGTCTGCTTCCACTCACTGCCTGAAAGCTTGTTGAGACGAGGTGCGATACCGTCACCGCCAACGTATTTCTGCAGCATGCCCAGCTGATCAACAGGTATATACAGAGAATCTTCTCCCGCATATTTTACCTTCAGGTAATCTTTCTTCACACCCTGTACGACAAGCTGTTCTATGCCGGTGAATTTACCGATACCGTGACTTTCATGAACTACATAATCACCGGTCTGCACATCTGCGAAGCTTTTTATCTGCTCGCCTCGTGTCTTCTTTCTCTTCCTTCTGGATTTCCTGCTTCCTCCGAATACATCTCCTTCCCAGATATAGCATACTTTCTTATCTGTGAATTCCATGCCGGCGGTGAGAGTCCCTTCCTTCAGCTTCACCTTCCCTATGAAGCCCTCACGCATGAGAAATTCTTCCATGTTCTTCATGCGCTCACTTCCACTGCATACGATAGTCACATCGAACGCTCGTCTGATATAACTATGCAGATCCCCTTTGAGCAGATCCATCCTGCCGTTATATACAGGAGTCTGCCTGCAGTTTACGGTTATTAGCTGGGTAAGGAACGGAGCATTTTTGATGGTTGAAGCGAATGGTGTGAAGATATATCCTTTCTTTTCATAAAGAAGAAAATAATCTTTCTGACCGGACATGGCTTTGAAATCTTCGCCTATCCCTCTTCCCGCTTCAAGTATAGCGGCAATGTCGTCTGCCCTTTCCTTCTCAAAAGCTTCAAGTGTCTCCAGGATCCTGGCAGGATCGTCTATGAATATACTAGGCTCCTGCATGTAGTCCCAGATATACATAGTCTCATCATAAAAGTAGTTGATGAACTTCTCCATATACTGAAGGTTCATCATATTATCTATATAATCTGTAAGCTGCTCTCTTCGCTGCTTCAAGTTGTGTACTGTTTCACTGCTGCCTTCTTTCTTTTCCATCTTTTTGATGGCTTTGATGTAGGCATCATTTATGTTGTTCTTTGCCTTTTCGAAAATTTCGGAGTCCTTGATCAGCTGACTGCACTGACACACAGTTATACTCTTCAATTCTTCCGCAGATCTCTGGGTATCTGTATCGAATGTCCTTATGGAATCTATCTCAGTATCGAACAGTTCCACTCTGTAAGGCATATCTGAATCGGGTGTGAAGATGTCCAAAATGCCGCCCCTGAGGCTGTACTCTCCGCGGCTTTCTATCATGGCAACTCTTTCATATCCCATGAAGGAAAGTCGCACTTTGACATCTTCAATGTCTATGTCGCTGCCGCGCTGCAGTTCCAGTACGTTCTCTTCGAATATTTCTTTTGGCGGAAGCTTTTTGATAGCTCCTGTTACAGGAGCTATCACTATACACTCTTCTCCCCGCGTAACGGCTTTGAGCACCTTCATCCTCTGGAGAAGCTCTTCATTGCTCTTTGCATCGTACTGGATCATGGACTCTTCGTCCGCCGGCAAAATATATATGTTTCGGGCATCAAAAAAAGAAAGGTCACAAGCCAATCGCTTCGCCCTGTTAAAAGTTGAAACTACAATGAGGCTCTGACCCTTTTTTTCCTTAATGATCTCAGCTATTATCGGTGCTATTCTTCCTTCTGAAGCACCTGTTATATTAATCATTCCCCTGCTGGTCACTTTCTTCCTTTCCGGCAGGTTTTGCCTTTATATTATACTCATTCATGGCCTTATCTATGCCCTTTTCAAGGATGCACATGATGGCATCAGCGGCTTTTTCTACAGCATCTTCTATGGCTTTCTTCTCATCACTTCCCATCCTGCCGAGAACGAAATCCTTCCAGTCAGACTTGCCTCTGTTTCCTATGCCGATGCGAACTCTTGGGAAATCCTGAGAATGGATATGCTGTATGATATTCTTCATTCCGTTGTGGCTGCCGGAGCTGCCCTTTTTTCTTATCCTGATATATCCCAGTTCCACATCAAAGTCATCGTAGATCACGATGAGATCTTCCATTGCGATATCATAGTAATCAACGATTTCTCTTATGGCTTCACCGCTGAGGTTCATATATGTCTGCGGTTTCACCAAAAGAGTTTTCTGGCCGGAGATAAATCCATCTCCGACCAGTGATTTATGTTTGATCTTATTTACTTTTATATCGTTTTTCTCGGCCAGTTTATCGATAACGAGAAAGCCCATATTGTGGCGGGTATTCTCGTATTTTTTACCGGGATTGCCGAGACCTGCGATAACAAACATAGTCTTTGCTTCCTTCCTGCCTTACGGCGGATGAGTTGTGATTAGTCAAACAGCTTGCTTACTGTTTCGTTGTTGTGGATCCTTGACATAGCTTCTGCGAACAGTGGAGCAACTGACAAGATCTTCATCTTAGGGATCCTCTTTTCTTCAGGAATAGGGAGAGTGTTCAGAAGAACCAGCTCTTCGATCGCTGAATTTTCTATTCTTTCGATAGCAGGGCCTGAAAGTACTGCATGAGTTGCTGCAGCTCTTACACTCAGTGCACCCAGATCTTTCAGTGCGTTGGCAGCATTAGTGATAGTGCCTGCAGTGTCGATCATATCATCGATGAGGATACAGTGCTTTCCTTTGATATCGCCGATGATATTCATGATTTCACTCTTGTTAGGTTCAGGTCTTCTCTTGTCTACGATAGCGATAGGGCAGTTGAGAGGTTCTGCCATCTTTCTTGCTCTAGGCACTGAACCGTGGTCAGGAGATACGATTACCAGGTTATCCTGCTGCTGATCTTTGAAGTACTTAGTAATGATAGGCATTCCCAGCATATGGTCAACAGGAATGTTGAAATATCCCTGGATCTGTGCTGCATGGAGGTCCATAGTAACTACTCTGTCAGCCCCTGCTGCCACCAGCATGTCAGCAACCAGCTTAGCTGTGATCGGATCTCTAGCCTTAGCTTTTCTGTCCTGTCTGGCATATCCATAGTAAGGGATAACTGCATTGATCCTGCCTGCTGACGCTCTTTTCATAGCATCGATCATGATCAGCAGTTCCATAAGGTTGTCGTTTACAGGGTCGCATGTGGACTGTACGATATAGCAGTCAACGCCTCTTACTGTTTCTCCTAAATTTACTGAGATTTCACCGTCGCTGAACTTAGCTACTTTAGCTTCTCCGAGTGGTTTACCCATGAGGGATGCGATTTCTTCTGCCAGTTCAGGATGTGAGTTGCCTGCAAATACTTTGAATGCACTGTGTTTCATTTGTTTCTCCTACCTTTTCTTTTTACTATTCGCTTATTTATTGAGTGTTATTTATTTTTCTTTAAGATGCCTCTTTTTTCTACCCAGCCCTCCAGCGTTTTGCTTCTGGCTCTGGCTACATAAAGGGCACCATCAGGTACGTCTTCAGTTATGGTGCTTCCGGCTGCAACATATGCTCCCTTGCCTACATTCACAGGTGAGATCAAGTTGACATTGCATCCGATGAATGCGCCATCTTCTACTACTGAGCGGGCTTTCTTACTGCCGTCGTAATTTACGAATACTACTCCGCATCCTAAGTTGACTTTTTCGCCGACATCGGAGTCGCCCACATATGTAAGGTGGGAAGCCTTAGCTCCATCACCCAGCTTGGAGTTTTTGATTTCTACGAAATCTCCTACTCTACACTTGTTGCCTATATCGCTGCCCGGTCTTAAGTATGCGAACGGTCCAACAGTAGTTTCATTACCCACCTTGCTTTCAAGGATCACTGAACTCTGTATGGTCGTTCCATCTCCTATCACAGAATCCTTGATCCTTGTGTTCTGACCTATCACGCAATCTTCGCCGATAATAACATCACCTTCAAGGACCACACATGGATATATGGTCGTTCCCTTGCCGATCTTAACGCCTTCATCGATATATGCCATCTTAAGATCTATGAAATTGACTCCTGCTTCCATATATGCCAAGTTTCTCTCTATTCTGGCTTTCTCATAAGCTTCGTACTCACGGATATCCATAGAACCCTCCTAGAATTTCTTATCTCTTTCTAAAATCATTTCTCCTACTTTGTAGATATCTCCTGCACCCATGGTTATGGCCAGGTCACCTTCCTCAGCATTGTTATATACAAAATTTGCTATCTCATCGAAATCTTTAAAGAAGTACACTTCCTTATTAGGCGCTACTTCTTTGATCTTGTTCATCAAAGCCTTGGAACTAACCTTGTGTATATTTTTCTCTCTTGCTGCATATATTTCTGCCAGAACGATCTTGTCTGCATCCTCGAACGCTGTAGCGAAATCGTCCATCAGCGCTAAAGTTCTCGTATAAGTATGCGGCTGGAAAAGGCACCAAAGTTCATTATGCTTCATATTCTTCACTGCCGAAAGTGTGGCCTTGATTTCCGTTGGATGATGGGCATAATCGTCTATGATCTTGATGCCGCTTGAAGTCTTGCCGAGCACATCGAATCTTCTCTGAGTACCCTTAAATGTTCTTAATGTCTTGACGATATCTTCAACTTCAACATTCAGGATATGGCAACATGCGAATGCCGAAAGAGCATTGAGGATATTGTGCTCACCGGGAACTGACAAATCTATCCTGCACAGTTTCTTTCCTCCGTGATTCACGTCAAAGCTAGGCATACCTTCATTATCAAAATCGATATCGGAAGCATAATAGTCGCAACTTTCATTGAGACCAAATGTGATAGCATTAGGGATATTCTCGATGACCCTCTTAACGAACGGGTTGGCATCGTACGCTATAACAGCTCCGTTCTCAGGAACCAGCTTGGCAAATTTATCGAATGAGCTTGCGATATGTTCAACATCCTTGAAGTAATCAAGGTGGTCAGAATCTATATTAAGGATGATCTCAATTTTTGGCTTGAGGCTGAGGAAGCTGTCCATATACTCACACGCCTCTGTAACGAAGTATTTATTGTCGCCAACATATACATTGCCATTGATTTCAGAAAGATTTCCTCCGACAAGTATGGTAGGTGATTTTTCTGCATTCTTGAGAATCAAAGAAACCATAGAGGTAGTTGTGGTTTTGCCGTGGGTCCCTGATATGGCAATACTGTTGTCATACTCATCCATCAAAGCACCCAATGCCTGCGCTCTTGTGATGGCAGGTATACCAAGTTCTTCAGCACGAGCCAGTTCTGGATTGTCACTGCCTACTGCTGCGGAATAGATAACAAGTTCCGCGTCTTCCACATTCTTTGCTCTATGGCCTAAAAATATTTTGGCTCCATCATCAATGAGCCTTTCTGTTATTTCACTTTCTCTCATATCAGAACCGGATACCTGGTATCCCCTTGACAGGAGGATCTCCGCAATTGCGGACAAGCCAATGCCTCCGATCCCGATACAATGAATATTCTTATAGTCAGGTAAATTTACCATGTAATATGCCTCCTAATTATAGTCATTAAATTATATCACACCTGTATCTAAAACACCATGACTGTTATTACATATTATTTCCGAACACTACTCCGGGATCGCTGAATTCAGCAACACGCTGTTCATATGCATCCATAGCAGCTTCTCTGTATGCAGCTTTCGCATCAACTCCGGCAAGACTGCATAAATACTCAGTAAATAACGGATTCAGCGGCAGTATCGGCCCTATTATATGAGTCACCATGAGGTTGTTTTTTCTCAATCCTTCGAACTTGCTGTCTCTGTTTATACCATCGCCTCTTATACACTCAGCAAAACAACATTTCGAATTGTCTCCGAAAATAAAACTAAACTGAGAACGGAACCCTACAACAGTTATATCTTCTACCTTTGCGATAGCTTTACCGTTATATCTGTCGAAATGATCCGTTTTCACATCAAACTCAAATATTCCCAGGCCTTCCACAGAGATCTGTTCAGTTACATAATCGATTTTTCTGCAGAATATTTCTCCGGCATTTCCTGTTGCCAAAATAGGAACATTCTTTTCTACCAGCTCTACGATACGGGCCTTATGAGGCGCAAGCTTTTCTATAACCTTTCTCTGTGTAGATTCGGTCATCGCCCCTATATATATCATGTCCACATCGTGATCGATAAAATACGGTTCTTCAACTAAATCTGTATAAATAAACTCCGCTTCAGGAAGCGTCGCTTTAAGGTATTCAGGGTTCTGGCTGTCGCCGAAAAGCCCGCAAACTTCACTAAAAAGTATTTCTACGATCATTACATTGACCTCTTTCCTAATTCAATCAGCTGTTCTTTTACTTCCATTGCTTCTTTTATGATGTATGGATCATACAGAACATATATATCATCCAGATAATCAGGATCCAGCAGATCCACGCCGCCTGTGAATGAATCTGTGATCTTGATGATGTCCTTATTTACTCCTGCCATCTGTGCTCTCAAATAATGGTCCTTACATCTTGGTCCTGCGAAGATAATACGCTTGATACTAGGATCATTCAAATAAGAATAGTCACATTCATATAACCAGCATACACTTTCAGAGTTTCCGGAATTATCTTCTTTATCATCGATTATGATGATGACTTGCTTCTCATCTCCCGGGCATCCTGCAGCATAGCTGAAGCATCTTGTACAAGCGATAGGGTTCTGACCTTTGGAAAGCTGCATTGTTATATTCATGTTGCCTGACTTCAGACGATCATATCTTGTTTTAACTATCTTCGCCTGAGCAAGACCCTTGCTTATCTCTTCACTGCTCAATCCCAGTTCTGTAAGAACAGCAACCACACCACAGAAGTTATATACGTTTACAATGTTATCATTGATCAGATGATAAGTTTCTTCTTTGCCTCCATGAGAAACTGTGAATGTTTCATTATCTCTGTCAAGACCTGTAACAAGATAATCAGGCTGAGGTGATGCGAAGTCACATGAGCAGCAATGCATACGTCCTATATGATTGTATCTTATGTAATCCGCCTCCAGCTTACCTCCGCACTTAGGACAATAAACCATGTCCTTAACATGCTGTTTCACGTTGCCTTCAGGCTTATCTATATCAAGTCCGAAGTAGATCCTGTCATGATTATCCGGTCCGAGTGATGAGCAGATGATATCATCTGCATTGAGGATGACCTTGGTTTCCGCAGGCAGAGCCTTGTTGATAATGAAAGTTATAAATTCAGTATGAGCATTACGCTTAAGAGAGTCCCTCATTATGTTATTACAAACTAGATAATCAGGTTTCATGTAAGGGAAAATATGCACGGAACTTCTTTCATCGACTTCCAATACCGCCAACTTGTTTTTCGGTCTGCACGCAAGATTTGTGTACTCAAGCAATGTGGTAGCAACACCTTCTCTGATATTTGATCCAAATCCATTGTTTGTAACCTTATAACCATTGATCTTGAGTATAGATGTCAGTAAATTGCTGACAGTAGTCTTCCCATTTGTTCCGGTCACAGCTATAAGTGTTTCAGGTTTCTTCAGCTGTTTCAAGAAATCAGGACATATTTTGATAGCGATCTCGCCGGGAAAATGAGATGCATTTCTTCCCAGCAGTCTCATAATAACTAAAATTGCTTTTGCGCTGTATAATGCGAATATAAAACGTAACTTATTCATAACCACCTGTTTCGATTCTTTCTGATAATTATTTATTGTAACACTATTATATTTTACTGTTTCTACTGTTCTACGTCAATGGCAATCAACCATTTTATAAGGTCTCTCATTTTAATTGTTTTACTGTTAAAAATAGACTATAATGAGGCATATACGGTAATACTATTCATTATTTCGAATATCAAAGCAGGTCCAAACAATGAAAAGAAGTCACAGAGTCGGAGCCATCTGCCAAATACTGGCCGAATCTCCGGAAAAGATTTTTAGTCTCAATTATTTCTGCGAGAAATTCTCTGCCGCCAAATCCAGTATAAGCGAAGATATCAGTGCAGCTAAAGAGGCTGTCAAAGCTTCGGGATATGGCTATATCGAAACTATTGCCGGAGCCTCCGGCGGTGTCCGTTATGTCTCGGACATTTCGGATGAAAAAGCTGCAGAAGTACAAAACAATTTCTGCAATATGCTAAAAGAAGAAAGCAGGATACTTGGCGGAGGTTTCCTCTACACTTCAGACATAATGTATGATCCTTCTATCGTCAAGGGTATGGCTCAGATCTTTGCCAAGCGTTTTCGTAATGCAGGGGCCAACTACATCGCCACTATAGAGACAAAAGGAATACCTGTCGCTTTCATGACAGCTCACCTTTTGAACCTTCCGGTGATAGTAGTAAGAAGAGAGACTAAAATATCTGAAGGCGCAACTGTAAGTATCAACTATTTTCCCGGTTCTTCCGAAAGATTGCAAAAAATGTCAATTTCCAAAAGAGCTGCCGAACCCGGCTCAAAAGCCCTTATAATAGACGATTTTATGCGTGGCGGCGGCAGCATCAAAGGTATAGCCGAAATCTTATCAGAAGTCGATATCCAAGTAGTTGGAACGGGTGTAGCCATTGCCAACATAGAACCGGAAAAGAAAAAAGTCAGCGATTATTTCCCAATTGTATATTTGGGAAAAGTAGACGAAAATGACAAGTTTGTGGAAGTGATACCGAATAGTCAGATTTTTTAAAATTTGCTTGTTTATATACTTATTCTATTATATAATAGATTTAATTATATAGGAAAACGCGGCACGAAAGGCGGTACTACACATGAACATTACTGACGTAAGGATCCGAAAGGTAAACGATGAAGGTAAGATGAAGGCAGTTGTCTCCATCACCTTTGATGACGAGTTTGTTGTTCACGACATTAAGATCATAGAAGGACAAAACGGTCTGTTCATCGCTATGCCAAGCAGAAAAATGGGTGAAGGTGATTTTAGAGACATTGCGCATCCGCTTGTTTCAGAAACAAGAAACAAGATCAGAGATGCCATCTTTGAGGAGTACGACAAAGTTCTGGCTCAAAAAGCCGTTGACGCAGATGATATACCTGCTGAAATATAGACAGAGTACGACTAAAAAAATAAGACCCGATGCGAAATGCATCGGGTTTTGTTTTATTCAACTGTTTTGACCCTGATCAAGTTGGTCGTTCCTGAAACATTCAGCGGCATTCCTGCGCTTATAACTATCAAATCACCTTCGTCGACGAAGCCCATTCTTTTAGCCCCCTCTTCGGCTTCCACCATGAGCTTGTCTATATTATCACTTAGTCTTGTGTGCACCGGATAAACTCCTCTTGTCAGTGCCTGCTGATGATATGTCTTTTCTCTTGGTGTAGCAGCTACTATCGGTGTATTAGGTTTATATTTAGCCATCATTTCGGCAGTATAACCGGATGTCGTAACAGCTATTATGGCACTGGCCTTGATATCTCTTGCTGTCGTACATGCAGCATGTCCCATAGCATTGGAAACATCTTTTTCATCCGATTCAACTTCCAGGAACTTATACTGATTGACTTCTTCAGCATCCTTCTCTGCCTGTCTTACTATCTTAGCCATAGTCTCAACGGTTTCCACAGGATACTGCCCGGCTGCACTTTCTCCCGAAAGCATCACTGCTGATGTACCATCAAATACTGCATTGGCAACATCTGTGATCTCTGCTCTTGTAGGAGCCGGACTATTTGTCATGGATTCCAGCATCTGTGTGGCCGTGATTACCGGCTTTCCTGCCCTGCAGCACTCTTTTATGAATTTCTTTTGGATGCCGGGCAATTTTTCGAAGTCAACTTCAACTCCCATATCGCCTCTTGCTACCATTATTCCGTCTGACAGCTTGAGGATCTCATCGAAATTATCTATCCCTTCCATATTTTCTATCTTGGAAATGATCTTGATTTTTTCTCCGCCGTTTTCATTCAGTAATGTCCTCAACTGTTTTACATCATCAGCTGTTCTTACGAATGATGCCGCCACATAATCCACATCCATCTTGATACCGAATAAGATATCTTTTCTGTCTGCCTCACTTATATATTCGAGGTCAAGCGATTTGTTAGGTATGTTCACACCTTTTCTGTTGCTCACCTTTCCTCCCGAAACAACTCGGCAAATAACATCTGTATCTGTTGTTTCTTCGACTTCCAGTCTGATCCTTCCGTCATCTATCAGGATCTTAGTTCCCTTTTCAACTTGTGTAGGAAGAGCCTCATAAGTAGTGGAAACCATTTTTGCAGTTCCCATAACATCTTCAGATGTCAATGTAAATATGTTTCCTTCTTCTATTGTCTCGCTTCCGTTTTCAAAGTCCTTGAGTCTTATTTCAGGGCCTTTAGTATCAAGCAGGATTGCAGCAGGAATATCAAGTCTATCCCTTATCTTTCTGAATTTTTCTATGGTTTTCTTATGATCTTCATGAGTCCCATGAGAGAAGTTGAGTCTGGCAACATTCATTCCGCCTCTAAGCATCCCCTCGATTATGTTCTCATCTCTACTTGCAGGTCCCAATGTACATACGATTTTTGTCTTCTTAAGCATAACGATTCCCTTCCCTTATATAAAAATCAAAAGGCTGTCTTAATAAGACAGCCTTTTTCTTGGCTAGGGTAGCAGGATTCGAACCTGCGCATGACGGAATCAGAATCCGTTGCC